>CAWEOM010000038.1:0-81522 GCA_963810665.1 Candidatus Bathyarchaeota archaeon | reverse complement strand
GAGTGGGACGAAATCTAACGAGGTTGTTCGAGGCAAAGGCCTGGCAGATGGGTTAAGGGTGATTATTAGTTATTGGGAAATTCCTTTGTAGTAGTATAGCGAAAAAACTTTAAACAGGAACACATTATTCAGAATGATAGTGAATTAAGATGGACGGAAACGATAAACCCTTAACGAGAGACGCATTGGTTTCAATGCAAGTTATTGATGCAAAAGGGCGCTTAATAGGAAAAGTAAGCATGTTGCTTTTGCTGTCGGAAAAATGGGCATTGCCATAACCGTGGAAAACGCTGATGGTGCGGTCCAGACTGTGCCGTGGGATACAATTCAAGCTGCCTCGGACTTCATAATCCTAAAGAACCGAGCAAAGCCATCAACCAAGTACCAATCAGTCTAACAGCAGCAGCCCTACAATCCGCGCAGCAAGCGAACCCGCTTTGTCCAACCTGTAGCAAGCCGCTAACGTGGATTCCCCAATATCAGCGCTGGTATTGGCTACACCGACAAAAAATACGCTTAACCCTTTTCAACCTTAACCTGTTTTTTTAATTTTTTTATTTCTATTTATTTGAACTGTGGCTTTTAGATCTTTGTTGTTTTCTAAGCTGACTTAAAGCAGTAAACTGAATCCAATAGAAGTGATTGTTTGAAACGAAAATCATCTATAATTGGCGATAGGGACTTTTAAAAGATTGTATTACCTAAATGCTATTTAGTTGCGAATTCCTTTAGAATAGTATGGTTGTTTTAATTGTTTAGTGGTTTCTCTATTAAGGTAACTGTCCCATTTTTGCCCAGCCGCAATTGCTTCTCGCCCTTAAACATCGCAACATGTGCATTCTTTACTTCAACGGAGTCGCCAACATGGACGGTGTTTACTTGTTGGTCCCAGAGGCATAGCAATACCTTTCCGGTGTCATCCGCTAATACGGCGTTCGAAACGACCGCGTTGTCTCCAAATTGGGTGTGAACTTTGGCTGGCTCAGAAACTTCCACGACCTCTGCCGAAACATTGATTTTTTTTATTCCTACCCGCAGATCATAAATTTTGAGGTGTGAAGGCGTTGGGTTTTGTCTGGCTATTTCTTTGCGCACTCTGCCCGAGTCCATAGAGCTATCAAAGGAAACGTCTGTTCTTGTTAGCGTTTCGTCGGGGACTCGGAACTGTGCAACTACTTTACCGTCCTTGGTTATCAAGAAGATGGATTGGTTGCCGACGTTTCCGCGGTAATCAATATTTAATTTTCTGATTACTTTTTTGCCCTCTCCCTTGGCTTGCACTAGCCCTTCGAAGAGTTCGGTTGGGTAAACATCATTTTGTGCTGCAATGAAGGCGAGTTGGTCCTCTAAAGTTGGCTTTTTTGGCTTCATCTACATTATCTCCCCCATTTTTATTGGCGAATTATCGTAAAAAAGCAAAGTGGAAAGTGTGTTCGTTACTTTTTCTTGATTATATTCTGCACTTTTTTAATGTTGCGTTTCCTATTTAGGTTTAACTGTGAAAAAACGCTTTTTTCATGGATAACTGTCTAGTTTTGGTGACCTGTGTAGATACGTGTTTCCAAAAGGCAGAAAGCCTAAATTAGATATAATGTAATCTATGTCTTTAGTATTATTCTTTTTTGGTGTAGACCTATGGAAGACCTCGATGAGCTAAAGAAGTTAACCAAAGTCGAGCTCAAAAACCTCAAAAAAATATTTTATCCTCAAGTTAAAGTTTCAAAGGGCCAAGTAGTCGAGTATTACATCAAGATTGCTCCTAACCTATTACCTGTAATTGTTAATCGTCCGCTGGTTTTAACCCGTTACCCCAACGGCATAGAAGCTCGTGATTTGGGTAACAGCTTTTTTTGAGAAAAATGCGCCTGAAGGGACCCCAAAATGGGTAAAGACGCATGCTATTTATTCTTCAACTTCAAAGCGGGATGTGCACTATGTAGTTTGCAATGATCTTGATACCCTGATTTGGTTGGCGAACATGGCTGCGCTGGAAATCCACATGCCTTTCTCTACCATCGAAGACCTTGAAAGGCCTGATTTGCTGTTTTTTGACGTTGATCCAGAGCCTCCTGCAAGCCTGGGCGATGCTGCTGAAGTTGCGTTGCTCCTGAGAGATAAACTCCGTGACTTAGGGTTGACGCCTTTTGTGAAGACTTCTGGGAAAAAAGGTCTACACGTTGTTGTTCCAATTGCGCCTGAGCATACGTTTGAGTCGGCAAGGGCGTTTGTGCACGGAATCGGTGTCGAACTGGCTAAGAAGAGTGATGTGGTGGTTTCTGAATTTAAGGACACTAAGAAACCCGGAAAAGTCTTTGTGGATTACCTACAGAATTCACCTATGCGAACCATGGTGGTTCCTTATAGTTTAAGGCCAACCCCAACGGCGACTGTGTCCATGCCCCTGGAGTGGTCGGAAGTCACGGAAAACCTAAACTCTGTAGAATACAATATTTTCAGTGCTGTTCAGCGGAAGAAGAATCCTTGGCAGCACCTTTTTGATAAAAGAGTGTATTTGACGTTTTAGAGGTAAAATTTGGTTAACCTTTAATAGCAAAAAACTAATTTTTCACTATTTAGCAAATTCCTGTTTTGGAGTGTTGGACATGCAGTATAGAATAGTTCCAAAAAACGGTGATAAATTATCTGCCCTAGGGTTTGGATGTATGCGTTTACCCCTTAAGGGGCAAGTTGTTGATGAAGAGCGGGCCATTAAACAAATTCGTTTTGCAATAGAGCATGGTGTAAACTATGTCGATTCTGCGCCACCCTACCATGGGGGTGAGAGTGAAAAAGTTCTCGGTAAAGCGCTACTTGATGGTTACCGGAGCAAAGTTAAAGTTGCTACCAAACTTACGCCATTTATGCTGCGCAAACCTGAAGACATGGGGCAAATGCTTGATACTCAGTTGCAGAAACTCCAGACTGACCACATAGATTATTATCTTCTTCACGGCTTGGAGGCGGAGTACTGGAAGAAAATGCAGGATTTTGGCGCCATTAAATTCCTTGAGAAAGCCAAGGCGGACGGTAAAATTGTTAACATTAGCTTCTCTTTCCATGGTTCATTAGGGCTATTCAAAGAAATTGTCGATGCCTACGACTGGACAATGTGTCAAATCCAATATAATCTGCTGGATGAGGAGTTGCAGGCTGGTACTGAAGGTCTCAAATATGCGGCTTCCCAAAAACTGGCGGTTGTGGTTATGGAGCCGCTTAGAGGAGGTGGTTTAGCAGATAAATTGCCTGCTGATGCCAAAAAATTCTACGATGACGCGCCGATTAAGCGAAGTCCTGCGGAGTGGGGGCTGCGTTGGGTTTGGAATCATCCTGAAGTAACTTTGGTTCTTTCAGGGATGAATGAGGAAGCTCAGATTGTCGAGAACATCAAAACTGCAGAAACAGCGCTGCCTAATATTATGAAGGCTCAAGAGTTGGATGTTGTAAAAAATGTGGCTGAGGCTTACCGTCGTTTACTTAAGGTTCCTTGTACGGGCTGCCAATATTGTATGCCCTGCATAAACGGTGTAAACATCCCCCGCAACTTCCAAGCCTACAACGAATTCTACCTATCTGGTGACGAACAGCAAGCCAGGGGCTTGTATGCTGCGTTTTTGATGGGCGGATTGACTGGGGTAAGGGCTGATGCGGTTTTATGCAAAGACTGCAAACAATGCGTGGCTAGATGTCCACAGCACATAAACATCCCTGAAAAACTCAAAGAAGTCGCTAAAGATTTGGGCGGTCCAAAAGCGGAAGCTGCACTTGCGATGGTTAGAGCCAACATGGCGCATCAGCAACAGAAGAAACCATAAAAAATGACCAAGATCAAGGCAATCCCCCCTTTCTATAACTCGTCTTGTGCTGTTTGGAAAAAGGTTATACCCTCGAGTTTCTATAATTAATTGAAGTCAATTTTCAGTTTTTTGGAGTGTTCACTTTGGGTTTAGAACAAGAAGAACAACAGGAAACGGATTCGTCTCAGGTTGAGAAAACCAGTGCCACCGCGCCGAGCCGATCAATCTGGTCAGGTTCCATAACCATTGGTTTAGTTAATGTTCCAGTTAAACTGTACTCGATGATTTACGATAAGGGTATTGCTTTTCATTTTTTGCATAAGACTGATGGGCAACCACTCAAGTATGTGAAGATGTGTACGAAAGAAGACAAGATTGTGCCCTGGAACGAGGTTGTAAGGGGCTATGAGGTCGCAAAGAATGAGTATATAGTTTTTGAGAAGAAGGAACTTGATGCGGTAAAGCCTGAGTCGGATAAGCGAATTCGAATTAGTAAATTTGTGGATTACTTCTCGGTTGACCCAGTTTATTTTGATCGTACTTATGCGCTTTTACCCGACAAGAGCAAAGATTCTTACAGTTTATTACTCAGCGCCTTGCAACGCACTAACAAGGCGGGTGCGGCACGAATAACCCTGCGTACCAAAGAATATCCGGCGCTATTGCACCCCTACAAAGGTGCGTTGGTGTTGACCACGTTGCGCTATGGTTATGATGTTGTGGATCCGCAAGACTTCGAAAATCTCCAAAAACTAGATGAACCACAAAAAGCCGAACTTGATTTGGCGATAAAAATCGTCAAAGACCTCTCAGGAGACTTCGATATAAACGAGTTCCATGACTCTTACCAGAAAAAAGTACAAGAGCTCGTGGCATTAAAGATGAAGGGTGAAAAAATTGTTGTCGAAAAGCCAGCTCAAGAGGAAGCCAAGAGTCTGATGGTTGCGCTGCGTGAGACACTCAAGCAGTTGGAAAATCCGAAATGAGCCGCCACCTCTACAGACCAATGCTGGCAAAAGTCGCACCAAAGCCCTTTTCAGATAAGGACTGGTTTTTTGAAATCAAGTGGGATGGCTTTAGGGCTATTGCTTATGTAGAGAAGCCCTTCAGGTTGCTGAGCCGAAATGGTAAAGAGCTTAAAAAAAATTTTCCTGAGCTTGAAGAATTAACTCACCTTGGTGCTCGGATGGTGTTAGATGGTGAAATCGTTGTCATGGTTGGGGGTAAACCTGACTTTCAATCTCTGTTGGAGCGAGGGCAAGTGGTTTTAGCGGGTGAAATTATGCGCCAAGCGCAGCGGGCGCCTGCAGTTTACATAGTTTTTGATATCTTGGAAAAAGATGGTAAATCCCTTACTGCGCTTCCTTTGTTTGAGCGCAAAAAAATCTTAAACAGTTCTCTCAAAGAGTGTGCTCATGTTTTGCTTTCGGATTTCATTGAAGCTAAAGGTGAAGCATATTACCAGCTGGTTCTTGAGAAGGGTTTGGAGGGTGTCGTGGCTAAGAAAAAAGACAGCCAATATGAGGAAGGTTTGCGGACTGGGTTATGGGTTAAGATTAAGCTGCTCAAGACTTGTGACTGTGTAATCTTCGGTTATACCCGAGGTAGTAAGTCTCGTGAAGAAACTTTTGGTGCACTGTTGCTTGGAGTTTATGATCGTGAAAACAAACCAGTTTATCTTGGTAAAGTCGGCTCTGGCTTTAGCGAGAAGGTAATTGGTGTTTTGATGGATAAATTCGAGAAGATAAGAACAGCTGCTGCGCCCTTTACATCTGAGGCCGGGGATATTGTGACTTGGCTTGAACCCCTACTTGTTTGTGAGGTTCTATACCAAATGGTAACCCGTGATTTGAAGCTGCGAATGGCCCGCTTCCAGCGCCTAAGAGAAGATAAATCTCCTGATGAATGTAAAATTGATCAGTTAACTGAGGTAAAAAATATGGCATCCCCAAAAAACTCAAAACTATCCGAATATGCTTCGAAACGTGATTTTCAGCAGACTCCTGAACCAACTGGAGGCAAGAAAACGCAGGCAGCTCTAATTTATGTAATTCAAGAACACCATGCCAGAGCCCTTCACTACGATCTAAGATTAGAGAAGGACGGTGTGCTCAAGAGTTGGGCAGTTCCCAAAGGTATACCTGAAACCACTAAGGAGAGGCGGTTGGCCGTGGAAACCGAAGATCACCCATACGAATATGCAGGTTTCCAAGGCGAAATTCCAAAGGGACAATACGGTGCTGGAACTGTTAAAATCTGGGATAAAGGTTACTACACGATTAAGTTGTGGGAAAACGACAAAATTGAGGTTAACCTGAGCGGTGAGCGCCTACATGGGCGCTATGTTTTGGTGAGGCTTAAAAAAGCGGAAGACAAAAAGGATTGGCTGTTGCTGAAGGGAAAAGAGTAGAATGGGTAATTTGAATTTGGGCACGATTGGCTGGAGCTACAACTTCTGGCTTGGAATATTCTACCCAAACAAAACCGTCTCAAAGGATTACTTAGCCTACTATGCCCAGCAGTTCAACACGGTGGAGGTGGATAGCACGTTTTATCGCATTCCCACACAGCAAACTGTCGAAAACTGGTGTGCAAAGACTCCTGATGAATTCTTATTTTCACTAAAATTTCCGCAAATCATAACGCATGTTAAAGCCCTAAGAGGCTGCTGGAGTGAAACCGAAGTTTTTCTTGCCCGCGCTGGTTTGCTAGGAGACAAGCTTGGGGCTTTGCTTTTGCAGTTTCCGCCGAGTTTCACGGCTAAACAACTGTCTGATTTAGCGGATTACTTACACAAGCTTCCCAGTGGACATCGCTACGTAGTTGAAGTGCGGAACAAATCGTTACTAACCCCAAAACTCTACAAGGTTTTAAGAGAACATAATGTTGCTTTAGCGTGGGCAGACAGCCCACTTATGACCGATATAGATGAAGTTACTGCTGACTTCTTGTATATTCGTTGGGAGGGGAACCGAAAAATCGTCAGCGGCACTTTAGGCAAAAAGGAAGTAGACAGGTCGAAAGATCTGAAGATTTGGGCGGATAGACTAAAGCCATACTTAAATGAGAATATTGATATTTTTGGTTACTTCGGTAAATATTTCTCAGGCTACCCGCCTTTGGACATAAATGGTCTTTCAGTTTTTCTTGGATTAGGTGTTTTCTTTTTGATATTACTTTTTATGTTATCTCTGTTTATTGCTTGTGCCAGTGAGGTTAAGAAATAGTGGATGATAAGTCCTGGGTCTAGCTTCTTTTTATTTTGCTATCAAGAAGACCCGTTTTGTATGTTCAACTCCGAATTCGTTTTTCTCCAAATAAAAAGAAGCTAACTTCCAGAGCTTGTCAATATCCACTATTTCTTAACCTCACTCGCACAAGCAATAAACAGAGATAACATAAAAAGTAATATCAAAAAGAAAACACCTAATCCAAGAAAACTGAAAGACCATTTATGTCCAAAGGCGGGTAGCCTGAGAAATATTTACCGAAGTAACCAAAAATATCAATATTCTCATTTAAGTATGGCTTTAGTCTATCCGCCCAAATCTTCAGATCTTTCGACCTGTCTACTTCCTTTTTGCCTAAAGTGCCACTGACGATTTTTCGGTTCCCCTCCCAACGAATATACAAGAAGTCAGCAGTAACTTCATCTATATCGGTCATAAGTGCGCTGTCTGCCCACGCTAAAGCAACATTATTTTCTCTTAAAACCTTGTAGAGTTTTGGGGTTAGTAACGATTTGTTCCGCACTTCAACTACGTAGCGATGTCCACTGGGAAGCTTGTGTAAGTAATCCGCTAAATCAGACAGTTGTTTAGCCGTGAAACTCGGCGGAAACTGCAAAAGCAAAGCCCCAAGCTTGTCTCCTAGCAAACCAGCGCGGGCAAGAAAAACTTCGGTTTCACTCCAGCAGCCTCTTAGGGCTTTAACATGCGTTATAATTTGCGGAAATTTTAGTGAAAATAAGAATTCATCAGGAGTCTTTGCACACCAGTTTTCGACAGTTTGCTGTGTGGGAATGCGATAAAACGTGCTATCCACCTCCACCGTGTTGAACTGCTGGGCATAGTAGGCTAAGTAATCCTTTGAGACGGTTTTGTTTGGGTAGAATATTCCAAGCCAGAAGTTGTAGCTCCAGCCAATCGTGCCCAAATTCAAATTACCCATTCTACTCTTTTCCCTTCAGCAACAGCCAATCCTTTTTGTCTTCCGCTTTTTTAAGCCTCACCAAAACATAGCGCCCATGTAGGCGCTCACCGCTCAGGTTAACCTCAATTTTGTCGTTTTCCCACAACTTAATCGTGTAGTAACCTTTATCCCAGATTTTAACAGTTCCAGCACCGTATTGTCCCTTTGGAATTTCGCCTTGGAAACCTGCATATTCGTATGGGTGATCTTCGGTTTCCACGGCCAACCGCCTCTCCTTAGTGGTTTCAGGTATACCTTTGGGAACTGCCCAACTCTTGAGCACACCGTCCTTCTCTAATCTTAGATCGTAGTGAAGGGCTCTGGCATGGTGTTCTTGAATTACATAAATTAGAGCTTCCTGCGTTTTCTTGCCTCCAGTTGGTTCAGGAGTCTGCTGAAAATCACGTTTCGAAGCATATTCGGATAGTTTTGAGTTTTTTGGGGATGCCATATTTTTTACCTCAGTTAACTGATCAATTTTACATTCATCAGGAGATTTATCTTCTCTTAGGCGCTGGAAGCGGGCCATTCGCAGCTTCAAATCACGGGTTACCATTTGGTATAGAACCTCACAAACAAGTAGGGGTTCAAGCCAAGTCACAATATCCCCGGCCTCAGATGTAAAGGGCGCAGCAGCTGTTCTTATCTTCTCGAATTTATCCATCAAAACACCAATTACCTTCTCGCTAAAGCCAGAGCCGACTTTACCAAGATAAACTGGTTTGTTTTCACGATCATAAACTCCAAGCAACAGTGCACCAAAAGTTTCTTCACGAGACTTACTACCTCGGGTATAACCGAAGATTACACAGTCACAAGTCTTGAGCAGCTTAATCTTAACCCATAACCCAGTCCGCAAACCTTCCTCATATTGGCTGTCTTTTTTCTTAGCCACGACACCCTCCAAACCCTTCTCAAGAACCAGCTGGTAATATGCTTCACCTTTAGCTTCAATGAAATCCGAAAGCAAAACATGAGCACCCTCTTTGAGAGAACTATTTAAGATTTTTTTGCGCTCAAACAAAGGAAGCGCAGTAAGGGATTTACCATCTTTTTCCAAGATATCAAAAACTATGTAAACTGCAGGCGCCCGCTGCGCTTGGCGCATAATTTCACCCGCTAAAACCACTTGCCCTCGCTCCAACAGAGATTGAAAGTCAGGTTTACCCCCAACCATGACAACGATTTCACCATCTAACACCATCCGAGCACCAAGGTGAGTTAATTCTTCAAGCTCAGGAAAATTTTTTTTAAGCTCTTTACCATTTCGGCTCAGCAACCTGAAGGGCTTCTCTACATAAGCAATAGCCCTAAAGCCATCCCACTTGATTTCAAAAAACCAGTCCTTATCTGAAAAGGGCTTTGGTGCGACTTTTGCCAGCATTGGTCTGTAGAGGTGGCGGCTCATTTCGGATTTTCCAACTGCTTGAGTGTCTCACGCAGCGCAACCATCAGACTCTTGGCTTCCTCTTGAGCTGGCTTTTCGACAACAATTTTTTCACCCTTCATCTTTAATGCCACGAGCTCTTGTACTTTTTTCTGGTAAGAGTCATGGAACTCGTTTATATCGAAGTCCCCTGAGAGGTCTTTGACGATTTTTATCGCCAAATCAAGTTCGGCTTTTTGTGGTTCATCTAGTTTTTGGAGATTTTCGAAGTCTTGCGGATCCACAACATCATAACCATAGCGCAACGTGGTCAACACCAACGCACCTTTATAGGGGTGCAATAGCGCCGGATATTCTTTGGTACGCAGGGTTATGCGTGCCGCACCCGCCTTGTTAGTGCGTTGCAAGGCGCTTAGTAATAAACTGTAAGAATCTTTGCTCTTGTCGGGTAAAAGCGCATAAGTACGATCAAAATAAACTGGGTCAACCGAGAAGTAATCCACAAATTTACTAATTCGAATTCGCTTATCCGACTCAGGCTTTACCGCATCAAGTTCCTTCTTCTCAAAAACTATATACTCATTCTTTACGACCTCATAGCCCCTTACAACCTCGTTCCAGGGCACAATCTTGTCTTCTTTTGTACACATCTTCACATACTTGAGTGGTTGCCCATCAGTCTTATGCAAAAAATGAAAAGCAATACCCTTATTGTAAATCATCGAGTATAGTTTAACTGGAACATTAACTAAACCAATGGTTATGGAACCTGACCAGATTGATCGGCTCGGCGCGGTGGCACTGGTTTTCTCAACCTGAGACGAATCCGTTTCGTGTTGTTCTTCTTGTTCTAAACCCAAAGTGAACACTCCAAAAAACTGAAAATTGACTTCAAGTAATTATAGAAACTCGAGGGTATAACCTTTTTCCAAACAGCACAAGACGAGTTATAGAAAGGGGGGATTGCTTTGATCTTGGTCATTTTTTATGGTTTCTTCTGTTGCTGATGCGCCATGTTGGCTCTAACCATCGCAAGTGCAGCTTCCGCTTTTGGACCGCCCAAATCTTTAGCGACTTCTTTGAGTTTTTCAGGGATGTTTATGTGCTGTGGACATCTAGCCACGCATTGTTTGCAGTCTTTGCATAAAACCGCATCAGCCCTTACCCCAGTCAATCCGCCCATCAAAAACGCAGCATACAAGCCCCTGGCTTGCTGTTCGTCACCAGATAGGTAGAATTCGTTGTAGGCTTGGAAGTTGCGGGGGATGTTTACACCGTTTATGCAGGGCATGCAATATTGGCAGCCCGTACAAGGAACCTTAAGTAAACGACGGTAAGCCTCAGCCACATTTTTTACAACATCCAACTCTTGAGCCTTCATAATATCAGGCAGCGCTGTTTCTGCAGTTTTGATGTTCTCGACAATCTGAGGCTCCTCATTCATCCCTGAAAGAACCAAAGTTACTTCAGGATGATTCCAAACCCAACGCAGCCCCCACTCCGCAGGACTTCGCTTAATCGGCGCGTCATCGTAGAATTTTTTGGCATCAGCAGGCAATTTATCTGCTAAACCACCTCCTCTAAGCGGCTCCATAACCACAACCGCCAGTTTTTTGGAAGCTGCATATTTGAGACCTTCAGTACCAGCCTGCAACTCCTCATCCAGCAGATTATATTGGATTTGACACATTGTCCAGTCGTAGGCATCGACAATTTCTTTGAATAGCCCTAATGAACCATGGAAAGAGAAGCTAATGTTAACAATTTTACCGTCCGCCTTGGCTTTCTCAAGGAATTTAATGGCGCCAAAATCCTGCATTTTCTTCCAGTACTCCGCCTCCAAGCCGTGAAGAAGATAATAATCTATGTGGTCAGTCTGGAGTTTCTGCAACTGAGTATCAAGCATTTGCCCCATGTCTTCAGGTTTGCGCAGCATAAATGGCGTAAGTTTGGTAGCAACTTTAACTTTGCTCCGGTAACCATCAAGTAGCGCTTTACCGAGAACTTTTTCACTCTCACCCCCATGGTAGGGTGGCGCAGAATCGACATAGTTTACACCATGCTCTATTGCAAAACGAATTTGTTTAATGGCCCGCTCTTCATCAACAACTTGCCCCTTAAGGGGTAAACGCATACATCCAAACCCTAGGGCAGATAATTTATCACCGTTTTTTGGAACTATTCTATACTGCATGTCCAACACTCCAAAACAGGAATTTGCTAAATAGTGAAAAATTAGTTTTTTGCTATTAAAGGTTAACCAAATTTTACCTCTAAAACGTCAAATACACTCTTTTATCAAAAAGGTGCTGCCAAGGATTCTTCTTCCGCTGAACAGCACTGAAAATATTGTATTCTACAGAGTTTAGGTTTTCCGTGACTTCCGACCACTCCAGGGGCATGGACACAGTCGCCGTTGGGGTTGGCCTTAAACTATAAGGAACCACCATGGTTCGCATAGGTGAATTCTGTAGGTAATCCACAAAGACTTTTCCGGGTTTCTTAGTGTCCTTAAATTCAGAAACCACCACATCACTCTTCTTAGCCAGTTCGACACCGATTCCGTGCACAAACGCCCTTGCCGACTCAAACGTATGCTCAGGCGCAATTGGAACAACAACGTGTAGACCTTTTTTCCCAGAAGTCTTCACAAAAGGCGTCAACCCTAAGTCACGGAGTTTATCTCTCAGGAGCAACGCAACTTCAGCAGCATCGCCCAGGCTTGCAGGAGGCTCTGGATCAACGTCAAAAAACAGCAAATCAGGCCTTTCAAGGTCTTTGATGGTAGAGAAAGGCATGTGGATTTCCAGCGCAGCCATGTTTGCCAACCAAATCAGGGTATCAAGATCATTGCAAACTACATAGTGCACATCCCGCTTTGAAGTTGAAGAATAAATAGCGTGCGTCTTTACCCATTTTGGGGTCCCTTCAGGCGCATTTTTCTCAAAAAAGCTGTTACCCAAATCACGAGCTTCTATGCCGTTGGGGTAACGGGTTAAAACCAGCGGACGATTAACAATTACAGGTAATAGGTTAGGAGCAATCTTGATGTAATACTCGACTACTTGGCCCTTTGAAACTTTAACTTGAGGATAAAATATTTTTTTGAGGTTTTTGAGCTCGACTTTGGTTAACTTCTTTAGCTCATCGAGGTCTTCCATAGATTTACACCAAAAAAGAATAATACTAAAGACATAGATTACATTATATCTAATTTAGGCTTTCTGCCTTTTGGAAACACGTATCTACACAGGTCACCAAAACTAGACAGTTATCCATGAAAAAAGCGTTTTTTCACAGTTAAACCTAAATAGGAAACGCAACATTAAAAAAGTGCAGAATATAATCAAGAAAAAGTAACGAACACACTTTCCACTTTGCTTTTTTACGATAATTCGCCAATAAAAATGGGGGAGATAATGTAGATGAAGCCAAAAAAGCCAACTTTAGAGGACCAACTCGCCTTCATTGCAGCACAAAATGATGTTTACCCAACCGAACTCTTCGAAGGGCTAGTGCAAGCCAAGGAAGAGGGCAAAAAAGTAATCAGAAAATTAAATATTGATTACCGCGGAAACGTCGGCAACCAATCCATCTTCTTGATAACCAAAGACGGTAAAGTTGTTGCACAGTTCCGAGTCCCCGACGAAACGCTAACAAGAACAGACGTTTCCTTTGATAGCTCTATGGACTCGGGCAGAGTGCGCAAAGAAATAGCCAGACAAAACCCAACGCCTTCACACCTCAAAATTTATGATCTGCGGGTAGGAATGAAAAAAATCAATGTTTCGGCAGAGGTCGTGGAAGTTTCTGAGCCAGCCAAAGTTCACACCCAATTTCGAGACAACGCGGTCGTTTCGAACGCCGTATTAGCGGATGACACCGGAAAGGTATTGCTATGCCTCTGGGACCAGCAAGTAAACACCGTCCATGTTGGCGACTCCGTTGAAGTAAAGAATGCACATGTTGCGATGTTTAAGGGCGAGAAGCAATTGCGGCTGGGCAAAAATGGGACAGTTACCTTAATAGAGAAACCACTAAACAATTAAAACAACCATACTATTCTAAAGGAATTCGCAACTAAAGTAGCATTTAGGTAATACAATCTTTTAAAAGTCCCTATCGCCAATTATAGATGATTTTCGTTTCAAACAATCACTTCTATTGGATTCAGTTTACCACTTTAAGTCAGCTTAGAAAACAACAAAGATCTAAAAGCCACAGTTCAAATAAATAGAAATAAAAAAAATTAAAAAAACAGGTTAAGGTTGAAAAGGGTTAAGCGTATTTTTTGTCGGTGTAGCAATACCATCGCTGATATTGGGGAATCCACGTTAGCGGCTTGCTACAGGTTGGACAAAGCGGTTGCGCTTGCTGCGCGGCTTGTGCAGGCTGCTGCTGTTGAGACTGATTGGTACTTGGTTGATAGCTTTGCTCGGTTGGCTTTAGGATTATGAAGTCCGAGGCAGCTTGAATTGTATCCCACGGCACAGTCTGGACCGCACCATCAGCGTTTTCCACGGTTATGGCAATGCCCATTTTTCCGACAGCAAAAGCAACATCCTTCACTTTTCCCATTAACCGCCCTTTTGCATCAATAACTTGCATTGAAACCAATGCGTCTCTCGTTAAGGGTTTATCGTTTCCGTCCATCTTAATTCACTATCAATTCTGAATAATGTGTTCCTGTTTAAAGTTTTTTCGCTATACTACTACAAAGGAATTTCCCAATAACTAATAATATCGCCCTTAACCCATCTGCCACCTATACCACGAACAACCTCGTTAATGTCGTCCCACTCAGCCTTCAAAAACATAACAGGCTTAACTACTACACAATCATCCTTAACAGAAAAGCTAAGCAACTTACGCTGCTCAGGACTAAATTCGTTCTCCATTTTGTGGGCGTAGCGACTGAGGTCCGGTGGAGGCGATCTAGCAACTACCGGACTAATTTCAGGTTTAACTTCAACAACTTTAACGGGCTCAACAGGTTTAGGACAAGGATTAGGTTCAGATTTAACTTCTTCAGGGGCAAGCAACATTAACTCAGGGATGGGTACTGTGTCAGCGGCATCCTCAAAACTGTCGCTTCGAACAATTAAAGACACTTGCCGCGAGAACAAGTCTACTTTGGCATCCAAAAGTTCCGCGTCATTGGGCAATCCAGATGTAAAAGCTGAGACATTTCCCCGCAATAACCCGACAAGCTGTTCGGGAGTTAAGTTTATTATTCGCAGTTTCATGTGCAACGCGCTCAGTTGCCTTTAGGAGTTGGGTAACTTAAAAGTATTGGACAAAATAAAGTCAAAAAATAAGTGGGTTAGTTTAACTGCTTGAGATTTTAGTTTTTGTTTCGGCTGCGCCATTCAGAAAAGTTGCCCGTGTACATGCCCCATGTCCGCAGCTTGGGAGATATCGTCCGTATGAGCGCTGGACAGGTTATCAGCACAATTGGCAGATTAATGAAGAACGTTGGTATCAATATAGTGAATGCTTCAGCGGTTGTGAACAGTTGAGGTAAAACGGTATATTGGAGGAGTATGTAGCCTGTGCCCGCAAGTAAACTTACAGCTAATATGGCCAACATTGCAGCAAGGTTGATTTTGTTACCGTCTTCAGCGGCTTTTTTAGGAATGAGAATCCAATTTATCATGTAAATTAGAAGCGCAACTACAGATTCGAATATGCCAAGAAAGCCTAAGCCTTCAACAAAGGCGCCCCCGATGAATCCTCCAATCATGGAGCCGACCAATCCGCTCCAGCCAAACCATATAGGAAACACACCGAGCAGGATAATTGGGAGGTAGAGCAAGGTAAAGTTTGGCAGAGTTATCGAGTATGAGAGGAAGAAGAATACAGTATAGAGTGATGCGGTTACAGCTATTATTGAGGCACGTTTAGCGCTACTTTGCTTTTGAATCATCATTTATTTTTAATTCCTTGTTTTAGCGATTAACGGCTTGAGAAGGTAAGATTATATAAAAGCATTATCATTCGTATTACATATGTAACACAGTAATTACTTCAGCTACGCGACCCCCAGAAACCGGATAACCAAGTATAAATGATCCAAAACCACGTAATGCTCAAGCACAACTCAACGTTGAGAACATGACAAACCATGCAAACAAAACCAAAATTCTCCTGATCATCGTTGCCACCACCCTTATAGCCATGAACGCTTACACCGCCACGTTAGCATACCCCGAAACCCACACCTTAACGCCCGGCATCAGCACACAAGGAGACATTCTAGCCAAAGATTTCTCAGCATACTACATAGCATCATGGAGACTTTGGAACAACCCCGCACACATATACACCTTCGGCGCCCAAGGGGGCATAGAACCGCTTACGCCACCTCATCCTGAAGCCTACAAGTACCTGCCCAACTTTCTCTTAATCACCTCACCTTTCCTTGCCTTGGATTATCAACAGGCGTTATGGGCTTTTGATATAGTCCAGTTTATGCTTTTGCCCCTAATGGCATACCTAATTTATCGACTTCTCGAGAGCAAGCATTGGGTAGTAACTTTGACAGTGATGGTCATCGCATTGCTACTGCCATTTCCAAGCTCACAGGGAGGCTTCTCACTAAGTTATTATTGGCAGTGGGGCGAAGGACAAGCTAAAGTCTTCTTAACCTTCTTGCTCCTATTGAGCTTCTACTTCGGCAGAAAAAACAAACCTATCCTCTCAGGCGCTGTTTTCTCATTTGGGTTTTTTGATCCCCGATTCGGGATACTGGCGATTCCGTTGTTTGTAATGTATAACCGCATTAACCTCAAAATAGCCTTAACAAGTGCTGCAGGTGCATTAGCGTTGTCAAACGTTATGCTGCTTTATCCGCCCATGGGTTCTGGCTTCGTTGGCATGGTGTTTGGATCAGGAATTACAACACCGCTTTACTACTACGCGCTAATACCATTTTTTACTTTAATGGCGCTTATTGTTGTAAACTTTAAAGAATTGGTTACCGCATTTGATTACAAAGGTATTTTTACGAACTATACAGGCACTAAAAAAGAAGCCTAGTCAACACAAATTAGCTTATTACTGCAGCTTCATACAACTCTAATAAAAATGTTGAGTTACTTTTCTGTTTTTTCTTGCCTTCTCAAAAAAAGCACAGCACCAAAAATACAGATAATTACTACGATTACAATCGCCAAAAATAAAGATAAAGCGTAATCTGCTGATGTCTGTTCGTTTGTGAAGATTATGGACAGTTCATATTTGCTAAAATGCGTTGTGTACCATACATAGTAGTTGTTTGCGTCTTGGGTATAACCTTGAAAATCAGCTAATTGACCGTCGATATAGATTTGTGGTGCTGGTCCAAGGGTCAATTTGTCTTTAGGTATTGTGATGTTACCGTAGCCTGATGTTCCGCTCTCTCCTGTTATTAAGAAGGAGAAAGTTGTTGTTGCAGCTGACTGGTTTACTTGGATAAACGCGTTGGTTATTTGTGATGCTGTTATGTTACCTTCAATTGTAAGTTGGACTGTTTTTCCACTATCGGCGGTGACCTCTATTAAAGTTTGGCCGGGGGTTAAAGTCGGATTGGGTGTAGCAGTGGGTGAAGAGGTTGGCTTAGAAATGGGGTTTGCGGTTGGTGATGTAGTTGGGTTAGAGTTTGGTCTTGCTGTGGGTACGGCAGTAGGAGTAGGTGTTGGTTGGCCCTGAACAATAATTATGATTGATGCTGCTGCAGTGTTGTGGGCAGCGTCATAGACAGTCAATGTTGCTGTGAACAATCCAGCTCTATCGTAGGTGTGTGTAACTGTTACGCCTTCACCTTGGATTCCGTCACCGAAGTCCCAGAGGTAACTAACTATACCGGATATGTCTGTGCTTTTACCCGCGTCAAAAGAAACACTATTTCCAACATCAACGGTTTGTCCTTCACCTGCATCCGCAATAGGAGGAGTTATGTCAAGTATTATTGATGCATTGTAAGTCGAGATTAAGCCAACATTATCTTTTAACTCCATATAGACTGTTTTGGCGCCCTCATCAGTAGTTAACGTCCAAGCCTTATTGGTAAGCGGGTTTTCCCATTGCTCAATATCCCAGACCCCGTCATTGCTGAACCTAACTTGACCGACTCCAGACACTGAATCAGTGGATATTACGGTTAAAGTAACTGGTGTGGAGGTCGTATAAGCAGCTCCATTGTTAATGCTGAGAGAACCTGTTGGAGGAGCAGTATCCAGACTGATTATTGCTGAATAAACCGAAATTAACCCGGCCATGTCCCTAATTTGATAGTAAACTGTTTTTGAACCATCTCCAGATAACAACGTCCAAGCTTTAGATAATGAAGCAAATTCCCAAACTTCTGTATCCCAAACGGCATCATTGCCATAGCGAACTCTGTCGACGCCAGATGTTTGGTCGAAATACGATAAGGAAAGAGTTACGGAAGTTGAGGTTGAAAATTGGCTCGCTTGGTTTATAGTTATTGAACCAGACGGATAAGTTGTGTCTAATTGGAAAGCGTGACTTCCATATGTACCGTTGTTTCCAGCGTTATCTGTGGCTTTAACGTAGAAATTGTGGTTTCCATCAGTTTGAATATTTAATGTGACAAATGATGTTGTTGTCCACATCTCAGGTCCGTCATCTACTCTCCAGTAGTAACCTGCTAAGCCGCTGACGGTATCATTTGCTGACCAAGAAAACGTTGGAGTGCTATTTATTAACCAACCTGAAACGCCATCATCTGGACCTGGAGTTGATGGCGGGGTCATGTCGAGAGAGAACCCCCATTCTGATGTCCAGTCGCTCCAGCCACTATTGTTGAAAGCTCTTATTCGCCAAGTATACTGGCCTTCATTGAGAGAGAGCAAAGAATAACCAGTTTCAGTGGTGTTATAGAGCCCCGGCGATGGCCCTAACACTTGAAGTTGGTAAAGTGTGGCGTCTTGTGAGCTGCTCCATGTGAATACTTCACTACTAGAAGCATTTATGGCACCGTCGACGGGACTCATCCGTGCTGGAGGCAAAGGTGCAGGCTCATATTGATAATACAATGTATATGAACCGTTGTTTGAAGTCAAAAAATCTTTGACTCTTAAAAAGTAATAACCACTATCTAATATCTGATAATTAATCATGAACTGCAAATTGCCACCCGAATCGTCATTCAAGGCTAACAAATTTTGGTCGGAATCGTATAGATAGCCAAAGGTATCCAATGAACCTGAAGTGTAAAACGTATAGGTACCAGGTGATCCGTAAAATCGTATATAGTCGTTATCAGCTGCAGGTTCAATACTTCGCGACTGTGACTGTAGGGAGGTGGTTAGGGTCATTGAACTGTATTCTGTGAAACTATTATCTGGCTCGTAAATGTCGCCAACATTTAATGTCAATACTATTGAATGAGTTTTTTCTCCGCCTGTGCCGCTGATAATAATCGCATATTTTCCTTGAGGTATAGTTGTGCTTGTTTGAATGGAGAAGTTGGAGAAGTATGTTGGGTTACCCAATGACTGATTAAAACTAAAAGAGAAACCCTGCGTTGAGTTTGCACATGACAAAATAACTGGTGTGGCGGTGCCACTGGTTAACATGGAAGTTATTAGATAGGAAGCTGCCCCCCCTGGAGCTATAGTGGAAGATGAGGGAGTCGCGGAAAGGTGGAAATCGAATTCAAAGCTTGAGGACAATATTTCGAGTTGATCAGTTTGCCAACCACTTGAAGATAGAAGGGTGCCATATCCTGGTGGACCCAACCATACACTCCATTGGACATCATAGAGACCAGGTGTAATAAAAGAACTTGTAGTGAACGCTCTACTTTGTGAACTCTCTCCACCATTAAGATTAACATAAATGTCATTTGCTAAATCGTTTATTTCATTTGTTGAACCATGTAGGCGAATGGTTGCACCCAGGCCGATTTGGGTCAACGAATTATCACTCGGATTGTTTAAATTATAATTGAAGTCAAACAATGAATTAATACCGACACTTGATGTGCTCAAAGTTTCACTGGTAAGACCAACTTCGGAATAAACACCATTAAAATTAATGAAGTTATGGAAGTTTATTGAACCTAACCCTGTCACTGCATCCCAGCCAGCTTGGGCAGAGTAATATCCATTATTACCCGATAGGTAGACATCATGAAAAGAAACAGAGTACATGCTAGTACCATAAGTGCTGTAAAACGCGTAGTTATCTAGATGCCAATCCCCGTTCAATGCAACAGCTGCAATGCCCGCCATCATAGGTGCAGATAAACTTGTGCCACCCCAACCTGTCTGTCGAACACCTCCAATATAGATGCTGACTCCGGAGTGTGGGTCCGCTTCAAGAGATACATCAGGAATAGCTCGTTTATTTGCAGTATTAGGAATACCAGCATTAGTTTGATAGGAAGGTTCTGTGAAGATGTGGGAGTAGCCTCCACCGCTCCCGCTCCAACCATACTCGTAATATTGATCGGTTCCTTGCACGGTTTTGCTGTAAAGTGTCGTTCCACCCACTGCAATTACATTAGGGTCTGAGGCAGGATAGCTTACTGAAAGACTACTCTCGTCGTTATAAGCGCCGTCGTCACCTGTTGAGGCGTAAACTTTGATTCCTTTCGCCGCTGCAGAGGCGAAAATGTGAGAGTAAATACCAGTTTCATCACCACCAAAACTTAGGGAGATAATGTCTGGCGGATCATTTTGTTCAACAAGGGTATTAACTGCGCCAAAAAGGCTACTGTAAGAGTTATCAGCTGCGAGTTGCAGCGTAATGGCAGCACCCGGTGCCATTGCATGGGCCCACTGGACATCCAGTGCTGTTTCAGTAGCCCAGTTACTATCATTTCCGCCTATACCGGCAACCGTTAGAGATAAACGGGGAAGCCCAAAATAAGAGTTGAAGGATTCTACATCAGTGACGATTGTTGGGTCGCCATATGCATCGACAATTCCAATTGTCCGTCCCGTCCCTGTCCAGCCATTGCTAACAGCGGTAGATGTACCATAGACATTTCTAAAGTCACTGGGAGACTGGTTGAATGCCAAACCAGCTGGCTCTGCGAAGCCAGATACTTTTTCAATAAGAGGCTGTACAGGAAAACTGTTCACGTCTATTCCGGTAATACCATAGGAACTTAATGCTGCTGGAACTGCGATATCCGTTGTACTTGCGTAATAAACCGTGTCTTGATAAGAGTACATACCGATTTGAGTCTGAAAAGCTCTTGCGACATCTTCAACGGAGCCTTCGGCGGTTATTAACAACCGGTTCTGCCATGTTTCAGTAACAGTTATGTTGTTGGCTAAAAGATACGACAATACTTGGTCATAGTACGATTGTGAGGGTGAATACTCTGCTTCATACTCTTCTTCAGAAAGAACTTTCTGTACTCCGTGCGTTATTGAGTGAGAGCTATCTATGAAGTTTTGCAATTTATCGTTGTTGCGATTGTTAAGGCCAATCGCGAATTTGATTGTTCCCGCTTGCATTGGTCCTAAACTATCTATTTCCGCTGAATCAGTAGATTGCAAATCATCGCTAAAAAGTTCAGATTGACTGCTATCCTTTTGGGAAAAGGCACCTTCAATTGGCATTAAAACCTGGACAAACAAAATACAAAGAAGTACTATGAAAACTATTTTGCCTAATCCTTTCCGCTTACTCATTATTCTTCGTTAGTCCCATATAGGTTAGTTTAGATGTTTAAACTTAAACTTTTAGAAAAATAAAGGTTGAGTTGAAGAAAGGATACAAAAATATGCGAATAAAAATGTTAAGTCTAATATTACTCAAGCGATCCTCGAAACTCCGTTAGAAGAAGAGAAGGTTCCACAAATCGCTTCAAAGGCTCCATCACCAAGCAAGTAAACACTTTAAATATCAATTTAAAGAAGTAAAAAAGCTCTAAGGAAGACTATCTTACAGGTCAAATTAAAGGTGTTGGCTGATTAGCTTAGCCATGTCTAAAGCTGAGAGGTCATATTTACATTTGGGGCAGACTTTTTGGATTTCATGTTTCGCGCCAACCTTAAGCGGGGCGCCACAATGACAACAAAAATACGTTAACGCTTGACCTCTCTGTGTCAACTGCTCAAGCAACTCTTCAATACTGAGGGGACGTACAGGAGCATCTTTGATTTTACGGCGAGCTACCTCAGCCTCATTGACCATACCGAGGTTCTCGTACTCTTTAGCGGCATCTTCAAAACGACCAGTCAACTCAAACTTTTTAATCCTAGCCTTCGCCACCCTTTCAGGGTCTGTACTGGTAGTAAAGTAGTCGCATTGCTGATTCTGAACATAAGGTTCTTCTAGGTCGGTACCGAAAAGCTCACATGTACCAACATGAAAGAAAACGCAGGCTATGCAACTGTTCTTCCGGTACTCGGCGTCAAGGGTCTGGTAACATGAAGGACAAACATCCACCTGCTTACCATCTTTTACGGTATTTAGGGGAATACCTCGGTATGATTGATTGCAAACTTGACAGATAGACTTCATTATGCTCAAACGTTAAACACAAATGATTGCTTATTTGTGTTTTCCAAAAAAATCAGTTCTACAACTCAGGTTTAGTCTGGATTAGACACAAACTAAATACTTCAATAACTATACATCCTGTCTATGGGATACCATCCGCGCATTAAGTCGCCTCGAGGGGCAAAGCCTTTTCGTGAAAAAGACAAAAACAAGAAACGTAATTACAAGCACTTTGGTAAATCAACAGAGGAAAATACACACACCAATATAACTAAAAAAGAGATTTCAGAGGGAACCCTCAAACGACTACATATGCTAGGTAACCAAAAGTTTGGCTCCTCTCCATTTAGCCAGCATTTCGAGCGTTGGCTAACCGGTGTAGAATCAGTTTTGGATGAGTTTGAGTCACACCCTGACATAAGCGCAGATGACCAATATTTAAGGGAACGCTCACAGGCAATTGCAATTATCAAACTGCAGCTTGAAGACCACCACAAAAAAGAAAAAGTAATGGAACAAGAAATAAAAAATATATCATACTGTAAGAATCTTCTCCAACAAATCGACACCGAATATGTAAATGCGACTATAGCTCTTAAAAGCCGAAAAAACCGTGAAATCAGACGCCTCAACAGCACCATAAATCGCCTGAAGATAGAACAGGAAAAGGTGATTCAGATCAAAACAGGTTTTTTCCGAGGGCTATCTAGAAGTAATCGTGAGCAAAGAGAAATAGTGATAGTAGAAGAAATAATTGATAAACAAAGAGAGATTGAGATTGTCACACTTAATTTAAACACCGAAAAAAAGAAGCTCCTCGATGAGTATGAGCGATTGAGGGAACCGTTGCTGGAGCAGATAAAAATTTTTCAGAAAAAGACTAAGGATTTGGAAACTGATGATTCCTTGGAAGAGCGCTGGTTTGCCTGCGAAGCCCTCATAGACGCCGTGAACATGCTTCTACAGAGAGAAGCAGCCCAAACAATTTAACCCAATATCTCAAATTAGAGAAACTGGTGCTCAATACCTTCTGCGATAGCTAATGATAGACTATTTGTTGAGGAGTAATGGCTGATACAGTCTATTTGCCATCGTTGAGCATTAGTGTTAATGTTGACTTGACGTTAGCTATTTTTCTCAGCTTATAGGTTACTAACTCTTTCAATTCAGCGGGTGTATTTGCTGTGGCTTTGACAATTAAGTCGTACACACCATAGGAAATGAAGGCTTCTTCTATTCCGCCAGTTTTTTTAGCTTCATCCAAAACTTGCTCTTCTAAACCGGGAGAGGTATTAAACAATACATAAGCGCTAGGCATCTCAATCTCCAATAATCCATTTGTACATAATGTGAATAAAACACTTGCGCAATTCAATCCAGTATTGCTCTTTGAGGGGATCTATGTTAATATCTTACCAATTCAGGGAATTTCTGTTTTATTATCGCGCAGAGCTAACCAACGTTTAACCTCTAGGCCAGTACACTTGCCTTTCCCTATACAGTTATCACCGTACTTGTTTCTCAGCTTCTCAGCGTAGGAGCCAAAAGTTTCCGACTCACTTACTTCTACGCTGTCTTTTTTCTTCAACTATTTAGCTCCCTTAGAATCTTTATTTTTTCCATCGTCTGTTGTATTTTAGCTACGGCTATTGATCCCGAGAGGATACTGCTATTTAGAAATGTCAGCTCTTTCCCCGAATATAGTAGCACCTTTGTTTGAAGTGAAGTTAACTTTGTAACTGTTCCTACTCCTTGCATACATGTAGTATCTATCTCCTCGTTCATAAAAAATCCTTTTCTTTGCAAGGTATATTAAGAGCAGTCAAAGGGCAGCTTACTTTGAGAAATATATAGACCGAAACAATGTTTACAACAGCGAGCTAACTATGCTCCAAACTTTTTAAAAGCGTCTTTAGGTCACTTATGCTCTCGTTTAAAATAATCATATTCCCAACTGAACTTACTATTTCGGTAGGTATCGCTATTATCACTTTTCGTAGATATGGTTTGTTGAATCCAAGCTCTGTGGCAGCATCTTTAGTTACGCTAACCTGCAAACCCGTAATTTGCCAGTTGCTGGATTCCAAATCTAATCCTTCTATTTCCCCCACAGTATAACCCTTGACGCCAATAACCTTCTTCCCTCTAAGGTCAGTAGGATTTGCGATGCATTCTTTTGCAGCTTCATCAAGATCAACTAATTGCTCCTTCAGAGCTATTACATCGCCTACAGATTTAACAATCTGGGTTGGTAAACAAATTGTGATTTTGCTCATGAAAGGTTTTCTTAACCCAAACCCTGCAGCAGCTTCATCACTCAAACTTACATACAAAATTGAGGCTCGCCAAATGTTTAAGTCAATGTCGATTCCCTCAACTTGCCCTAGAATCAAACCTTGAGCGCCGACAACCTTCTTGCCATTTAACCTACTGGGATTCATAACAAAAGCACCTATACTGGATTTATTTATCATACAATTAATACTTTGCTTGAATAAGTGAGTGTAAAAAGAACACAGTAGATAATGATTTATCTACGGAAACAAATAATTATTTTGGAGTTTTGCGATTTTACTAATTCAACACACAGAAAATGCTCGGTAACAAGCGGCACGAAAAATACCTATCAAAAAATTAAATGCAAAACTGTAGTGCTTGGGGCAATAAATTACTAGATAAACCCAAGTATGTGTCTAATTTAAAATTGATCCTTAAGTAATTGTTATTAATGTTAAAAGTTCCCCAAATAAGGTATGCCTAAGGATGCTTACAGTTAAAAAAGTGGTAATCATGAAAAGGAAAGATAAGGTTATAGAGGGTTCCGCGTTAACTTGTTTCGCTTTGCTTTCACATTCTGATTTTCCATATTAAGGGCAGCGCGGCTAGACTTGCAGGTTAGTAATTTAGCGTTAATACTATCTTGATCAAAAGTTAGATGTATTTTGCCAAAGTGGCGTAGGGCATAAGAGTCCTGCTGATCTAAGAGATTTGGCGCAAATAGTCAAACCACAAGTTATAAAAATAAATAAAAATAATTTAAGAAATTGTAGCGATCACTTGTTGCACTTGGTCTGATAGTTTGAGAAAAATATCATTAAAGGAATTTAAATGAAAGAGCCTTACTTAGAAGAGTTAAGCGATTATAAATGCCCCTTATGTGGGAGGTTTTACAGCTTAGGCGAAGCAGAGGTTATTAAAGCTCTCAAAGAGAGGAATGAAGAAAGATGGCCTTGCTGTTTTAGGTGCGTTTTAGCAAGTCCTGACTTAAGGGTCGGCGTTCAAGAGGCTAATAACGAAAAAAGGTTAGATATTATGCTATCCAATTATGACGAGGATTACAGAAGAGCCTTAGAACGCAAATTCGCTAGGAATTTTATACCTTAGGCGAAAAAGGCGCTTTAGACGTGATTGAAATATTCAACAAGATGAGATTCAATAAACTCTAATTTAATTGACTCAACGGTTTCTGTGTATTCAACTACTTTTAATGTATTTCTTCCGTCAAGAAAATCAGCCCAAATTTTAGACTTGTACAGATTACACATATTTACAATAAGAACCAGATTAGTTATTTACAATTTATGAATCGCAAGTCAATATCAAAACACATTTCCACGTTAATATTAGAGAAGAGATGCATAGAGCAATCTATAGTTAGAGTTGCCGTGAACCATCTATTCCGTGTGATGGCACCAGCGATCTCTCATTTCTTTAGTTAGTTATGAAGAAGCATATCTAACAAGTTTAAGTGAGAGCCAAAATATCCAGATTGAAAGCACCAAAGACTCAGCTAACTCTGGAACAGCAAACCCAATCTGCAAGTTAGCAAAAAAAGCAATTACTGATAAACCAAAAATAATCAACAAAGCAATAATTCCCAAAACAAGACTTACTATTCCAGTTTGGTCTCTTTTTTTTCCAACTCCAATACAAATTAACCCTAAAGGAGCCAAAAGTAGATAACCAAGAGCAACCAATACGTGAATATTTCCAAAGTTTTCAGTGAAAACTCCAACCAAAGCTAAGCTAACGCTACTTATAATGATTAAAGAAACTCCTATCGTAAAAGTTTTAGTTTTTTCGAAATAAGTCAATAAACCTATTGCGAACAAGAAATTAAGCACACCGCCAACGATTAATGCATTATTGAATAGCCATCCCGTTTGGCTTACTCCAATGTCACTTAAAGCGTTTCTATTCCAACTAAAAGAGGATTCTATTATAGTTGATATAATAATCATGATTAGTGGAAAAGTTGAACTGATAAGACCAGATATTCCAGCAATATGCACTACATCAGTCTCATCCATGCTTTTAATCGACTCAACCTTAGCCAAGAATAGGCTAATTGGGCTATTTAATTGGTTCTTTGCACATAGGACATTCATCAATACTTTTCGAACCTTCAAGAGTCATTCCAATATTGCATGAATAACAAACGAATGTGACATTTCTCACAGCAAAAAGTAGCTGGTATCTTTCCACAAAAATCGCAACTCTTAAACGCACATTCATTACACAACTTAAATCCAAAACAAAGAAGAAGAAAATTCAGTTAAACCCTTTGAAAGAATTTTGTAAACTTGACATATTTGTTTTAAATCTATTATTACTATTAATTCAGACCATTCCGCTACGACGCAGTCCTCACTTGCAGATAGAATCAATTACCCATACAAGATATAATTTTATCTATTTTCCTTTCTTCACCTTTCCATTCATCACCCACGGGGAATCTTTATTCAAACTGTGGCGTCTGGAATGGGGCTTGAAAACACACCCAATTAATACATTACGCACAAAACATCTTTTTGTAATTTTTCAAAAGCCAATCAAAACCAGTTGACCACTGGTTCTTGTTGGTGTTTTTAGGAAAAAGTTAAGTGGACAGTCTAAGTATTTGTGATTCAAGTTAATCTGGGGATTTCATATTTGAAGCGCACTTACCTTGTCTATTCGAGATTTGCAAGAAATATCATTGCGCTGTTTTTCATTGCCTTAATCATATTTGTTTTTGTTGCGTCCTCGACAGCCGTTCCTGACGTGCCTTCAATTGAATGGAAGAAAACCTACGAAGGTTTGCTGGCTAATTCTGTTATCCAAACTTCGGATGGAGGCTACGCTGTAGCGGGCAACGCTTTGTCTTATGGCGGACCTACCTTAATTAAGACAGATTCATCCGGAAACGTTCAATGGCAAAAGGCTCTCAACAATGCGGTATCATTAGCGCAGACTATCGATTCCGGTTACGTAGTGTTCTGCGAAAACGGCGACGTAGTTAAAACAGACAGTGAAGGAAATATAATTTCAACTTTCTCCATTGGAGCAAATAGGGGGGTCCGCCAAGGAATCATAACAGATGATGGAACCTACATCATCGTTGGGAATAGTATCAGAGAAAACCAAGAGAATTATGTTTGGTTGCGAAAATTTGACAGTCAAGGAACAATACTGTGGGACCTGAATTTTACGGGAGGCTTCCAAGTTTCTGCTATTGTTAATACTGCAGACCACGGATGTGCTTTGGCTGGTAATTGGAAGAATAATTTTTGGTTAGCCCGGCTTGATTCAAACGGCAATCAGCAGTGGAGTCAAAACTACGTTTATGGTGACCCTTTGGATGCGCATTTCGTTTACTCCTTAGCTAAAACTAAAGATGGGGGATTTATTCTTGCAGGGACAGGAATGTGGCAAGCCAGTGGCGGCATGATTCCTTGGTTGATTAAAATAAATGCCCAAGGCTATGAGCAATGGAATCTGCCCTATGGGCAATATCCAAATGATAGCTTTAGCACGATTGTGCAAACTGCAGACGAGGGCTACTTAGTTGCTCGACCCAGAGCCGCATCGATTATGAGAGCAGATTCCTCTGGAAGTGAACTCGGCCAAGAACAGCTAGGCACATCGGCAATAATATCGCCCTTAGGCTTTCCATCTTCATGCTTAATCCCCACGAAAGATGGCGGATATGCAATTGCAGCATCAACTTCGGGAAGCGCGTTTATGGTCAAATTTTCTTCAGAAACAAACTTTCAGGAACCCGTTGTTATGATCATTAGTCCACAAAGCAACACATATGAAACAAGTGAAATTCCTCTGACATTTGTAGTAAATGATAAAGCTTCTTTGCTCAGCTACACCCTCGATGACCAGCAAGTTGTAGCAATCACAGGAAACACGACTCTAGCTGGCTTAACTATAGGAGCTCACAACTTAACAGTTTACGCTAGGGATTCTGCAGGGCTATTCGAAACTTCAGAAACAATTCCTTTTACGGTAGGAGATCACTTCACAAATGAAATAGTTTTCACGGCAATAATCATCGCTGTTGTTGCTATATTCAGTTTTCTCCTCTACGTGAAAAGGCGAAGTCTCTCTGATTTTAAAAGAAGAGGTTTAAAGAGTTTTATGAAGAGAGACAATCTTGTTACAATCACACAAAACAAGATGGGATGGACACTAATAATCATAAGTTTGTGCTTCATCTTAATTTTCGTTCAGTTTTTCTTTCCATACTTGTTCTATTCATCTTTTTCAAGAAACTCAAACTCCTCTTTTGAAGTGGGTGTAAGCTATGTCTACGAGCGAGACAATGTCGAACAAATCTACAGTGAAGTTTCACACATCAAAGACTTAGGCTTTAAAGTGATTCGGGTTAATCTTGTCTGTGATTCAAATATCCCTAGTTCATATTTGAACACCCTATCAGACGTTTTCTTCAGCGCAGTTAGACAACTTGGCATAAAGGTTGCCCTGATTATCAACAACCATGCAAGCAGCAGTGACATTAATTACTACCTAGACAGGTGGGGTAGCAATCTATCCTACATTCAGATCCTTAACGAACCCGATGTGGCTTCATCTTGGGAAATAGGAGCTTTGTTTACAGACGATGAAGCAGGTTCAAAATTCGAAGATATCTACACGATAGTTGAGGAGCATCAGCTCTCTGCAAAGTACTACACCAATTTTTCACCAGCCTTTATAGCTCGAACTAACCTCCCGATTCAATTTAGTGAAAAGTTAGACTTCGTGGGTTTTGACGTTTTCATGGATTCTTTTCTGACTATTTCACCAAACATGATACAGCTTCTACAAAAGATAACAAATAAAGATGTGGTGATTTCCGAGTTCGGGATGTCAACAAGCAATGATGCAACACAGAGCGATTACATAATCAAGGGTCTAACTCTTTTCAGGAATATGGGGCTTAAAGGCTGCTGGATCGTCTATTGGAACGGCATCGATAACGATTATGGAATACGTGGAAGAATAACTGAACAGAAAATAGGTGAATGGATTGCCCAAAATGCTTAAACTATCTAAACAAGTCCTAATCCACGGCACAATCATAGTAATTACCTTAGTCACCAGCCAACTATTGTTGGATGCCTTCCAGAAAGCGTTTCTACTCTACATGCCACCCATAGGGTTTGCTTTATTTCTAGTAACAATATTCGCAATCGAACCTATAATTCTCGGTGTATTGAATATCATCCTTCTCCACCGCTTATACAACTGTGAAGGCTGGCAGATAGGCTTCTGGCTCAACGGGGTTTTCTTATTGTTATTTTTCTCCACAATAAATCTCCTAATACAAACTAGTGCAGGTGTCCCGTTTTCATTAGGCATCGGTGTAGTTGAAATCTTTTTGCTCGCCTACCCGTTTGGGCATCTCGCAAAATTTAGCAACCGAGGCGACAAGAGCAGAAACCCGCAGCAAAAATTACCGTTTAATGCCGATGATAAGACTTGAACCCACCCAGCAATGGAGACATCATCGAATATTCCACGTTTTATATAAAACTAAAAGACCAGATAGTTAATTAACAAACCAGCAACAGTCGAAGTGCGTCCTCTTCACTATACAATTCTTGAGCAGAATAAATTAGAGGCAAGTAGAAGTAGTAGTAGTAGTCCAGTTATAATCAGACCACTGGACGACTATTAAGCCAAAATCCAAAGATTTATCACCCAGCCACCAAACCCTACCCATCGCCAGCGATCTCAGAGACTATGAAGCCCATTCGCGCAGAATACGAAGCTGCTTTTCTTCTTCACATATCCACGGCTTACCTTAGGCATTGGAATCAACACTCCCATCGATTGACTCCTCATTTAAGCCCAACAACCGCCTTTTTACTTCTTGCACATCTCCCATCCTAAAAATCTTTGCCATATCTTCTATGGGCGTGTACTCATAGAAGCATGATTTGAATTTGTCTACGATCGCGACGGCATAAATTTTTTAGAAAAAGGAAATAAACCATGATTAAAAACCAAGAAATAAATCAGAAAGCAAAAGACCAAGCGGATTCAAATTCAAGTAAATACATCACCCAGACAAAAACCCGTTATTTTATTTATAAGTGGTGCCGGGGGTGGGACTTGAACCCACGAAGGCCTGCGCCAGAGGATCTTAAGTCCTCCTCCATATCTTAGGGGCAAATTGTTTTTATCTGGCCACCTATTTAGACCTGGCTCGGATACCCCGGCACCAGTACCGATAAAGTTCAGCATTGTTCTGTTTAAGTTTTCCGTTTCTTGTATACGGTCTTTAGATAACAAAGTAAGGTTATTTTTGATTTCATCGGAAAGTATTGCTATAGATGTAGGAATACGCTTCACGGTGTAAGAATCTGTAGTTTAGTAACTGCTGAAAACCCTCTCTAGAAAAGCATTAATGAAAAAGACGCTAAGAAGCGCTAAAAATAATAGGTAATTGCAGGAGAGCTAGATTCAATCTGGACTAAAAATTCTCGAATACACTCATTTGTTAGGTTACTCTTTGTTGCACTATTAAAGGAAAGTGCAAACCCAAACAATCAATCTAAAAGTCCTATACTCGCCAATGGAACCGCAGGAAATTACCGCTCAAAATCACAAGCAGCGTGCCTACAGAGGGGATTATAGAAAAAAGAGCTAACGAGAATCTACACTTTTCAGCATACTTCCAGATCTGTAACCTTCCAAATCAAAAGTCACATACCTAAAACCCAGCCGTTTAAGCTCCAGGGTAACCCGCTCCAAAACTTCCGGATCAAGAAATAAGGCTCGTTCATCTTTGCCGACTTCTATTCTGACTAAGTCATTATGATCTCGCACCCGAAGTTGGCCCACGTTAACGATTTGCCTTATTGCGGTTTCTGCCTTCTCGATGCGCTCCAGCTTCTCAGGGGTAATCCGCTCGTTATAGGGAATTCTCGATGCTAGACACGGCGAAGCAGGCTTATCATGCACACTAAGCCCCAAATTCTTGGCAACCTGACGAATTTCATCCTTGCTAAACTTACAATCCACCCATGGACTAAAAACACATTCCACTTCCTGTACAGCCTTAAACCCAGGTCGATGCTCACCAAGGTCACTAAAGTTTGTACCATCAAAAACCGCGGCGAAACCGTGGTCACCTGCAAACGTCTTCAGTTTAAGCAAAAGCTCTTTTTTGCAGAAGTAACAACGGTCCTCGGGATTTTTTACGAAATCTTCATTCTCCAATTCATTAGTTAACGTAACATATAGTGTAATGCCTATACTCAACGCGGTTCTTTTGGCTGCCCGCATTTCTTCAGCAGCATATGTGGGCGAATGTGCTATGACGGCCACGGCTTTATCACCGAGAAGCTGGTGACTTATAGCTGCTAAAGTTGTGCTGTCTACACCTCCGGAATAGGCGATGACAACGCCGTTTTTTCCCTTGTCAGCGATGTAGATTTTGAGTTCTTCAAGTTTTCGGATCAGTATTTCATCCATTATAATTAACTACCTTCCTTGTGGAACACTTCTTGGGTTATAGATATCGCAAGATCCAGGAGTTCCCGAAGCGGTTTTTGGGTTTTCTCTGCCAATCGTTTGAGGTCTTCAAACTCGGGTTTTATACGTAAGATTTCACCGCGTGCATTCTTAGAAACTTTGACACGTACAGTTTCCTTGTTGCCCATCACCAGTAAATCAACGACTATTAGTTCCCGACTAATTATATGCCGTTCGCAGTAGTAAACTCTAACCCCCAGCGTCCCTGTTTCAGCAATCAAAACACGCGAGAGATTCGCAACATCCTTTTGATCAGCAATAACCTTAACGATTTGTCCAGGTCGATTCTTCTTGGTGAACATAGGAATTATACTTACGTCTTTGGCACCCTCGGCAAGCAACCTGTCGATAGCATAGCCTAAAACTTCACCTGTAGCATCGTCGATATTGGTTTCCAAAACCGCAATCTCATCACGAACCACCCCCTCATCGGAAGACCGGCCCAAGGTTAGCCGAAGAACTGCAGGCATCTCCTTGAATTCCTTGGTTCCAGCCCCATAACCAACTTTCAAAGGAATAATAGACGGATAAAAACGACTTACCTCGTCCACCAAATTGACTATAATCGCAACGCCAGTGGGTGTGGCAAGCTCAGTTTCTATCGGTCCACCATGGAAAAGAAAATTCTTGGATTGCAAAATCGATAAAGTCGCGGGTGCGGGCACGGAAACTATGCCGTGGGAAAACTTGAAGGTTCCCCCGCCCACTGCCAAGGAGGTTGAGTAAATTTTTGCCTCAAACAACCCCAAATCTTCCAATGCCACTGCAACACCGAGAATTTCAGCGGCAGTATCTACCAATGCAACTTCATGCAGGTGCGAATCTTCAAATCTGGTTTTGTGCAGGTCTATCTCAACACTAACAATTGTGCGGATGACTTTAGATGCAAACTTTTTTGCCCTATCTGAGAGCTTCAAGTTCTCTGCAGCCTTGTCAACAATAGCAATAAGATCCTTGCCGCGCCGTTTCTCTGCCACTTCGGAAGTGACATCAATGTGGGTGGCGCGAAAATCACCCCGCATCACTTCATTGATTACTATATCGATGTTTCTGTAGCCAAACGCAGGGGTCTCAAGCGTTTTAATGGCATTAACCACTCGCTCAACGTTGGCACCTAGATCAATCAATGCACCTAAAATCATGTCTCCAGCAATACCTGAAGCAGCACAGTCTATAACGAGAATTTTTTTAGTTTCACTCATAGATTTCACACAAAAAGGCGGGTTAGCACGCGAGGCATAATAGATATATTGCTAAGTGGTTTTTTTAAGTATTGTCTGTTTATGCAATCACTAAAAGAAATTCTTGAGAAGGTTTCTCGCAACGAAATTTTGCCTGCTGAAGCAGAAAAGATGCTCAAGCTACTTGCATTAGATGAGGTGGGTTGTTTAGCTAAGCTTGACAGCAACCGCGAGTTGCGTAAGGGTATTCCGGAGGTTATTTTAGCGGAAGGCAAAACACCAGAAGACGTATTAGAAATTTGCAGAAGAATGCTTGAAAGCAGCGGCAAGGTTATCGTAAGTAGATGCAACAAGGAACATTTCCAAGCAATCAAAGGTATCCCAACTGAGGATTTGGTGGTGAACGTCAACGATAAGGCACGTATGGCTGTTCTAAAAAAGAAAACATTCACCACAACTGCCAGTGGCGGACGGATTGCAATTTTGACAGCTGGAACCTCCGATATACAGATAGCTGAAGAAGCAAAACTCATAGCGCAGGAAACAGGCTGTACCGTCTACTGCAGCTACGATGTGGGAGTAGCTGGAATCCACCGCCTCTTCGAGCCAATAAAACAGGTTATCACAAGGGATGTAGATGTTGTAGTGGTGATAGCTGGTCGAGAGGGAGCTTTGGCTTCAGTGGTTTCGGGACTGGTTGATGTACCAGTAATTGCCGTTCCAACTTCGAACAGTTATGGATTTGGTGCGAAAGGCGTTAGCACGCTAATGGCTATGTTGCAGTCTTGTTCATTAGGACTTGCGGTCGTTAACATTGATGGCGGTGTTGCAGCCGGGGCTATTGCAACATTGATTGCTAATCGAGCAGCAAAATTCAGAAAAGAATAATAACAATTTTTTGAGCTTGTAACTTTGAGAACTTTTAGCCTCGAATATGTTGAGGCAGAACTTTTTTGTGGTTGAATAGCCGAAAAATTACCAGATACAAAGGATAAAAAAGGTAGCAACAAATCACAATATTTTAATACTCGGTAACACCATCCAACATTATCGTGCTACTGCACGGAGATTAAAACATGCACATACCAGACGGATACCTCTCATTAGCCATAACGGTACCAGCATTCATAATAACTATCGTAGTCTGGGCGATATCCTTCAAAAAAATCAAACTCTCCGACCAACAAGTCCCCATGATGGGACTCCTAACCGCGCTCTTCTTTGCCGCCATGTTCGTAAACTACCCAGTCATCGGCGGGACAACCGCTCACCTCCTCGGTGGAGCAGCCATAGGACTCATACTCGGTCCCTTCGCCGGGAGCATATCCCTGACCATAATCATAGTTCTACAAGCTTTCCTCTTCGGAGACGGCGGAATTACCACCCTAGGCGCCAATGTCCTAAACATGGGCATAATCGGCGTATTCGCCCCCTGTGCCATATTTCTAATAACAAATAAAGTATTCAAAATCAAGGCAATCAGCAGCTTATACGCAACAATCTTCATCTCCGCATTCGTTGGAGACTTGCTTGCAGCTCTTTCCGCCGGCACAGAACTGGGATTGTCAACAGGCACTTTCCATTATGGATTGGCCGTAGTTTTGCCCGCCATGGCATTAAACCATTCAATAATCGGCGTCGCAGAAGGCATAGTCACAGTCATCCTAATCGGCACCTTGCTAAAGCTGCGACCTGACGTGTTAGAGAAGAGCCCCATCTTGGGCAAACTTAGCATGTTTAAGAATAAAAAAGTAAATGGGGAATAAACAAATGGCGCACCAAAAAAAACTCAACCAAAAAACGGTCATAGTAGGGTTAACCGTTGCGTTGATCTTTGTTTTGTTAGGTGTCTTTGTTTTCTCGTATGCTATGGAAACGCTTGATGCAAAAGCGGAGCAACTTGGAGTGGAGGAACATCCAATCTACGAGGCTCCTCTCTCTGACTATAACCTTGCGGGAAATGAAAACCAATGGGTTACCCTACTTATCGCTATCACCTCAACTCTGCTACTGTTTGTGGCAGGGTTAGCTGTAGCGAAGTTGATAAGCAAAAAGAAGAGGTTACAACCATGAAGGTACCACAATCACTCAGAGACATAGCGGAAGGCGCTGAAACACTAGTTTACGTTGAAGACTTAAGCAGCAGAAAAGGCGTAATGCAATCCATAAACCCCATAGCAAAATTCATCACAATCACCGCCATGATAATCGCGTCACTCTGCATTGTTCACCTGTCATATCTGCTTGCGATTTGCATTGTTCCTCTGTTTTTAGCCTTGGCATCACGGATTCCTCTGAAAGCATTCTTCACCCGAACAAGTCTAATTCCAGTTTTCGCTGCAGTAATCTCCATACCAGTTCTATTCTTAACCGCAGGCAACCCAATTTGGGCAGCAAACCTTAGCGGGATAAACTTAACGATAACAGCCGAAGGCATAACACGGTTTACAATATTCACAGTTCGCGTCTGGTTCTGCGTAGCATCCCTAAGCCTACTCATCTTGTCGACCGGATTTGATAAAACGCTAAAGCTGCTCGCATCGATCAAAGTCCCCACCCTAATTATTCAACTCTTTAGCTTAACCTATAGATACTTCTTTGTCTCCATCCACGAAGCACAAAGCGTGTTAATAGCTAAAGAAGCCCGCACATACGTAAACAAACGAACTTTCAACCTACAATCTCTAAAAGACTTAGGCGCCATCCTCTCATCTCTGTTCATCCGCACCTACGAACGCTCTGAACGCGTATACCTAGCAATGAAAGCCCGCGGCTTTGAAATCAGCAACGACAACAAACTCGCCATGCCCGCACTAAAACTAAGCGATGCTGCTTTTGCGTCAGCCATAATAGTAGCTTTCGCTTTACTTGCCTGGTTATAGAAGGCACGCCAACATGGCTGAATCCATCGTTTCACTTAAAGATGTAAAGTTTAGTTATCCAGCCGGCGTCAGCGCACTCAAAGGGGTGTCGCTGGAAATTCAGCAAGGCGAACGAGTCGCACTTTTAGGTCCGAACGGCTCAGGCAAATCTACGCTGATTCTGTTAATCGCAGGATTGCTGATGCCCAGTAACGGCGAAATCAGGATTTTCGGCGAAAAAACCACCTCCAAAGACTTCCAAAAACTCCGCTCCCGCATAGGCATAGTCTTTCAAGACCCCGATGATCAACTCTTCACGCCCAGCGTCATTGAAGATATCGAGTACGGTCCCAAGAACCTCAAACTACCCGAAGAAGAGATCAAAAAACGAAGCGCACATGTCCTCGAAAAGATGGGAATCCAGCACCTTAAAGATCGTCCGCCACACAGGCTGAGTTTCGGCGAGAAAAAGAAGGTTTCGTTGGCCACGGCATTGGTACTAAAACCCGAGCTGCTGATTCTTGATGAACCTACTGCGAACCTGGATCTTGTTTCCCGTAGAGGCTTGATAGATACCATAAACGAGTTGAGTAGGGCAGGCACAACTGTTATTGTTTCGACCCATGACGTCGAGGCTCTACCTGAGTTGGCTAACCGCATTATCGTCATCAGTCAGGGCACAAAGCTGGGAGAGGGCAAAATCCGCAATATTTTAGAAGATGCAGCGTTGCTCGAGGCTTCAGGGTTGGAACCTCCGACTATAGTTGACCTATTTGGGCAGCTTAAGGCACAAGGACTCATCGAAAAGGTACCCATTACGCTTGCAGAAGGCAAAAAAACACTCATAAAAATCCTAAAAGGCGATCGTGAAAACAAAGAATAATAACGGTTTTTGTTGATTGGATAAAGTATTTTAGAAGTCCCCAAACATATATTCAAGTATTTTAATTAGCTTAACATGCAAGATTTAAAGCACAAAATTTTGTTGATACTAATCGCAATAACAATTGTTGGAGAAATTGCTTCAATAATTTTATGGACAACAAATCGTCCAGTAGGGGTTGAACCTTCAGCGCGATTTAGCTTAGCGGTTGATTACACTATAGCAGTTGCTAACGCTGCATTTTTTGTGGTTTTGAACATTGTTGCTTTTGCCCTGATAATTCGAAGAAACAAAACGGGAGCCCTTCTGCTAATAATTATCTCAATACTGAATAGAATTATTTCTTATCCCATTTTCATAGGAGGCGCTCATGGAATATTCATAACATGGACAGCAATATTAGTAATATTTGCTTATGTTGAATATCGAGGGTTAAGTAATTTTGAAACTTCATTTCTGTCGGGAGGAGTTATTTTCGATCTCGCAGCGACGAGTTTGCTTTTCAATGCAGCGGATAACGCATTTTTTGGGCTTATTTTTTACTTTCTTGTCATAGCTATTTGGGTTGGAATAATGGCTGCAATCAAAAAGCTTCGATAAAATGTTTCACTTCAATACTAAAAACATCATATTAGTCCCACTAATTATAGCTTAAAAGGGAAAACACCTCTGCGGGTTCGAACTATCAAAAAATAGGGATAAGACTATCCCCCAAACATATTAATTTTTATTAATAATTTCAAACCAATTAAAAAAAGAAAGAAGTTCTAAACAACTATTCCCCTGTTGGTCTTAGGTATATGTTAAGTTGACCCTTGGACACTTTAAGTTCTATACCTCTACCTGAGAAAGCTTCAGCACCGTCTGCAAGAGCAGAAACAGCTAGATTGTTTCTAAATGCTTTTTTTGCGCCAAATAATTCCTTAGTTGCTTTATTGTTTAATTCAACTTCTAGGTGAGTCACCTTCAAATCTTCGGGGTCAATAACAACATTTGTGACTTTGCCTAAAACGAAATCTTGTGCAAATATCATTTTCTCTATAACATCTAATAGTTTTATCATATTTACATCCCTATATTTTATTGGATCTGGATTACTTTATAAGATTTTCTTCTCCTAAAGAAGGCAGTTGGTAACAATTATTGTATTATCTTCACTGGAATACAAAGAGAAACAACCAACACAATTAGAGCAATCCATAGGTTTTCTTTTCCCAGTTTTCTTAGAGACATTAATATTAAAAAACATTAACAGTACTAAAAGAGCTTCTCTAAAAAACTCAACCTTTATTCTTTCTATTTGTTACCTGTTTGAATACATCATGCAAAAGAGTTTATGCGTAAGAAAGATGCATGCTATAGAGAAGACACATCTTGAAGTTAATACAAGATTTCAGCATAAACTGACTTAAACAAAACAAACTTAAGCAACAAGGTGTAATATTATATTATAGGCAAGTAGGAGAAAACAATAACTATCTATTTCTATGCTACCTTTTGCGCAGTCTAAGTTGAGGTAGGTGATAAAACATTGAAAATGTTTGATGCAATGATATTAAAAAGAGAGATAGGAAAAGAATGCAAATTAGACGTACAAATTCTCGAAACTTCTAATGATGGGCTTGTTTTAAGACTCATGGAAAACATAGTCAACCGGAACTCACTTGAGTTTATAACAGACTTCGTTAACAAACACGATCTAAAAATAATATTAGATAATGGTGTTTATTTCATTTCTGAACAAATTCTAACCCCGTCTGAACCAATTTATTTATCAGAATAGATTGGACATGTTTAAAGCACGCACTAAAAAAGTAATAATTTTGAGTCAGCTTATTCGAAAACATCTTTAACTAAGTTTCTATTGAGCATACTTACAAATAGACTTGTTGGTAGAGCAACTGCAAAACCAATAAGCCATCCAACATAGAATCATTGAAGAAAAGCAATCCAACCAGTATCAATAATTTAATGGTAATTCATTATAACAATGAAGGTTAGTACTTTTAATGCAATAGTTAAAAAGGTAGAATACTAAGTGGTTAAAACCAATATTTTCCAATAACAAAGTGAATGTAGTAAAGTATCAAACCTTAGCACTCACGTTAGCAAACATGGCATTTAGAAGCTTAAGCTAAATTTGTGATATATTCTGCTTCTGGAAATATCCCTTTTAAGACTTGAAATCACTTCTTGTTTGAGGAGAAAGGAGAGCTTCTCACAAGGGAGAATAAAACAAAAATGTTCTCCCATACCCATTTCTTAAGAGAAGGAGGTAATTTCTAAATTAGCAGATATTTTAAAGGCAGATTTTATTTTAGGACATATTTTGTTGTATCCATATTGCAGTCACATTTGTTCTTATTCTACTTTGAAATGAATGATATTGGAGATGTTCTATTGGCTCACTGTCACAGTTGTGGGAAAGAAGTTGAAAAACCTTCAAACGTACTTAAAAACTACAGTTTCACTATTCAAGCCTATAGCTGCCAAAAATGTCACCATAATTTCACTGTCACAATAAATCAATCAATGTATATGTAATCTTTCAGAGATTTCGGTGGGCATCAAAAATAGTTTTTAGGAAACAACAAAACATCTAACAAAAAAACATAACAAATCAGCAAAACTCTATTCTCACTTTATCACTCAGCCCCACTGTTATTATCTTGTTTTAAGCTTTAGAGTTTAGTGCAATTAGTTGATTGGTTTCGGTTTTACGAACAGAAACTTGTAACAGGCTGTATAAATAACATTAATAAATTATTGCTAATTTACTTGGTGGCTATTTTGAATAGAAATGAAGCTGTTGAATTACTAAAGGAGATATTTGAGAAGTGTACCTTGTATGATGGTAGTTATCTCTCTTTGGTGCCTCCTAACGCGGCGGGTTTGCTTTCTCAGGGCTACCAAATTCATATGAAGGTTCCATTTGACGTTGAAACAAAGAATTGTGTGTTAAATATTCTGCGAAAATATGGGTTAAGTCTGAAAGAAGACAAAGAAGGTCTATCGATAATTTACAAACCACCTCATAAAGAAAGGCTTGACGAAAGAGCTCTAAGTTAACTGGGATGAAAATTATCCACTAGTTTCTTTAAATTCTTGTCCACAAAATTCACATTTGTAAGCATCTATTTTGAAAAAACAGTTTTTAAGAGATCTCTCTGGTTTTGTCGCTGCTTTTCCACACTTTGGACATTTAACTAAGTAAGATAAGGTCATTTTAGACAACCTTCAGATTTAATGATCATAAAACTATTAGAAGTTGTGTGGGCACATACCGATACAACATCGCAATAAAAAGATCAAATATTCCATTTGTTGTCAACTGAGGATCTTCTGTGCCCAATATTGCCGTAAAAAATCTTTGCCATACATTTTTAAAAAATCCATTTCTCAATCATTCCTCATTTAGCTGGTCTTAGTTGTTCTTTAACCAGCATAAAACAATACTTGGACATCTTCAAGCCATAGATATTCTGTTTCTCGATTAAGACAAAATATGCGTTAGTAAACGGACAATAACATTAAGTAAACTATCGCTTGCCAAACTGTGGTTTGTAGCTTTATTAATTAGAGCCAACTTGTTTCACATAGGTGAATTAATGACTTCTGAGCAGAAACATCATGAAGAATTAGTCAACGGATTTTATAATCAGCTAAAAGAAATTTTCGATTCATCCGAGCAAGCAATCTACCTTTATCTAGATGATACGCACAAGGTGTGTAACAAAAAGTTTGCTAAAATGCAAGGATTTAAATCTGCTGAGGAATGGGCAAGAGTTGAGAAGCCTCTTGAAACAGGAGTAGAAAAGTCCAGTCAAGCTAAAGTTATCTCGGCTTATAGAAACGCCATGGAGAACCTAATCGCATCCAAGATTGAAGTTAAACTAAAGAATCAAACAGGCGCTACTTTTGATGCTTCGATCATAATGGTACCCGTAGCCTACCAAGGACACTTATTCGCACTTCACTTCGTATCGCCAATTTAGTCTTGCTGTCCAGTCATATTAATCCTTGAATGCTTCTCTTCTCTCTTTGGATAGGTCGCCTCTGATTCCTCCAATTAATATTTTGCATTGTTCGTCTGTGGGTGGCTGGATTCCTTTTTCTTCGGGTCTGTAAATTGGTTTTTCCCAGATAACATTGTTAAATTTGCATTAGTGCTGGTAAGCATCGCATAGCTTAGCTTTGTAGGCATTGCTCGCTGGCTGACTATTTGCGCATTTGTAACTTGCGATTGCCAATTCGACTTCTTTGGGATTATCAAGGTCTGCCCGCTGAGAAATCAGCTTAAGGTTCTTTTCGGCTGCTATTCGAGTGTTCTCGCTTTTGCCTTTGCCCTCTAAATATATAAGCAGTCTCTCGACTTTTAGAAGAGTATTTATGTTTAGGTTGGTGTTTCTGTTGGTTGCGTGGGCGAGTAGCTCAGTACGGATAGAAAACACCATATCACCGCGGGGCTGATCCCGTGAACTTTTGATGTTTTCCCGCAAAGAGCACCAGCCTCCTAAGTTGGGGGTCGAGGGTTCAAATCCCTCCCCGCCCGCCATGCTTCTGCTATTAGGACTTAAATTAAGAAGTTTTTATTCCCAGAGTTATTCCCATTTACGCCCAGAATAGTATGTTTTTCATAAGTTCTTTTACCGTTAATGAAGCCTGCCTTTCCAATCCCCAACCCTTGCCCCAGCACCACTATGGCAATTTATATAATGTCTAGCAGATAGGGGGATTACTATGGCAAGTCAACCATTTTTGGTCAACGAAGGCAAAGGTTGATAGGAAATATCAGCCCGCATTTGAAGTTAGCTCAAAATTTAAGCCAAACCCAAAAGAAGCATTGTGGAAAAATGCTATTGCAACAGAGCAGGTTTATTTTTCGCTTCTACACCTAGAGATGCAAGGGTTAACTTTGAGATTAAGCATCAAGTTAGCATACATATTCATGACTTGTGTAGCCCTATCTCTGGCATTTACGGCTGTTTTGGCTGCACCAACCATAAGCTTGAGTTGGTACAAAAATAACGGCCTTGGCTTTGGCAACGATATTGGCGGACACTGGAAAATCACAGCCCTAACCTCCTCCGACGTGACCCGCGTAGAATTCTACTTGGACAATCAACTACAGCAAAACGGCACCTCAGCGCCTTTCAGCTGGACTTTTAACACTGCCGAATATAACTTGGGTTCGCATACCATAAAAATAGTCGCTTACAACATCGAGGGACTAAGCGTAACAGCGCAGGCGGATCGCAACTTTGTCGAGTACTCAACAAATCTTTTCTGGATCATTATCGGCGTGATTGTAGCTGTTCTAGTTATCTCACTTGTTATTGCACTTTACTGGGTAAGAAAAAAGGAGCTAAAACAGCGTAAAACTAAATTTTCTTTGGCTGCACCGTGTTCTCAAATTTTCGACATATCCAGTTGTTCCTAAGTTCAAATCCGCCCCCACACCGACTACACAGCCGAATACAACTCTCCCATCAAAAACCAGCATCGTAAGGATAGAAAGCTATATTTTCTAGCCTAAACTTGGCGCTCATCTTGTAAGATTCACCGATTGTATAGTAATTGACTAATTTATCTTCGTTTTAAGGACCATGGGGAGAAGCCGTGTATTATTTCATATTAAATAGGCTTATTGAATAGCTCAAATGTTGAAAACCTGCTTTCTATGGGATAAATTGTCCAAAAAGTCTTCAAAAGTTGCCGTCTTAGTGCGAGTTCTCCCACTGTTCGATTACGGCGGCTAGGCGTTCAGTATACCCTTCTTCAATAAGTGTCTTAATTAATTCTTCGTAGCTCATCATGTAACCTCAAATAACTCTTTAGTGTTTTACGTATAATAAGAAATATTTCGCCCACGGAATCTATAGCCAATTACCTAAGGTCTACATTTTCTGCGGATTAGAAGGAAAGGTTCGCCGCAAAAAATAATCATAGAACATACAAAAAATCATAAATAAAAAAGAAAACACTTCAGCTATACTCGCCAAGTTCATGAAGACATGGTAGCGAGATTATCCAGTATCATAGTACAATTCTATGTAACCGCATTCCTGACATGTGTATGTTCTAGCTGGAATGAATCTATTCGTTTTGATACTATACCCTTTGATTCCTTTGGAAGCTGTGACTATTGCGCATAAATCGTTAGATTTTTTCATTGAACCGCTGCATTTAGGGCAAGTTTTGGATTCTGACATAGACAATTGTTTTGGTTTAGATTGTATTAAACGCTTTCACAAAAAAAGAGAGTCAATTGATAAAACATCTAATCAGGTGCTTTTGACCCTCAAGACCTTTCACGATGCACCCAGATTTTGAAGAGTCCGCAAAAGCAGATAGGCGCCTTAAAGAAAAAACATTAATCAACAGAAATTCAACTTGTCACTCAGCTCATCCCCTCATCTCATCCCAACATACAATACAGATCAAAAATTTACTCATCCCATCCCAACACAACCCAAAAACAACCCCAAACCAAAAAAACAAACAGCAAAACCCCCCAAGATGAGACGAGGCAAGTAAAAAGAAAAACAGCACACAAGAAACAAAAAACGATATCTAATAGAGAAGAATAGATAAGCTACAGGATTATTTGTACTCTACCGACTCTGCCGTCAGTTAAACGGACTTTGATTCCGTGAGGATGGGTGGGGCTGCTAGTGAGAATTTCTTTAATTATACCCTCGGTCAGGGTTCCGCTTCTCTGATGCTGTTTTAAAACAATTTTTACGTGTGCACCTGGTTTGATTTGGACTCTTTGCTGATTCGGCTGCATTCCAGCTCATATGATTTGGTAGCTTATAGTGCATTCGCATAACATAGCCCAAAAAAGAACATCAAAAAAAAGAATAATCTGCACAAGATTTAAGCGCTCAACCCAATTTTATACACAAAAAGGCAAGGTTCTTCCATGGTCCACAGAAGAGTGCGAGGCGGAAAGTTCAAAATCAAATATGTTGAGAAGCCATGTCCTGTCGAGTTGGGACAAGAATTAGAAGTAAACATCACCGACTTATGTCCAAACGGAGACGGAATGTCAAAAATCCAAGGCTACATCATAATGGTACCAAAAGCTAAACCAAGAGACTGCGTAAAAATCAAAGTAACAAAAGTCGGCGAAAAAGAAGCAATCGGCGAAATAATCAAATAACTCCTTTGCGCGAACTCACTATTGTACCAAAAACTCTCGAGCTAAGAGAGATTTAACAGCTAAACAACATTAAAACTGCTTCTTTAGCAAAGAAGCTAACGGGGTTCCTAAGGAGCGACTACGCCATAAGCTCATAAGTTCCAAACGCTCATAACCTTATTCGAAAATTTCTATCTTTTCCACCTCTCGGTCTTCCGCCTCAACGAGCAGATGATAAGTAACCATAAGAGCCAAAATCAGCGCCACACCGATAATCAAGGCTTCCCGTGGCATACCGATTAACAACGCAATCAAACCCACAATGGCAGCTATTGATAAAACTGGATAGAGGGGAACTCTGAAGCTAGCAATAACTTTCTTGCGCCTAAAATGAATCAACGCAAAACTAGCGATAAGATAACAAAATAAGATACCAAAATTGCTGATAGAAGCCATCACATAAATGTTGCCGGAGAAAAGCATTATGATACCTATCGCTGAAGAAATCAAAACGCCATTAACCGCAACATCACGTTTTTCGTTATATTTGCGCACGATTTTAGGAAGCAACTTGTCGAAACCTATCTGATAGAGCACCCGCGAGGAACTTAGAATCATAGCCAGCGCTGCAGAGGTCGTCGCTATTAGCGCACCCACAGAAACTAGAGTAAACAACCAATTGGGGGCACCTGCCGTTTTTAATGCAAACGAGAGAGGATCAGAAGATATGGTGTATTGGCTGGCAGGCATCAAAAACAGCAACGAAACAACCACTAAAATATAGAGCACAATACTCACAACCACAGAAGCCACTATGGCTTTTGCCGCACCCGACCCGCCACCCTCCACGTCTTTGGTGATTGTAGAAATCGCTTGAAACCCCGAGTACGCAAAAAAAATCACAACGCTAGCCGCAAAGATTGAACCAATATTGGCAGATTCAAAACCCGAGGTAAAATTATTTGACCCAATCAAGCTGTTGCCTAAAGCAAAAACCAGCGCAAAGACAATGAATATTACGAGTATGGAGATTTTTATTAAAACTAGTCCAAAATCAGCTTTCGCTGCCTTGCTCACACCTAAGATGTTAACTACAGCAAGGACTAAAATCAAAAGTATGGCAAATATGGTGGGGTAGCTACCGCCGCCTAGACCCAATAAACTTGTTAGGTAAGAACCAAAGCCTAATGCGATAGGGGCAATAGAGGATGCGTAAGCAAAAAAGAGCATTATGCCCGTTATGAAACCTAGTTCACTGCCAAACGCCTCGTAAGCAAAAGAGTAGGAACCACCCTCAGCTTTAGGCATGATCGAGCCCAATTCGCCCAGTTCAAGCGCCACAATTAAAGCTATGACACCAACGATGACGAACGCCAGTAACGCTGCGGACCCAGCCAGAGAGATAGCGGTTCCGCTTAAAACAAATATACCTGCCCCAATTATGGCACCAAGCCCAACTGCGGTCGCTACCTTAACACTTATCATCTTAGCTCATTCCAATAATATCAAGCACAAGGTACTTTTTAATTTTAACCCACAACCAATAACTAATAACTAAACTACAGCACGTTGCTTTTCCAGCCACAAAAAATAAGCACCACAAGTCAAAAAAATTAAAATTATTTGACAATACACTATAAGTCAAAAAATAAGCTGGCACTATAAATACATCAACAGTTGAATATAATCAAGGGACCAGAATGGTTAGACGTTCCAGACTACTCGTCTTGTCTTGCCTTATCCTTGTAAGCATAATAGTATGGTTTGTTAATTTTAATTATAATAACCCATACCTCTTAAAAGCAACTTACACGCTGATTACTTTAGCTGTAATATACTTCTTTTTTGAAGTCCTATTCGTAGAGCTCGTCACAAACAGAGTCAAAGACTCCAAAACAAGATATTCCCTAAGAAAAATAATCTCAATCTTAAGTATATCAGTATTTTTCCTGGTCGCGATTAACATATGGATAATTGAAACCCAAAACATCCTAATTGCCATAGGCTTACTGGGCGCTGCGATAGCATTTGCCATACAAGATATTTTCAAGAATTTCATCGGCGGCATCATGATTTACTTAAACGGAATCTACCGAGTAGGGGACAGAGTAGAAATCAATCAGAAATTCGGCGACGTTATCGACATCAGCGTCTTTTACACAACTCTAATGGAAACACGCGAATGGATAGCAGGAGACCAAGCAACAGGCAGATTAACCACAATACCCAACGCAAGCGTCTTGATTGGCACAATTCAAAACTACACCAAAGACTTCACATTCATGTGGGACGAACTAACAATCCCCATAACCTATGATAGCGACTGGAAAGAAGCTTCAGCCAAAATCCTTGACATCGTAAAAAAAGAAACAAACCAAGTAAGTGAAAACGCCAAAAAAACCATGGAAAAAATAGAAGGCAAATACTACTTCACACAAAGATCCCTCGACCCAGCTATATTCATGACCCTCACAGACAACTGGATAACCTTCGCAATAAGATATGTAACAGAAGTAAGAACCCGAAGAACACTTCACGACCTACTAACCAGAACAATCCTAACTGAAATTGAAAAAACAGAAAAAATCAAAATCGCATCAACAACCCTTAACATCACACAATTTCCCCCAATAAATGTTAAAGCAGAAAAATAACAAAAACACAAAACAAGAAAGCAAACAATAGCGCTTTTCCAAGAATTCATAAACTTTTAACGCAGTATAACCACCACTACAATAATTTTTATTTATTAATGCACCAAAAAACAACCCAAACTAAACCAACTAAAAAACAAAAACAAACAAACGGTTTTCCATGCATAGATCAAACATACCTTCGCCAACACACCAATCAAAACATGCGTCTCAACCAAATATCGCTCAGACACTACATTGACTCGACATCTCAGGCGATTGGTGGCCGCAGGCTGAGCTAGTCGCCCGAAGGCTTCTAGCTTACACCCCGGCTCCATCAAACCCATCTTTTATGGGAGCCTTCGTCCCGGTAAACGGGAATGGCTGCCTCTTTTCGGGAGAGGCTTCGAGCTTAGATGCTTTCAGCTCTTATCCACAACGGCGTGGCTGCCCGGCGACTGCCTTATCAGACAACCGGTTAACTAGAGGCCACAGCGTCCCGTTCCTCTCGTACTAGGGACCCTTTCCCCTCAAGCAGCCAACACTCCCAGCAGATAAAGTCCGACCTGTCTCACGACGGTCTAAACCCAGCTCACGTTCCCTTTTAATAGGCGAGCAGCCTCACCCTTGGCCCCTTATGCAGGGCCAGGATAGGAAGAGCCGACATCGAGGTACCAAGCCGCGGGGTCGATGGGGACTCTCGCCCGCGACAAGCCTGTTATCCCTAGGGTAATTTTTCTGACACATCCAGCCCCCACCAATGGGGAGCATGGATGATCGCTAAGCCCGGATTTCTCCTCTGCGTCCCTTACTGTTTGGGACTCAGTCAGGCTGGCTTTTGCCCTTGCACTCTACGGAGGGTTTCTGTCCCTCCTGAGCCAACCTTAGGGCGCCCTTGATATCTTTTCAAGGGCGTGCCGCCCCAGCCGAACTGCCCACCTACCGTTGTCCCGGCCCGCTAGGGGTCGGTGAGAAACACGGTTGCAGAAAATCGGTGTTCCATTGTTGCCTCCCCCGTATCCCGGAGAATACAGGATCGACGGCTCCCGATTACGCTCTGCATCTACAACCGTATTCCAGCGGCAGGCTGCAGTAAAACTCCACAGGGACTTCTTTTCCCGCTGGGAGATCGTGGACTGTTCGTCCACGTTATGTGGTTTCACCGGGTACTACGCGGGGACAGTGGGGCCCTCGTTGATCCATTCATGCACGTCGGAACTTACCCGACAAGGCATTTGGCTACCTTGAGAGAGTCAGAGTTACTCCCGGCGTTTGCAGGCCCTTAGCCCAGTTGGACCCAGGTTTCAGGTACCTGTACTGGCCAGGATTCAGAAGCCGTTCACAAGCTTTCGCTCTTGCGGCTTCCTGTGTTTTTATTAAACAGTCGAGACCCCTTTGTCACTGCGACCTGCTCTCCCAGCACAAGGCTGAAAGAACAGGCACCCCTTATACCAAAGGTACGGGGCTAATTTGCCGAGTTCCCTCGCATTAGTGTATACCCGACACGCCTTAGGTTTCTCGCCTAGGGACACCTGTGTCGGTTCTAGGTACGATCATAAAGGATCCTTCTTAGTGCGTTTTTCAGTGGCTCCAGAGATCAGCTAAACCTCCCTAAAACGGGTGGCTATTCCCACTTTCGCCTAGTTCTCGCCATTACGGCACTCCCTAGGTTTATACGGTTAAACAAGGCGAAGACCTTGCTTAGCTTACCCCGAAACGTCAACACTAAGCTTGCGTTGCCGCGCGTACCTCTATGGTTCCGGAATTTTAGCCGGATTCCCTTTTTCGGCATAATAGGTTAAGTTATGCCTTAGGATCGACTTACCCCCGGCTGACGATCGTTGCCGGGGAACCCTGGCCCCTTCGGCGGAAAAGATTCTCACTTTTCTTTGCTGTTACTACCACCGGGATTCGCAATCCTAATCGGTCCACTGGACCTCACAGCCCAGCTTCTGCCCAACTAGGACGCCTTCCTACCAGCGCAGCGTATGCTGCGTTCTGAGGTATCGGTAGCTGGCTTAGCCCCGTCAATTTTCGGGGCCGTCAGCCTCGGCGGGTGAGCTGTTACGCTATCTTTGAAGGATGGCTGCTTCTAAGCCTACCTCCCCGCTGTCTGAGGCTGACGACGCCCTTTGGTTTGACATTTAGCCAGCATTTGGGGACCTTAACCTCAGTCTGGGTTGTCCCCCTCTCGGTCCAGGAGCTTACCCCCTGTAACCCGTCTCCCGAGGTCTACGGTGCGAGTGGATTCGTAGTTTGAAAGGAAAGTGGACTCTTTCGAATCCTTGTTTTCCAATCAGTGCTCTACCCCACTAGCCGCCTCGCTCAGGACTGGGCTCAGGCCCACTTCGGAAGGAACTAGCTATCACCAGACTAGATTGGTCTTTAGCCCCTAGCCCCAGGTCTGGGGAACGAATTGCACGTCAGAACCCTTTCGAGCCTCCACTAGGCTTTCGCCTAGCTTCGCCCTGCCCAGGGCTAGATCGTCTGGTTTCTAGTATGTATAGTTATGACTACAGGCCCTTTCAGACCCTGCACCTGGCTCCTTGCGGAGTTGCGTGCTTGTTGGTTTCCCTTTGCTTACAAGTTTTACACTTTTAGGCTTGCCATAGCTATAAACTCCCCGGCCCGTGTTTCTAGACGGAACGTGCGACCCTGATCCATCTTCCTCGTACTGCCGCTTCACAACGGTTTCCTTCGGAAGGTTTCGTCTCTTCTGGGCCGCACACGTCTGTAACTGTCTGGTTTCAGGCACTTTTCACCCCCATTCCGGGGTACTTTTCAGTTTTCCGTCACCGTACTAGTGCGCTATCGGTCTTGAGATGTATTTAGTCTTGGAAGTTGGTGACTTCCAAATTTCCGTACCAAAGCCATGGTACGGTAGTCTGGGACTCTCACTCAACTCTTTCTGGTTTATATTTACGGGGCTATCACCCTCTATGGCGGGTCTTTTCAAACCACTTCAACTTAGCCAGCGAAGAGGAAGCAAGGCCCTTAACCCTACATCTCCCACACATTTCTGTATGGGATTCGGTTTGGACTGTTCCCATTTCGCTCGCTGCTACTAAGGGAATCCCTGTTGGTTTCTTTTCCTCCCCCTACTAAGATGCTTCCGTTCGGGGGGTTCCCGCTCCGTAAAGGAGCATCAACCTCGCGGTTGATGAGAAGTCTCATTCGGGTATCCTCGGATCTAAGGCTGCATGCGCTTACCCGAGGCGGTATCGCGGCTTGCCGCGCCCTTCTTCGGCTCTCAAGCCGAGCCATCCTCCAGACAGCGTGGCATGTTACGGGCCAATGGTAGTGTCTGTTTAGCGTTTGGTGAAATCACATGTTTCAAATTATAGTGTATTTTGGCGTCGTTGTATATGTTTGACCTATGCATGGTGTCATTTTAAGCGCCAGTGCGCCCATTCACCGCTTCACTCCGCATCGTGTTATGGTGTGGAGTTGCATCTTTTTTGTTTGTGTAACCCATGTTACTGGGATTGCATAAGAAGCAGACTCGGCGAATATAAGTCTTCTGTTAAGCTTTAGTCAGGTTGTTGTCGGTGCAGCAACGCGTGGTCATGCTTCTATTGCATGTTTATACTCGTACAACCATGTTTTTTGGTGCCGAGTCCCAAATTATAGGGAAACTATCCTAGCTGCAATCCATCAAATAAACCTGTCGCACCATATAGAACAAGCTTGTTTGCTGTTGTTCCAAATGGAACCTATTGGAAATGGAATTTAAGTCCATTTCAAACTTTTTTATTGTATTTTAATCGTTAAATATATCTGGTACATTTCGTGTTCGTTGTAATTTTTGGGTGTTGCTTTTCACCTAGTTGTAGTTGACGAAAAATCCTACACAACAAACTATGGGTTGGGTGTTTAGGTTTTTAGTCCTAAGTGGTTTTGAGTTACAAAACGGCTTTGAAACATATTCCTAAGATCATCACCAAAAACAAACAAAGAAAAAACGCCGGTCGATCCCTTGTGACTACCCAGCAGTTATAGCTAAAAAAAACTCGATGATGAAATATAGGATGTATTTAGTTGATGACGACTATATTTGTGACTTAGAAGGTTTACTTGTCACAGGTATTGCTACAAAATAGTAACCTGTTGCTTCGGAAGCATTGTTTGGGTAGTAACTTTTATTTGGGTAGAGTTTTATGTGTCTGTGTATCTGGGTGAATTTGGGTGCCTCGATAGCTCAGCCCAGTAGAGCGGCTGCCTTGTAAGCAGCAGGCCGCGGGAGCAAGGCCCGCTCGAGGCTCTCAAAAAATTTTAAAAAGCTCAACCTTATTCAGCAATGCCTACGGATTCTTACTCAGCCTTACTCAGACTTTGAATCCTTTCCAGTCAGATTGTATTTGCGGGCTTGAGTAGACACAATCTCGTGTTCGAAGAGCTTTTTTAGTGACTTGAAGACTTTTTTGGCGGGTTCACCTGTTTTATCCGTTATTTCTTGAAGAGACAATTCTTTTCCTTCTGCTTTTAGAGTACTTACTACTTTCTCGTCAACCTTGTTGAGTTTCACTTTAGACACCACGATTAGTTCCATTTTGTATTGTTAGGGTCTTCTAAAGTATTTTGCGGTAAATTACTGGGGAGTAAGCATGTAATCTTCGGGGGGTGATTAGTCGACACTATCCATTTCCGTGTCGACATTCAGAAACGCGTTGGATATAAGCCGGATTTCGGACATTTATAGCATCCAGAGTTGGTGATTAAAATACTGGTGCTGGCATTCCAGCATCCACTCTCTAATAGTAAGCAACTAAACTCCCATTTTACCTAGTAAAACACGATAACCGCTTTCCCGTGCCAAAACCTCACATTCTCCAAACACAGCGCAAAAGACTTCAGGGAGGACTTTGGAGCCGATTTTGCTACGGATCACCATTTGAAAGCTGCCACCGGCAGCCATAACTGCGGACGCACCCGTAATTATTTCTTTTACTGTATTCATGCCTGCGCTCACCGGCGGATTAGAGAGAACGCAATCAAAGCGCAAACCTTTAACAGGCTCATAAAGATGCCCACATCGCACTTGAGCATTAACCAAATGATTGGCTTGCACATTCTGCCGCGCTAGTCGAACCGCCCGCATGTTCACGTCCGTCATGAATACACACAATTTGGAGTTCAAAGCGGCAGCCGTTATGCCTACTGCGCCGTAGCCGCAGCCAATGTCAAGCACAGATCCCTTCTCGGGCAAAACCATAGATTCAATAAGCACCCGTGTACCCAAATCAACTCTTTTTTTAGAAAAAACACAAGACGAAGTCAAAAACTCAAAGGGCCTGCGTCGCAACGTAGCTTTAACTACCCCGAAGCGCTCGTCACATTTAGGCGCAACTGAGAAATAATGCTCGACAGCTCTATTGCTTTTTTTGCCCATCGGCGCTGCCGCCACCGCTTTTCCAAACCTTCGGATACGTCCCGCGAGGCATCAACACACGGGCCAAACCTGAAACGGCTCCATGCCGCAAATCCACCATATCTGAGGAAGTAACCAAAGCCTTACCCAAAGCAACTACTTCACCCTTCAAAGTGAAAATCGCTACAACCGAACCCTTAACGATCCCACTTTCCACTTGCAAAACGCCCGGTGCAGTCAAACTAGCACCATGACACAATGCGTCAACCGCGGAGTCACGAACCACGATTTTAGGCAATCCCATGAGAGCGGTTTCCATGGGTTCGATGAATTTACAGAGATAAGATTGGTCTGCAGTACGTTCGAACTCACCAAACCAGTAAGCTACGTCATGCAATGTCACACTCTTAGCACTCATTTCTACAAATGGACCCGCTCGTGTGCGCCGCAACTCCTGCATATGACCACCAACGCCGAGAATTTCGCCTATATCATAACATAGCTTGCGAATGTATGTTCCGCCTTCACAGCCTACCTTGAAGAGTAAGTTCCTTCCATCATGTTCAAGATAGTCGATGTAATATATGCGCCGCGTACGGAGTTGCCGCTTGACGGCTGAACGCAGTGGCGGACGCTGATAAATTTCATCCTCAAACAGACTCAAAACATGTTTGATTGCAGTTTCGTCCACATCGCCATGAAGTTTGAGCACGCAAACATATTCTTTGCCGCTATAGAGCAGTGCCTGAACCATCTTCGTAGCCTCCTCGAGCGTGATAGGCAAGACACCTGTAACTTTAGGGTCGAGTGTTCCACCATGTCCGATAGCGTCAAGTTTAAGAATTTTCTTCACCCACGCAGCGACTTCGTGGCTAGTCGGACCAGCAGGCTTATCGAGGTTTATGGTTCCGTATTTGATGTACTCTTTTGCAGGCCGCTCAGAGGGTTTGCAACCGTACTTTGGGTCTGTGTGATCATCTGCTTTGATGAGTAATTCGCGTTTGGTTTCCCACGGCGGAAGAGTTCGGGACATTTCTTTGCTTTTTTCTCCTGACAAATGTAAGAAAAAGAATGCGAGGTAATTAAAGGTTAAAATTAGAAGAGAGGCTGCGTCATTTGGTCGAGTTTGCCCTGAGCTTCAAGAGCTTGGGCAACTTCGTCGTCGGATGCGCCCCGTTTAACATCGATTTTGACTTCTAGGGGCATGATGTGGTTGATATTGACGCGTCTACGTTTGACACCTGTAACTTTTTTAGGTCCGGTGACCAGGACGAAGCTCTTGTCCATAACGTCAATAATGACACATTTACTGCAGCATTCGCGGCCGACTTGTTTCACGCATACTCTTCCGACTTCAATAGCGGGCATATTTTGATATCTCCTTGAAACCAAATACTGCAAACGGTAAATATAAGCATAACATATTTGAGAACTGAAAACCGGTGCTTTTTAGCTCAACGCATGATTTTTTCGCAGTTGTTGCCGAGAGGGTGCCTCACGAAAGAGCTAATAACTTTAAACATCAACAGTGTTTTATGATCGGCAACACGCATATGTTATAGGGTAGTTGTGCAAGCCGCCAAAGTTGTCCATACAAAAAAGCTACTTCACGCTTATCATGGCCAGATAAAATACTTCAGGAATTAACAAAACAGCAACCTCCATTGGCAGCTTTCAAGAACGTTTCTCGGCTGAGACCCCGAGTAAGTTACAAAACGTTTTAAAACAAAGCATTCAACATAGTCCGTAAGACAATAGTGGTACTATTTGACGCTAAACTACCATTACATGCAACTTCCACGCGAAGTAATAGTTGGCAAAGGCACGCTTAGCCGCATACCTGAAGTCGCGATACGACTGGGACTTAAAGGAAAAGCACTAGTGCTATCTGATGAGCAATGCTATCGACTGGCGGGCAAAACAGTATCGGGTTTTCTTGAACAAGCTGGCTTAACACCAGATTTCTTTCTAGTTAAATCAATGACCGTTGATGATTTAATAACTGTTGAAAAACAACTCAAAGATCATAAACCGCGGGTGCTCTTTGGAGTAGGCGGCGGAACCATAATTGACGCCGCTAAACTGAGTTCAGCTAGTCAAAACCTCCCCTTCATCAGTATCCCAACAACGGTTACCCACGACGGCATCGCTAGCCCCCTTGCCTCCATCAAAGGCTCAGACAAACCCTACTCCATCATGGCTCAGGCGCCTATGGCAATAATTGCGGACACAGAAATTATATCCCAAGCACCTTGGCGCTTTGTTGTGAGTGGCTGTGGAGACGTCATCTCCAAGTTCACCGCAATCAAAGACTGGAAATTGGCACACACAGAAAAAGGAGAATACTACGGCGGATACGCCGCAAGCCTCGCATTAATGAGCGCCAAACTGGTCACTGAGAACGCTGATGCAATCGTGCAAAAACAAGATGGGGGGTTACGTGTGCTGCTTGAGGCTTTGATTAGCTGCGGCGTAGCAATGAGCATAGCGGGTAGCAGTCGCCCTTGTAGCGGTTCTGAGCACCTCTTTAGCCACGCCTTAGATCTAATTAATGCTCATCACGCCATGCACGGCGAGCAATGCGGCGTAGGCTCAATCTTGACTTCTTTTTTGCATGGGTCAAACTGGCAACGCATAAAAAGCACTTTAAAACAGCTTGGCGCACCAATCACCGCATATGAACTGGGCGTGAAAGACATGGATGTAGTTAAGGCATTGCAGGTGGCTGCACAAATCAGACCCGAACGCTACACTATACTGCACAAACTCAACTTGGGCGTTGACGCTTGCGAAACCGTGGCGCGGGCAACGGGCATAATCACTTAAACACGTAAAGGCTGAATTAGGGCGAAATTGTTACCTTCGGGGTCTTCCGCCGCGGCAATCCAACCGACCTCCGGAACTTCTTCTTTGGGTTGGGTGACTTTACCACCTAGCTTTACGATTTTTTCCAGAAAGTCACTTATGGATTCTACTGAGAAGTAGTTTATCGGTTTTCCTTCAGAGATTTGTTTCTTGTACATGCCGCCGTTAACGCCCGGACGCATCAACATGCCTTTGTCGTCCGTGGGGACGGTTTGGATTACCCAGTACTCTATGGGACCGCCCGCTTGAACTATTTTCCACCCAAAAACATGCTCGTAGAAAGCCTTCAGTTTTTCTACATCAATTGCTGGAATTTCAAAATGAATAACCGTATGATCCATCTTGGTTCTCACCTCCAACACAACCTTAGATTGATTAACAGAAAAGCAATTATACTATGAGGAAGTTTGCAGATTTAACTTTTGTTAATTATAGAATACTAAGATGTAAAATCAAGAATGAAAAAAGAAAAATGTTAGAAGAGAGCTACTGCTTTGGTTCTTCAGCTTTTGTTTCTTCAGTAGACTTCTCTTTAACTGGCGTTGTCACTGGTGTTGATGCTGTTGTGTCAGGTTTAGGTTCAGCCTTGAAAGTTTCAACAAATCTTGTTTCGGCAAGCTCCGGAAGGAACTTTTGGATGTCCATGGCGATGCCGCGTTTAGCAATTTGTACGCCTTCCACGTAGAAGGTCTCTTCAGGCATGTCTATGGTTAAATTCTTGGCTTTCACGACTAATTTGAATTTGTCTTCGTCTACAACTGGAATTCTACGGTGAACCAATGCGGCAATTTTATCTACTTGGACATCGAGTTTCTTGTTTACGGTTAAGTCATAGATGAGAGTTCTTCCCGCTAACGCTGGGTTAAAGTCTAAGAGTACTCTACCTGCACCGATAGACCGTATTGTTGCCATCTTGCCTTGGTACTCAATACGTGAGCCAACAACGGGGTTAATCTGTTTTGCCAACAGTTGTTTGATTGGAACGCGGCGGATTTTTTCTGGGTCACGCGGACCGAATGCTTTGTCGGCTGGAATTTCCACGGTTGTTGGTTTTTCAATTTCAGTTGTTAAAAGAGCATCATCTAGTGCTTGTAGTACCCAGCCTTCGCCGACAACAACGAGTTTAGGCTCGTATATTTCTCCTTCTTTGTGAAAACGCTCTTTTTTTGATACTTCTTCTTTTGTGGTGTCGAAAACTTCGTTTGTTTCCTTAACTTTCGCCACATAATCGATTAGAATGAAATCTCCTTTTTGTAGGGCCATCGTAAATCATCCTTTTTCTTATCGGGGAAGTGTAGAGTTTCAAACGCGCATAAAAATGTTGTTCTATGTAATGAGGTGTTGTTGGTGTGGTCTGAGGGTTTAATTGTTGATTTGTTGATGTTATTTGTTTGGGAGTGGGAGGATTATTGGTGTTGATTTAATAAATATTGATTCAAAATATATCCTTATCTTTGGCAGCCAATTTCGCCCTAATAGGGAGGCTCAAAAAAGAATGTGGTTCCTAAGTCATGAAACACTACGAATCCAATAGAAAGATAATTTGCTAACAAATAGATACTTGTCGTAACATTGTTTGTTTTGTTTGGTTTAATCACGTTCGATTTAAGGTCATAAATGAACATCATATTGATTCACCCTTTAGCCGCTTTCAGTTTATACGTGTCTGTTCCGTTTTGTCACAATTTCTCAAGAATCAATGGGTAAATGTTAAAGGAAATTATTCAAGCTTTAGCTCATATTATAACTTGACTTGCAACTCAGGCACCTGGTTCTACTACAAGTGCCTATCAATAATTCTATGTACATTTTGATATAGACAAATTTTAACAAACTATGCAATTCTAATTTTTCTTGCCAGTCTTGCGGCCTTCCTCTTTGGGCTTCTGCTCCAACTTTGTTGGCAAATACTCATCCACGATATAGGTTAATCCGTATCTGCTGAAAGCTTCAAGTTCAGTCTTACGCTTAATCTTGAGTGCAAGTTTGATTTCACGTTGCCAGATTGGGTCGTTTTGATATCTGGGGTCTCTCTGTAGCTCGTAGAGACGTTTGATGTCTACTTCATCTAGTGGATCAGTAGGTAGCTTGTATTCAACGATGTCACTCGCCCATACTCCACTCCAAACTGCATCTGGCGTATTTAGATCTCTTAAATGGGCTGCATTGGCTGATCCTGATATTATAACTTGTGCAATATGCATTCCCCATGGATCACCGTCAGTTAGAATGAACACTGGTAGACCAAGTTCATCATTAAGTCGACGTAAAAAGCTTCGAGTTTGCCTTGGCGCTTGCCCACCGCAAGAGATTAACAGCGATTTATGCTTGTTATGGACATTTTCTTCTATAAATCTTGTGAAAAGTGCGCCTTTCTCGATTGCTATAACTTTGTCAGCGCTAGTTTTTAAGAATTCTGAAGAAGTTACGGCGGGTCCAATAAGTACACCATCTGGATGGCTAGTTAAATTCACCGATTTACCTTCATAGCCAGGAACGGTGTAACCAATCTCTAAGTCACCAAAAATTGCGCTGCGTTCTTCGGGAAAAATATTGAAGTCTTCTCGTGCAAAACCAGTGAGGGTTTCTAGGTCTGTGATAATGTTGTTTGATTCTTGCTGATCTGAAAAGGTCATCTCGTAGGCTTGCGCGGAGTAGTACACATCTCTTAATGTTGAGGTTTTTCGCTGACTGGTAAGTTCATTACTAAACATTGCAACCCAAGCGAGCTGGGTAAAGGGTTTAATATGGCGGATGTTTCTTGCGCTTCTTCCGACGCTTTTTTCGCCTAGAATAAATTGCCTCAGAGATGGATCATAGTTGATATTTTCAGTTGAGCGACTGGGCATATTAACCGTTGGAAAGATACCCTGGTCAAGTTGTTCGTAAATCGAAGACCCAAAACTCTTAAGCCCCATAAGGACCCTTTGTTTTCTTTCAGTTATCTTAGCTTTCTTCTCCGCCATACTTTTGCACACTCTTCAGTAATTTGTCTATGTCAGGCTTCGTCTCTTTCCCAGCCAACACGGTTGAGAACTCAGCAATCTTAGGCAGGTACTTGCTGAAAATACCTAAACGTTTCTTCTCCATGTGTACGTGCTCTTTCCGTGCTAGAAAATGCTGGATTTGTCGGGCTACTTCACGCAAAGCGTTTGCAACTTCTCGGCGAACTTCAGGTCGATCAGAGATGAATTCTTTACCCACGGTTTTATAGGGCACTTTTGTACTGCAAATATGAACTACAATCGCAATGGGCATTTCAGGCGAGACTTTGTATCTACGCCAATTCATAGCTGAGATAACACGGTATGAAACATCGCTTGCCTCATCATATAGCAAAGGGATTTTGTTTGCGAAGCGGTAGATGACGAAGTTACCGCGTTTGGGCACGCCACCACCGTAAGCCATAGCCATCTCCACGATAAAAGGATGACCAGCATATGTGGAGGGTTTGCGTTGGTGAACAACAAGATATTCAGGGTTAAGTTCTTTTATTACACCTGCTTTTAGAAGTACTTCCCCTAGAGGTGAGAGACAACTTGCGTCTGGAGGCAAAAAGTCCTTGAATTTTTTGAGGTTCTGCATCAACCTTACAATTTCTTCATGTGTCAGCTTTTTGGGGTTTTTGCTTGGGGGAATTCCTGCAAAGGCAAGGAATTTTTGGGCTGTGATTTCTCCTACTCGGTGAAAATGTCCTCTCAAAAAAGTAGACATATTTGTGAATTCTGTGATTTGGATTAACCTTTGCAACAGTTCCACGTCTACACCGTAGGGGTGGGGCATGGTTTCTTTGGGGGGGTCCGGCATAGAGGTTGTTGCCCGTGTAAACCTGTAGAGTCTACCCTTCGGATCAACAAACGTGAGATTTGCGTATGGGTTAACCATAGCAGTTTGTTTGAAGTACTCTATGATTTTTGGCATGGCCCGCAAGTAGTCTCCTTCAAGCGTGAATTCGATTATGGTGCCTCGCCAGTTGTCTTTGTTAATCGTGACTTTGCGGTCTAAAATTATTGGTTTGTTCCGCTGAATATCAATCATTAATTTGAAGCTGTAAATTTTTTCTTGCCCAGTGCTAGATATTACAAACACTGGTTGATGCGTGGTGATTTGTCCGTAGAGTACTGCCATTTTGCCGCCTAAGCCGAAGGTGCCTCTGGCCTGTTTGAGTTTGTATTTGCTACCGTAGAGGACTTGACCAAAAGCTGAGGGTATGAAACGGGGTGGGATACCTGAGCCATTGTCTTCGACTCGAAGCTTGTAGATTTGGGTATCTTTAGTTGCTTCCGCCTCAAATGATAAGCGAACATAAATATCAGGCGGGATTTTTTGACTTTCGGCCGCGTCAAGTGAGTTTTCCACGACTTCCCGGATAGCAACGAAGATACTACGCGATGGATTAGTTAAACCTGCAATGTCTCGATTACGGTAGAAAAAGTCTGATGCACTTATTTCTTCGAAGGTTGCTTGAGCCACTTGCCTGTTACACCACTTTTCCAGTTTTTGTTTTGCAGAGTGCTAACTATATTTGTTGCTTGTTCTTTAACTTAACTGCACTACAGGGTTAGATGTTCATTTTTGAAGTCGCATAATAATCGTCTGTGATGGTAAATTTTGCAACAAAAATGTTAAACCGATGATTTCTGAACCGCGGACCCGACGTCCAACATGCCAAACCTTTTTAGTAAAGCCATAGATTTCTTGAGATGTAATCATTAAAAGGAGTATGTCGTAGAATGTATTTCTGTAGAAGTTTATGTCTAAGCGGAGATTTGTAGATTAACTCAATTATAATCCAAATAGCCAATCTTAACAGAAAATGTAAGTCACTATTGGCTACGCTTTTAGACAAAAAGGCGCTAGCCTTATAAAGGAAAATGGCAATTCAAGAGCAACAAGCTTTCCATCTTTTGGGCACAAAGCAGAAATAACCAGCAACCCACTGTTCCTACTGGGAAAACAATCATGATTAACGACTTCAACCTAATAGCCACCACTGCGCGAGGAAACGAACGCCCAATGTGCAACGAAATCGTCTATTTGCTCAAAGAGGAATTGGGAGACGCCGAGGCAAAGGCATGCAAAACGAAAATCCGCGGTTTAATCGTAGCCAAAACCACTCAAGATCCCATTGCAGTTATTGGGAAATTCCGCAGAATCCTAACCGAGAGACCCTACGAATTAAGATATGCCCTCCGGATTGTACCAATCCAAAGGGTTGTACCAACAGATTTGGCAGAAATCAACAAGGCAACCGGGGAATTGGCAGCTAAAATCAGTGAGGACCAGAGTTTTCGAGTTACAGTTGAGAAGCGCTTCACGGAACTTCATTCAAATGACCTTATAGAGGCGGCAGTCGGTGACATTACTCGCAAGGTGGACCTACACAAGCCTAACTGGGTTTTTCAGATTGAGGTTTTAGGGGCGTTAACTGGAATTTCGTTGCTCAAGCCAACGGATGTTTTGGCTGTTGTTAAAGAAAAAATGCTTTAATCTAAAGTTTCGTAGCTAACAAAGCGACACGTTCAATAACTAAGTCCACAATTGACTTCTCGACATTGTCTTTTGTCGAGATTTTTAATTCTTCATCGGTGATTTTGAAGGCTTTGCAGATTTTTTCTTGCTTTTCCTTAGTCAAATCCAAAACAGCAAAATCTGGTTTTCTGCCGACACATTCAGTCAACTCTTCCAATAGGGTTACTATTTGTTTTGGGTCTGCCCCTATGATTGTCACTGCAATGTTGTCGGTTTCTGGTTTTATTCCGATAAGATTTATTGCGTTCTTTATTTGCCGCTCGGCTGAAGCGTATAACATAGTTTCCATGGCGGCACTTTTTGAGATGTTTGTTCTATTTTTGAAAGCTTGAATGGCGTTTAGAGAAGCGAAGTAGAGGTGGTCCACTGTAGCGATGAGTTTTGCGTCAAAGAATTGAATATCCACTTGTCGCAGCGTTTGCCTTCGGTTGGCTTTCAAAAAAGCCTCGGCCAGCTTAAACTCTACGTTTCGGTACCCTGTAAGTTCCAAGTATCGACCATACTCTTCAATTAAACATAACATTTTTAGCCCAGCTACATATCCTCTAAGAGTTTATCCGCTAACTGTTTGGGGAAACCGGCTTTTACGAGTTTTACGATTTCCTGATTGAAGTGACGTTTGTCGACATTTTTTTGAATAATTTTCCGCAATGTTTCTTTGGTCTCCCAAGGGAAGATTACCCAGTTATTGGTTTCTTTTCCGTAGAAATCCGGCTTTATTGTATATTGGGGGTTATGGTAGAGGGTAACAGTTTTGATTTCAACGGCGCCCTGCTGCTGGAGGAGGTTTTTTGCAAGCTGGAGGCTTTTGCCTGTGTCAGCAATGTCATCAACCAACAGAACATTTTTGCCAATTACGGATGCGGTGGAGGCTTGTTTTAAGGTGGGTTCTTGTCTGGTTTGGGCTATATCCATGTAGAATTCTATTTGCATCAGGGCAAATTGGGGGGTTTCAAGCAGGTCAACTAAGATGCGTGCTGGAATGAGTCCACCTCGGGCTATGGCGAAAATCATTTCGGGTTTGTAGGGTCGAGTTTGGATTTTATGGGCTTGAGTTAAGAGAATATCGTATATTTGGTTCCACGTTGGAATTTCGTATTGGATACTAAATGTCAAGCTGGTTCCTCTTTCGCTGGAGGGTAGTTTTGGGTTCTGTTAAGCATTTCTATAAAACAGTTTCAAGTGAAGGCCATGGCGGGGTTTGACAGTTTTATGTTTCTGATACGACTATTATGCTGCAACATATTGCGGTTGATACCACCACTATCTTGTTTGATTGCAAGCTTATAAGGAAGTTGCTACGTAATGGTTACAATGGGAGTTAGGCGTCTGATGATATGTTTCATAATTCGTAATATAGTTTAAAAGCTTAGGCACCTAACAACTATTAAAAATGAAAGGAGACATGCAAATGGTGAAGAATGTGAACGAAGAGAAGATAAAGCACGTACTCACTGACCCGAAACTGGCTTCAATTAAGTCTATGTTGGAGAAGGACCATGCCATCGATTGTTTGCTTCTGCTCTACGTTGGGCGGGGTAAATGGAAAGATGCAAAAGACTTCATGCGCGACAACAACTTGACGCTTAGCGATGGCACTTTTAGAGCGAGAATGATAGAGATTGAATCTTTGGGTTTAGCAAAGAGCGAACGCATCGACCCACTCAAAAAGTACTATTTGAAAACTGAGTTGGGCGAAAAGGTTGCAAAGATGCTTCTCGGATTTTTTGATGAGTTAAGATAGTAAATCACCCCAAAATTATTCTTTGTTTCTATTTTCTTTGGTTTTTTAGGTAACTGTATTTGCGTTGCATAAGTATACAATATGACGCATTTAGTAACAATACTCAAAACATTTTTTTCCTGAAAAATATATTAATGAAAACAAAATGGAAACAAAAAATGAACATCCTTAAAAGATTGTTGAGTTGACTGAAAGGAAAGCTTGAGTGCAAACTCAAGGTATTTACCGAATTATATTCCCTTACAGTCTAATACATTCAAATGGAGCCTCGAGCGGGCCTTGATCCCGCGGCCTGCTGCTTACGAGGCAGCCGCTCTACTGGGCTGAGCTATCGAGGCATCACCGTTGCTAAACAATGAAACACCAATTTTTAAATGTTCACAAACCCAAATAATAAACAGAAGTGCTTTGACATGGACCATAAGAAAAACCACAAAACAAAATCTGAACTCGGCGAACATAGAATCATTGAAATCATAGAAAAACATCTCACCCCAATGCCCGACATAGCGGTACCATTCGGCGACGATATCTCAGCCATAAACCTTGACGACAAAAGGGTTGCAGTGCTAAAAACAGACATGCTCGTCGCCAAAACGGACATCCCAAAAGATATGAATCTCTTCCAAGCTGCCCGCAAAGCCATAGTCATGAACGTCAGCGACTTCGCATCAAAAGGCGTAAAACCCACCGTAGCACTTGTCGCATTGGGATTGCCTAGGCATTTTGAAGAAAGCGACATCGAGGCCATTGCACAGGGGTTGAATGCTGGAGCCAGAGAATATGGGGCTTACGTAGTGGGCGGCGACACCAACGAAGCAACGGATTTGATAATCTCAGTTTCAATCTATGGAACCGTAGAAAAATCACGTTTGATTCTTCGCAGCGGTGCCAAGCCGGGGGATATCTTGGCAGTCACAGGACTTTTCGGAAAAACCAGAGGGGGATTAAGTTTGCTTCTCTTAGGTGGCGTAACTTCACAGGAGTTACAGCGAAGTTTAACCGAAGCAGTTCTTATGCCCAAAGCTAAACTTTCAGAGGGACTGGCACTTGCTGACTGCAAAATGGTTACAGCGTCTATTGATTCAAGCGACGGCTTAGCTTGGAGCCTAAATGAAATTTCTCGGGCAAGCAATGTTGGCTTCTTGATCGATAATGTTCCTGTTGCGGAGGAGGCTTTGCTGTATGCAGAGTCTAATGGGTTGAACGCTTCTGATTTAGCGTTCTACGGCGGAGAAGAATATGAGCTAGTGGTCACGGTTAAGCCTAATGGATGGGCTATTGCAGAAGCGGCAGTGGAAGAAGTCGGAGGAAAACTGTTACCTATCGGATACGCTACCGAAGACAAACAAATCCTGCTGGATTTTAACGGCGAGAAGTATGTAGTTCAAACACGGGGCTGGGAACACTTCAAGAGCGAAATTTAGCTTGCTGATCCATGGTGTAGTTTATTATTGTTATACATGACATGGCAAGATAGGGGTTTTTACCTAGACTAATTTTTTCGCCAAACCGCAAAGCGAAGGCTTCGGCTTTTTTTGGTAAGCCCACGTGGTCACCGAGGACAAAAAGGCTATTTTCTGGAAACACGATTTCGCCTATTTCTTTGCCTCCTTCTTCAAGAACATACACTTTATGCGTCTGCGCTTTAGCTTTCAGTAACGTCTCAAACGCTGTTCTGTCTTTTTTTATTCCTGGATGCGGTTTGCTTGCGAGCAATTTTTTTAGGATTTGCTGCCACGTCTCCATGTCGGTGCGCACATCGTAGAGGGTTTCTCCGTTGATTTGGATATGCACAGGGGGATTAGGCGCACCGTTTAGTATAGCGTGGAATGTTACGTCTCTACGCAAACCATGTGAAAGAAAAAGGCTACTGACTATACATTCATGCACAATATCTAGCCGTCCAGCGTCGTGTAAGTTACTGAAGACCGGGTCGGTTTTTCCCATACGTGAAAGCAGAACGAATTCCCTTGACAAAGCGATTCACTAATTAGGGGTATGGGTTAGCTGCTTAAAGCCCTTCCCTGCCGTGTTTTAATATGTGTGTATCGATAAAATGCGACAAGATCTATACCTCACTATAGTTTCTTAATAAAACTGCTGTTTAGAGCATAATAGCGTGTGAATTACCCATAATTGGGACGATAAAAGTTTAATACTCAAGAATTAGTTTAGCCGTCTTCTGCGTCTTCTTTAGCTAATTCATCCGCGATGGAGTCGTAGTGACTGACTGCATTTTTGCGTGTTGCTTTCTTACTGGGCGCTTGTTCTCGACCCTCCATAAAACCCGCTTCGGCGAGGGTGACTTCGTCGTCTTCAAGCATCTCTTCTCGCTCTTCAGCGTCGTAGATATCGTCGGTTTCCCCTACTTTATCTTCTTTACTGAGTGGCGGTCCGTCATAGAGGTAAGGAGGCGCCTTTTTCTTTTTGGGTTTATTCATACAGTTAACCTCACAATTTTAAACGTTTATCTCTCGGTTTAAACTGATAAGGAGTGTATTTGCGACCGCTTTTATTGCTATGTGACTGACAACATACAGTCACAAGACAACATATAAAATGAAGAAAACAAAAAGGGGTTAATGGGAGTAGAGGTTCTCATAGGGGCGCTTGCTTAAGGGCAGGATCTTGAAGAATTTACTCGTCAAGATAACAGACGGATCTCCTCCAAAGTATCTACAGTAATCCTTGACGGCAGCTTCGATGACCGGCATGTCACGTTTGCCTGCTGGCAAAGTTTTGGTGCCTGCAACGGGTTCAAGGATTTCGCCCCGCTCGTAGATGACACCACCATGCATACCTGTACCGACGAAACGTGCGGTGCATTTATCGCAGCCATGAAGGTTTAATCCTAATATGACAATGACGCCGCCGGCCATGTACTCAGCTAGGAAATCTCCGGCGGTTTGTCCAACTACTATCGTGGGGATTTTCCGTTGGTATTCTTTCATATGAATACCAACGCGGTAACCGACGGAGTCTTTGACGAATATTTTGCCGCCCCTCATGCTGTGCCCTGTCAGGTCGCCTGCGTGCCCGTGAATAACGATTTCGCCGTCGTTCATTGTGTTGCCGTTGGCGTCTTGCGCGTTACCGTAGACCGCGACTTTTGGTCCGTTCATAAATGCCCCGAGATCGTTACCTGTTGTGCCGTAGATATCTATTTGGATTTTTGTGTTAAGATCGGTACCAATGTATCTTTGTCCACAGATATTATGTAGCTCGATTTTTTCCAGGTTTTTACTCTGAATTATAGCCCGCAAAATGCAGTTAAGATCTTTATAATAAATGTCGCATGCGTTAATTTTGATTACGTTACCTTCGCGCACTATTCGGTTTTTGTATTTGGGGTCAATTTCTGTTGAGTTAACACGTATTGAGTGCTGCATTGTTTTATTCGCCCGCCATTTTTATACCTAAGATTTTAAGTTCAGTCTCTGTTAAACCGACACCACGCAACGCAAGACGGTTGCCGCGTAAACTTTCAATCGCGTTTATACCCATGCCACCCATCATGTCCTTGATTTCAACGCTCCAGCTGTGCAGTAGGTTGATAAGGCGTTCTGAGGCAATGTCGGGGTTTATGCGTTTACTGATCCAAGGATCACTAGTTGCGATACCCCATGGGCATTTACCTGTGTAGCAGCGCTGGCAGACTGTACAGCCAACCGCTATCAGAGCCGCCGTACCTATGTAAACAGCATCAGCGCCCAATGCGATGGCTTTTATCACATCGCCCGAGCTACGGATGCCACCTGCAGCAACTAGGGAAGCTTGGTTTCTGATGCCTTCATTGCGGAGCCGCTGGTCAATCTGAGCCAAAGCAAGCTCGATAGGTATACCTACGTTGTCTCGGATAACTTTTGGGGCTGCGCCTGTTGCGCCGCGTACGCCGTCGATAGCGATTATATCTGCTCCTGCACGAACCATACCACTTGCTATGGCAGGTGAATTATGGACAGCCGAAATTTTTACGGAGATAGGTTTTGTGTAGTTGGTTGCTTCTTTAAGTGCGTAAATAAGTTGGCGCAGGTCCTCGATGGAGTAGATGTCGTGTTGGGGTGCTGGGGAAAGGGCATCTGTACCTTGAGGTATCATACGGGTTTTAGCTACGTGCGCGGTAACCTTTTCTCCTGGAAGGTGCCCCCCGATTCCGGGTTTAGCGCCCTGCCCAATCTTGATTTCAACAGCTGCGCCAGAATTTAGATAATCGGGGTGTACGCCGAAGCGACCTGAAGCAACCTGTACGATAGCGTGTTCACCAAACTTGTAGAGTGCCTTATCCAAGCCACCTTCACCCGTGTTGAAGTATGTACCGCATTCCATTGCCGCACGAGCCAAGGATTCATGTAAATTCAGGCTGATAGCACCATAGGACATAGCAGAGAACATTATTGGTGTGTCAAGACAGAGTTGAGGAGTGAGCTTGGTTTTAAGCACGAGATCGCTGTTTTCCACTTGGAATTCTAAGCTGTCGGGTTTTGTGCCCAAATAAGTGCGTATTTCCATGGGTTCACGCAACGGATCAATTGAAGGATTTGTAACTTGGCTCGCGTTGAGTAGAAGGCGATCCCAATAGGTGAAACCAGGTTTGTCGTTGCCCATTCCAGTCAGTAGTACTGCACCGTTTTCAGCTTGCTTTTTCACATCTTGGATAGATTCAAATGTCCAGTTGGCGTTACTCCGGTTAGCATTCGGGTTTTTCTTGATGGTTATGGCGTGGGTTGGGCAGAAAGTTACGCACCGCATGCAGTTAACGCAGTTCTCATCCTTACTGCATACTGAATCGGTTTCTTGATCATAGGAATGCGTGTCGTAGGTACATTGGTTAACGCAGACTTTGCAGCGTATACAACGCTTCTCGTCACGTTCAACTAAGTATTCAGGTATCACGTAAGTTTTCAATATAATTCACCTTTTGAGTTCATGTTTTTTAGTCTGCACACAACAGGTTCTCCGCCGCGGGGAGCCCAAAAATTGTCCAGTGCAGGCGAGACAAGACGCATTGCAGCTTCCTCTGAAGAGAGGAACATGAAATCGCCTTTTGTACCAGCAACCATCGGGCGCAACTTTATTCTGTCAGTTAAACCAATCATTTCGCCATGGTGAGCAATGACAATGCTAAACGGTCCGTTCATGAGTAGACTACCATAGGTCTGGCGTAACGTGCGGACTATGTTAGCTTTTTTGGGTTCCATACGATCGATTTCTTCCCAAAGTGGCGCCGCTAAGACTTGGGCGACAAGGTCTACCGGAAGTTTTTGTCTGCGCATCAGCAAATCCACAGCGTAAGCTAACACTTCAGTGTCAGTTTGCATTGTGCATTTATAACCGTACATCTCAAGGTAACGACGGTTTATACCGTAAGATGACAATTCGCCGTTGTGTACGATTGTCCAGTCCAAAATATTGAATGGGTGCGCTCCGCCCCACCAACCAGGTGTATTGGTTGGAAAACGGCTGTGGCAAGACCACAAATACCCCTGATAATCCTCTAAGCAAAAGAAGTCAGCTACCCCCTCTGGGAAACCAACGCCCTTAAAGACGCCCATGTCTTTGCCGCTGGAGAACACAAAGGCCTTCCCTGTTTCAGTATTAATTCGCATGACAGCTTCTATCAGGTAATCTTCTTCAGTTTGGTTTTCAGGCGGTTGACCTTTTCGGGGGTGAACAAAGTACCGCCAAACCAACGGCGGGTTTTTTACGTCAGCAGGTTTCGTCTGCATTTCTTCATCGTAGACTATGTCGAATTTTGAGGCTAGAAGGCGGTCAGTTTTTTCTTTCGCATCCTTACTCAGGTACATCACATGAAAAGCATAGTAGTCTTTGAAGTGTGGATATATCCCATAGACTGCGAAACCACCGCCGAGTCCATTACCACGGTCATGCATGTTTGCCATGGCGCGTACAGGGTCTCTTGAGCCAAAACGATAACCACTTGTATTCATCATTGCGAAAATGCCGCATGCTGAGAAATCCTTGTCATCCCCATAGGGGTTAATTATTTTATTGTCATACTGATCCATTTTATTGCACCGCCCTCATTTTCTTCCGCAATTTCGTTGGCAGAGTTGCTAAACCGAAGTCATCTTCGAGTAGCTGCCCCTTGAATTTCTTAACATTTATAGCGTTCTTCATTAGGTAGAAAATGACACCTGCACGTTCGATTGAGTTAACCAGTGTCATCCCAACGATAACATTGTTCCGCAAAACAACCTTCTTGTACACATTAGATTCTGCATCATTTTTAATGAGAACTTCCAAGGTCAGGTCGTCTTTGGGGTTAGCTAAACCGATTGAAACGATTGGTATACCGAAGTATTTTAGGCTGCTCATGTTTGTTCCGCCATTGTATAGTGTTTTTTTACCGGCCATGTTGTAACCTGCAACACGACCTTCTTCTATAGCTAATGGCCAGAGCGGCAAGAGATGGTTTTGATCTATTATGAAATCATAGGCTTCTGCTACATCACCGCTGGCATAAACGTTAGGTATATTGGTTTGCATCGTGTTGTCTACAACTATTCCACGGTTGATTTTCACGTCTTTCCCCGCAACAAGTTCGGTTCGGGGGATAACACCTATAGCCACTATAACGAGGTCACAGGATATCGTTTCACCTTTGGTTAGAATTACGCCCCCGACGTCACCTTCATTACCTTCTTTACCTATGATTTTCTGAACCGATTGCCCAGTAACTATGTTAACACCTGCAGCTTTCACGACTCTTTCAACGAGGTCAGAAGCTTTGGGGTCTAAGAGTAAGCTTAGAATTTTTTCCTGCAACTCAACCATAGTCACCTTTAAACCACGCTTGGTCAATGCTTCGGTTACGCTTAAACCGATTAAACCTGCACCGATAACTACAGCAGCCTTAGCGTTTATGCTCTCAATCTTCGCAGTCAAGCATTCTGCATCTGTAATAGTTGTGAATGTGAATACACCGTCTTTTTCTTGCCCCTCCATTTTGGGAACAAACGGTTTGCCTCCGGTCGCTACCAGAAGCTTCTCATAGACAATTTTTTCTCCGCTCTCCAAAGTCACAGTTTTCTCCGTTAGGTTTAGGGCGGTGGCTTTTTTGCCAAATAACGCTTCTACTTTATGCTGGGTCCAGAAGTCATCTTCTCGGCACTTCATCTTGTGGAAATCTGCTTTGCCACTAACAAAGTCACTAATCATTGGGCGACTGTACTGGGGACAAACTTCATCTGAAATTACAGTTATGGTTCCAAAGGGATCTACATTGTGTATAGCTTCAACCGCGCCTATACCTGCTGCAGAAGCCCCAACAATCACATACTTTGCCATTTAGACTTTCACCTCAACTAATACCAACGCTTGATTAGGACAGTTAGCAACACAAGCGGGCTCTTTGAGCCCTTTACAAAGGTCACATTTGGCGACGACTTTACCTTGTTTATCCATCTTTATTGTGCCATATGGGCAAACCATGATACAAGTCCAGCAACCAATGCATTTGTCCTTGTTGTGCGTAACTTCACCTGTTTTTTGATCCTTTTGCATGGCACCAGTTAGACAGGCGCTTACGCAGGGTGCGTCTTCACAATGGCGACATTGAATTGCAAAAGAGATAGGCTTGCTGACCTCCCGATGGATTCTGCTTATGGGTTTGGGCTTTTCATTATTATATGCTTTAATTAGCTCTTTTGATTGGGAATGGGCCACAGCGCAGTAAACCTCGCAGAGGCCGCATCCCATACAGGCATATTGTTTAGCAACTATCTTTTTCATTTTAGTTCAAACTCCGTTTTAGAGGGTTTTAGCGCGGACAAGTAAATATAAGAACGTAAAGTTCGATATCGCTTGTACATAAAACACCTGCGCAACAGCAGTCAATTGATCATAATTGTTCATCATTACGTTACAGATGTTCAATTGCATTTTATCCCCGCTCTTATCAGGAGACAACCCATCAAAATAGAATGTAATCTATATAACTTTGTTGAAAATCATTTATATGAAAGTTAATAAAACATATTATCTATATGAAACATTTACCAAGGTGAACTGTTTGGCAGAAAAAGACCTCGGTTATCGTCGAGTCCAATGCACAGGCAGAGGCTCATACATCATATCCCTCCCGAAAGAATGGGTAGAAGACGTCGGTCTAAAACGAGGCAGTGAAATAGCCTTCAGCACACAACTCGACAAAACCCTAACGTTGGTACCGCGAAAAATAATGGAGAAAGAAGGCAAAAATGGCGTTGCAAAACCCAAAGAATATTTCATAAACGTAGATCCAAAAGAAGCACCAGAATCAGCCCTGCGCATGATACGAGCACTCTACGCAATCGGCGCCGACATCATACGCATTTACTTCAAAAATGTTAAAGATGCACCCAAATACAAAATGGAAGCAAAAAATTTCGTCAGAGACACATTTCTTGGGGCAGAAATAATCGATGAAACACCAGACGAGATAACCCTTCAAATCTTAATCAAACATTCAGAATTCGGAATTGAAAAAGCAGTTCGACGTATGGCAATTGTGGCGCTTGCAGCTAACCGCGATGCAATCTCATCTTTAAAAGACCACAGCACATCATTATTTGACAGCGTAATCCAGGCACACAACGACGTTAACCGTTTAGGACTCTACATTGTTCGCCAATTAAAATACGGCATCGAACGCAACTTATACCGAGAACTCGGGTTTAGAACACCGAAAGAGTTTTTGCTTTATCGCATAGCAGTAAATGATATTGAAAACATCGGGGAAAACGCATTAAACATAGTTAACCATATTGGCGCGTTCCAAAAGCTAATCGATGACCAAACACTTTTCATCAAAGGACCAATAGATGAAGAAGTCTCTGCTCAATTGATCAACTTTTACGGTCAAGCGCAACAGTTGTATGAGGACGCAATAAAAGCGGTATTTAAACGCGATTATAAAGACGCTGAAAAAATAATCTCCAAACGTGAATCGCTTGCACCACTCGAAAATGAATTAATTATGTTAATCTCGAGCAAAAAATTTGACCCTAACGTCGCTTCCATTTTTCGCTTTATCTTTGACAGTTCCAGACGCATAATTGATTACAGCCGCAACATGGCAGAATTGGCACTGAATCGCACGGTGGAAGAACTTTGCTCAACACTAACCTACAAATAATATATTTTAAGGGTTATTTGGTGCTCCGGCCGGGATTCGGACCCGGGTCCGCGACTCGAGAGGCCGCTATACTTGACCGGACTATACTACCGGAGCAAAGACTTTAGCGTACATACACATTTCGCCTGTATTAATTTATCTTCCTCTCGAAACGGTTCAATGTTACAGTCGATTAGCAACTAAGTTATTCAATTGGACACTCCACTGGCTTTTGTAGTTTGTTTAGGTTTCTGCGAGAAGCATAGAAAGCTATGCCAACTAAAAGGAAAGTGATGATTATAGGCAGAACAGTTGGTAACTCTACGTGAAAAGCTTCAAGCACCATGAACAAACCTAGGAACCCAATAGAGGTCAAGGCACCGTTCTTAAGGTATCTATACCTTGCAATTGTATCGATGCTTCGTATAGTTAACTCCCTTACGACTATGGCGCCGACGCCTATACCGATTAAAATTAAGATGAGATTTATGGTGAAGGCGAAAGCACCGATGACCCCGTCGAAGCTAAAGGTCATATCGAGTACTTCTAGGTAGACAAATTTTGACATGTCACTCATTCCACTGGCACTCTTGACTAAGTTGCGCTCGCTCTCTTCAGATGTCTGCTTTAAACCGTAGAGTATGAAAAAGGTGGCGCTACCAATGGCGGCTGCAAGCATCATTAAGGGGCTCGATTGCGAAAAATACATGATTAGTACTAAGATTATGGCTGCGAAAGCAAAGAACCAAACGCCGTGTTTCTGTTTTAAGTAACGTTCGATGAAGAGGGTTTCTTTTTGTTCAAGAAACAACCAGTGGAAGTAGAGGTAGAGTAAGAAGACGCCTCCGAACATCAGGATTATAGGTTTTGACATCTCTATCGCGGCATACGCTGTTTCGCTTTGTCCCATAAAAGCTAAAAGCAACTCTGATCCGCTGATATTGGGAACTGAAACCCAAACTATAATTAGTGGAAGAATAACCGAACCAAAAACACCGACGTAAAAATACCGATTATTAGAAAACGTTTCCGCCACAGCGCACCCATAGTCTTAAGTACACATGCGTTGACGATTGCGTTGTCTACACTGTTAACCACTTCGAACACGATTAGCCCGATTACAATAACTATCGATTCAATCAGCGACACAGCGAAGGCACGTCCCCTAACCTGCAGTGCCACGTATAAAACGGTTGTTTTTCAGAAAAATAAAAATCCAGATGAATAGATTAGAAAATGGTGGAACAACAAAATATTTTATAAAATTGAGAGGAAGATGGGAAAATTTATTCTTCGCCCATACCGCCAGGCATACCGCCTGGGCCACCGGGACTGCCTTTCGGCGATTTAGCTGTAATTACATCATCAATGCGTAGTATCATGGCTGCAGATTCTGAAGCGGATTTTATGGCTTGTTCCTTTACCATAATTGGTTCGATGACTCCGTTTGCGATGCTGTCTTGGAGTTTACCTGTGAATATGTTGATGCCCATGAATTTGCCGTTTTCTTTGTCGTGTACTTGACGTAGCTCTACGAGTATGTCAATGGGTTCTAGTCCAGCGTTCTCTGCGAGGGTTCTTGGGATGACTTCAACTGCGTCTGCAAATGCTTCAACTGCTAGCTGTTCCCTGCCACCGACTTTAGTTGCATACTTGCGAAGTTCTTTGGCGATTTCTATTTCGATTGCTCCGCCGCCAGCCACGATTTTATTGTTTTCAATGACATCTGAAACCACTGAGAGTGAGTCCGTCATAGCGCGTTCGGCTTCGTCAACCATGCGTTCTAAACCTGCGCGGATTAGAATTGCCACGCTATGTGGGTCTTTGCATTTTTCGACGAAAATCATTTTGTCATCGCCGATCTTGCGTTCTTCAACGTGCCCTGCTAAGCCGAGGTCTGCTTTCTTGAGGTCGTCTAAGTTGCTGACGATTCTACCGCCTGTGGCGCGGGCGAGTTTTTCCATGTCAGATTCTTTAACTCTACGTGCTGCCATTATTCCTTCTTTGGCTAAGAAATGCTGCACCATATCATCTATTCCTTTCTGACAGAAGATTATGTCTGCGCCTGAAGCTTTAACTTTGGTAACCATATCTTGCAGCATGTTGGTTTCTTGGTCTAGGAAAGCTTTCATCTGTGAGGGGTCTTTTATGCGGATTTCAGCAGTAATTTCTGTTTTCTCGATTTCAAGAGCCGAATCTAGAAGTGCAATTTTTGCGTTGTCTTTACTCTTTGGCATGCCTGGGTTGACGACTTCTTTGTCTATAATTATACCTTGGATCAGTTGAGTTTCAAGAAGGCTTTTACCTGTTTTCTTGATAAGCTGGATATTGTCTATGTCAGCGATTGTTTTCTCTCCACGTTGCTCAGCGATTTGTTTGACTGCTTCTATGCTAATTTCAGCTAGGTGATCTTTTGCTGCGCCTACTGCTTTACTGCTCATAGAAGTTAATGCAACTTTTAAGAGTAACTTTTTGTCATTGGTATCGAGTGGCACTGCAGTTTTGCTGATTACTTCTATGGCTTTCTGAGATGCTTTGCGGTATCCGCTAACAAGGATTGTTGGGTGGATATTTTGGTCAAGGAGTTCTTCAGCTTTCTTTAAAAGTTCACTTGCAAGAACAACAGCGCTGGTAGTTCCATCACCAACCATATCATCTTGAGTTTTAGCGATTTCAACCATCATCTTTGCCGCTGGATGCTCGACATCAATCTCTTTAAGAATAGCTGCGCCGTCGTTTGTTATAGTGATATCACCTAGGCTGTCAATGAGCATTTTATCCATACCGCGTGGACCAAGGGTAGTTTTTAGAACCTCACCAATTACACGGGCCGCCATAATATTGTTTCGTTGGGCTTCTTTACCTCTACTTCGAGTTGTTCCTTCTTTAAGGATGAGGACTGGCTGTCCTGAACCTGTTGTTGTTAAATACGCCATTTTTGTTATCCCTACTTAGTAGAATCTTTTTTAATTCGGAATTACCCAAAAACCAAACGCAAATATAAACTTTAAGGCTTCCCGCTCGGTTTATTTGTTTTGGCTGTTTTGAATTACGAGTTTTTTTGTTATGCTGTGGCTATTGCTTTGTCCATCAGTGATCTGTTTTTTTAGATAATTGTTGCCGAGCGGGACTAATGTACAACAACCCAAGTTTGCTGCATAAATTAAATTTTGGGAAGCTGCATTGGTTTTGTGCTGCAAATTAGATTTGCAACTCGATGCAAGCACCCAAAAACTAAAACGATTACTTTTTCTTTGAGGACGCCTTGGTCTCCTCTTTCTCTTCTTTTTCCTCAGCAAGTTGAGTGTAGTAGTATTCGCCGATGCTTTTCTGGAACTCATCCATTTGTGAGCCTTCTTTGTTTACGCGGGGTCGGAAAGTAGTGGAGTCTCGACGGAAGGTTATGTCCATTTCTTTGAGGAACGTGTTCATGCCGCCCCTCAGAGTGGTTGGCGGATGCGCATAGCCGACTTCTCCGGGTTGACCGTTAAAGACCATGAGACGGTCAGCGATGAAGTCCTGTGTGACCACGTCGTGTTCAACCACGAACGCGGGGATACTGTGAGCTTCAACCACCCGACGCAGGGTTTTTGCAACGTTCAAACGTTCTTCAACGTCCAAATATGCGCTTGGCTCGTCGAGCAGAAACAGGTCGGTTTTGCGGCTAAGACAGGCAGCTATGGCGACTTTCTGTAGTTCGCCGCCACTGAGTTCCATAACGTTGCGGTCCAACAAAAGATTCAATCTTAATGGTTGGGCAATTTCTGTTTTGTACCAGCTTGAAGTAAAGTTATCTTTAGCCACATTCATTAAAAGCTCCTGCACGGTGCCTTCATAGTCAGGAGCTATGTACTGGGGCTTGTAACTTACAGTTAACTTGCTCAATTGGCGTTTATCATCTGTTTCTTCGATGCCAGCCAAAATTTTGACAAAGGTTGTTTTGCCTATACCGTTTGGTCCGAGGATACCTATTATTTCCCCTGAACGTATTTCTCCGGGTTTAATGGAGAGTTTGAAGCCTTTGAAGGTTTTCGCCATACTGCCCCACTTGAGTAAGGGTTCACCCACCAAGTCACCTGCCGTTGGCGGCTTCTCGTGGAAAACGATACCTTCTTTGCGGAACATTATGTTTTCGTCAGGAATGTAACCTTGCAGGTAAATGTTGATACCAGTGCGCACACCATGCACGTGAGAAACTACCCCATATACGCCAGGTTCACCATAGAAAACGCATATTTGGTCAGATAAATAGTCAATTATTGCTAAGTCGTGTTCAGCAACTATGATTGTTTTCTTTTGCTCTTTGAGGCTACGTATAGTTCGGGCAACGACGAGTCGCTGTTTGACATCTAAGTAGCTGGAGGGCTCATCGAAGAGATATACGTCTGCATCTCGACTAAGCGCCGCAGCAACCGCCACACGTTGCAGCTCACCACCGCTCAAAACATCCAGCGCTCTATCCCAAATATTCTTAAGCTCAAGCTCCTCGGCAATGGCATCAAGCTGCTTTCTTTCATCAACCTTATCTAAAAGGTCTCCAGCTTTACCCGTGACTGCCTTAGGAATTTTGTCTACATACTGGGGCTTGCTACTAACTTTAAGTTGCTTCTGGCTAAGCTTCTGGAAGTAATCTTGAAGACTAGACCCCCTATAGTACTGAATAATTTCAGACCATTCGGGAGTCTCATCAAACTTACCGAGGTTTGGCTTAATGTCTCCAGAAAAAACCTTAAGCGTCGTGCTTTTACCGATACCGTTTTGCCCAAGCAAACCCAGAACGGTTCCTGGGGACGGCATGGGCAGACGGAAAAGTTTGAAGCTATTAGCACTAAAGCGGTGGCTGCAATCCTTTTCAAGTTCGTCCGGTAAGTTTACGATGCTTATGGCCTTGAAAGGGCATTTTTTAACACAGATTCCGCAACCACTACAAAGGGTTTCTGCAATAACGGCTTTGTCACCTTCGACCCTTATAGCTTCCACTCTGCTACGTACCATTGGGCAGAAGTGTACACAGAGTAGGTTACACTTTTTAACTTTGCATTTATCGTTGTCTAATACGGCGATCCGGGTCATAACTAACTTCCAATAATGAATTGAACTAGTTAGTTATAAATTTAAGAAGTCAGCACAAACGAATTAAACGGAAATAATGGAGAAAAACAAAAAGTAAAACAAAAAATCATTAAACTAATGGTTTTTTCTTTTCGGCGCCAAAAAAATAAACCTAAAAACTTAAAATAGAAACTTAGAAGAAGATCATTAAAGGAGTTTTAACTTGCTAATTTACCATTCTTCTTCTTCCCATTCCTCATCTTCACCTTCTTCCCATTCTTCATCTTCTTCGAATATCATTTTTTTTCCACCTCCACTATAACCGCAATGTTCTATCCTACCCTCGGCACGGTTTAAGGGTTTAGATTCGTCAAATGTCGTTAATTGGGTTACTGAACACCAAGCGTTCATCATGTTTTCCACGCATTTTTTGTACAAAAAAGGAAATAAGCGGACAATGATTGAATCAACTTTTGGAATCAAAATAGATAAATCCGTCCGAGAAGAATTGACTTGTCGGAATGATGTGAGGCGACGGCTTCGAGCTTTTAGCTGTGAGAAATCGTCAATAAGTACTGACCCAAATGAGAATTTTGCGGTGTTTTTGGCTTTTTTACTGTTTTTTGAACGTTGATTTGCGTGAATTTTTGCTAAAAGTTTTTATACGCGCCAGCACCATGTGAGGTCGTCACATTAGCTCATGTATCACAAAGCTCAAAGCTTTTAAAGAATCCATGAAGAAAGATCTGTGGCAGAAGAAACAACATAAAATGCAAATTCAATCATTTAAGGACTTACCATTAACACCAGAAGTCCTAAGAAGTTTAAACGAACTCGGGTTTGAAAGTCTTTTTCCGATACAAGCTCAAGCAATAACTCCCCTACTCGAAGGCAAAGACGTCATCGGGCAAGCACAAACTGGAACAGGCAAAACCGCCGCTTTTGGCGTACCCATGATTCAACGCTTAGACCGTGAAGTTCGCGGTGTTCAAGGACTCGTTTTGGTTCCTACACGCGAATTAGCCGTTCAAGATGCTGAAAATATAGCTAAATTCGGCAAGCATTCAAGGATAAAGGTTTTAGCTGTTTACGGTGGAGAATCAATCAACAAACAAGTCCATGCCTTAGCCAACGGAGTCCAAATTGTCGTCGGCACACCCGGCAGACTAATTGACCTCATGGAACGCAGAGTATTGAACTTAGGTTCAGTGCATTTCGTCGTTTTGGACGAAGCAGACCGGATGCTCGACATGGGCTTCATCGAAGACATCGAATTCATACTCTCCAAAACACCTAGAGACCGCCAAACCGCACTTTTCAGTGCAACCATGGCTGACTCCGTCATGCGTTTATCAAACAAGTACATGAAGAGCCCCCAGAAAATTCTTGTCAGCAAAGACGAAATTGCCCTAACCCAGATGAAACAATACTTCGCCGTCGTGAATCAAGGAGGCAAACTAAACGCTCTGTGCGACATACTCCAAGATGACCGTGTAGAGAAAGCAATTATTTTCTGCAGAACACGCCGGGAAACAAGCCGCTTGGCAGATCAACTCTACAAAAAAGGGTTCCGCACACAAGTCCTCCACGCAGGCTTCACCCAAGCACAAAGAGACCGCTCAATAGCCGAATTTCGCCATGGCAGACGCAATCTTCTAGTAGCAACTGACGTTGCCGCAAGAGGCTTAGACATAGAAGGCATCACCCACATAATCAACTATGATGTACCAAACGAGGCTCCAGTGTATTTCCACCGCATCGGCAGAACCGGACGAAAAGGCGAAGAAGGCACAGCAATCACACTAGTAAGCTACGGGGAAATGTCCAACTTTAACGATATCAAAGCCTTAACAAAAACGAAAATCGAAGAAATCAAGAGCGCACCTTCATCCCAGCAAGAAGATTCCCCTATTCAGGGTTTCTTCTAAACCCTTCCTTTTCTTGTATTAACAAGTTATTATTGATTAGAAATAAAAAGCATACGCACTGTTAATTGGGTGAGATAAACAAAATCATTTCAGACATCGTTTATTGTTTTATAGGGTTTACAACAGGAGCTTAATTAAAAATGTCATATCCATTAAACGATGCATCATGTTGTATAATTATTCTTTCCAGACAAGCACTATGCTTCGGCGCAAAGAAGCAACTCAGATTTTCAAGTTGCCATTCACTACGTCTACAAGCAGGATAAGCTGAAACAAATTACGGTCAAGTAGATCTTTAATAATTTAGGCTTCAAGGTAATCAGGATTACTACGTAGTGCAAATCCGATGGACTACGGTTTTGGCATTTCGGTTTAAGTGTATGGCAAGATTTGGCAATGGTGATTGAAAGAAACCATAAATGAAAAGACAGAAGGTATTTTTTTGGTTACAATTAATTGATTGTAGAGTCAACAAAATTTTTTAGGCACACCTAAACATTTATTAGGAAAGTTCAAATATCTAATTTTTAGGCAGACCTAAAATCGGAGATGGGGTTAAATGGAACAAAAATCAACTCAAGACTACTTAAAAGCCATCTACGGCATATCCAAAAATAAAGACATAGTCAGCACGACTGAAATCTCTCATAGGCTAGATATCACTCCGGCCAGCGTCACGGAAATGCTCAAAAAACTAGCAGATGAAGGCTATGTCAAATACTCGCCCTACCACGGCAGCGCCCTCACCGAAAAGGGACTCAAAGAGGCGAAAAAAGTCACCCGCAAACACCGCCTACTCGAAACTTTCCTCTCCGACGTGTTACACATCGGAAAAGACAAAGTACATGTGCAAGCCTGCAAAATGGAACATTCACTATCCGATGAAGCAGAAGAGTCCCTGTGCCGCTTTTTAAAGCACCCCGACACTTGCTCGGACGACGGCAAAACCATACCAGCATGCGATTTGCCATTCTCCACCTGCGAGGAATGCATAAAACTCCACAAACAAGGCTTAGAAGAAGTCGGAAAACGAAAAGAGAACCTTTTAGCCCTAAGCGAACTCAAAGTGGGGCAATCAGGCAAAATCCAATTCATACGAGGCGGCCATACAGTTCTCCAGCGCCTCTTAGACATGGGCTTAACACCTAGGACAAAAATAACCCTGCTTAAAGCCGCACCCTTCGAAGGACCTATAAAAATCGCGGTTCGAGGCTCTAAGTTAGCCATCGGCAGAGGAATTGCATCCAAAGTCTTCGTTGACCCCACAGCTAAAGACAAAGCATAGGTGATGCGAATTGTTTTCTAATAAGAAAAACAAAAAAACTAGCGATAAAAACGGCAAACATTTAACGATTGCGCTGGCAGGAAACGCCAACGTAGGCAAAAGCGTCATCTTCAACCAACTAACGGGCTCCGACCAGATAATCGGCAACTGGCCAGGAAAAACCGTGGACCGTGCCGAAGGCACCCTGAGCTTTGAAGGCTACAACATCAAAGTTATCGATTTGCCAGGCATTTATTCGTTCTCAACTTTCTCGATGGAAGAATTGGTTTCACGCGATTTTATCGCATTGGAAAAACCTGATGTTGTCGTTAACGTGCTTGATGCATCGGTTTTAGAGCGCAACCTGTTCTTTACGCTGCAACTTTTGGAGATGCAGGCACCGCTGGTACTGTGCCTAAACCAAGTGGATGTCGCCAAAAGCAAAGGCATAATCATCGACAAAGATAAGCTTCAAGAAACGTTGGGCATACCAGTAGTTTTTGCTACCGCTACAAGAGGCGAAGGTATCTACGAAGTCATAAAAGAAGCAGTCAAAGTAGCCACACATAAACCCCAGCCCAAGCAGTTCAAGTACAGAAAGGAGCTCGAAGAAAAAATCGAGCAGCTAAAAACCATAATTGAGAAAGAGAACCTTGGACTCAAGTATCCCCCACGATGGCTGGCGATTAAACTGCTGGAAGGCGACAGCGAGATTACTAAAATAGTCACGGGGAAATCAAAAGCTGTCGCAGATGCCTCCAAGACAATCGCTGCTGAACTCAAGAAAAGCTGCGAGGAACCTTGCTTTTCCGTGATTGCGTCCGAGCGGTATGCATTGGCGAGTTCCATCGCGGCGTCAGCACTTCAGCAAAACGAAATCTGGAACACTTTCTCGGATAAACTTGAATGGTTGACCACTCACAGGGTTCTCGGTTACTTCACTTCAATAGGAGTCATCGCGGGGTTGTTACTTTGGACCTTCTTTGTCGGAAACGCATTGTCAGGTTTGATTTCAAGTGGGCTAAACTTTTTTCAACCCGTTGACCCCGCATTGTCAACGACGCAGCCAATTCTCTCAATAATACTTAACGGTGTATGGAGCGGGATAACCGCAGGCTTGACCCTAATCATACCGTTCGTAATTCCCTTCTATCTGCTCTTGGCGATAGTTGAGGATTCAGGCATTCTAACTCGTGTAGCATTCATGATGGACAGCGCCATGCACAAAATGGGACTGCACGGTAAAGCATTAATCCCCATTATATTGGGGTATGGCTGCAACGTACCAGCGATTAGTGCTTGCAAAATAATGGAAACTCGGCGGGAGCGGCTACTGGCGGCGTTTGCAATCACCTTTACACCCTGCTCAGCCAGAACCATAATCCTCTTTGGCATGGTGGGCTTGTTCGTGGGTGTCCAGTGGGCACTCCTACTCTATGTGGTTGATGTCGTGGTTATCTTTGCTTTGGGCAGAGTCGCCATGAAAGCGGTTCCAGGTAAATCCACGGGGCTAATCATGGAAATGAGCAGTTTCAAGATGCCTTCTCTCAAGGTGGTAACGAAGCAGACTTGGGCACGGACAAAATCCATCATCTACGTCGTCTTTCCAATATACATCGTAGGCAGTGCACTCGTCCAAGCTGCTTACGCATTTAATATCCTTACTCCGTTAAGTGACGCGTTGGCACCGTTAACGGTTTGGTGGCTTGGCTTGCCCGTCTGGGCAGGAATACTGCTTATCTTGGGTACGGTTCGCAAAGAATTCGTACTCATAGGTGCAGTGGCAATCTTAGGCACTACCAACCTATTGGCGGGTTTCTCGCCTGTCCAACTGGTTGTTATGGCGCTTGTGGCGATGCTCTACATTCCATGCATATCCACGGTGGTTATATTGGGCAAGGAGTTCGGCTGGAAAGCCACAACGGTAATCTCAGCAGCCAACATAGGAGTTGCGCTGTTAGTCGGCGGCTTAGCGTATCGGCTTCTCTCGCTGTTCCTCTAACACCTTTTTAGAGCGCATACATTGTAAAATAGAAGCTCTCATCGAGAGAAACGCGATGTTAGGGGCTAATAATTGAAGTTCGTGATAACTGCTGAGTCACTTTTGCAATCGCCACCGCGCCAGATAAGACGCTGTTGTTAAGGAACGTAATCTCTCTTCCAGAATCCAAAAGGATCTTTGTGTGAAATGCCGTTATTTCTTTAACCACCCCTTCTTCCAGTTTAAAAGAGGTTATCACGCGGTCACCCAGCTTGTAGTTGAGCCGATTTTCTTGTGCAGGATCAGGCGTGCGGATGG
>CAWEOM010000037.1:0-33537 GCA_963810665.1 Candidatus Bathyarchaeota archaeon | reverse complement strand
GCAAATTATTTCAAAAGCGCCTTGGCGCTTCGTAGTAAGCGGGTGTGGAGACGTCATCTCCAAGTTCACTGCAGTAAAAGACTGGAGACTTGCACACATCGAAAAGAAAGAATACTACGGCGAATATGCAGCAAGCTTAGCTTTAATGAGCGCTGCCTTGGTGGAAGAAAATTCTGAAAATATCCACAATGCCAAAGAAGAAGGCGTACGCGTACTTTTGGAAGCATTGATAAGCTGTGGAGTGGCGATGAGCATTGCTGGAAGCAGCAGACCATGCAGCGGTTCTGAACATCTATTTAGCCACGCCTTAGAAATAGTAACAAAGCCAAGCGCCATGCACGGAGAACAATGTGGAGTAGGTTCAATTATAATGTCATACCTTTACGGCGCTAACTGGAAACGCACACGAGATACTCTTCGACACCTCGGAGCACCAACAACAGCAGCTGAACTTGGCATCGAAGACGAAGAACTAATCAAAGCCTTTGAACTTGCAGCCACTATACGCCCTGAAAGATATACAATTCTCCAAAAACTGCATTTAAATTATGAAGCATGCAAAAAAGTAGCAAAAATCACAGAAACAATTGCCTAAAATCCTTCCGCCAAAAATAGAAGAAATTTAGAAAAGAAAAAATCTTCTAACTTTCAGGTTTTGTTTCAGCAGGTTTTTCTTCTTCCGAAGGCTTAGCCTCTTCAGCTTTCTCGGTGTCCGCGGCTTTTGTCTCAGATGTTTCCTCAGATTTTGCCTCAGCAGGTTTTGGCGGAGATTTGATTGATTCCACATACTTAATTTCAACCAAATCAGGGAAAAACTTCTGAATATCTATAGCAACACCTCGTTTGGCAATTTGAATGCCTTCCAAATAGAAGCTATCTTCAGGCATATCAACCGTCAAAACGTTGTCTGCTATTTTGTACTTGAATTTGCCTTCTTCCACAACTGGAATTCTACGATGTATGAGAGAGCCTATTTTTTCTTCCGCAGTTTCTAACTTCTTGTTGACTGTTACCTCGTAAACAAGATTTTTTCCAGCAAGAGCAGGATTAAAATCCAAAAGGACGCGACCTGCTCCGATGCTTCGAATTATAGCGTTCTTTCCGCCGTATTCGATTCTCATTCCTATAGAGGGGTTTATGCCTTTTTCAGCGAGCTGCCTAATGTGAACGCGTTTTACTTTCTCTGGATCTCTAGGTCCAAAAGCTTTCTCCGGAGAAATCTCCACGGTGCTCGGTTTTCCAATTTCCATTGTTTCAAGACTTTCGTCAAGGGGCTTGAGGACCCAACCCTCACCGATCACGATAAGTCGAGGCTCAAAAATTTCACCTTCTTTTTGAAGATGCTCTTTTTTACCGATTTCTTCAATCGTGGTGTCGAAAACTTCGTTTGTTTCCTTAACTTTGGCAGTGAGGTCTATTAGTATAAAATCTCCTTTTTGAAGTGCCATAACAGTTCACTCTTGGTTTGCGGTTCGAATTAAGTCCAAAAGGCAAATATTAACCTTTCAGTGCATCAAACAAAGCGTTCCATCCTTTTTCCTTTTCTTTGATCAAAGTTATTATCCAATTTTTTCTTGAGCGCCAGACTTTTACAATCCAAAAAGCTTAGGGCTATGAGAAGAATCCTAAACTCTTCTATGTAATACGAATGCAAATAGATTTTTTAGATGCCTTTAATTCGAATAGAACACAGTGAGGGATTAAGTTGACCGAGAAATCAACCGAAATTAACAGCCTTGCAGAAAAAGTTTCAAACCTTTCAAACATGATCGATTATCAAGAAAACTCGATAGTAAGTCGCGCCATTATTGACAAAGAAGTTGGAAGCGTAACACTTTTTGCCTTTGACGAATACCAGGGACTAAGTGAACATACAGCCCCTTTTGATGCATTAGTTTATATCTTTGAGGGGAATGCAGAATTTACTGTCTCAGGAAAATCCGCCAAAATTAAGGCTGGAATGATTACCATTTTGCCCGCAGGCGAGCCTCATTCAATCAAAGCTATTTCACGATTTAAAATGATGCTTGTAATGATTCGCTCATAGGAACAATTTTCTTTTTTTCTTCAAAGCGTTTATAAGATTCTTTTAGCTCGTAATTTTACGAGTACTCGTAAATATTGCGAGGTCTCGTAAAAATTGCAGTGATTAACAATGGAACAAGAACTTTCACAAGAAGCCGAAGAATACATTGAAATGATCTACAAGTTGCAGAAACGCAACGGCATGGCAAAAACCAAAGATCTAGCCGAAATCATGCATATAGTTCCAGGTTCAATCACTAACACAATTGAACATTTAGAAAGCCACAGTTTGGTTACTCACGAACCGTATAGAGGAGTTAGATTAACCCAAAAAGGAGAAAAAATAGCCTTAGGCGTAATACGCAAACATAGACTAGCTGAACGTCTCCTCACAGACGTACTAAAAGCAGAATGGAGTAGCGTACACGAAGATGCCTGCAAACTCGAACATGCCCTAACTCAAAATCTAACCACCCTTTTAGACGAAAGATTAGGACACCCAAAGTTCTGCCCACATGGAAACCCTATACCAACCGATAATGGACAGGTAGATGAACAGCCCTGCATCAATTTAACGGTCGCTGAAACTGGCGAGAACTACATAATCGATCGAATAATCGATGAGGAACATGTAAACCTTCAGCTTCTAAATGAGAAAAAAATCAAGCCGGAAGTAAACATAAAAGTTCTAAAACAAAACACCAAGTACACAACTCTTCTTGTTGAAGGAAAAATCCAAAACCTAAGTGGACACATTGCTGCCAACATTCTAATCAGAAGAGAGGCGGGAGGAAAATAATCATGCTTTTACACCGTAAAGATAATAATCAAAAAGAAGAAACCTGCGAAAATCCCGACGAAGTCCCACTAATCTGCTTAAAAGAAGGGGCAAGGGGTATTGTCACCCGTACGTCAGGAGGACTAGGGGTAGTAAGAAGACTATCCGACTTAGGATTAACTCCAGGATGCAAAATTAAGCTAATACGAAAGTGCTCCTTCCGAGGACCTGTAGAAATAGAAGCAAGAGGCGTCACCCTTGCCCTAGGCTATGGTCTCTCTTCAAAAATACTTGTGCAGCCCTTGAAGGCACAGGAAAATGAGCAATAAGTTAACCATAGCTCTGGCTGGAAACGCAAACGTTGGAAAAAGCGCAATATTCAATCAACTAACAGGCCTCAACCAAGTAACCGGAAATTGGCCAGGAAAAACAGTCGAACGCGCAGAGGGCACACTATATTTTGAAGGCTACCAAATTCATGTAATCGACCTACCAGGAACCTATTCTCTTTCAGCATATTCGCTAGAAGAAATTGTCTCCCGCAACTACTTAGCCATAGAGAACCCAGACGTCATTATTAATGTAATAGACGCCTCAGCGCTTGAGCGAAATTTGTATTTAACAATCCAACTTCTCGAACTAAGAGTCCCAATAGTTGTCGCACTGAACCAGATAGATTTTGCAACCAAAAAAGGTCTAAAAATTAACACAGAAAAGCTATCTGAATTTTTGGGTGTGAAAGTTGTTCCCACAGTTGCTGTGACCGGAGCCGGCATAAACGAATTACTCTCAATAGCAGTAGCTGAAGCTAAAAAACCAGTCAAAACCCTTTCTAAAGAAATAATTTACGGAAAAGAAATTGAGGAACACATCGAAGCCATCCGAAACTTAGTTGTTTCGAAGCTATCTCAACTTAGCCAAATATACCCCCAAAGATGGATAGCAATTAAGCTTCTTGAAAAAGACGCAGACATCATCGCAAAAGTAAGAGTCCTCCCAGATGGAAAGATTCTGCTACCCATAGTTGATGAAATCACCTCTGAATTGGAGACTGTGCATGGCGAAAGTTCACCAGTAATAATGGCTTCTGAACGATACGCCCTATCTAGGCAAAATAGCCCAAGACGTAGTTACTTTCGAGTCAAACCCAAAAATTAGCACCGAACAAAAACTCGCCAACATAACAACACACAAAGTCTTCGGATACCTAATTTTAGCAGGAATCATCGCAGGAATTTTTGCTGCAATTTTTGCGGGGGAAACCTTTTCTCAGGAGCCCTAGAACACCGAGTCTAGCATGGTTATCATCAAAAGCTGCCAATATTCTAGAATCATTTCTTCCATCCTATCTTGTAGAATTAATTGTAAACGGCTTCTTAGGCGGTATAATAGCAGGCATCACGATCGCATTACCCTACATTGTTCCTTTTTACATAATTCTATCTCTACTTGAAGACAGCGGCTACCTTCCCCGAGCCGCATTCCTAATGGATACAATCATGCACAAGATCGGATTACACGGCAAAGCATTCATCCCATTAATGCTCGGATACGGCTGCAGTGTCCCAGCCTGCATAGGTTGTCGAATAATGGAGACAAAACGCGAAAGATTCCTAACAGCATTCGTAGTTTTGCTCATCCCTTGCGCTGCACGAACCGTTGTTATTCTAGGTTTAGTAGGCAGATACGTAGGACTTCCAGCCGTAATAGGTCTATACCTCTTTAATTTAGCGCTTGTTTTTGGTTTAGGCCGAATAGCATTCAAAGCTTTGCCAGGCGAACCCGTCGGATTGATTATGGAAATGCCCAGCTACAAAATGCCTTCAGCAAAAATTACTGCTCTTAAAACTTGGAACAGAACCAAAGATTTCATTTACGTAGCTTTTCCAATAATGATAATTGGCAGCATAGCAATCGAAGCCTTTGCATTATCAGGACTAATGCCATACTTCGTAAGCGGAGCGAGCCCAATAATGACTTTATGGCTAGGTTTGCCGGCCGTCACTGCTATTCCACTGATTTTTGGGATTCTCCGAAAAGAATTAACACTAATTCTGCTTTCAACAACTTTAGCCTCAATTGGTTTAGGATTGACGTCACTAAATTGGGTGCAAATGATTGTTTTCGCCTTAGTGGTTATGATTTATATTCCATGCCTAGCAACTATAGCTACCTGTAAAAAGGAATTTGGATGGCAAAAAGCACTTGGAATTACACTTATCGACATTGCCCTAGCATTGGTAATTGGAGGATTAGCATTTAGAATATTGAACATATTCGCATAAGCTACTACGAAAAACGAAGGAGACTTCCCCAACTGTCTAAATAGGCTATGTCTTTTAGAGGTTTCCTGTTAGGCATTTTGGGATTTTCATCAGGATAGCCAACAGTAAGTAATCCTTGCGGTTCTACTTCATCTGGAATTTTAAGAGTTTTTTGCACGGCAGCTTTGCAGAAAATAGGCGCACAATACCAGCACGCACCTAGGCCTTCAGCTTCCAGAGCCAAAAGCATATTTTGCACAGCCGCAGCCAAGCTTTGCACCGCCAAATCGCGTTCACACTGCTGCCTTTTTTCATCTGGAAAACTAATCATTTCTTTAATCGTTAGGCAAGCGAGAATGAGCAAAGGGGCGCTAGTAAATCGTTCAGAAGACAGCCTGGCAGATTCAATATGATTTACTTCATTGTTCGGATCATCGATTTTGAGGTCTTCGATCCAAGCTTTTGACATGGCCTCAACTAAATTGCGCTTGGCATTTTTATCTATTATAATTATAAACCTCCAAGGCTGAGCATTATGCGTCTGACGAAGCCCAAGATCCTGCATCTAAAATTCTCAATATGACCTGTTCCGGTATGGGCAATGTCAAGTACTTTCGGATACTGCGACGACGCTTTATTGCGTTAATAATATTAGACATTTGAAACCAATTATTCAACCATTAAAGGTCTTAAAATCTTTCACCCACAAAGAAAAGAACACTACTAGTAAATTATCCATGACATTTTAGATCCTTTGAAGATTTATCTGGCTCGCCATTATCCATATTAATCCTCAGCACTAAGTGACCCTAATGCTACTGTTTTCAATCCTTCTGGTTGTCTTAACTTTCATTGCAATTGCATTGGTCTCAGGCAATAACTTGTCCGCCTGCGTTGGCCCTGCAGTAGGTTCTAAAATAATAAGTAAAAGATTCGGAGTCATACTAGGAGCTAGCGGCTTTTCGATGGGGTTAATTTTGCAAGGATCAGCCATGACACAATCAGTCAGAATTCTTTTTCCAAGCGCAACAGAGGAAATAAGAATAATAGCTTTGCTTGTGGCAATATTGATATTTTTAATGGCAGGAATTATTCGCATTCCTATGTCTCTCAGCATGTGCCTCGTTGGATTTCTCGCTGGACTGTCCCTCGCAAGTAATATACTTTTACGCAGCTCATACGCAGGAACAATTGTTATCATGTGGTTTGCAGCTCCTCTAATTGCTCTAGCCCTTTCATTTTTGCTGGTTAAAGCCTTAAACAGCAGTTGGCAAGGAAATCTCTGGAAAAGAATCCAGATCTACAAGATACTGCTAATTGTATTGTCCTTTTCTACAACCTACGTTTTGGGTGCTAATACTCTCGGGCTAGTGCTGTCGACTGGCGGCTTTAACATATTTACATTAGCTACAGCTATTGCAGCAATTTTCGTTGGCTCTTTTTATTTCAGCAGTGGCGCCATCAGAAGAATCTCTCAAGAATTCTTTCTCATGCGATACTCAAGTGCAACAACAACACTTGTAATTTCAACCATCCTTGTAGAGCTATCTACTCTTCTAAATATTCCATTATCAAATACTCAAACAACAACAGTCGCAATTTTCGGAACAGGGTTTTCGAATCGAAACAAAATTTGTCTCACTAAAACCCTTCTTAACTACAGCTTTAGGCTGGATTATAGCGCCTTTGCTTAGCTTCTTAATAGGCGTACTCATCAGCTAATCGTCGATATACTCAACCATCAACTTGCCACAACATTCAGGAGGCTTTTCGACATTTCGCTTAACGTCACCGGTACAAGAGATTTCGTAATCCGACTTAACTTTTCGTCCACAATTAGTACAAAGAAAAACTGGCATTAACACTTCCTCTTAAAACTTAACTTTTAACAAATAAACTCTTACCAAAATATATCTGTGAAGAATACCTTTAAAAAGGACCCGCCCAAACTCAGAAGAAAGCAACCCTCGAAATTGAGACAATATTATACCCGCCAAATTTAAACAAAAATTAAGACCAATCTTCCAACAAAATTTTACTATTTGACTATGAATAATTTTTAGTTATCATCAATTGAAAAAAAACATATTCTTTCGCATGTGGATTATGGGCTTTGACGTTTCCCTGATAATTCAGGATGTGGCTACATTCTCCTTGCTCCTCCAGTCAAAGCATTAAATGCTTATTTACTTAGGAGGTGATCCGGCCGCAGGTTCCCCTACGGCCACCTTGTTACGACTTTTCCCTCCTTGCGAAACTTAGATTCGACTGCCGCCCTGTGGACGGTACCTCACCCAAGAGTCGCTCGGATGGAACGACGGGCGGTGTGTGCAAGGAGCAGGGACGTATTCACCGCGCGCTGATGACACGCGATTACTAGGGATTCCATGTTCACGAAGGCGGGTTGCAGCCTTCGATCCCAACTACGGCAGGCTTTCGAGATTGCCTTCCCCTTTCGAGGTCGGAACTCATTGTACCTGCCATTGCAGCTCGCGTGTGGCCCGGGAGATTCGGGGCATACTGACCTGCCGTGGCCCGCTCCTTCCTCCACTTTATCAGTGGCGGTCTCCTCAGTGTGCCCAGCTCAAAACTGGTTGCAACAGAGGACGCGGGTCTCGATCGTTGCCTGACTTAACAGGACACCTCACGGCACGAACTGGCGACGGCCATGCACCTCCTCTCAGCTCGTCTAGCAAGACCTTTAATCTGGCTTTCATACTGCTGTCGCTCCCGGTGAGATTTCCGGCGTTGACTCCAATTAAACCGCAAGCTTCACCCCTTGTGGTGCTCCCCCGCCAATTCCTTTAAGTTTCAATCTTGCGATCGTACTCCCCAGGCGGCAGACTTAACAGCTTCCCTGCGGCACTAGAACGGCACGTGGCCGTCCAAACACCTAGTCTGCATCGTTTACAGCTGGGACTACCCGGGTATCTAATCCGGTTCGCTCCCCCAGCTTTCATCCCTCACCGTCGGGCGCGTTCTAGCAGACAGCCTTCGCCACTGGTGGTCTTCCCGGGATTATAGGATTTCACCCCTACCCCGAAAATACCGTCTGCCTCTCCCGCCCCCTAGCCAAGCAGTATCCCTCGCGATCCAACGATTAATTCGGTGGATTTAACAGAGGACTTACTTAGCCAGCTACGGATGCTTTAGGCCCAATAAACATCCACACCACTCGGAGAGCTGGTATTACCGCGGCGGCTGACACCAGACTTGCCCTCTCCTTATTCTCCCAGCTTTCTAGACTGGGTAAAAGCCTTCCTCAGCGGATGGCACTCGGGATAGCCCTGTCACACTTTCGTGTATTGCAAAGTTTTCGCGACTGCTGCGCCCCGTAGGGCCTGGGCCCTTGTCTCAGTGCCCATCTCCGGGCTCCCGCTCCCACGGCCCGCACCGGTAAAAGGCTTGGTGAGCCATTACCTCGCCAACAACCTGATCGGTCGCGGCCCCATCCTTGGGCGAAACTTACGAGCATAACGTAAGCTCTTTTCTGGTAAAGACTCATTCCAGAGTTCTTCGCCTATTGAGAATTAGCCCCAGTTTCCCGGGGGTATTCCTATCCCAAGGGCAGGTTAGCCACGCGTTACTGAGCTGTGCGCTGTGCCTCGTTTTGGCTGAAGCACGCAACTAGGATGTCTTAGTCCTATCCCGATAGCAGTGGGGTCCGGCAGGATCAACCGGAGTTATGACACTCCGATAATCTTGCGGATCATGTTGTTTTTTGTGTGGTACGAATATTGTACACTTTTTCCTCGCATTCTCATACTTAACTGGATTTGGAGGGAAAACATTCCACTCTATACGTCAAAGCCCAATTCAGACCTAACTGAGCAATTAGTCAGGTCTACATTTATGTCCCCGCAATTGGAGGCCAACACCATCATCCCTGTAAGGCAAACGCCGTTCCGGTACGGGTCGAGCCGCCGCCATGTGAAAATTGCGGGGCTAGCAATTGTAGCTGAATTCTTACAGAAGCCTAGTCAACGGATATAAACGTTTCTTTTCCACCAACAAAAACATTTCCTCACGGCGAAGAAAGCGTTTTATGAGTTTTATCCCAGCATTAGAATAGACAGATGATTAGTTTTTAATATTTTAGCGGTTTTTTTGATTTTTACACATCTGGTTCTATGTCTGCTAAAAAGGCTTTTTTGGGCTTTTTTTCGCGCAAAAAAAAATTTTGCTGAAAATCAAGGGAAAAAGATTGTCCCCACGCATCGCCCCCGCTAAAAACTGCGAGCATTATCAACGATGCAACTTTGTTGTTGCAATAGTACAGTCACATTGTTTTTTATGACAGTGAACGGAGTGTATAATGTAGTGAAAAGTTAGCTTAAAGGCAGGCGAACTGTTACTCCTCTCTCTTCCTAAAGATTGCTTGCTTTTAAGTTAGCTTTCCTCTCTCACACATATCATTGTTCGAATTTAATGATGAGATAAAATCAGCAAGTAACATTAAGTAATGGCATGCACTTTAGCATAAGGTAGTAATAGTGAAAAGGGAACCGCCAATAAAATAGCGACGTTATTGGAGGTGCCCATTCCAGAGTAGAAGGTGAAATATTTGACAAAAACAGATGATGTTTTACTGGAATTAAATAGATCAGTCGCCAATTATGTGAAAAAAGTTCATCCATTTCAGTACAAGAACAAGACATTTCGTTTGATCGACAATTACATTGCGTCCCCTTACATGAAGTGTGATGTATGCGGACACTACCCAACAGTTGAGGTATCTGTTATTGAAAGCGATAACGGCAAGATGCTGCGTGTAGGAAATGAATGTATTAACCGGTTAACAGAAAAAACCATCGCAGAAGGGTTTAGAAGTTTTAGAATAAAACGACAAAATGTTATAGCAAATAGAAATTATATCGACCAGTTGCAGCTAATCCTCAACGCTCAGGATAGGAAGGACCCCTCATTTAAGATAAATGATGAAGACGCTGAAAACCTAAAAGTAATGTTAGAGCAGATGTACAGAGGTCTAAAGCCTACTACAAGACAGGAACAAATAGCAGATTGCTATATGTGCATAAAAATTACACCTGAAAAGAGCGCATAAACACGCTTTAAGAATTGGAGCAAAATTTCCAATTAATATATTGCTGCAAATTATTTTATAAGTGGCCTTATCTATTTGTGTTGAGGTTTTAGGTTGCCAGTGTTTCAATGTACTGTATGCGGCCGCAGAGTGCGGACAGAGTTTGAGGTTTCTTGCACAGGCGATGTAAAAAGAAATGTGGAGAAACCACCCTGGTGCTGCGGCAAAGAAATGATAGAATCAATAGATGATTAACTCAAACTCTAAGTCCTCTATTACTGTCCGATCTAAAAAGTTTATTTAATTCTGTTTAGAACATTCACCAAAAATTGCTTACGATTCTGGCGCAAGCTTATCGTGAGCTGGCGAAATTCCTGGATAATTGCTCTATTTGGCTGAAAATTCCATTCTCACTCAAATGAGAAATGACATTTGAATAGTTCACTGGCTATGCGTAGTCAATTTCTTGATTATCGAACCCAAACAAGCAAAATAACATTGCGACAATCCAAAACAATATACAATCATTGAATGGATGCACAACAGTAATAGTGATTGCTGGTTTATTTTTACCTTAAATTAGGAAAACCCTTTAAAACCATATGAGAACCTTAGAGGCTGGCAGGTAACTCTACAGCATGGGGGAACAGAAAGAACAAAAAAAACACGGATTCGATTATCGTTCCTCACGCTTCTTTTCGCTTCTTTTCCCAGCCTTATACCTAGTGGCTATAGGAATTTTCAGCTTAGAATACAACATCATCCCAGGCCCAGAATTCTTAATTTTAGCTTTCCTAATTTACGCAGCGTATAACCAAAGAACATGGCGTTTCCTTAAAGATTGGCTCCCATTCATCACTGTTTTTGTTTCATATGAAATCATGTATGGAATCGTGGGATCTATCGCCCTGTCCAACCTTCACGGCGGACCGTTGAACCTTGAAATGGGCATGTTCGGTCAATTACCAAGCCTTTTCTTACAGCAAACTATTCGTTTACCTGTTTTAGATTACTTAGGCGCATTCTTCTATTCCCTACACTTTTTTGCTCCAACGATATTTGCCTTTATTCTCTGGAAGGTTAGTCCACCAAACTATTGGAAATACACGATAGCCTTTGGCGTTTGCACATATGGTGCATTGATAACGTTTTTATTTTACCCAGTAGCTCCGCCATGGATTGCAGTTCCACATGTAACTCGCATACTCACCGACTCCGTAGACGTCAGTTTGGGCATTCCAGTTTATCGAACATTATTCGATTTTCTAAGTCCAAACCTTTATGCAGCGTTCCCTAGCATGCACTCCGCATTACCTTTTCTTATTTCGCTCTTCGCAATTAAAATCTGGAAGATAAAAGCCCTCCCAGTACTCATTTTTCCAATAGGTGTATGGTTTAGCGCAGTTTACCTAGGCGAACACTATGCAGTAGATGTTTTTGGTGGAATCGCTTATGCCGTTATAGCATTTGTGGCTGTAGAGAAAATATTGCCGCTACTAACCAAGAAAAGCGGCAGGCTCAGTAAACATTTGCCTCAGCTAAAATAGACGTTGCGTTATTTTGGGAATGGCAAATAGGACTACGAGAAAAAACAAAACACCCAACAAAAAAAGCATCTAATTCAATAGCCTAAAAGTTTTTCATTTTTAACGTTAATTGTTTTAGAAATAAATAAAAAATATAGGGCTATGTTATTCAACTTTGCCAAAAATTAAAGCTTTAGCCAAAGCAGAATACCCATAATTAAACCATAAATGGCCAGCGCTTCGGCTAACGCAACAATCAGGAAACTTCTGAAGAAGGTTTCAGGCTTCTCAGCTAACGCGCTAATTGCAGCGCTACCAGCAGAAGAAATGGCGAGACCAGCACCTAAACCAGGTAAACTGATGGCGAGCGCAGCGGCGAATGCTATGGCGACCCTATCATAATTTCCAGGTGTAGATGTCGTTGTTTGGTCTTGAACGGTTTGGACGGTTAATGCGGCCGCTATGCCCATAAGAGGTAAGAGCACGAGCGGAAGTAACACAAACAGCAATAGTTTACGTTTCAAGTTACGACACTCCAATACTATTCTTAAATGCACATTGAGCGTAGCTAATTAAGTTTTTTCTTATTACCAAGTCTTCTATTGATTAAACAGTATTTAAGCAGGTTCACTGAACTGGGATGCTTGTTCTTTTAGACCATTGAGATCATTACGGATTTTTTCTATATCTATAGTTGCCATACGTTCGATGTTTTCCACGAAGCCCTTGTAATCTGATTCCAACTTTGTTAAAGTCGACAAGGTTTACTCCAAACCACCGCTATTTAACCACGAGAACGGGGCAGGGGGAATATTCAATGACGCGTTCAGCAACGCGGCCCATGAGAATTCTGTCAGCACCTTGATGCCCATACGTACCCATCACTAGTAAGTCAATGTTGAAGCTTTTCGCTAAATTCACAATCTGCTCAAAAGGTCGACCCTTTACAAGCATAGAAGATGAGGTAACGCCTTCGCTCTCAGCTAAATTCGAAATATAATGGATATATCTTTCACCATCTCGCTTTAATTCTGCTTCGACAGCTTCGCGTTCAACTACTGTCGAAAAATGGTCAACAACTACTTCATCCACTACGTAAACAATCATAATTTGGGCATCATGTGTTTTAGCAATACTTATTGCGTATTCTGCCGCTCGTATACTATGGGTAGATCCGTCTGTGGGGATCAAAATTTTCTCTATAGTATGAGAACTAAACTTTTTCATTCTCTAAAAGCTCCTTCTCATGGTTTTTAATCATGTTTTTAATTCTTTTTGTCCTAACGAATTCTTCACGTTCCTTCTCTTCTAAAACCAGTTCGATCCGCTTAGCAGTTTTACGGTAACGAGGGATTAGAACATGGTTGAGGGCGTTGACTCGTCTCTGGGTTCTTCGTACATCGGTAGCAATTTGGAAGGTTATGCCTTCGGCTTCAGCTAAATCGGCAATTAATTTCAGCACTCGGTAGAATTTCTTGAATGCTTGGTCCAGTTCGGTGCTGGTATTAGCGAAGCCGTAATCGGGTTTGAGGTCAGATTCGGTCTGGAATGTGAAAACTGGGACTGTTACGCCCATGATACTTCGGTAATTTACAAAGTATTCAGCTTGGTTACTGGTCATTAGAGCCATGTTGGCAATTGTCTCCGAACCCTTAATCATATTAGCTTCCTTTAAACTCGAATAAGCCTGCGAGAGAACCTCCAATAAATCCTCACGTACTTTTTCAGCAGCATAAACGCTACTTCGCAACTCACGCAACAAAATGTCCCGTTTGCGCTCAAGCACCTCACGTCCAGACTCCGCAAGGTTGAGGGTCTTTTTGGTCTGAATCAGGTTGATTCTTGTTGGACTAACGTTTTCCGCAGACATTTCTTTTTTACTTTACCTCAGTATCTGATTTAGGACAGTACTTCTCTATGTATTCGGGTTTAATACTGGTTAATTCTTCCTCAGGCAAGTCTGATATAGCATCCCAAGCAATCCCAAGAGTCTGCTCGATTGTTCGATTTTCATTTTTGCCTTGTTTGATGAGGTTCTTCTCGAAGTATTCGCCGAACTTTAGGTACTCTTTATCCCGGATACCTAAACCTTCTTCCCCTATAATTGTAACCAAAGACTTCACTGAGTTGTATTGCGCATATGCTGAGTAGAGTTGGCTCGCAACGTTGGCGTGATCTTCGCGGGTGCTGCCTTTGCCGATGCCGTCCTTCATCAATCGTGAGAGACTTGTGGATATGTAAATTGGCGGATAAATGCCCTGCTTCTCTAGGGTGCGAGATAATACAATTTGCCCCTCAGTAATATAACCCGTTAAGTCTGGGATTGGGTGGGTGATGTCGTCGTTCGGCATAGTCAAAATGGGCATTTGGGTAATGGAACCTTTCTTGCCGATTATTCTGCCCGCTCGCTCATAGATACTTGCGAGATCACTATACATATAACCCGGGTAGCCTTTGCGGCTGGGCACTTCCTCCATCGAAGAACTAACTTCCCTTAATGCCTCACAGTAATTAGTCATATCCGTCATTATAACAAGAACGTGCGATTCAGCTTCAAATGCCAAGTACTCCGCCAACGTTAAACCCGCTCGAGGAGTGATGATACGTTCAACGGGCGGATCTTCAGCTAAGTTAAGAAACATTGCCACGTTTTTGATGGCACCTGTCTCCTCGAAGCTCTTCTTGAAAAAAGCTGCGTCATCGTGTTCCAATCCCATGGCGATGAAGACTATGTTGAATGGCTCGTTGTCGCTGCGAATCTGCGCTTGCTTCACGATTTGGGCAGCAAGTTCGTTGTGAGATAAACCAGGACCACTAAAAACCGGTAATTTTTGTCCGCGCACGAGGCTTGTTAAGCCGTCTATGGCGGAAATACCTGTTTGTATGAAGTCTTTTGGGTATTCACGAGCGGTAGGGTTTAGTGGAAAACCGTTAACGTCGCGTTTTTCATTTGTGAAAAATCTTGGATGACCATCGATGGGTTCGCCGAAGCTATTCATAACGCGGCCCAGCATTTCGGTGGACACAGGTACTTCGAGAGGCCGTCCTAGAAAACGAGTACGTGTTTTTGAGAGCGAGAGCCCAGTCGTGCCCTCGAAAACTTGCACCATTACGGCTTTCTGGGTAACCTGAATGACTTTACCGAGGCGAGTTTCGCCGCTTTGGGTTTTAACAGCGACGAGTTCATCATAACCCACATCTCGTACATTCTCAACGACTATGATTGGTCCTGAAATTGAAGCTACACCATTATATTCTAAACCTACACCCGGCATATCTATTACCTCAATGTTGCCTCCAACATCGCAAAGTTATCATACATTTTCTTCTCTAAATCATCCAACATCGAGACTTTATCGTTAGGTATGGAGTCTTTCATGCGCATGATTTCTTCCACAACAGGTAACTCTGAAACCTTAAAAATTGGCGCACCCTTGCTGACTACGTTTTCTGCGAGACGTTGGAAGTCAACGATTATCTTTAGCATCTTGAACTGCTTCTGCGGTGAACAGTAGGTATCTATTGCGTCAAGTGCGTTCTGCTGAAGAATTGCTATACGGATCACACGCGCAGTCTCTAGAATTAAGCGTTGTTTATCGGGCAAAGCTTCCGGACCTACGAGTTTAACGATGTTTTTGAGTTCATCCTCCGCCTGTAGGATACGCATGGCTTCCTCTCGATAACTATTCCATTTCTCATCCACATTCTTATGCCACCAACCAGCAAGTTCAGCGACGTAACCACTATAACTCTGCATCCAGTTAATGGAAGGATAGTGGCGTGAATCGGCTAATTCGGCGTCGAGCGCCCAGAAAACCCTCGTGAAACGCTTCGTATGCTGAGTTACCGGTTCAGAGAAGTCTCCGCCAGGAGGCGAAACCGCGCCGATAGCGCAAATTGAACCCACACGTTTCTCCGCACCTAAGGTTTCCACAACACCCGTGCGTTCGTAGAATTCTGCGAGCCGTGACGGTAAGTAGCTGGGGAAGCCTTCTTCAGCGGGCATTTCCTCGAGCCTGCCTGACACCTCTCTGAGCGCTTCAGCCCACCTACTGGTTGAGTCAGCCATCAACGCCACAGCGTAGCCCATGTCACGGTAATACTCCGCCAAAGTGATTCCCGTGTAGATGCTGGCTTCACGTGCTGAAACTGGCATGTTACTTGTGTTAGCCACAAGGATTGTTCGCTCCATAAGAGGGTGTCCTGTGGTTGGGTCAAGCAATTTGGGGAAACTATCTAAGACATCGACCATTTCGTTGCCGCGTTCGCCACAACCCACGTAAATGACTATGTTTGCGTCTGACCATTTGGCGAGCTGTTGCTGAGTAACGGTTTTACCGGCTCCAAAGGGACCAGGAATAGCTGCACTTCCTCCTTTAGCAATAGGGAAAAACGTGTCGATTACGCGTTGCCCTGTGATGAGTGGAGTAGAGGCGAAGAGACGTTTGCTGTGGGGTCTTGGGGTTCGCACGGGCCATTTCTGAAGCATCTGCAAATCAGTTTTTGCGCCGTTTGATTCCAGCGTGGCGATGGGTTCGGTTATAGTGTAGTCGCCCTGGGATGCAATCTTTACCAATTTACCTTGCACTTTAACGGGGACCATTATTCGGTGCTCAACTAAGTCAGTTTCTTGAACTACTCCTAAAATGTCGCCTCCGGAGAGCTTAGCGTCGACTTCAGCTTTAGGGGTAAAAGCCCATTTTTTCTCTCTTTTAAGAGAGGGTAAGCCGCGTGCCTGTTTGATATAGGCGCCTGTAAGTTGTCTTAGTGTTTCTAGGGGTCTTTGGATGCCGTCAAAAGTGTTTCCGAGCAATCCAGGACCCAACTCCACAGATAGAGGGCTACCTGTGCCAACTACAGGTTCGTATAATTTTAAACCCGCGGTGTTCTGGTAAACTTGAATGGTGGCGAATTCGTCCTCTAGACGTATAATTTCGCCCACTAAGCCGTCGTGGCCGACTTCAACCATTTCATGCATAACTGAGTCTGAGAGACCTTTGGCTTCTACTACTGGCCCGGCTACTCGGATAACGCTACCCTTAGCAGTCATGTTAAACTGTTTCTCCGAAGAGTTTTTTTGCTATTTCGGCGCGCAGTTCAGGTTTAAGTTCCTGTAGTCTGTTATCAAGGGTGCCATCGTAAACTATTTTGCCATCTTCGGTTTGGATCTTGCAGCCTCCAATGTAATTTTCTGTTTGATCAGAGATTTTTAAATCACATTGCAGTTCCTTTGAAGATCTTTTAAGCAACTCTTGTGTTAGCCAACTTCTATCTTTAGCATTAACCTCAACAATGAGGACTTTCTGGTCCATTTTTTTAGATATTTTTTCTATAAGGTTAAGGAGGTAAGGGCGGTACTCCTTCGTTTCAACAAAAATGTTAAGTTTAACAAGAGCTTTCTCGAAGACAGTATCAACTAAGTCTTCTTTTGTTTGAAGCAGACGATTTCGCATTTCCACTTCAGCCACTGATACAATCTTTCGTTTTTCTGATTCCGCAGTCTCTTTGATTTCATTGAGAATTGAATGATATATTTGGTCTGCTTGGGCCTTGGCAAAGCGGAGGGTTTCTTTAGCTTGGTTTTCAGCCGCCAAAATTATTGCTTCAGCTTCTTTTTGTACGTCACCTACTACTTCGTTTGCAATCGCTGACACGCCAGTTTTAACGCTCAAAGTATTTTCCTCTAGATTTTTATGCCTAAGATTTTACTGATTGTCTCGGATAATTGGATACCTTGGGATGGTCCTCTGCTTCCAGGGATTTCTACAATTAGGGGTGTTATCCGTTCTTGGCGTAGTTTATCAACTTGGGCACGAATTGTCGTTTCTTTAGAAAAAGATTCGCTTATTATGATGACCGCGATTTCGCTACGCGTAAGTGCTACGTTTAGCGCTTGCATCGCTTCGTTACCATTGGCTGCTTCAGCGCCTTCGACTCCGACCAGCCTAAAGCCAGTGATCATGTCGCTATCGCCTATTACGTAACCAATCATGCCATCGCCAAATATAACTTTAAATGTGTGTTGCTAAACTCAACATAACTGTTAAAAATGTTGCGACCCGAAAGAATGGCTTCGACATCCATTATATGTATGAAAAAAGATGTTGAATCCATCCTTGAAACGTTAAACACCTTCGGCGAGTTTGATATTAAGCCAGCAACACAGGATGACACAGATCTAATCGAGTATAACCAGAAAATTCAGAAGTTTGAAGAAAGGCTTCTCGATGTTAACGGGTTAATTAAAGATATTGTTCAGGAAAAAACAAGCTTATTAGGCATCTTTAAAACCGATCAAACAATCAAAGTTAACGTAACTGCGAACAATTGGCAAACCCTTTTAGAAAAAACGAGCCAAGAAATTTTAACACTTAAGAAAGAAATTGAAGATCTATATGTCTGCCTCCGCAACGTAAAAGAAAAAACTGTTCAACTAAACCATATCAAGAGAATTTTGGAGAACATGGAATGCGTAGGGGCAGACCTCGCCATTATAGAAGGCCTCAAACTAATCTATGTGGCATTCGCAAGCATGCCCATTAAAAATTGTGAGCCACTAGAAACGGCGCTTGCAAAGTTACCACTCTATATGCATCAATGCCACTTAAGTCCAGAAGAGTGCTTTGTAGGGTTAACTGTATCGATTAAGCATAAAGATGAATTAGAAAGGATCCTGCGAACATACCATGCTGAAATCTTTCTTATGCCTAACGATTTGCCGCGTAATGTGGCTGAAGCGCATAAAAAAGTTGATGAGCAATTAAAAGAAAACAATACACAAGAAAAAACAATTCGCAGTGCGCTCAAAAAGTTAGGTGAAGAGAACAAGGACAAACTTACAGCCTGGAAAGAAACCTCAGAGAACATTTTAGTACTGCTAAATGCTCAGAAAAAGATTATTCAGTCAGGACACCTTGCAACCCTCAAAGGTTTTGTGCCCCAGAACAAGTTCAAGGATCTTTCCCAAACAATCAACACCATGATGGGTGACAAGGTTTTAGTGCTTGAGAACGACCAAAATGAGTTTGTTGAACCACCAACTAAGGTAACCCACAGCAGATTCGTCAAGCCCTTTGAAGAGATCACCAAACTCTATGGGTTACCAAAATATGAAGAAGTAGACCCTACACCATTAATAGCAATCACTTTTCCAATTCTTTTCGGTTTAATGTTTGGCGACTTGGGACATGGCTTAGTCTTACTCATCGGCGGATTAGCCGTTGGCAAACTAATTAAGGGTAACCAAAGCATGAAGAATGTCTGCTGGATTATGGCAGCCTGCGGCATTGGCGCTATGGGGGCAGGTTTAGCCTTCGGAGAGTTTTTTGGTCAGGAACTTTTCGCTCCGCTCTGGTTTAGCCCATTCGAAAGCGTATTCAATTTCCTAATCTTCAGCCTGTTTGTAGGCATTGTACAAATAATAAGTGGCATAGTTATTGAAATGGTGAATTATCTACTCAAACACAACGTAGCCGATGCTATCTTAACATCTGTACCTAAAATTGCCTTTTTCGCCGGCGGTGTTTACCTCGTTGCAGCTTATCAACTGAATTTTGGTGCTTGGTTAAGCGGACCGATACTAGCGCCTTTAATTCCCTTTGTTATAATGGTTGCAGGTAAACCGTTGTATTTGATGGCGGCAAAACCTTTGCAATCTACTGGCAACCCGCACGCGCACCATGGAGGCGAACATGCCGAACAAGATACATTAGTAGGGAGACTCTTTGAAGGTGGAGACTTTCTTACTCGCTTGCTCAGTAACACAATTTCTTACAGTCGCATTCTCGCTTTGCTTATGGCTCATTGGGCGCTGCTGCTTGTAACCTATACTGTTGCGGGCTTAGTCAGCGACGCAGTCGGCGCAGGCTCGATATTGGCCCTGATTCTAAGTGGCATAGTCATAGTTTTGGGCAACATATTCGTACTCGCTTTGGAAGGGTTAATCGTATTTATTCATACTTTAAGGTTGCATTTCTATGAGTGGTTCAGCAAATTCTATGCAGGCACAGGTACAGAATTTAGCCCCTTCAAGCAGAAATTCATCTATACAACAGTGAATTTGAAAAGAAATAAAAATTAGAGAGTTTAGAGTAAAAGTTGGTTTCTAATCGTTTCAGGCTTCATAATTGCTTCAATACCCAAACTTAAAGCGGTAAGGTTGTGGACTTCAGCTTCTTTTAGTGTTATGAAGTTTAGAGTTGACCCGATGTTGAAAGTTTCGCGTATAGAGCATTTTTTAGCATGAAGAAGTATGGCTTTTCGGAAAGCTTTTTCGGCGTTAGCTACAATTCCCTCGGGTGTTTGGGCCGATTCAAAGAATTTAGCATAGTGGCTACCCTGCACGATCTTGTATGCAGCTTTGAAGTCGATTGCTGAAACAATTGATTCAACATCTTTTTTGTTGAGGTTAAAGTAGTTCTTGGGCACTGCGAGCCGTAACCAGTTAGGGTCATAGTTTAGGTTTTTTCCTCTAAGAAGCGATAGCAAAATGAAGCTGTCATTTTCTATGCTTGCATAGAAAAAAGCATGTAACTGCTCTTTTTTGGGAAGACCCTCATACGCCGCGTAGAGCTTATCATAGAATAGGGTGTCAATGAAAACATCTAAGCATGCTGGTGAGCCGCTTTCCTCGTAACTCTTCAAGCCCATACTCAAGGCGGAAAAGTATTCTGTATTCTTAAAGGCAAGTATAACTTGACTAATTGTGGGAGCTTTCGCAGCATCCTCTATTATTGAGATTTTCTTAAAGTATTTCTCCACTAGAGGATAGAGTCTAGATAGCCGCTGTTCGTATGGGAATTTGGCGCTGGCAACTCTTATGAGTGTCTTAACGTTCTCCGATTCAAACCTCGACAGATACAAGTTAAGGTAACCCACTACGCGTTCGGGTGAATACTTGATTATTTTAAGGTAAGTTTCAATTAAGTTTTCATAAAATGCTCGTTCAAGGTGGCGCCCTGTAATTGGCGGCATCAATCTGGAGATTTGTTCCTGATAGGGAGTATCCCGCAGCTGCGAGGTGACTTCCGCGAGGTTTTTGGTTTCGCTCAAAGTTTTGAGTTTAACTTCACTAAGTAGGACGCTTTTTTCGGCACCTATCTTTGGAAGAACAGAGGCGTAGCGGGTTGTCTGAGTCAAGGGGGGGTTTCCTCGAGCACTGCATTTACCACAGCCGTCACAGCTTTATCCATGTGTTTCTCAGCTTGTGCTCTGAGTTTCGTAGCCGTTCTCTCGTTATCAGCTAACTTTTTTTCGCGGTCTTGATTAGCTTGGTCAACAACGGCTTGGAAGCATTTCTGTGATTCTTCCTCTGCGTATGTTCGACTATTTGCGAGAAGTTTTTCTGCGTCTTTTTGGGCTTGAGCAGTTATTTGCTTGGCTTTGTCTTTGGCATCAGTTTGAATTTGTTCAGCTTGGGCTTCAATTTTTTTTAGTTCTTCCCAGACTTTCTGCATTTTTTCTCCACGGACACAATAGGGTTTGTGAGGTGTCTAAAGATTCTTGTGGTTTCTGAAGATTATTTTCAATAAAAGGACTTAGAATTGCTTTGTTAAAACAACAATTTGCCTTTGTAGAAAATAGAAGATCTAATACAATCAAGCGCAAACTGACTAACGCAGCTACGAGATAAACTCCTAGCTTTGAGTCCTAATTTTCTTTTCTTTATCACTCCACAACGCAATCTTAAGAAGAATCAAACCGAAAGAGAGAAACCAACTGCAAAACAGTAAAAAGCAGCCTCGGCACCTACGATAACAAATAGAGCAGGGCAAAAATGGTCATACCTAACAGGTTTAAAGTCACAACACAAGACGCGTACAATTACGCGGCGAGCAAGTTCTTTTCAGACCAGCAACTATGCATTGTATTAAAGCTTGGTGGAAAATTAGATAAGAATACGCTGGACAAGGCAATTCGTTCAAGCATTGATTTTGAGCCTGTTTTAGGCTGCAAGCTAATTCAAAACGACAATAGCCCATATTGGGAGCGCAGAAACGACCTCGGTCAAATCGCCTGCGCGGTGGTTGAAACTACATCCTCAGAAGAGGCACTTGAGGTTTTCATCAACCAGCCCATTCATGCAGATGTGGACCCGCTCATGAGCACAAGGATTTTTAGGGAAGAAAAATCCGACGTTCTCTGTGTTAAAATCAACCATTCAGCCTGCGATGCGGGAGGACTTAAAGAATACATTGCCTTACTCTCCAACATCTACACCATGTTGATTAGAGGTAAGCAAATTATTGCAGAGCCGAATTTGGGTAGAAGAGACCAAAGCCAAGTTTTCCAGAGCACCAAAGACCTCAAAAGTCTCGACATGAAAGGGTTTCCTACGCCGACATGGGTTTTTCCACAGAAAGAAGGTAACGAGCGACTACATGCCTTCCGTACGATAACTAAAGGCCAGTTTAAAGCCATAAAAGTGTATGCCAAAAGCAAAGGGGCAACTATTAACGATTTGCTCCTCGCCACGTTGTACAGAACCTTTTTTGTGCTAAATAACACTGCAGAGGATAAGCATATGATTCATCAGGTTTCCATTGACCTTAGAAGATATTGTCCCAACCATAAAGCCGAGGCAGTCTGCAATCTCTCAGGCGCGCTCTATATCGCCTTAGAGAGAAAAATAGGCGAAAAATTTGAGCAGACACTCGGAAGAGTTACTGCCTCACTCAACAAAATTAAAACTGATTATCCCGGTCTCGAAAGTGCCGCGGGATTGGAATACCTTTTTAGACAAGGCTATGTAGGGCTGGAGAAATATTTAGCTGAATCCGCTGCAATTGGTAAACAACACAACGTGACTTTTCCTCTCCTTTCAAACTTCGGCGTCCTTCATGATAACCGCTTTGGAGAATTGAGTGTAAAGAAAGGGTACATTTCAAGTCCAATCATGTACCAGCCTGGTTTTATGCTTGGAGCAACTACATTCAACGATGAAATGACACTCTCAGTTGGATACTGTGGGCAGGAAAACCAAAAGGCAGTAAAGGATTTCTTAGACGGTTACGTTTCAGAATTACCAGCTCAAATAACAAATATGTCCATATGAATTGTATTATTAAATACTTAGTTTAGACTAAAAAGGCGGAGAATAAATCACTGTTATATTAACCAAGGAACTCGTGCAAGCCGAGAAGATAAAAGTAAGATATGTTAGTGAAAATAACGGTTCAGAAACGCCAAAATGATCGAGTTGATACGGCAATGCGGTTATGGGCCTTAAGTTTAGGCAGTAAAAAGTGTTGATTTTCCAGCTGCTACAAACTAGTTTTTCTTGTGTTTTGCTCCAGTTAGTTGGGCAGCTATCTTTTCCCCGAACTCCTTAGCTTTAGGAAGCTGGCCGTCCTCTATGGGGCCATTTACACCTTTAACCTTAACTGAGAGACCGGGAGTTATAAGCTCCAAATTAGGCAAACGTTTGTTTATGTGCCGCTCGAGTTTTTTCATTGCTTTCTCGAAGTAGCGTTGTCTATAAAAATAAGTATCAAAAGCAGCAGCCCACTTAGCGTCTATAGGAAGATTTGAGAGTGAGTTGACAAATTTAATCATAGTTCTAGAGGGTTTACCCATATGATTTGGCGAGCCAATTATTAACGCGTCATAGCCAATTAAGGCTTTAAGGTCTATGTCTTTTACGTTACCAATAGCCGCGTCGATTTCGCCAGTTTGTTTTAGTCCATCCAAAATGCTCTCTGCAACCAGTTTTGTATTCCCATATTTTGAGTCATAGATTACATAAAAACTCACATTAAGCCCTCCTATCTATTAGGATTTGTCCAAATGAGGCGGTTTTCGTCGTGCATCCCAAGCATGATGCAATGCTAGACTCGGGTGGTAAAGTAGCAATCGAGGTCCAGAGTAACGCATTACTTTTTTAACCTGTAATTTCATGTCTGGTTTATAGCAGTGAATTAGGCATTTGCCGCAGGTGGTTTTTTTCTCCTGGAATGGACATTTATCCAGACGCGTGAGGGCATAATCTTTGAATTGTTGGCATTCACCACATAATTCACCATGGGTACCGTGGTGACCTCTACAATAAATATCTACCATGTATCCTATGCTTTTTTTCTCTCGTTTCATCCTTTTATGTTCAGGGTTAGGTGGTTGAGGTTTCATGTTAATCGGCTTAAAATAAAATGGGCCTGACTCCACATAAGGGTTTACCCTTATAGATTAGGGGTTAATCACGCAATAGAATACGTTCAGAGATATTGCAAACTACGGGCGTTTAACACATTGTCCTGATTCAGAGTCAAAATGATTCTTATTACCGTAATCACAGTTTTTGCAGTCATCTTTAATGTCTTGACCAAACGGGCAGCCTTTCAAATCAGCCATACACTTTCACCTATATGCATACTATTGTGGTAGCCCGTGAGAGATTCGAACTCTCGTCAAGGGCTCCAGAGGCCCCTATGCTTGACCACTACACCAACGGGCTGCAAACACACAGAAACATCGTGCACTTTTATAACTTTAACGTTGCGCTCCTTCGCCTTGGTTTTCGGCTTTAATTACTTATCTCATCCAGCAGCACCTTAGCTGACCCGAATATAGATGCTGTAGTGTGTAAAGGCTGCTAACAAAAAAATTGGTAAGCCGTTTTAAGGTATTAAGGCACCAGTATTGCTCTACCCACAATTTTGCCTTGCTTTAATTTAATTAGCAGATCTTCGGCCTCGCTTAGTCGATAACTACACCAGTCAACTCTAACTTTTCCCATTGATGCCAACTTTAGCGTCTCATTCATATCTTGGCGCGTGCCGATAACGCTGCCCATAACAGTGTATTCCTCAGGGAAACTTATTGGAACCATACCTACAACGCCCATCAAAACCGTTCCGCCGCGTTTAACAATTCGTAGTGCTTGCTCTACGGCTTTCTGCGAAGGAGCATGAACCATAACTATGTCGGGACGCCCAGTTTTCAGTATAAAATCTTCGACTTCCAATGAGGTTAAAGCATAATCTGAACCAATATCTTGCGCTAGCTTTAGCTTATCCTCTGTTGTATCCACTGCGATAGTTTCTGCACCCGCCAGTTTCGCAAATTGAAGTGTCATGTGACCGACGCCGCCAATACCAATAACAACTATTTTTTGGCCAACTCGCACCCTCGCCCGCTTTACTGCATGATAAGCAGTTATGCCAGGACAGAACAAAGACGCACTTTCCTCAAATCCCAAGTTGTCAGGTAAGTGATGAACGAAGCTACTGGGCGCCACCATATATTCAGCATATCCACCATCGACGGCTTCACCCGTTGTTTGACGTTTAAGGCAGAGATTTTCTCGACCTGAGAGACAGAATTCGCATGTTCCATCAGTTTTCCAGAGCACTTGAACACCGACTCTGTCGCCCAACTCAATACCCTCAACTTCGCCCCCGATATCATCGATAACTCCAGTGACTTCATGTCCAGGAATAATAGGCAGCTTAGCTGGAACACCGAATTGTTTGAGATCACCCTCTATCATATGCAAGTTGCTGTAACATACACCGCAGGCTTTGACTTTGATTAGAACTTGGTCAGACTTAGGCGTTGGGTCAGGAACGGTTGTGTAAATTAGGGGGTGGTGTTCTATCTTGTCGATTCTGGTGCATAATTGAGCCTTCATGGATTTACAGTCTCGTTGAGGGTTATTTAATGGTAATGTTTGAAAAAGGTAATTGTGTTAGAATTTTATGGTGTGAGACTGTGAGATTAACGGTAATTATCGCGTATAATGCTTCGGGTAATTCAGGAACCCTTTTATCGCCAAAAACGGTTTTTATCTAGAAGTCTTATGCCGTCAGTCAAAGATATTATGACTAAAGATGTAGTGACAATTGAGTCTAACAAAACCGTCTTTGAAGCAGCTGAAATCATGGCGGAAAAGGGTATAGGTGGCTTAATTGTGGTAATCAAAGCGTTCCCAGTGGGCATAATTACTGAACGCGATATAGTGCGGAGAATTGTGGCTAAACGCAGTTCGTTGGATGTCAAAGTCTCTGAAGTCATGTCTAAAATGCTTATAGTTGTTGACCCAGACACTTCGCTTAAGGAAGCTGCAAGAGTTATGTCTACCAACAGAATAAGGAGGTTACCTGTTTTAAAGCATAACAAGCTTGTTGGTATAGTTGTTTCTTCAGACTTTGTCCGTAATGCAGGGAAAAAGACGACTATGGAAGAAATACTTTATGCCTTAGGGCGGTACCCATCTGAATCTGATAGGAAAATCTGAGTTTGCTGCGCTTTTGAAACTTTAGGTTTACCCACTTTTATTTCATTGTATCCAATGTTTGTGGTGTTGATCGCAAACACTTCTGCAACATTACTGCCGCTTGGCAGATAACTAAAAATAGAGTAACTCCACTTAGGGAACTAATGAAGTATAGATTGTTCGGATTGCTTTTGCTCCTCACGTTAATAATCTCTGCTCTAGCAAGTGTTTTTCCTTCCCAGAGCGTTAATACAAAGAAGGTACCAGATGTTTTTGTCGGAGTTGACATAGCCTATGGCGATGTTAATGCGGTTAAAGAATTAGCTGACGAAGTTAGCGCGTATACTAATCTTTTCGTTTTGGGTTGCACTGGCGTTACTCAGAATAAGCTCAAACTCGAGGAATCGTGTCAATATCTTTTTGAAAAGGGCTTGTTTTTTGTTGTTTACCAAGAGTATCCGATAGATTCCAGTTGGCATTCTATAGGTAAATCTGATTGGGTTGAGAACGCTAAAACACGGTGGGGAAATCAGTTTTTGGGTATCTATTATACAGATGAAGTAGGAGGAAGACAACTAGATCACGTTCCAAATTGGATGTCTGTAGAAAAAGCCAACAGCTATGCCGATGCAAACAACCAATTTAATAACGGAGTAGGCGAAGCAGTCAATTGGTTTAGAAACGGTTATTCTGGCGGAAACGATATTTGCTTGTTTACTTCGGACTACGGGCTTTACTGGTTTGACTATCAGGCAGGTTACGATGTGATTTTAGCGCAGTTTGGCTGGAATTACAGCAGGCAACTAAATATTGGTCTTTGCAGAGGTGCAGCAACGGCGCTAGACAAGGAATGGGGTGCAATGATAACCTGGACTTACAAGCAACCACCGTACATAGAGACGGGTGAAGAACTCTACAATGATCTTTTATTGGCCTATGATAATGGTGCAAAATACATAATGGTTTTTAATTCAAATGAAGAATATTTGGGGGGTATCCTTGAGCAGGAACATTTGGATGCGTTGAAACAATTCTGGCAATATTCTCAATTGAATCCCAGAAAAGCAATTTCCGTTATTGACAGAGTAGCATATGTGCTTCCCGAGGATTATGCTTATGGTTTTCGCGGTCCAAATGATAAAATTTGGGGTTTATGGGAAGCAGATACTTTGTCTACTCCAATCAGTAGCCATTTAGGTAGTATCCTTGAACAATACGGTTCTAAATTGGACATTATCTATGAAGATGCAATTGGAATAGGCGACATACAAGGATACAGGTCATTTTTTTATTGGAACAGTTCTTCAACCGAACCAGGTAGGATTTTGCCAGCTCCAAGAGACACAGCTTCCCCTGAAACTCCGCTAGACTGCTTTTCATACATTGATCTTCCTATCGTTTTAGCGTTTGCAGGAGTAACTCTGGGAGTAACTGTAGGCTCTATTGTCTTGGTTAGAAGAAGGTGTTCAGAAAAGCGAGTTTTAGTAGCTAAGAAAGCAAATTAATAAATAATATTTAGTGCCCATTAAAATTAATAGCTCTGCTTTTAAAAGGTGAAGGTAATGGGAGAAAACATTGGGGAAGATTTTCAAGACAAGACAAAGTACTACCGAAACAAGCGTATAGGTGGTTATTTGGATTGGGAAAATAAGCCCGAAATTTACAAGAGATATCCATCCAACAAAACAGTTCAGCTGCCAACCCAGTTGCGAGAGGCAACTACTAGCTTTTCTGAAGTTCTTCAAAAACGTACAAGTATACGAACTTTCTCAACTCAGCCTTTAAGCAGAGTCGATTTAGCTTTTCTTCTTTGGGCTTCAACAGGCATTCAAAGAGTTGAAGGGGGTTATGCTTTCCGTACCGCTCCTTCGGCTGGTGCATTATATCCTATTGAGACATATATAGCGGTTAACAATGTGGAAGAACTTAGTGAAGGCATCTATCATTATAATATTGAGAATCATTTGTTGGAAGAAATAAAACTTGGAAATTTTGGTAACGAGGTAGCCCAAGCAGCCTTGGATCAAAAGATGTGTGCTTACTCATCGGTTGTCTTCATCTGGACAGCGGTCTTTAGAAGATCAGAGTGGAAATATTCTCAGAGAGCTTATAGATATATCTATTTGGATGCGGGACACATAGCGCAGAATTTGGCGTTGGCAGCAACAAGTATTGGTTGTGGATCCTGTCACGTGGGAGCTTTTTTCGATGACGATATTAACTCAATAGTGATGGTTGATGGAACCAAGGAAAGCTCAATTTGTCTTAGTGCTGTTGGTCATCTGAAATATTAGATGAAAATGATGCATCAATTTTGTTGCAAAAAATAGTTTACCGTCAATAGAAAGTGGGTGAGATTTTTTTATTTTTTTGCGTAAATATTGTTGAGTCCAAGCAACCTAAGTTTTATTTTTTTCTTGGTCTTGGGCGGCTTTTTCTTCCTCGTTACCTGAGCATTTTGGGCAGCAAGCAGAATATACTTTGCCATCAATTGTAGTTGTAGCTGTGGAAAGTTTGCATATTTCGGATGTCATTTCTGGATCGCAAAATTCGCATTTACCAGTCTTTATCTTTTTTGTTGGCGTTGTCATTTTTTCACCTCGGCTGCTGTTTCTTGTTTTTTGTAATAGTCTTTTATCGCAGCATGTAGTGCATCTGAGGCTAGGTTTGAACAATGCATCTTAACTGGCGGCAAGCCTCCTAGAGAAGTAGCAACTTCACCTCGAGTTATTTTCATTGCTTCTTCAAGAGTTTTACCTTTTGCCATCTCTGTTGTCATACTGCTTGTAGCTATCGCAGCCCCGCAACCAAAAGTTTTGAACTTAATATCATCAATTCGGTTGTCTTTTACTTTGATATACATAGTCATAAGGTCGCCGCAAACGGGGTTACCTACTGTTCCTACGCCATCAGCATCAGGAATTTCTCCTGTGTTTTGTGGGTTTTTGAAGTGTTGCATAACCTTGTCTGAATACATTATTCTTTCAACTCCTTAGGTGTCAAAGGCGACATCGCCCTTAACTGATTAATTATATTGGGCATCAAACCTATAACATATTCGACTTCTTCCATATTATTTTCCCTACCAAGGCTGAACATTATTGATCCATGGGCCTCTTCATGTTTTAGTCCAGTAGCAAGCAAAACGTGTGAGGGTTCCAAAGTTTTTGAAGCACATGCGGAGCCTGAGGAAACAGAAACGCCGTTAATTTCCAAGCTAAGTAATATTGATTCTCCTTCAATGAAGCTATATCTAACTGATACGTTGTCGGGTAGTCTATTAGTTTCATGTCCGTTTAGGAAAGTGTAAGGCAATGGTTTGAGTAATCCTTCGATTAGTCTTTCTCTAAGTTTGGTCAACTTTTCAATATTGGGTTGCATTTCTGATTTTGCTATTTCAGCAGCTTTCCCAAATGCTACAATACTAGGTATGTTTTCGGTTCCGGATCTTATGCCTTTTTGCTGTCCCCCACCGTGAATCTGGGGCTCTAGTCGTATACCCGCCTTCACGTATAGAGCACCAATGCCTTTGGGACCATACATGTCATTTGAAGAAATCGTTAGTAGATCAATGCCCAAGTCTTGCACATCTATGGGGATTTGACCGGCTGCTAATGTCGCATCAACATGCAAAAAAGCGTTTTTAGTGTGGACTATTTTGCTAATTTCTTTTATAGGCTCGATTGTACCTATCTCACCATTTGCGTACACTATAGAAACAAGAGTTGTTTTGTCATCAAGCTCTTTTTCGAGACTGCCTAAATCCAATGATCCAAACTTGTCGACTGGAAGAAAAACTGATTGAAAACCTTTCGTTGTTAAAAATTTTACTGTATTCACAACAGACATGTGTTCTACGCTGGAGGTAATAATTTTTGTGCCGATGTCTTTGTAGCGGTTGGCAACGCCTTTAATTGCTAGGTTGTTACTTTCGGTTGCCCCGGAAGTGAAAATTATTGATTCTGCTTTTTCAGCATTAACCAACTCTGCAACTTTAGTTCTTGCCTCATCAAATGCACGTTTAGCTTCTTGGCCAGCGAAATGTAATGATGAAGGGTTACCGTATGAGGTTTTCATGTAGGGTAGCATTGCATCTATTGCTCGATAGTCAACGGGTTTCCCCGCTGCATAATCCATATTTACTCTTTTTGTTATTGACATTATTCTTCACCTTACTGTCAAAATTTGTTTTGTTTTTTCGAACATGAAATTTGTGGGGCAACACGGAAGTAATGATTCTTTCATTGTCGGGTATCTCGCATTCTGTTTTTACTTTATCTTCTTGATTACTATTCGAATTTTATTGCCTTCTTTAGTGCTGCTGACTATTTCTTGCCCCAGGTGTTTTACAAGGCTGTTTATGTCTGATTCAGCAGCTGGGTCATCTGCAACAACCTCCAAAATTTGTCCTATCTCCATATCGTCTAAGGCCAATCTGGTATTGAAGACTGGCTCAGGGCAGTATAAACCCAAGCAATCGAGTTTCTTATTTATTACATTAGTCATGATTTTTCCTCCATTCATACTTATGCTATTTTAGAGTTTGTTTTTTAGAACCACATAGTAGCACTTGCGCTTAGGGCTAAGTCATTTAGTGTTGCTGCACCCACGATTTTTACACCCGGAATAAGAGTTACTTTTTCCCAGCCCAACATTTGTTTAGAGGCTTCGCATACATTTATTTCGATACCCATTTTAAGAGTCTTTTGGATCATTTCTGCAACACTAGGGAATGCTCCTATCTTTATTTTTTCAGCGGCTCCGGCAAGTAGTATTCTAAGACTTTGACCTAGATAGTAGACTTGGGGGTTTAAACCCATAGCTTTGGCGGTTTGAGCCAAGATTAAAGGAGAATATTGTCTTTCAGGATTGTCACTAGTTTGTACATACAAAATAAATTTTTCATCTTTCAATAAAATCACCCGCGGTGTTTACTGCTAGTACATTTAACCTGCATCTTGCAATAGATATAACTTTCTTATCAAGGAGTATTGCTTCATCGTTTTTCAATTTTGAAGATTTGCATATAGCCTATCTTAGGTCCTAATACAGCATAATATTCTGAGAAAAAAATTTAGCTCAGATTCCGCAGGAAAGTTTGTTTTAGCGCACATGTTATGTAAAGAAAGGGTTCAGTTTTAGTTATTCAGGTGATTCTTCTCCTTGGGCGTGTAAATGACAATGGTTTGGTCTAGTTTATTCCAATTCAAATGATGGTTATGTAATATTTTTGGATACTTTCTCTGCCAAAGGTATTAAAAAATGATTTTATGTTGAGTTGATATCCTTTTGATAAAACATTCTCTTTTGTAAATAATAATAGTCAAAAATGAAAAGATAGCCATGTTATGTTTTGGAATAAATTAGTTTATTGCTGGTTCGCTGAGTATAATTGCCTCTATGCGATTGTTGTTTCGGGTACCAAGAATCGGTCTCCTTAACTTACCGAGGCCATTTTTAGACTGAACTATTTTTTGTTGACAGTAGAGAGGCCTGATGTATTAATAATTCCAAGGGTTGGCTCCCCGATATATTGCAGAGAGGAGGCTCCGCTTGCTTGGGCATCTAACCGCCCAATGAGATTAACAGTTGCGTGGCTTGCCCCACTCAAGTCAAGGTTGGCATCGTTAACTTGGAAATTGGTGAGATCCAAGTTACTTGCTCCTGAAACTGATGAAGAAAGGTTGCTCCCCATTCCGTTACCTGTGAGGTGCGATGCTCCTGAAAGTTCAAAGGTGACATTTCCAACCATGAAATTAGTTAGCTCTAAGGTGCTCGCTCCCGAGAGTTTCGCTATAAATTGATTAGAAGAGCTAAAACCATCTGCTTTTCCTTGGCTTGCACCAGATAGGTCGACACTGTTCAAGTTGGGCATCGTTATTTCAGCCTTGCAATTAGAACTACCAAAAAACAATCCGGGCTTAACATTGAATTGTAGAGTTTCGCCCTGCTGTGTCACCTGTATTCTATCAAAGACGTGCTCTCCGGCCGAAATTTTTACGCCATAATGGTCGGATTGAGTTATGTTAATCTGGAAAGCTGAACCGGCTTCAACTACTGAGAAGCCGGTAAACGCCATATTCTCTGTTTTTAGATTACCAGGCACAACCCAAAGAAAAACAAAAGCAGCTCCAATTGCCACCACAAAAATACCCACAACCAACAAAACAATAACAAGTGCGCTTATCGCCTTTCTGTTTTTGGAGATACTCAGAAAAATCAAGTCCTTTCTTAATTAAGTTAATTTATCGGTTTATTTATTGCTTTTTATTTCATCGGTAGCTTGCCTGTCTATTTATTCTAAACGGGCTTGCTTCACCAATAATTATTCAGCTCATATGCATATGTATTCGCAGTAATCGCACTCTTATATGCGTTTAACCTCATATAGTCTTATCAAATTTACCAGTACTTAGATCCGCTAATTCTTCTTTCGGTGTTTCTGAAGCCCGTTCAAAACGCTGCAGTTTTTGACGCTCTATGAATTGTTGTGATAACTATCTGTAACATTAGTTGTGCGCTTGCTGAGAGCCGCCAAAAATGGTCTTGCAATAACAAGTTTTTTACCTTCCAAAACATTCTTCATAATATTAAATGCCTTTTTAATTTCCGTGCCCTTTATGTCTAAAATTGACCAGAATGAAAAAATAGAACCGAATCATGGGGAATTTAAGAACCCGATTAATTATGTCCGGGAAATCAATGTTGGAACGGGGTAAAGAAACGCTAGAGTGGATTCAAAGAGAGCAGGTAGAAAACGGTTTGGGTATGGTTGAGTTAACTAAAGTTCCAGATCAGAATGCACTACGCTTTCTTCTTAGAAAATGTGATGTCTATGAGCCCCAGCAGGGAATGATAAAATCAACTGCAGAACCAGAAGATGAAAAAGCAGGCGTTACTGAGTTTGCTGATAATAAGCCGTGGGTGTGGAGAACGCCTAAGCTTAAGAAGAAGGGTGATGTGCCGGAGCCATACGAGTTTCTGTCTTACCCCGACTGGCAAGTGCTTTCAAATGAAGTTGCTGAAGCTCTATGGACTATGGGCTTTGCAGATGCCCCTTACCTCTATAATGGATATAGCTATCGTAAAATGGCTGGTGGACCGCTTCGCCGCAAGATGATTGGCACATATTCCAAAGATGGGATGCTTGCGGAGTTGAAGTTTAGAAATAACAGAACTAATGATGAATTTTCTAAATTTGAGTCGAAAATCAATAACATAGTTACAGAGTATGGTAGGAAATCGAAGAAGGTTTCAGAAGTACAAGTTTGCCATGGCATAGTATATCATCCTAAAGATGGCAGCTTTAGCATCCAAGAAAAGGCGAAGAGAGAAAAATGACAAGTCTTTTTACATTAGAATTGTCTGTGTCCATAACCACTAACTAAAAAGTCATCAACTCAGCTATTTTGCCCGATTTTACTTAATGTTTGGGGGTAGAACCTTTTTTCTTTGACACGATATAACTCTTTGACTTCTTCTGATAAACAGGCAGAGATAAAGTTTAAAAGCTGTAGTGGATGCCTGATTTAACAGTTTTTGGTTTCTTCTACCGCAAACAATAAACTTCTGTCCACAGCAAATCTGTCTAAAGAGGCTAATGTTATTGAGTAAGGCCGCCGATATTGCCAAAACTTCAGCTAAAGGCGGATTCAACGTTCTCTGGGGCCTTGTAGTCTCATCTATGATTT
>CAWEOM010000036.1:0-10351 GCA_963810665.1 Candidatus Bathyarchaeota archaeon | reverse complement strand
AATCATCAAACTGATAATAAACGAGGGCGACTTAAAACAAATCAAAACCCAAATTCAAGCAGCCCAAAAACAGGGCTACACCCTCTACACAGTCGATTTAGCCCTTAGCGAATGCCTAAACGTTATATGGAAACACCACAAACTTCTCCACGACATAAAAGACTACATCCCCCTGGTCCAAGACCTACTAAAAATCTACGATAACCTAACTATCATTGCAGCCAGAACCATCACAGAAGAAACACTCAACATAGCCACCACAAAAAACATCAGCGTATACGACGCCACCTATGTGGCAGCGGCACAAAAACTAGGCGCCACACTCTACACAGCCGACCAAAAACTAGCCAATGCAGCAAACACCATAACAACCACAAAACTCCAAAAACAAACCTAACCCAAACACAACACTATCTCTCCAGGCTCCTTGGAGTTACTTTTACTATATGTGTTTCTATGAGCCGCTATCGATTACTGGGGATTCGCGTTAGGTAAGTTAGAAGGCTTAGCAAGCCATATCAATTAGAAAAGATATCGACACTCAAAAAACCTATCTAACCTTTTTATTTCAACTGTAGTCAGAAACTACGCAGCTTTTCCTCCTCGATACTTCCTGAAGATCAGAAATACGAGGACAACTACAACCGCAACTACAATCACTATGGCGATGTTGACTGTACTTAGCAGCGGGATTTCTGCTGGTTCTACTGCTGAATCAATGATGTAGATTGTGCCTTCTTCTCCGAGCAAAGCGTAGACTTCTTTGCCACTTGGAGCAGCAGAGACAGCAATGGGGTTTCCCGAAAAGTTTATTGTGTCGCTAACCGTGTTTGTGGCTGTGTCTATAACCGATATTGACTGACCAAATTCGTTTGTGACATAGGCGGTTTTTCCATCTGGCGTTAACGCTATGTTTCCCGGATACCTACCTACAGACACTGTTGATTTAACTGTGTTACTAGCTGTATCCACTACTGAGACAGAGTTGTTTTGGTTGTTAACTACGTAGACTGTTTTATCATCTGGCGTAATTGCAACTCCAAATGGCTCAGTTCCCACTGTTATAGTTGCGGTTATCTTGTTTGTGGCTGTATCTATGGCAGATACTGATGCGCTAGCGGCATTGGTGACGTAGACAGTTTTGCCGCTGGAGCTCATGGCTACACCCCATGGACTGATTTGGGTATCTATAGTCGCGATTACTTCATTAATGGATACATCTATGACTGAAACTGTATTGCTAACTTCGTTAGCAACGTAACCAATTTTGCCGTCGGGCGTTAACGCCAATTTGACTGGGTAACTTCCAACAGGTATTGTTTCCACTACTTGATTTGTAGATGTATCTATAACCGAGACCGAGTTACTTCCAGAGTTAGTGACATAGACGAATTGGCCGTTTGGTGTAACAGCGGCACCTACCGGTTGAATCCCAACAGTTACAGTGGAAGTTACATTGTTGGTTGATGTATCTAGTACCGACACTTGGCCACTTGAATAGTGAGTTATATAGGCGTAAGACCCGTCGGCTGAAAATGCAACACTAGAAGGTTGATTTCCAACGTAAATTGTTGTTTTCACTGTGTTGATGGCTAGAGTCGACTGAGCCATTATTGCAACGGCACATAGTAACAATATGATAATGCAGCTACGGAAAATTTTCGACAATCGATTGACACCTATTGTTTGTTATCATCTGAATTGAGCATATTCTAATATATGTATTTATGAAATTAAAATGTACAAAGTAACTTCATAACTTAACAAACCTCTAATTTAGGGCATCAGACTAACATAGAGAAATTGCCATCAGCACTCTTAGAGGAATCCTATTTCAAGCAGGAATTTCAACAGAAGAATTCCTTAACGCAGTTTAAAAACTATAGATATATTATAAGAAAATCTCAGTAAAGTAATCAATCAGAACGCACTATCAGTCACCAAAAATCCAACACTCACCGGAAACCTTTAAGAAACCAATTGCACCCTCAACAACGGACAGTAATGCAACAGAATAAGTTGAAGACTAAAGGAATTTTTCTCGATTTAGACGGTACACTTGTAGATTCTACTGATGCCTATGTCGAAGCCGCTACAATGGCATTCCATATAATGGAAATGCAGCTCCCAGAAACCCGTATACTGTTAGAAATTCCCCGCCGAATGGAGCAACATTTAACCCTTGATGACATCACGCAAGGCACCACAACCAAGTTCTTACCGATCTACTTGAATGCCTATCGCGCAATCACTGAACGAAAAACAAAACTACTACCCAACGTCTCAGCTACACTTGCAATATTGTCCCAACGATCAAAACTTGCTTTAATCACTATGCGCCATGTCCCGAGCCAAGTTATTCAACAAGAACTCGACTACTTTGGCATAGCTCAACACTTCAGCTATGTCGTAACCGGGTTGGATACAGCTAAGCCTAAGCCTTCCCCTGAAGCACTAATCCGATGCACAGAAACATTCGGTCTTGAAATAGATGATTGCCTAATTGCAGGCGATTCAGTCAGTGACATTCAAGCAGGAAAAGCAGCTGGAACAAAAACCGTGGCATTGCTCTCCGGCCTATATTTGAGAGCAGGAACTAGAAAAAGAAAGCCCCGATCTAATCTTGCCAGATGTTTCAACACTTCCAGATTACATAGAATAGATCCATTTTGTATATCGAAAATGGAAATATTGCTAGTTCATACCTAAGCCAGTTATATCAGTTCTTTAAAATAAAGTTTAATTAAAACCTCAAACTTATATGATTATGGAGAGGGCTTCAGCGGGAATAGTCATGAATTTCGTAGAGATAATAATAGGGGAGAAACTAAGAGATGCAGACCCCGCCTTAGAAATAATGGGGTCAGACCACAAAGTCTTACAGGTTGCCTGCAAAGATTTTACAAACTACCTTAAATTCCATTGGAACCTCATAGGAAAAGAAGCAAACCAATGCGAAGTCGTCGAAAAACTTGAAGCATTTTACAAAGACGAAGGCGAAGAGCTAGACGCATTTTTAGCGATCTGGTGCAACATCTGGTTCAAGAAATGGAAGCAACGCGTAAAACTTCTCATAGGCAACCAGAACACTAACAAATGGAACAAAATGACCAAAAACATCACCAATGCCGAGCCGCTTTGGCACAAAATCGAATGCAAAAATGAACTACAAGAAATCGTGGTAGCTACGCTGATTAAAAACGGCGAAATCTGCGGTACAGAAATCTTGGCAGAAAACCTCCTCAAAATGGAACTGGGAGAAAAAGCCGTTCAGGACCTTGAAGAAAAAGAAAGGATCCTCACAACACTAAACAACTCATTGCGCAAAGCTCGCGATATGGCCCAAAGTCACGGTCCCCTTATTTTTGTCAAGGTCGATAAAGGCTACTATAGCACAATCGAGTAACCTTCCTTTCTTTCATTCTTGTCAACTTATTACACAAACTTTGCACATTTTTTCATATGCAGTTAATCCCTAAGCGTGTGTTTGGTTATTTTTCAACTAAACTCTGGCTCCCTACTCTGGTCGCCATGGAAAATTATTATGATATCTTTGGTATTCAGTTAGTATTCGCTATGGAGACATTAATCGCTTTGCCAATTGTATGTAAAAGTAGGTATCTAACAAGGACACAGATAAAAACGGCGATATTACGGTAGCATCCCTGCTAGCACCTGTCGGTGGGTTCCAAGAAGATTTGCGTTTGCTACAATGTAAAAGAGCAAAACAAAGTGATAAATCGTTTCTTTATAGAATATAAAAAATAAAAAAAGTTATGTTAACTGAATCGCTCACTAACAAGGTGTAACTGGCTCATCGCCATGATTGTGCTTCCCCGATAGCAACTCAAAAAGGATTTACGTTCGCAAAAACCCTTAGCTATAAAGGGTAAAGCAAAATTTTAATTTTAAAAGAAAAGATTATTTAGCTACTGCGACCCTTGCCCGCTGCAAAGTCTTGGTTCGCCAACTATAACGTCTCAAGGTTGCTTGTTCGCCAAAACCACAAGCTGCACAGCGCTTGTTGCGCACGTGGTATGCGCGCCTGCCACAACGTCTACATACGATGTGGACTGTTTTGCCCTGGCGCTTACCCATCGATGGAGTGCCTTTTCCCATGACACTCACCTAGGCGGGGGTGAAATAAGGACTACGTTGTCTCCGCGCACGATTATGAGTCCTAGTTTCTTTTGGTTTTCAACGACGGTAGTGTCCTCTGTTTCTTCTAGAACCAGGTTCAGATGTTGATCGAAACCCTTTAGTCGGCCTCTGAGGCTTTTGCCACCTTTTAGGCGAACCAGCACAATTTTGCTGAGGTTTTGTTCAAGGATTTCGGTTGTCATTTCGCTCATATTGGAATCCTCAAGTATCTTTATCTCTCTATACTTGAACTCTCCCCATTTAAACATATCGAACCTTGTGCTACTGATTATCTAATAAAGCTCACAACACTAAGCAGTTAACTAATTTGACATGTTTATACGCTTGCACTTATAAGCATGGCGAACACTAAATTTTGGAACAATAAACACGGTCAGATAAGGTATGGCGTCGATAATAGAGTTCATCATCATCTTCGCGACGTCATTTGGATTCAATTTAATCCCCTTTGCTGGCCCTTCAAATTTATTTATTGCCTCCAACGCTGCTATAGTCTTAGGCCACGCCGACCCAGCTACCTTAGTAGTTATTGGTTTTCTCGTGGCTTTAGCCGCATCTTTAGCCAAAGGCATCCATTACATGGTCACATTCTTTGTAAGTGGGCATCTCTCAGAGAAGAGGCGACAAAGGCTAGATGCAGATGCAGAAAAAGTCAGGAAATGGGCCTTTCCGTTGTTATTTATTGCGGCTGCATCACCAATTCCCGATGAACCCATTGTTATTCCGCTGGGACTGATGAAGTATAACCCCGTAAAGTTTTTCACTGCCTACTTCTTAGGAAAACTATCAATAGCTATCGCAGGAGCCTTCATAGGGAACCTTGCAGGAGACGTATTTTCGACTTACATAAGCCCCGAAGCTATGATTGTTATCTCCATTGTACTGACAGTCATAATCACCGCTGTCCTTCTTAAGGTAGATTTGGGCAAACTCACCCAACGAATTTTAAACCGAATCCCAAAATTGAGCAGGAAAAAACTAAATAACTACCGCCAATAAGGCACTATAGAAGATAAACTATGCCCACTAAACAACGTCGATATCCACTTAAAGCAAAAGAAGCAAAACAAATCTTAGATGAGGCTACGCAGCAATTCGAGGTAAATTTAGATCAACTCTATGGCGCAAAAGCAAATGTAGAAGTTGTTGAATCTGACGTAGGCTTGATTTTCCTCATCGCTGGAAAACCGTTACTATACAAAGCGGGTGACCGCCTCTTGCCCACGTTGCTCTTCAATGAATTCACAGAAAAAACTCCTAAAATAATAGTTGACATGGGAGCCATACCTTATGTCTGCAAAGGCGCAACCGTCATGGCACCCGGCATTGTAAGAATTGAAGGCGAATTTGGTGTGGGCGATTTAGTTTTGGTCGTTGACATGAAACATGGGAAGGCATTGGCAATTGGCGAGAGTCTCATGGATGCTGGGAAGGCGAAAGCGGCCAAGAAGGGACCAATAGTTAAAACCTTACATTTTGTGAGCGATAAAATCTGGGAATACATAAAAGTATTAACGGATTAAAAACTGGTCAATTATCTTCAACAATTTCTCAGAAAGCAAATTCAGGTAAGGAAATAAATAAAAGAAGTTAAAGCAAGTTAGGCTTCATCCGGTGCCATTAACAGTGCCAAATGAATCAAATTATGAAAACTATGTTAAGAAAACAAGCCAAAAATTGCCCATCTATCTAAAGGTAGCGCTTCTAATCGTTGCAACCTCTTTTTTGGTGTACAGTATCTTTTGGGCAATAAACGGAGTGATCTGGTTTAACTCTGTAACACAAATGCTTCTACACTTCAGGCAAATACCGTTTATAGCTTCGTTTGAAACTTTAGAGTTGGCGATGCTCTTTGTACAAGAATACGCCTCAGTAGCAAACAGCTTTATAATTCTTCTATGCGGAGCCTTCGCTTTCCAAAGTGCAGTTTTATTCATTAGAAAAAACCCCAAGTATCTTCAAAAACTCCGATTATCACTGGTTTTTTTAGCTGTCTTTTCCCTATTACTGGTACCAGCAAGTATGCATCATCTTGTAGGCACAGCACTTTCTTGGCACATGGTTGATGTTTATGTTGGACTGTCCTATTTGCTACAAGCAATCCTAATAGTGCCACCTCTGCTGATGCTAAGCCAAAAAATCAAAAACCCACAAAACAGCACCCAAATTCTAAAGTGGACAACCATTGCTGCACCACTTTTCGTGTTTGCTTTATGGCTGAAGTACCTATTTCTTTGGATAGATACCCTTGTGCCGATGGGACCAAAAGAAGCAACCATTATGAGTACAGTGGGTGCAGCTAATTCCAGTCTAACCTTGTTGGTTGCGGGTTTTGCAACTTTGATGGTCTGTGTACCTTTTTACCGAAAGAAAACATTCAACACAAGATTGGCTGGAGCAACGCTGGTTCTGGTTAGCGCTTTTTTTGTTATCTTCTCAATTGTCGCACTTTTTGTTCCAATCTACACCTCATTTTGGTATCTAACAGACTTCTGGATGCTTACCCTAATTGCACTCGGAACCACGATGCTGATGAAAGAGACAAAAACCCGCTAAACTAAGCCAACCACAATCCAGATAAAAGCTCTATCAAAAAACCCGACAGAAATAATGCAGAAGAGTACTACCCAGGCAGTATCTTGTTTAGTCTAAATCGAGCATCAATATAAAAAAGCCTCCAGAGTTTTTGAAAAACTGCAAATGGAAAACCCTAAAGTTACTAAACAACATTCACCACTTTAATTCTGTAGTCCTCACTTTTAGAAGACCCAGTTCTAACCAGCTTTAGATCTAAAACTATAATGTAATTACTATTGACCTTTTAACAAGAAAAACTAAGCAGCAAGATTAGCCGATGAAATAAAAATCAGTAATAATTAGCGTTTACTGGGTTACGGGCACACGTTTTCTTTAGGGGAAAAGAAAGGCAAAAAACAAACAATTCAGATAGAGCTTGCCAAAAAGTTAGTTATCTCAGCTGAAAGTTTGATTAAAATTAAAAAAGGGAGGGAAGATAGTTTTGGTTTGTTGAGCTTTATGGGCGTTTTCTAAGCAGCAGTATTGTTATAACAAAGCAGATTACAATTACAACAATAATTGCAATGATGCCTGGCAGTATGTATTGATCAGCTAATGATGCAGGTTGTGCCTCAGTTGGTGCTGGTGTTGCATGTGCTTCGTCAACGACGAAATATGTTTGGTCGTATGATCCATAGTATGCGTTTGAGCCTGCGAAGGTTGCGATAACAGTGTATTTACCTGGAATATCTGGCATCCAACTTAAGCTATAGCTGCCTGTGGAGTCGGTTGTGGTTGTTCCAATTTCACGGAAGTTCCCGTTCGCATCAACCACTGAGATTGTAACAGGAACACCAGTTGTATTGGTCGGCATCTCAAATTGCTTGTACATATAGAGCATGTATTGGCTTTGGCTGTCGTCAGAGACTGCTGGAACGCCGTTGGGGAACCGTAGTGCAATGCGTGGGTCGGTTGTGCCTGGTGAAGTGTCAGTTACTTTGCCTGATATGAGTACGCTTTGTCCTGAGGCTGCGCCAAGGTTTGGAGCTGTTACAGTGGTTTTGCTTGGTCCTTTACCCATTGCGTAGATTTGAAGATCATATGTATCGAAGCCTGCGATGATGCTATCACCCATAACAGGGTTACCACCCCAACGAGTCTCACGCATCAAACCATTAATACGGAAGATCTCACTGCCGTCAGTAGCGTTAACACAAGCATATGGTCCACCTCTTGGCATTGGACTGTTAGCAGAGTGCTCAAGTGTGCCTATGTAGATTTTGTCTGCTGCGATAAGGTCAATCCAGCCCCACCAGTTCTCACCAGTGACTGGCTCACTGTATGGATCTTTTAAGTGTGTAGGTCCAATCAATGTGACCTGTTTGAGAGGTCATATGCATAGATAATACCTGCAAGACCAACCGAGTAGAGTTTGCCGTAAGCAAAGTACCAGGTGTGCTCAATAGCTTCCTGAACCGTATAGGTCAAGATAGTTTTCAGATTCAGTAGCCCAAAGATACGATCCATCGACAAGGCTAAAGCCGTAGTGGGTTGTTAGTTCTTTGCTAAATATTGCCATTACACCGTCACCATAGGTATGGTCTGTGACATAGTCTGATGCGCCACTGTAGTATAGGATGTTATTATCCTTCGAGCCATTCAGATGGTGCAGCCCAGGTCTTGTCAAATATTTTTGAGATTGATTGCGTGTTTACAGATGCGTCGCGTGTTGTAGTTATGCTATTAAGTGGCAGACCCCACATGCGTACCATGGTTTGGTTGTAGGCCATACCGACGACTCTGTCGCCTTCGTAGACTCTAAGATAGTTTTGCGCCTTTAAGCCTGTGGGTATAGTTACGTTCCATGAGTAGCATTTGCCAAGTGAACCGTCCAGATATCGTGACACTGGGAAAGCTGAATTTATCTGCTGACCTATTTCGTTAGTTGGGTTTGATGCACGGTGAACCACCTTCACCCAGTCCTAAAATACCGAAGGACCAGCTACCATATGTTGGTGTTCCGATAACGGCGTTTTGTTGTCCTGCTAGCGTTGAGTTCCAAAGTACTCATCCAACCATGTATAGTTCGATTTGTGTAGATGAGTATTTCTCCGTTTGGACCCCAAGATTCTGTATCCCGAGGGTACATTGTGGAACATGAACTGGAATGAGCCATCATTTGGGCTGTATGCTGTGTAGTTGCTGCCAGTTACTGACCAGAGATAGTTCCATACACCGTTAACGTTGTAGCTTGGGAAGAACATCGTCTGACCAAAATTCAAAAATGTACCATTTAAGAACCAAAGCTTCTCACCAGTATGAAGATCAATAGCTTGAATTCCAGGTATGCTAGTTTGCGCGTATAAGCCGTTTCCTGCGGTGTTGTAGTATAGTACTCCGTTGATAACAACTGAATTTGCGAATCTGCCTTCATATGCGTCGCCGCCGTACATATCTGCAATTATATTGTTTTCACCATCAACAAACCTCCTGATATTCCGCCTTGCTCGTATGGAGTAGCCCATAGGATGTGGGGAGTCTCAGGAGCGTCATCTTGGTACAGTACAAACGAGTTGGCATGGTCGTTCTACCCAGTTACCTGAAATGCTATACCACTCCCTGAGCTGTGGGTCGATTGGACGACTCCAATACTCAGTAGGCAAAGCATGACCAGGATAAAACTGTATATCTACAGATTCAACTACTTCCAATGTCATTGATATAGAGCTTGCTAGCATTATAGTGCCTGCTTGGATAGGTGCAGTTCTTCCAGATGGAATGGCCGTTATTGGATATGTGTTGTCTGGGAAGTTTGTTGTTACGGTATAGTTTCCTATTTGGTCAGGTACATAGGTTGTATAAGTTGAACCGGTAGAATCAGTTGTAAAAGGACCAAGAGTCTGACTTGTCCCATCGGGTTTTTGACAGTAATAGTGATTCCACTCCAACCATAAGATGCTGAAGGCGTAGCCTCTGAAATACCACATTTAAGTAATGTCTCTTGACCAACACCAACAGGGTTAGGAATGGCATCGGCAATTGGGTAAGTTTTCATTGTCGCTTGCGATTGTGCTGGTTGTATAGGTATTGCTGCAATCATTGAAACTAAGAATGCAACTAAAATCAAAGAAGATAATATCTTTTTAAAATTCATTTTTATTCTCCTTACAATTTAAATTTTTTAAGAATTTATTCATTATAACTTTTTGTGTACATACTTCTCTACAAATTTAATTTACTTAACAAATTAAATTTAATTAATTAAAATAATAATTACTTATGCATTAATTTATTGTATATTTAATAATTATTATCTGCAGTTAGTTACCAATAAACTGAATGCTTAACGGTACGAATAGAGCAGTCTCCAAAAATTCTATTAAAGCGCTCGAGACAATAAACTGCACTATACAACCTACAAACATCTATTTTTTTTGAAGTGTGCATCCTTTTTGAGAGTTTAACGCGCGTTTTAAACTAAAAACCGCGAACTTTTATTTCCAATATATTAGTTATAATGTCATCTAAAAATACAGTTTAATAGCACAAGAAATAAAAAAAATGTTAAACCTGATTATTTTCAGCTAAAGTTGCTATTGAAGGGCTTTGACGTATACCTGAGTTTCTATGTTCTCCTTGCTCCTCCAGTCAAGCATTCAAATGCTTATTTACT
>CAWEOM010000035.1:0-128742 GCA_963810665.1 Candidatus Bathyarchaeota archaeon | reverse complement strand
GTTCGCGAGAATATGCCCATAATTGAAGTATGCGAAAAAACTGAAGCAACAATCCAAGCTAAAGGCGGCAAACCAGCTTTTCCCTGCAATGTAAGCATCAACGAAGTAGCAGCTCACTACACTTCACCTCCAGAAGACAAATCAATCATACCCGAAGGCTCCATTGTCAAAGTGGATTTAGGCGTACATGTAGACGGATACGTATCTGACACTGCTGTCACCGTTGCCTTCAGCACCGAAGGTAGAAGCATGGCAGCTACTGCGGAACATGCCCTCAAAACGATAATCGACAACATTCACAGCGAAATGAACTTGGGCAGCATCGGCGCTTTAGCTGAAACCGCTATTAGAAATCGCGGATTCAAACCTATAAGCAACCTCACGGGCCATAGCATTGGCAGATACTTAATCCACGCCGGAACATCCATCCCTAGCGTTTCAGGATACAACCCTCAAAAAGTCAAAGCAGGTGAAGTTTACGCAGTCGAACCTTTCGTAACACTCCCAAACGCCATCGCACGAGTCGACGATAACCCTCAAAAAACCATCTATCGATATCTAAAAACAAAAACAAAAAACTCGGAGGCAAAAAAACTTGCCAAACACATAGAGTCTAACTTTCGAACACTACCATTTGCGGAACGCTGGCTAAGCGGTGTTCTACCAAAAGAGAAGTATAAAGCCGCGTTCAAAGAACTTCTCGCTTCAAAATCAATCATGAGCTATCCCGTTTTTGTAGAAGCAAGCAAAAAACCCGTTGCTCAAGCCGAGCATACGTTACTAATAAAAGAGGATGGATGTGAAGTTTTAACCTAAGCTTAAACAGCGTAGGTTTTTTCTTTCTCTTTAACTTCTTTATAGATGGCAGTTATCATTTGCTTACCGCTGCATTTACCACACGCAACATCGAGATCTTTGAAAACAAAGTCTCCGCGTTGGAATTCTCGAACTGTTTTTGATGCACATTCTTTATTTTGGCATTCGATGGTTGTCATTACTTTGGGGATATCAATTTTCAATTGTGCCGCTTGTTTTCTTGACTGATATAGTAGGAATAGACACATAGCCAAAGATATTGAACCGATGCCGGCAAAGATTAGGGCTGTTAATTGGTCGCCATAAAGATAAGTTTGCACGGCGACAAACAGAGCCACTAAAGATAGCGCTAAAACCACAAGCACTATCATCATGAGATAGCTGCTAATTTTGTTGCTTGCAGATGTTGTTTGTGTTTGCTGAGTCATTTTCTTTAGCCTCATTATTGTCCAACTCCGATAGAGTTACCAACGCCAACGATTAACACCGTGTCGCCCTCTTTTGTTCGTTCTTTCACGACATCTCGAACGCGTTCGATAGCTTTGTCGACAGCATCATTAATTTCTTTGCGCATAGGGGAAACTGCATCTCCGATGTCCTCTTTAACGATAACGGCGTAGTTACGTATCTTATACTTCGTAAGCTTTTCCTCAATCTTGTATTGGTCAACGCCTGGCCCACCGATTGCTGCACCGATACCCTCTGAGACTTCGCCTACTAGTTCACCTTCAAGTTTGAGTCCGGCGTCAATCATTATTAAGCAAGCGAGTTTGCCTTTCTGTTCCTCAATAACGGCTTCTATAGCATCTCCTGGTTTGCCGACGTTTCCGCCGGGACCTTCAGCTTTTAAGACAAGTGCGGTTCGTCCTTCAAATGGAACTGAGGCAACTACGCAGTCTTTGGGTACCTTGCGAACTTCATAACCGTGCATAAGTTTTGAAGCAATCAAGGGTCCGACGCCGTCGCCGATAGGTTGGCCGTAAGCGAAGGCTTTCAACGCGCTTGAGTATGCTTCAGCTTCTTTCATAACCATGGGCAATATCATCTGGAGTTGCATGATAACGTAGAGGCTGAGTGTCTTTTTACCTTGGATATAGAAGTGACGCACAACCTTGTAGATGTAGTTTAGTGCCATTGCAGCTTCGAGAGTGTTTTCAAGGTTATTAATTTGAACGTCGTTTTCTGCAACTTGTGGCGCCATGAGTTTAACTTCTTCTTTTAGACGTTCGTCTCTTACATCAAGTATGTGATCAAGCTTGTTCACTATACCTTGTGGATCCATGCCCTGTGGGCCGATGGTGAAGTAATCTAGGTATCGGTCAACGCGTGGTGAAGGGTCAACGGTTGGTTTGCCTATTTCTTTGAGGACCTCAATGGTCATTTTACGACCTTCCTCTTTTATATGTCTGAGTTTATGCAGATTATTTTCAACCTCGCGGATCATTATATACATTTGAAGACGTTGACCGTAAAAGATGAATCCTATGAAGAACACGTACATTACTAAGCTCAACACTTGAGTTATCGAATCGCTACCTGGAATTAAGCTCACTTTTAAACACCACTTCTTTCAAAAACTATTATTAGTCATTTATAAGGATATGCCAAATCTAAGTAAGAAATAAGATTAAAAAATGTTGCCAGCTTTCCCAGGTTCACGTGGCCTAAGACCACACTACAGCTGGGAACGGAGCACGGTTTAACTTCTGAGTTCGGAATGGGATCAGGTGGAACCCGCGCCCTATGACCGGCAAACATAGCTAATTGTTGAGCATCCACTTATATACCTTTAGTTTTCCAAGTATTATTTTGTTGGAAAAGGGCGATTTCAGAGTTTTTTCAGACAGCTTTGCAGAGTTTTTTATGCGAAAGCTAACTGTTTTTGTTGAATCTGTGGTGACAGCTGAATAAAGCCTTAGTTTCATAAATAAAGTATCAATTACTAGATTTTTACGCCCATTCTTTAACGCACTAAAACTTGTTTTCTGCCCAACACGACTTGTCCTTGATTGTTTCTTAGCAAATCATACTGCTTTTATAGTTTTCAACCTACTAAACTTGCAGATACTTGGGAGTTTGAAATGACAGTATACTTATTGCCATGGGATACCAACCGCAACTTAATCGCAGATGCCAACCACCTCTATAACGAAGCAGGAACCTTCAACGGAATAGAAAAAGGTGACCTTGTTGCAATTAAACTGCATGTTGGAGAACTGGGCAACCCCTATTACGTTCAACCCTTCTTTGTCCACGAAATCGTACGCAGAGTAAAAGAAGTAGGCGGCAAACCATTTCTAACTGATTCAAACACCTACTATCTGGCGCAACGCCACAACGCCTATGACCACATGGAAACAGCTTTAATGAATGGTTTTAACATGGCGCCCTTCATCGTGGCGGACGGATTGAAAAGCGAAAATTTTCAAACAGTAAAAACTAGTGGCATAATCAACGAAATCGAGGTTTCAGGCGCCATTGACAAGGCTGACGCTATGATAGTTGTCTCTCACTGCAAGGGCCATGAACTCAGCGGTTTTGGGGGTGCCATAAAAAACTTGGGGATGGGCTGCACTTCTAAGAGTGGTAAACTACGTCAGCACCGCACTATCGGTTTAGAAATTGACCGCTCTAAATGTGTGGGCTGTGGTAAATGCAAAGAAGTCTGCGCGTTTAATATCCCTGATATCATCGAGGGAAAGGCACATAACACTTCACTGCTTTGCATGCGTTGCCCCATGTGCGTAAACAATTGCCCCATGAGTGCTATACACTTCATTGAAAAACCGAACCTGTCGCGCGCGATTGCCTCAGCCGCAAAGGGTGTATTGTCGACGTTTAATCCCAGGAAAGTTTCATACGTGAGTTTTGCCAAGGACATAACAGAGGGGTGCGATTGCTTGCCTAACCCCGGCGCAATCATCCTAAAAGACATTGGAATTTTCGCTACAGATTCGCCTGTTTCTATCGACGCTGCTTTTTTGCAATCAGTTAATTATGAAGTGTTTAATGAAGCCTCTGAGGTGGATTGTATGATACAAGTTCAGGAAGCGAATGCGTTGGGTATCGGAGGAGAAATTAAACCAAAAATCAAAATATTAAGTTAAGTTTGTTTTAATTCCTGTTGCCGTTTTCTTCTTCTATTTCTTCGAATAGCCAAATGGATAACTACTACCGCTATCAGAGCAGCCACAGCAATGATAATTAGGTAATGCGAAATTCCGGCGACTTCACTCCACTTTGTGCCCAAATAATAGCCCACATAAATCAGTAAACTATTCCAGATAACGCATCCAACTAGAGTGTAAGCCAAAAACTTTCCAATAGGCATCCGCACTGCACCTGCGGGAAAAGAAATAAGCGTCCTAAAACCCGGAATAAGGCGGCCCAGAAAAACCATCATTGGGCCATATTTTGTGAACCATCTTGACGCCGTTTTTAGTTGTTCTTCATTTAAGAGGGTTCTGCCCAACAGTTGGTACTTCGTGAGGGCTTGCATACCCTTTAGGCCTATATAATAGTCAAGCAGTGATCCTGCGACTGCAGCTGTGGTAGCTACAAGAAGTGTTATCCAAAAGTTAAGGAGACCCTGGGCGACAAGATAGCCTGAGAAGGGCAGTATGACCTCGCTGGGTATGGGCAGGGAGCTGGCTTCAAGAAGCATCAAACCGAAGATGCCGCTGTACCCCCATGATGTAACTGTATCTTTCGCATTACCAATGAAAGAAGCGATTACAGCAATCAAAGATCCGCTAGTCAAGGGCACCCCTTTGATTACAATATCCTCCAAAATCTCAAATATTATATACACAACTAAGGCAACCACTAAAGCAACGACAAATAGTTGCGGCGCTTTTCTCTTCAACTTCTCGTTTCTTACATGCGAACCCAAAGGTACCCTTCTATTTAGTAATTAATAGTAATTTAACTTGAACTGTACAAAATCCTGGATTGTAGGTTTCAAACAAAAATTTTAATCTTAGTATCAGTTTACTTCACAAGCCTGCGAAACATAATTGGAAAAAAGTTATATATTGCTAAAAAACGTTATCTCGCAAGAATAGATTTCTTTTGATATAAAGTGGAGATACATTCTTTTTATTTCGGCTGCTCCAGTTCGGGTCTATGAGCTAACCTACAAAAGCTAATTATAAAAATAACTTTAATCTAACTTAACAGTCCCCATCACCTTATGGTAAGAGCATCGTTAGTTAAACCGGATTTACTTTTACCTATCATCATTAGACGAAGCAAACTTGTATGCTGAGCTATTAGGCAATCAAGTAAAGATTGTGTATTCTTACACTCTTTTTGAGTTATATTATGAAAAACAGTGCCCTTAGGTGCGAGAAGGCCCCTTTTATTAGGCGCACTTAGTAATTGGGATCTCTTTGAAAGTTTTATTTTGCATACAAAATTTATCTTCTTTATCTTTACTAACTATTGCCTGATTTGCTAAACGTATTATAGAGGAGCGTAAAGATTAACCTGAATGAAACGTAAAGATCTTGAGCTTATTTTTTGCATAATATTTCAGTTCTGCATTTCCGTTCAGCGCAGAAGAGAAAGACTCGCCAACGCCTTTTTATAACTCTTTTGCGTATCTACTAAAAATAATGTGGGGTCGTAGTATAGCCAGGTAGTACGGCGGGCTCCAGAAAGCATTAGATTGCTTGACCCGTTGGGGATGACGAAATTCTGGAGCGGTCTACTTGGGGAAACCCGTTGGTCATCGGTTCAAATCCGATCGGCCCCACCAATTATTTTTCTCTGTGCTTTCAAAAGTTAGAAACCGTTTTCTTTTCAGACAAGAAGTGTCTATAGATGTCAGTTCTTCAAGTGCGTCTGCAATCAATGACCAAAGCGCAATTTTTTTCTTCGTGAGTTGGAAATGTTTTTACCATGCGAACTTTAAGTCAAATACTATAGGCGCTTCTTGGATAGAGTGATGTTTTATGGGCAAACTTGAATGCAAAAACCTAACAAAGATTTATCAGGACCATCGCACGGCACTCGACAACGTCAGTTTCCAAGTTCAAACAAAAGGCATCTTTGGGTTAATTGGCAGAAACGGCGCAGGGAAAACAACTCTCATACGTATCCTTGCCACGGAACTTGAACCCACCAGAGGAACAGCAAGCATAAACGGTGCAGATATACTAACCCAGACAAACATTTTGAGGCAAAAAATTGCCATCGTTCCTCAGGAAGCCCGAGCAATCCGCTGGATGACGCCTAAGCAAACCGTTTTCTCCTATCTGCTCTGGCGTGGCTATCCCTATAAAGATGCAAACAGACTCGCCTGTGAATCACTCACGAAATTAGGTATAGAACAGTACGCGGATTTGCTTAATAGCAAACTTTCAGGTGGAACCAAACGTAAGGTCCTCATTGCTACCGCAACAGCCTCAGAAGCGGATATTATCTTCCTCGACGAACCCACTACTGGACTTGACCCGATTTCTCGGCGGGAACTTTGGGATATTCTTAGAGAACTGGGCAAAACTCGCTTCATATTCCTCACAACCCACTATCTTGAAGAAGCCGAGCAGCTTGCTGATCAAATCGGCATTCTTAAAGAGGGCAAGCTGGTCTCCATAGGCAGCCTCGCAGAACTACGACGTAGTTCAGGCTACCAATACAGCATCAAATTACCTACTGCAACGTATGTTCCTCTCGTGGAAAATGCTGAAGTCACCGTAAGCAGCAGCGGCTACACGCAAATAATGACTAACGAAGGAGAAGCCTTCCGTTTAGCAAGGTTACTCTCGGAGCAGGGCACCAAATTCTCGATAACCCCGGTCACCTTAGATGACATCTTCTTTCATCTTGTAGGACAGAAGGCGAGGGATGAAATTGAAGCGTAGTAGACTAAGCCAGCTCCTCGCAGGCATCTTAGTCAACGCCATCTATGAAATGAAAAACTATCCGGTCGTCCTAATCAGTACTGTAATTTCGCCACTCTCACTTCTGGCAGTTATCACATTTGTGAGCAACGGTGCTTTGTTGGGAACAGCCATCGAAGGAGGCTTAATCATGATTTTCTTCTCCAGCGGCATAGCCCTTCAGTCTGATCTCTCGCACCTAAAAAACGACTTCAAATTACAAGACATGATAGTTAGTTCACCGACTAGCGCCAAAATGTATATGGGTGGCATGGCAATTGCAGAAATCGTTTATTCAATACCCGGTATTGCAATCCTAATTGCACTAGCCGCAATCTACATTCACCCAACTTTAATCCAAATTGGAATATTAACTTCTGTCCTGCTGCTTATGTTTGCCGTTTCCGTTGCCATTGGTTTTATGCTCTCAACACTCTCCAGTGACGTCGTGCAAAGCTATGCATTTTCGCGACTACTCTCACTATTGTTTGCTACGCTACCTCCTGTTTACTACCCAATAACCTATGTGCCCTCACCATTCAACTATCTGGCCTATCTCTCGCCCACCACATATGCCGCAGAGATAATGCATTCAGCGACTGGCTACCTTACCTTATCAACGCCTCAATTAATCCTTGATTGGGCAGTTCTCTTAGGCGTCTGTATTATCATCCTTCTTATCGCAATTAAGAAAAACCGCTGGAAAGAAGCTTAGAAGCTAGGTATTTTTTTCCTATGGCGAGCTTTTTCTGGATATCCAAAGCATCCACTTCGCAATCAGCCAAAATTCCTACCCACAATTCGAACTCAGCTTTGGAAATTTCTTTTTGGATTATGCCCTGTTGGTCTCCCGAAAAAAATCTTGAGGGTGCAGTCGAAAAGAGTTTTACGTAGAAAATTCTGTCGGCTAATACTATTTGTGAAGAGCAACCTACACTTTCGCCTGTACGGTAATCGATGTGATAACCCATTTAACTTGCCTTCTATTGGAATCTTGCATCTTATTTACTTAAAATTTTCCTTGAATTTAAGAAACTCGTAATCTTTTGGCTAGGTCAAAAATTACTGTTTATCTTTCTCTGTTTTTCTTCTCTTAAAGAAAAGGTAACCTGAGGAGACAACGATTATTATTATTGTTAATATAGCCACAACCGCTAAAATTGGAAAAGGAGCTATATTAAAGTAAACCGTTTCCTCTGCTAAGTTGCCCATTGCGTCGGTTGAATAGACCGCTACATGGTGTGCCCCATTGGATAGTGCCACCAATGTTACGTTTCCAATTATAGGTACTTTTGCCTGTCCATCTATACTGTAAGCCAAAGATGTGGCTTCTTCATTAACTGTGAAAGCTAACTGGATATCGGTTGAATCGTAGGATTGGTTCTTTGGAAGCTTTATCTGGATTGTTGGTGCAACGGTATCAACAGAAAAGTAAACAGTGTTGGAAATCCCCATATTTCCTGAACTATCGTTGGCATAAATCGCTATGTAATGCCCACCTTGGGTGAGATTTAGAAGGTTAATTGGTGATGTAAGGGTTACGTTTGCTTGATCGTCCAAGTCGTAACCCATCCAGTCAACAACACGGTTAACAGTGAAATCGAGTGGGACATCTTTGTAAGTTTTGTTTTCCGGAGAAATGATATTTACTTTTGGGGCAACCGTGCCATAACCCACAGGCTTGTATTGCTCATTAATGCTGAGCCAATTTGAACCATCAAAACCACCTATGGCATACAAAACATCACTAACAACAGCTACAGCCAAGTATCCTCTAGGTGTTGGCATCGAGTCAACTTTGCTCCAAGAATTGTTTGATAGGTTTAGAATTTTTGTTTGACTGCTATATTCTCCTGAAAAACCGCCGATGTAGTATAACCCTTGAGGTGCGAGATAACCAACTGTCGCGGCTGCCGCTCCATAACTAACTACATTAGGAAAAGGCGCAGCAAGAGTCCATTGGTCAGTTTGGGCATCATAAACTTGGTTATTGTTAACTATGGAGGTTGGGCCTAATGATGTTGGTTGACTTGAACCTCCGATAACGTAGATTTTATTAGCTATAACTGCTGAACCGTAACCTTGGACTGGCGTTGGAAGAGCAGTTTTGGTACTCCAACTGTCGTTGGATGGATAGTAGACCTCGTTTATTCCAGTTTCTGTGTAGAATGGTGCTGAACTGGAGTATCTTTTTCCGCCGATAAGATAGATTGCGTCGTTAACAACATTGGCGCCGAAGTCTGCTCGTGGTGTGGGCATGGATGTTTCTGTTGTCCAAGTGTTTAATTGGGGGTCGTATACTTCATTGTTCCCCACATAGCCGTTGCCGATGCTTCCGCCGATGACGTAGATTTTGTTTTGGTAAACTGCGGTGGCGAATCCGCTTCTGGGTGTTGGCATGGACCTCTTGTTTGCCCATGTATTGGTGGTGGGGTTGTATTCTTCAACTGTACTGATAGGTTCATCGTTGCCGTTTAACCCGCCAATAGCATATATTTTTCCATTAACCACAGCTACGCCTAATGCGCCTCGAGCTGTGGGCATAGCTGTCAGTGTGGTCCATGAGGATTGTGTTTCTGTGTCGGCTTTAACTGGCGGTAGGCAAAGTGGTATGAGTGCTGACAGAAAAACTATTGTGATAATCAGGATAGATAAGATTTGGCTGTGCTTATTTATCAGTGTACACCCGCATTTCTTTCTCTTATGCTGATTAAGTAGCACTTTATCCTTATATTTCTTAAATGGTTAATAACGGAAAACTCGATTCATAAACTATAGTCAAGTTTTTTATGGTTATATTCCACTCTAATTATTTGATTAATGTATGATAACTGTTATTGGGGCAGGCAAAGTAGGAAGCGCTGCTGCTTTTGATATTTTGCGCTACAAAATAAGCGATGTTATTTTGATTGATACGAACGAAAAGCAGGCCAAAGGCGAAGCTTTGGATATGATGCAAGCTGCACCAGCCATAGAGTTTGATGGTACAATTCGTGGAACCAGTGATTTTCGTGAAATGCGGGGCTCGGAGTTGGTGATTGTGACAGCTGGAGTCGGCAGACGCCCAGACATGACGCGTATTGACCTGATGAATGTTAACGCTCAAATTGTGCGGGGTATAGTTCGTGAAGTTGCAAAGTATGCGCCTAAAACGAACTTGATGATTGTTACTAACCCAGTGGATATCATGACTTATATTAGCTTTAAAGAAACTGGTTTTCCGCGCAATCGCCTTTTTGGAATGGGCAACATTTTAGATGGGATGCGATTTCGGACTTACCTCGCTAATGAGTTAGGGGTTTCGCGGGAGGATACACATGCATTGGTGATTGGGGAGCATGGTGATTCGATGGTACCGCTTGTTGAGTGTGCGTCAGTTTCAGGCATACCCGTAACTAGTCTATTATCGGTTGAACAACTTGCGCAAATTGTGCATCAAACAGTTACGTCCGGGGCTGATGTAATCAATTTGAAGGGCAGTACTGTGTATGCTCCGGGAACGGTAATAGCTCTAACAGCGGATGCTATTTTAACTGGTAGAAACCGGGTGATGAGTGTGTCGACTTGCCTTGATGGAGAGTATGGGCAATCTTGCGTGTCAATTGGGGTTCCTGTGGTTTTGGGTAAGCAGGGTGTTGAGAAAATTATAGAGTTAGATTTATCTGAGCGTACTTTGGAGCAATTCTTGAAGTCTGTTGCTGTTGTAAAAGCGGCGATATCTGCCCTCAAAAGCTAATTTGTCTAAAAGGAAGAAAAAGTAAGTTTAAATTAGGGGGTGGATTTTTGCGCAGTAAAAGTTGCCGTTTAGCCTCACAAACGCTGGGCATTTTCCATCGTTACAGTGTTCAAGCCACTGGCATGGCGCACGAACCTCATGAATTCGGGGCATGTACCTATATGGTGAAACAGTGGTTTGTTTTTGGAGTTTATGTTTGGGGGTTTGTTTTAGAATAGTTTCCATCAAAAACACCTCAAGTTTTCACAGATGCTTGGATGAACTATTACTGTTCACTTGATGTTTATTAAAAAATGTGACAGTCATTGTACAACAACAAAAACATATAAGCACTAACTCGCCAAAGAAAGAAAAACGAAAATAAATGGTCCTGGATAATTTCATCATTGAAAAGCGTGCTTGAATTGTGTGTTCTGCATTTTTTGAGGTTCAATAATATATTTCTCACCTCTAAAGGTCACATTTATACCGCGATAGTTAACGTAGGTGAAGCGTTCTTGTGAATTTAGCTCTTGTATGATGGTTTTTAGGAGAATTGTTTCGATTTTGGATAGTACTTGGGTTTTTAGCAGTTTAAGGCGCGGTTAGTGTTTTTAGGGCTTGTTGAATGCTTGGAAGGTCTTGGGAAGGGAAGAGTTTGTTGTTAATAGAAGAAAAGAGTTGGTGATTCAGGGCTTCTTCTTCTTTTACTTATAAGTTTAAATCTATTATTTTTTGGCAGATTGCTTTTTTAAGAGTGTTAGGTGAAAAAGAAAGTCTGGTTGAGTTGAAACAATTGTAATCTAACCAAGTTTGTTTTATCCATGTATAAGTAATGAGTCGATAACTTGAAAATAGGAAATTTGTTCGCGACAAACATTCAATGGAGTTAGTCGTTTAAATCTCAACGCGTCAAATGATGGAGTTACAAAGCAAAAAGATCTACTTTTGCTGCGACAATAGAAAAAGTCATAATCGTTTATTATTTATTTTATCATATTGGATTTATATAGTGCTTGATTTGTCTTGCTTTTTTATCAGGTGATCGATTTCTTTTGCAGTTTTTGCTTTAAGTTTGATGTTTCCTTTAACTGCAATGAAGTTTCCTTCACTGTCTCTAGTAATTTTAAAACCATTAGTGTAATCTGTGTTGTCACACGATAGTTTTCGGCTCATTTCTATCAATGTAATTGTCTCGAGTGCAAGTAAAAGGTTTTTGGTAACCTTGCTTGCGAAGCAAATTAAATAATTAACATTTACTTGATTAATGGCAAATAAACTGTGATTAGATAGTATAATTGGAATTTTTACGCCTGTTGAATTTCTAAGAGAAATGCTATTTTAATTTTCGTTAACTATCAAGAAAAAATAAGCCTTTTCTAAAACGAAAATTTTACAAAAGTGTTATTTAGCAGTTTTGGACTTTGTTGTTTTGGGTCAGCCACTTTGGAGTTTAAGGGCAGAGATATAATCTCAATTGAAGATTTCAGCAGAAAAGAAATCAACCACATATTGGATGTTGCCAAGGAAATGGAGCCTCTTGCTAAGGGCGGCTCAGACGTACTAAAGGGCAAAATCCTTGCAACATTATTCTTTGAACCCAGCACGCGCACGCGGCTAAGCTTTGAGACGGCGATGTTAAAGTTGGGAGGCGGCTACATCGGTTTCGCAGAACCTGACATTACATCTTCGCGCAAAGGCGAAAACCTCGCCGATACCATACGCACTGTGGAGAACTATGCCGACGTAATCGCTCTACGTCACAGTCTTGAGGGATCAGCGAAGTTGGCGGCAGAGTACGCCAAGGTTCCCATAATTAATGCAGGCACAGGCGCGCAGGAGCACCCCACACAAGCGCTAATTGACCTCTATACCATACGCAAAGAAAAAGGCAAAATCGACGGTCTCAAAGTGGCACTTGTCGGTGACCTGCGATATGGACGAACGGTCCACTCATTGGCGTATGCGTTGGCTCTCTACAACGTGGAACTTTTTTTGGTGTCACCTGAGACGTTACGAATGCGTAAGGACGTGTTGGAGACTATCCAGAGCAAGCTTTCTGTCACTGAAAATGCTAACTTTGAAGAGGCTATTCCAAAAATTGATGTGCTCTATGTTACTCGGATTCAGAAAGAGCGGTTCCCAGATGCAGCGGAGTATGCTAAAGTTAAGGGAGCATATAGAGTTGATCTTGAGACCATTGAGAAAGCTAAAAAAGATCTAATTATTCTACACCCTCTACCCCGCGTGGATGAAATCGCCCCCGAAGTCGACGTGACACCTCAGGCAAGGTATTTCCAGCAGGTATGGAATGGCATTGTGGTGCGGATGGCACTGCTCTCGCTGGTCCTGTGAGCAGTCAAATAACATTATGTTGACGTGAAGCGGTTAAATATCGTTAGCGCACTCATCGACCCACATGAGGGGCATTTGTGGAGGGTGCCGTACCAGTTTTTCTTGCAGTTACCGCAGAAACTAATGGTACGGTTGTAAGTGAAGAATTCGCTGGCTTGGTTCTCGATTAGACGACGAGTCAAATCCATCAGCGCTTCAACCGTGAATTCTTCTCCTTCCAACTCAAGTATATCAAGACTGCCCCCTGCGTTTAGTTCTTTTGTGATTTGTGCCATCTCTATGGTGCCAACTGGTGCCAGCAGCGGCTGTGCAGCTTTTATTTGAATGCGCTTTATAGTTGAGTAATACGGTTTGTCACGTGTCCCGGAAAATTTTACTTTTGCCACCCCGTATCGCTCGATGTCAAGCTGAGCAAGGCGTTCAGCGGCTTCATGATTACCCAGCACTACGGGGTAGAGTCGTTTGCCATATTTTCTGCCTAATTTCTGCCTAAATGCCAACAGGTTCGCGATGATCTCTCCAGCGAAGATGTGGCTTTCTTGGGCGGTTATGGGTTTATTGGTGAAGGCTTCAACGGCTTCGGGAAAACCAGCCAAGTTAACTAGGCGTGAGCAGTTCTCCAATCGGAAGTATGTGTCGCCGTTGGACTTCTGCAAAAGAAATGGCAAAGAGTTTTTGCTAAACTGTTTTAACGCATTATTCTTTATGCCCAGCGCGCGGGCGGAAAGTTCAAAGCGCTCTTTTAGCAAATTATAGAACTTGTTCTTGTCTTTCTCACACTCCATGGCGATTCGTGGTAAATTGATTGTAACGCAACCAAGACAGCCAGTGCGCAAAGTGTCAGTTTCCCAATCACCCGTTAAGTCAGTGCTTAATTTGACGCCGGAAGCCGAAAAAGCCATGTTCTCTGCTTCTTTTTTTGTGATATTGGCAAAGTAGGGTCCACTACTTTGCACTGCTAGCTGGTGAGCCTTAAAGAGTAACATTTTGGAACCCTCGTCGGTTTGGGCGGGTACGGAGATCTTTATAACCAGTTTGGGACTCAAAAGTGGTTTAGATACACTCTCCTCAATGAAGATATCAAGAGTCAATGAGGCTAAGAGATGGCTTTCTTGCTTAAAGTCGCCGTATTTTCCCACTACCTTTCCCTTTGATCCGAAGGCTTCCTTCTCTGCAGTCGATTTAGAAATGCATAAATCCAGCCCCAATGTTGCGTCAACATGCTGGTTAAGGTTCAAAATGAACAACCTAAGAATTTCTTTAATCTTTGTGACATCGTTTCCTCTAACGAAGGGTGCAAGCGCGAGATTAAAGTAGTTAAACGTCTGCATTTGGTTAGTTTCTTTACAAGCATGCAATAACACGTTGAACGTAGCGGATAGGGCAGATTTAAAGTCGTCCGGCGGTTCCATACTAACTTTTAGGGGACTCTCGGGTTTGATGCCATGCTGGAAGAAATACCGCAATTCATGAATCACTTCGTTAGGTTTTAGCAACCAAGTTCCCAAGGCATCAATGTGTATAGCGCCTGACAAGTGGGCATCGGCGATATCTCGAGGGAAAATATTGAGTAGCGTATACTCGCCAATCACGGTTTGCCCTGCTCTGCTGATTACAAAGGCACAATCCTGTGCGGGAGCTTTAGATTCAATGAGCGCTGTGACTTCATGGACGGGCATGCCAACGCGGGTAAGCTTGTGGCGGTAGTCTTCAAAACCCTTTTCTACAAGTATACCATTGACAACCTCCCGGATTAACGCCGCTGTGAGATACTTTGTTTTCGATTTTACCAAACGCTTCTCAGCTTCCTTCGCGGCTTTCTGGGCGAGTTCAGCAGGAACCTTCGCCTCCTTAATGAGTGAGTTTGCAATTTTGTTTGCATCAAACTCTTCAAAAGTTAAATGAGAAGTTCGAACCACCATTCCTCTTGGCTTTACCGCTTTCTTCTCAACTCGATCAGCAACATCCAAAACCATCTTGCCAAGGTCAGTTAAGTAATACTTTTTTGCCTCTACATTCGCCTCTACCAAATCAGCTTTTAAGAGGAATTTGAGGTGGTATGCGAATCTACCTGCGTCTCTGCTCGGGTTCATCTTAAGCTGGTTCATAAGCTCAGTGTAGGACAATGCGCTCTTATCGAAGAGCAAATTCAAGATTTGCAACCTGAGGGGTGAGGAAACGGCTTTTAGAACTTTAACGCCGCGACTGCGATGTGGCTGCTGAATAACCATGTCTTTTTGCCCCCATTCTCCCTGATTTTGTGGTGCTCTACCTATTATTCCACTGGAGACTTTAAACTTAACTAAGTCTATACCCAAACAAACAATAAAATAAAAAACAAATGTTGATTTTTATCTAAGCGGTGCAGGGTTGCTGCTGACTAATACAATGAAGTGTTCCAAAACCATAGACTAAATCTTTGCAGCATATCCCTACTACTTTTCTGGTTAGAAAGAGCTCCTGAAGAATCGCCAGCGCTTTTTTGTCGTTTGGGTGATCAAAGATGGGCATGAGAACTTTGGTGTTGCCAATGTAAAAGTTTGTGTAACTTGCAGGAAGACGGTAACCTTCGTCGCTTACAACTTTTGGCATGGGCAGCTTGATTATTCGTAGCGGTTTACCGTTTTGGTCTACTGACTGACAAAGCAAGTCATAATTCTCTTTTAATGCATCGTAGTCGGCATCGTTTTCGTTGTCTTCAAAAGCGCAAACGATAGTTGAGGGACCAACGAAACGGGCTAAATCGTCAATGTGACCATCTGTGTCGTCGCCCAAGATGCCTCGTTTGAGCCAAATAAAATGGCAAACGCCTAAATATTCGGAAAGATACTGCTCAATTTTTTGTTTATTAAGATCGGGATTACGGTTGCTATTTAGCAAACACTGCTCTGTAGTCAAAAGTGTGCCTTCACCATTAACATCTATTGAGCCGCCCTCCAGCACAATTCCTGGTTTGAAACATCTAATCGCCATCTCTTTGTTTATCACATCAGGGATTTCTTTGTCTTTAAGCAATGTCTCATATTTTTCGCCCCAACTGTTAAAATCCCAATGAATCATTGCCAATTCATGACGAGGATTACGGACAAAGATTGGACCATAATCGCGAAACCATACGTCTGCATAATCAGAAACGTAGATATGAACCCGGTCTAAGTTAACTGTAGCTTTGCTAAACAATTCTACAACCTTCTTTCTTGTGGGCTCGTCGATAACTAAGAGGTTTACTTCTTCACTTTCATGAATTTCCTTAACAATCTGCACATAAGTAGCTTCGACCCGTTCGACGCGGTCGGGAAAGGTTGTGGGATCATAGGGCCATGCAAGCCAAACCGCGTCATGCTTTTGCCACTCTGCGGGCATAGCAAAACCTTGTTCATGACAGGAATCTGTGCTCATTGTTTAGAAACCCCTTTGTCTTTTACGAGCAAGCTATAGGTATCTGGGCGTCGATTTCGCAGAAAACCCCAGCCTTCCTGAATCTGCTTGTTCATGCTCAAATCAACCTGAACGACTAATACTTCCTCATCTTTGGCGCTGGCTTCTGCTAGGATTTTACCAAACGAATCGCAAACAAATGAGCCGCCCCAAAACTCAAGTTCACCCTCGGCGCCAACACGATTGACCGCTGCTACGTGAATGCCGTTTGCAATGGCATGGGCCCGCTGCACTATTAGCCAAGCATTATGCCAGTCGCCATCTTCAGAGGTATAGCCTTTGACGTAGCCTATTGCAGTGGGGTAAAAGATTATTTCTGCACCTGTCAAAGCGTTTATGCGTGCAGGTTCGGGGAACCATTGGTCATAACAGATAAGCACCCCGATTTTGGCAAACCCTACGTCAAATACCTTGTAAGGGTCTTCACCTTGAGAAAAATAGTCTTTTTCGTAGAAGTAAGGGTCGTAAGGAACATGGACTTTGCGATAAACGCCCGATATTTCTCCGTCTGCGCCAATTATTACCGCTGTGTTATAGAATTTGCCGTTTTGGTTACGCTCAAAGATGGGTGTAATAATTACGATTCCATATTTTTTTGCCAACAAAGACAGGACTCTGGTGGAATCGCCGGGGATGGTTTCAGAAAGGGGCAATGCATCAAAGTTTTCCTGCTGCGGAAAATAACTTGTGCGGTAGAGTTCTTGGAGGCAAACTATCTGGGCGCCACGATGCACAGCTTCCTCAATTTTTTGTTTGGTCTTCAGCATGTTCGCCTCTATGTCCTCTGAAACTGAGGTTTGGATTAGCCCAATGGTTACTATCTTAGCGTTTTTTTTGTTGGATGTTGTTTTGGTTGCAGATGACTTGTGAGTGGGTATTTGTTTTTCCATCCTTTGTTTCGAATATTTTGTGGTCTGCCGTATTAACTTTTTGAGGGGAAAAACAAGTAAACGTGAAATCCTCGCTTTTACTTGGTCGGAGTATATACAGCCAATTTTTTGTTCAAGTCCCATACGCTTTCTCCTTTGCATTAATGGTTGCGAATGCGTCGGTTACCGCAAAAGCAAACAAATCATACATGTTGCCGGTAACAGGCTACATCCTTCCTATACATGTACAAGAGCTTAGAGAACGAAACTATTTAGTACATTCCGTTTAGGCGATATCTCCAGCGCACTTTTCTCCTTTTCTTTTTTTGGCTTAGTTAATCTGGAGGTTTCTTCTTGAACCAGCAGCAAATTGAAGCCGCCGCGATTATGATGAAAATATTCCTCACTGGTTAACCTTTTAATTTTGATGTTAGGCGTTTGAGGTTTTGAGAGGTGGTTAAATGCCCTAAATGCGGTTGCATAGAGTCGAATGCTGTCTATGATATTGATATGTGGATTTTAGTGTGTTCCTATTGTGGTTGCATCAGGTCTAAGGCAGGTTTCTTTTAGTCAAGAATCGTTGACAAGCCTTAGTCAAGAAATCTATACAAATAAGCTTTTATCGCCTCTACAACCCTAATACATAACATGGGAACTACCAGCAAGGCAACCACAATAATTCTAACACTTATTATAGTAACTTCCAGCCTGTTGCTTATTCCATTAGTTAATGCTCAAACAATACCTAAACCTTCTGTACCAGAATTCACTTTGAAATATGTTTCTCATTCCTATGATGTACCACCAGAAACTACTATTGACCCATATACAGGAAAGAACATTATAACAAATTCAGGTTATCGTGTAGAGAATAAATCCGTTGAAGTACAAATTAAAAATCAACCATTTACTCCTTACTGGTTAGATAGTAGCCAACAGCAATGGATTATGCTTTTCTACAACATAAGCTATAAGGGGCACTATGGAACAGATTGGAATTATTACGTTTACAATCAAAGTTCTGAATGGTTTTTCACTCAATCTGCATCTGAATACACTACAATCCCTTTTAGAGAAATTCCAAGCGAAGGAGGAGAAATCGATTTTAGTGTTCAAGCACAAATAGGTTATTATTCGGATTATATTGTATTGGGATTATCGATTCATAGTTGTCGAGAAACAAGTGGTTGGAGTAAAACTCAAACAATAACCATACCTGATGGCTCAGTTTCTACATCTACACCAAACCCAACACCATTAAATCCCACAAACACACCAACTTCAGCTAACTCAAATGACAATTTAATTTCTGTGCCTTTAGATACACTGATTGTGGTTGTCGCAGTCTTCTTAGCGATAATTGCAGTTCTCTCGTTATTGCTTTTTAGGATGCATCGAAAAACACCCGTACCCATTTGAAAATTTTGACTTTATTTTTTGCCCCTTATTTATTTGGGGTTGCTTGCTTTAGATATAAATTAAGTTCATTTTGCTATTCTGGGAATTATATATAACTATGTTGTGTTGACAAAGTGAAGTTTAGATAAAGGGATATTATGAGAAAAGTTAATGCCAAATAATATAATTTGGTTGCCAAACACACAAAAATAATTTGAAATATTTTCTTGTTTATAAAGTCCTTATGTGCATTTTTGCTATCGATTTTGACCCCAAAAACCCTTAATTCGCTCTTTTTGGTCGAATAAGCCCGAAGCAACCGCTTTTAAACCTGCAAATAGTAAGATTTAGGCATGGAAAACAACAAAGAAAACGCTAACAGCAAATCAGAGCAGTTCAACATCAACTACCATAGCGAAAAGCAGTTTCAGGATATAGTACATCAAGGTCTAACTCAAGGTGGCATTCTAATGGTGACAGACTTATCGCCTTAAGGGGCTAATAGAACTACGCGGTGGACGCATTCATCCTGCCGTGTTAGCGGCAGGTATTCTACTAGGTTTCTTATAAAGCGTAAGAAACGCTTCAAATCCGGTCGGCTCACCCATTGCTTATTTTTTGTTATACTATGCTTGACTACGTTTTCTCGCTGAAAGCATCACAAAGTTTAAAGTTTACATTCTTCATTTTACATGCTTGATGGAACATGCCAGTTGTACAAACAACTTTAACTGAAGCTGAACACAAGCTACTCGAAGAATACGCTAAGAAAAACTCTAAAACAATCAAAGAGGTTCTCCACCAGGCTATCAGAAACACAGTTGAAGGTCATATAGACCCACGCGATCCAATCTTTGTTGAACCTCCAAGCTCCAAGCAAACAGGCCACAAAGAAAACATTTCCACTAACCACGACAGATATCTGTACAGTGAAAGCTCATGATTTTTGTCGACACAAGCGCATGGTACGCAGTTGAAGTTGAAGATGATATCAACCATGAAAAAGCCAGAGAATTTCTGGGCAAAATCGCCTTGGGAAAAAGTGGCGTAATAGTAACAACTGATTATGTGCTTGATGAAACAATGACTCTTCTGCGCTCCAAAAAAGGGCTCCCTATCGCTCTAAGCTTTATTGATAAAATAAAAAAGAGCAAAAGCATTCGCGTATTTTGGGTAGGCGAAAGCGTTTTCGTTAAAGCACTTGGTTTTTTTGGGAAAAAAAGCGATTTACTTTGGAGTTTTACGGACTGCACGAGTTTCGCTTTAATGAATGACCTTTCGATAACGGAAGCTTTTGCCTTCGATAGTCACTTTGCACAAGCTGGTTTTCAAAAGCTACCTTGATAAAATGACCGAACTAGTAACTAATGAGAGCTGCCCTAACTTAGAGGTACTGGGTTTGAGAATACGAAAACACTGCCTACTGATGAAATCCGTGAAGTTTAGAAAACTATTGACATTCATCGGCAAGTCTCTCAAATAATGGGCTTGTGAATTTGATGCAGTAACATACCAAACATTCAACCTGCGCAAATAAGAGAAGTTAAAGCAGTTTCCCTCGCAAACAAACATCCACGTTTCAAAAAAGAAGTAGCGCCTAGCCGACACAGCCCATATGGAAAAACATCCGAGTACCTGGCATATGTGCAGACTACTGATAGCCTCAAAATTGCAGATTGATTAGGATTCTTGCAATGCTATCCCAGCCAAAGGTCTATTTGTTTTGGAAAAAAGAAATCAAATAGTGTGTTAAATCCCCGCCGATTCCAGATATGTTTATAGAATTTTTTTAGTTCCTAAAAGCGATAGGTGAAATTAGTAACACAGTTTTGCGGGATCGATTTTTTAAGCGCTTTTCAGATGTTGGACTTTTGGACTAAAGCTTGTTTTGGTTGAATTATTCCTCTCTTTAGAGCTAAAAAGATAAAGAATTGAGCACACCCGGCGATAGCAGCTGCCTTTAATGTAGCCATCCCCTCAAGACCGGCAATAGAACCGCCCCCAAGGTGCTAAAGAAGGTTAATCCACTTATTATTGCTGCATCAACAAGCGCGTCTACCCAATCAAATTTTTGCATCTGATTATTTTCTATATTGTTTGCGCAATTGATGAATAGGCCCTTAACTGTTAGCCTTGGAACATAGCCTCTTTCTTTTAGGTAACTTGAATACTTCTTAACTATGGACATATGTTTACTCCCCTCTCAATTATGACTTAATTTTTCCGCAAAAAGAAAAATGGGAAATTGGTTGGTTTTTATTTTAGGATTTGCTTGTCTTCTCCTGCTTTGCCTTCAGTGCAGCGTTCTCTTTTCGCAAATCGGTGTTCTCATCCATCATTGCTTTCATGAGGTATGCTTTGAGTTTATAACTGAAATGGATGGGAAAAAAATATTCAGGAAGCGAAAGTGAATGAAAACACTATATACAACTGTTGGGAAATGTAGACAACTATTTATTAACTCAAGGTGTTTTCAATAGTTAGTTTATCAGGGGATAGAAAATGAAAGCTTACATCGTTCAGTTTCCCTTCGGAGTGGCAGCGTTTGACGAAAAGAATCAAATAATAGAGAAAGCACTATTTCCGAAAAAAGCGCAATCAGCAGCCAAAAGCTTACTGCGCACGGAAACTGGCAAACTATCAGATCAAACCACATCATTAATTACGCTTTTAAAAAACATCGGCTATAATGTGTTTGTTTTTTCAAACGGCAAATTGGCAGAGGAAGCCCAACGCAAACTTAAAGTAGACGTTGAAGTAGCCAACTCAGCGGAATCCGCAGTTCACAGCTCTCGCATGGCTGAAATCGCGTTAGAATCCAGCTTCGTTACGGATCAGCAGGAACTTGACGTATGGAACAGGAACGTAAGCATGGAACTAGCCAAACTCCGCATCAAAGGCGCCACCGGCAAACGTGACCTAATGGTTGCACAGGGCATCCAAACACTCGACAGCCTAGACCAAACCGTCAACCTCTTCATGGGAAGACTCCGGGAATGGTACGGTGTATACTTTCCAGAGCTCGACCGCCTAATCGAGAAACACGAAACCTACTCGAGACTAGTCGTCAACTTAGGAAACCGTGAAAGCCTCACAGTTGAGAATTTAGAATCTGAAAATATTCCCAAGGAACGATCACAATTGATTGCTAAAGCCGCAGAATCTTCTATGGGCGCAGACATTGCTGAACGCGATTTAGAGCAGGTACAAGCCTTAGCCAAAGACGTATTGGCATTTTATTTGCTGCGTAAGAGCATGGAAGAATACGTTGATAAAACAATGGAGGAAATGGCACCTAACGTACGAGCAGTCGCAGGAGCTCTTTTAGGGGCACGCATGATTTCCCTCGCTGGAGGCTTGCAGAACCTAGCCATGCGACCAGCCAGTACCATTCAAGTTTTAGGCGCAGAAAAAGCATTATTCCGTTCACTCAAGACAGGGGCAAGACCACCAAAACACGGCTTAATTTTCCAGCATACACTACTTCATGACGCGAAGAGGTGGCAGCGAGGAAAGATAGCCCGTGTAATCGCTGGCAAACTAGCCATCGCCGCCCGAGCCGACGCCTTCGGAGAAGGACATTATATTGGAGACGACCTCAAAGCCAGCATAAACAAACGCATAGACGAAATCCACGAAAAATACAAAGAACCACCACCACCAAAGGAAGTCAAACAAAGACCAGAAGGCGGAAGAGAACAAAGATTTGACAGAAACGACCAAAGACCTCCAAGACGGGAAGGTGGAGGTTTTAGAGACCGAAATCGAAAACCAAGACGCCATGGTAACGGAGGAAGTTATCGTGGTGGACAAAATAGAGGCGATCGACGTGGAGGCAGCAGTGGCGGTCAAAACCGGGGACAAGACAGAAGTGCACGTCAAGCTTAAGGAGCATCCAAAGTACAAAGAAATCTATCAAGTAATGCTTGAAGATGGCGCGCAACGGTTAGCCACGAAAAACTTAACACCGGGCTTAAATGTCTACGGAGAACGACTTGTAAAGTTCGCTCATATCGAGTACCGTGTATGGGACGCTTTCCGTAGCAAACTTGCTGGAGCGATAATTAAAGGGTTGCAGAAAGTACCAATTGAGCCAGGTTTTAAAGTTTTGTACCTGGGCGCTGCTTCAGGCACAACGCCCAGTCATGTCTCAGACATCGTTGGCACGACAGGACATGTCTATTGTGTTGAATTTGCTCAGCGTTCCCTCAGGGATTTAGTTAATAATGTGGCTGCTTACCGCTCCAACATCTCGCCTATGCTAGAGGATGCGCGTATGCCAGAGCGATATGCAATGTTTATTTCTGGGAAAGTGGATACGATTTATTGTGATGTTGCGCAGCCTGAACAGGCTAAGTTGCTCGCAGACAATGCAGACGTATTTCTCAAGCCCGCAGGCTGGGTTATGCTGGCATGCAAGTCACAGAGCGTAGACGTAACGATGTCTCCTGAAGCAGTCTACAAGCAGGAATCAGGGATACTAAGAAAAAGGGGCTATGCCGTAAGTGAAATCGTGGATTTAGAGCCTTACGATAAGGCTCACGCGATGATTGTAGCCCAAAAATCCTAATTTATTAAAAAAGTTTTAATTGAAAAACAATCAGGTATTAACCCTAACTTTTAACCGAAGCATACAAGTTTTTGACTTATGTATAAAGTGCTGAAAACTCCGAGAGCAACTGAAGAAAAGCGTGTTTTAACAAAAGTAGATATGGTGTGAAATGGAATTTGGGCTGTTTTGCCCTTGGCAGTTAGCAGCCGTTGGTTTCGGGCAGAATTTTTAGGGTGCGCAGCAATTTCTTGAATTCGTCGTCTTTGAGTGATGCTCTGCGTCCAGTGGCATAGAGGAGTTTTACTCGTTCAACCACAGTTGCAACTGTTTGGTCGTCTGGAACGTTACCTGAAAGCTCAGTAATTTTGTGTTTAATTATGCCTTTACCGGATTGCTTCCCGATGGTTAATCGCCGCATGTTGCCCACAAGTTCAGGTGGATACGGCTCGTAAGTCCAAGGATTGTTGAGAACACCGTGCGTATGAATACCTGATTCATGCGCAAATCCATAGTCGCCAACGATAGCTTTGTTGGGAGGCACCACAAATCCAGTGGCTTTGCCAATGAAGTCTGCTACTTGCTTTAGTTTCTCGGTTTTGCCATCATACTTTTTCATGCCTCGTTGCAAGTATAAGTTTAATAGGATTTTTTCGGTTTCAGCATTCCCCGCACGTTCTCCTATCCCAAGGAAGGTTGTGCTGGCATATATTTTGTCCCAGATACCTGAAGCAGCCTGGATTGCCGCCATTGTGTTTCCTATGGCGTTACCGAAGTCGTCGTGTGCATGGATTTCTATCGACGGGATCTTTGTTTCTTTTTTTATTGCAATTACTTTCGCAGGAATCCCGTTTGGCATTGGTACATCGGCGTCGGGTAAACCTATCCCGACTGTGTCGCAGACACGGTAACACTCCGCGCCTGCACCCGCAACTTCGTTTATGAAGCGGCTCTCAAAATCCCAGTCAGCACGAGTACTGTCTTCCCCATGGACAAAAGTAAGCAATCCACAGGTTTTTGCAGCGTATTCTGTAACGTCAACCACGTTGGCTAAGATTTCCTCAGCAGTTTTCTCAGGCCACTTAGCCTTGAAATGTATGTCTGAGACGGGATGAGAAATGCCTACTTCTTTAAAGCCGCACTCCACTGCGCTGTCTATGTCTTCTCTGACTGCTCGACACCAACCTGCAACCCGCATATTCAAATTAGAATTTAAGATGAGCTTGGCGGCTTTTTTGTCAGTTTTTTGATAGTGGAATACTTCTATGCGTTCAACACCTACTTCACTTAGTAGTTGGGCAATTTTTGCGGCGTCTTTTGGGCTTATAGCTAAGCCGGGCATTTGGATACCGTCTCGGAGAGTGGTGTCATCTATTACAGCTTGTGTTTTTAGAGGGGGCATTTTGAAGAAGTAATCTTTTATGTCCATTTTACGCTCGTCTCAGTCTAGCTTTTGCGTTTCGCTAACGCATTTTTATAACGCTAAGTAAGCCTTACAAGCAATTGATAAACATTACTGCACACTTTAAGCAAGTTTATCCAAAATAATATGTCACTTAACTCACTCAACTTTAATTAGCCTTGACATATATTGTACTAAAAGTTTACACAAAAACACTACAAATTGGAAAATAACGCCTTAAGCGTTCCCGAGACTGCCAAAACATGTAAAGACGCCGAAACCCCAGCAACACAAGTCACCGCAGCCAATGAAGCCCTAACCTGAGGCAAGGAAACCAACGAAGCTCGAACCACAAAAATCCTGCGTTCCAAATCAGAATTAATCAAAGCCAACCCGGTAAAACTTGCCCCAACCTCACCGTACAAACGCGTCACTGAAGCCCAAACTGCATCCAAAACCTCTCGCTCACTGAGTAAGCCTTCGCTTTGAAGCTGCACCGCTAAATATCGCCTTTTGACCCGCTTCACATGCATTCACCTTCCTTGAGGATAGTTATGCCAGGTGCCACAAACTTTGAAGTTAACTTTTCACGATTACGAATAACAATAGAGTTTGGATTAGTGGACACTGCATCGAGGGCTTCGGTTTCGTTCAAACCAAACAGATAAGCTAAACTTGCAAGGTCGCGTGGCATACGCATCAAAGGAACCTCTCCAACACCACTTGAAACAACAACAGGGACATGGAACTCTTTAGCAAGAATAACTTCGCGACGCAAACTGGAAAGCAATCGAACCCGTGGAGGTCCTTCCAGAACTAGCAAAGATTTAATGTCAACTTCCAATGCAGCTGGACTGCAGCGGGCAAGTTCGGCTTCAGCGCGGTCAAAGAAGCGTTTATGATAATCAAGACTGGGAAAGTTAAGAAGATCTACGCGGCGGTCTTTGGCGGCTTGACGCGCTATTTCTTTTTCGTCACAGATTATGCAAATGACTTCAAGTTTGCGTCTAAATTTGCGTAGAAAGTGCATCAGATCTTCTTGGTTGCGCGGTTTGAAGTCTGCGCGTAAAACAAAGTCTATTCCTGCTTGGGCGCAAGAGGTTTTTAAGCTGTTGATTTGGCTTTGGGGAAGTTGAGCAGTAAATGGAAAGCTGATTTGACGGTAGCCAAATTGCACGGCCCGCTCAATTAATTGCTGTGTGGCCTTTTGGTCTTGTGGGTTTACTCTTAGGTGTAAATCCGAGAAGACTCGTTTCATAGCAGTAACCCGGATTGTTTGGAAATGTCGACGATTTCCTGAGCGGTCTTGTTTTTAAAATGAATTTTAATATGGATAGGATCATTCTGCGTTAATTTAACTGCCCCCAAAAACGCGGCTTGCTTATCAAAGCGCAAATAAAAGTTACCTTTTTCTAGGTGAAGCAGTATATCCGCATCAAGTTGCTCTTTGTCGAGGGCACTAAGTTCCGTGCCGAGTTTTTGTAGCGCGGATAGAAGCAATTTTTTCTCAGTTAATTTAGCTGTAAAAAGGATTATGGAGTTTGAATGGTGCCCCGTGAGATTGGTTTTTTCGAAAATAAGGGTTTCTTGAAGCTCAATTGGAAAAAGGTTTTTGATTGCTGTCGTGACTTTTTCGGGGTTTTCCGTTGCATGTGCTGAAACTCTTATGTCTATGTAGTCTATTGGTAGTTTAGAAGACATGTGGTGTCGTTTGTGTTGTGTGTGTTTATAGTTTTTAGGCTTTCGGTTTTTTAGCATGCGCTTTGATGGCTTCGACATTTTCATCGTGAGATGATCTACGTCTTACATCTACGGGTAATTTGGCTTGCTTTGCTTGTTGTTTGTTGATACCTGCTGCTTTAAGCTCATTTACACTGAAACCTTTGCCCTGTTTCTGTTTGCCATATCTATTGTTGACAGTTGGTTTTATGTGATGCATTACCATTTTTCTCCGTTGTGTTTTCTGGCGCCTGTTCTGTGACTTGGACGTGCTTTTTCTGCGCCTTTACCTTTGTGGTGTAATCCACGCACGTTTTTGCCTGCGCTAGTTAAGCTGCGGAATACACGATTTGTGTGCTGCTTCTCTGTGATCCATCCAATATCTTTGTCTGTTTTGATGGTTGGTGCGTTAGGGTCAACTAGGATAACTTCGAACCATTTGTGTCTGCCGTCTTCTCCAACCCAGTAGCTATTTAGAACTTCTAGGTTCGGAAATTTTTTGGCGGTTCTTTCTTCTGCGATTAATCTGAGGTTTTTTGCGGGTTTAAATTTTGCGACACCCATACGCTTGGGGCGTCTGCCTGATCGTGGGCGTTTCTTTCTTAATCCGCCTCTGCGGACTTTGGTACGTGCAACTACGAAGCCCTGTTTGGCTTTGTAGCCGAGTTTTCGTGCTCTGTCGAGCCGTGTTGGGTTTTCGATGCGAAGGGTTGATGGTTGCTTTCGCCATTGTATTAGGCGTTGGCGCATGAGTTCTTCGACGAAGGATTCTTCAGGTTTTGCCCATTCTTCGGCAATGTATTTGTATGCCATTTTTAATTTTTCCTTTATAGTATTTTTTGTTTGCGGTTCAGCCTTTCGGCCACATCCCAACGGACACGTTTGTCCGCCTGCAATTTCACATCAGAACTACACGCAATGAAATAAACCTTTCCAGCATTCTTGCTTCTAAGATGATTCTCTTGGAGCGTTAAACCCCATTTGAAACGGAGGGTAGCAAAATACTATATTTACCGTTGAACATATTTTATTTTGTGAAGGTTAGGTAGTTTGTTGATTGAAATGTTTACCGTGGGGATGCTATCAACCAACTGTTATGTTGCCAGTTGCCACGATACAAATGAGGCAATCATAGTTGATCCTGGGCTTGATTATGAATCTGAGGCGCAACCGATTCTTAATTACATAAAGCGGGAACAACTAAAAATTAAATTTATAGTTAACACTCATGGACACAGCGACCACATCAATGGTGATGCTATTATTCAAGCAAAATTCGATGTTCCAATTTGCATTCACAAGCTTGATTCTTATTTTCTTGAGAGTTTACAAACCAACAAGGCATTACCCAATGTCCTGCTGGAAGAGGCTAACTCAGTCAAGTTTGGCAAAGAAAATCTAAAGGTCGTCCATACCCCAGGTCATACGCGCGGCTGTATATGCCTCATCGGAGAAAATCTCATCTTCACGGGCGACACATTATTTGCTGGTGGAATCGGTAGAACAGACTTTGCCGAAGGCTCCATGGCAGATATGAATCGGTCACTGCAAAAAATTAAAAAATTACCGGATTCCATGTTGGTTTATCCTGGGCATGGCGAAACATCGATGATTGGGGAAGAAAAAAGGCTAAACCCATTCTTGGACCACAATCACTCAGACGTAGTGTTTTAGGTTAAGGGTGTGGATTTTCTTTTAGTTCCTGCAGAGCGCGCAGACGTTTGATTATATTGGGGTGAGTAGATAAGATTTCCAGTAATCTGTCACCTTGTGTGGGTTTTTTATCAAGGGTTTCTCTTAGCAGCTCTTCCTTGCTTGTAAAAGAACTGGCGCCATTTTTATGGAGTTCTGCAAAGTCGACGTTGGCGCGATCAGGGTCAGATATGAATAATGCCTTGTAAGCAGAATTGTTTTTTTGCTCGCGCTGTCTGCTCGGTTTAATGGTTCGTTTGCTTTCTTCGACAATTGTGATTAAGCCAGTGGAAAGTTTCTGGGCACCGTTTTCTACAATTGAGGCACTGTGGCGGTCCGCATAATACTCCCGCAACCGACTAAGATACAATGTGAAAAGCGTTAGAATCCATGAGAACGCCATGAATGCTATGCCGAACAATGCGTTGTTGCCCTCACCCCTGCGTTCACCTCCTCCGAAAACGCCCGAAAGCAACATAACATAGCCAATATAATAGAACAAAGCTGGCAAGAAGGAAACAACCATCATAACTTGGACATCACGGTGCTTTAGGTGACCGAATTCATGTCCCAGTACCGCTTCCACTTCGCCATCATCAAGATTCTTGAGCAACCCTTGTGTTACAGCGACGCGGCTACCCGATAAAGGTGAACCGTAAGCGAAGGCATTGGGTAGGGGGATCTGAGAAAGCATAAGTTTAGGCGGGGATATTTTGCTTTTGTGACTTAAATCGGCGACCATCTGATGCAGTTTGGGATTTTCGCTCTCTTTGAGCTCTTTAACCTTGTAGATTGCGCCGACAAGGTATGGTGAGAGGAGCCATTGGACCACGTTGAGGACCACAACAAGTGCTCCTATTGCGTAGAGACTAAGACCTATGCCGGCCCAGGTTAATACGATTGTGAAAACAAGTGTCGTTAAACCGAAGATGGCAGCGAGTGTAGCAACCATGGAAAAGCGAAGCTTCCAAGCATTCATGAAAGTCACTGCTTCAATGATCCTTGAAGGAAGTTTATAACTCTTATGTGACTACTCTGAAATTGCAGGATAAAACAGTAACGGTTGAATCATTTTACATGCACTAAGAGAATAAGCCTATTTGAATTTGATCTGAACGGATGTGTTTGGTAATCACCCAAAATCTTTTTGATACAGAACCCTGCTTGAGTAAGCAGCGCTACCAACTCACCACGCATATACAAACGCACTTGATGCCTAAAAACCACAAACAGCTTTTCATCCTTAACGTAAACCACCCAGAAATCACGTAACCACAATATATCGGGGCTTATACTCCGCTTCTGTAGAAGATAAAAACTCGGATACTCCCGCCAGGGATAAATCCAGAAAAGCATACGTCTATTACGCAACCTCAGTAGAGAGGGCAGGCTAATCCATCTCAGGTACCAAAAAAAGCCCCTGTGCCCATATTTGCGTGTTAGTTGTTCAGGGTTAAAAACATCTAAAACCAATGCACCTTCCGGCCTTAGCACACGATGAAGTTCTGTGAGGCTTTGAAGATCTTCCCGTTGAGAAGACAGATAACCAAAGGATGTATCCATGCTTATCGTAGCCATAAACGCACCTGCTTTAAAGGGCAAACATCGCATATCACCCCTAATTAATTGTGCAGTACAGTCACGTTGTTTGCCGATTTTTAAAAGAGATAGAGAGATATCCAAACCTACCATATTGTACCCAGCTGCTTTCAACGGAATCGTGTGACGCCCTGTTCCACAGGCAACATCCAGAAAGAAGCCATCTGGCTTGAGATGGCTGTTTAAAAATTCTATTTGGCGGTTGGTCTTGTTTTCATCTGCGATTTCCGCCCAGAACCTGCCCATATCGTCAAAAACATTAACCGTCGCTTACGCCCCAATTACACTATAATAATTTGTGGCGAAGGATTTAGGAGGTTTGGTTTCTATCATATTTGTATGATAATATCACTCTGGAACCTTCCTTTTTCCTGATTTGGGACGGCAATCAGCAAGAAAAAAGCTGAGGCTTTATTATTCTGATTCATATGCCACATGTTAAAACATCAAATATGAATTCTGAATTCATAATTATTATAAATATCTCAAGCATACATAGCTAATATAGTAATCAGAGCTTATTCTCGCTCTTCAGAAAGGATAAAAAAAAAGATATGCGGGAGGTGAAACTTCAGCATGAGTAAAACGTTATATCAAGAAACCAAAAAAACCAGAACTATATCATACGTACAGCTTTCTGGATATGAAAGGAGAATAATCCTAAGACGGCTTGAAAGAACCGTTGAGAAGCTGAAGGAAGCACGTACAGAAATCCAACAGACTATTCAAATCATCCTGAGAATGAAGGAGAATGGCGACGACATAGCTGACCAAACTATAAGAGCCGTAGCTGAAATGTACCCAAATGTTAGCAATCCGTGGCTGCCCAGCCCAGGTGCCAAAACAAAAATTAAAAAAGAAGCTGCTAAACCACTTCTGCTATTACGCACAGACTAAATCTATTTACATAATATAACTTAATTTAATTGCTGGCTACAATCCATAGTGGTCGTAAACTTTGTAAACAAACAGCATCCATAAAGCAACGAAGAAACCAACATGTAAAATTATCGGAATACTGTAAATCTGTAAAAAGTTTAGGGGATCATTCAAATTTATTCGGTTCACATAAGCTGTGAGAAATATATTCGTCACGAATGCCAAAGTATTAATGCTAATTGCAGTTAAAGCAAAGAATTCAGCCAAGGACAATGCATGGAAGGTATGAACATGATATTCGTCAACTGTGCGATTCCGATAGTTATTTTCCTGTAAAATCCAATGCTTTTGATTCTTCATCACATAGAGTAATGTTATTCCAATTTGTATCGATAATACTTGCTAGAAACAAAGCATGACCAGTCGCTACAACACCCCAGTTATAGTTTTCTAATTTCACTTTGGCAATTTTCCCCGGTTCAATAGTTCCTATTTTTCCTTTTATTTCCTCATATAGCCGCCAAAGGCATATTTAACATGGATTATTAAGTCTCCACCTTCAAATCTGTTTGAACTGTGATTTTTGGCATATACAGTTATTAAAAAATCATGACCATTGACATAGAAAAATAAAACTCTAAGAAATCTAAAGAATACAGTAAGTGGTTTGGTTTTAACAATTAATTGTAACATTGCATTCTGTTGCAAGTTATGTTCACATTAGCTATTTAACAATTAACCGCTATGTTATCGAAAGACGAATATTTTTTGTCTTGGTTTCTTTGTTTGTGTTGTGTTTGTTGCGAGTGAGTAAGTAAGGTGAGCGAGAGGAACAAGACAAAAATTAATTCCCAACCCACTAACTCTTGCTCAATAAAACAAAAATAAAAAAACACACACAACAAAGGACTTAGAGTCCAACGTAAAGCTCAATATCAGTACTGTGATATTACTAAGGCTTAAGAATACAAAGTAGGTATAATCAATAAGAAAGGTGTCAGATTTATGCCGAACGGTTCGGAAAATAAGAGACGATGTTTTGTTATAATGCCTTTTTCCAACACTATAAGTCACACAGAGGAATATTGGACGAGGCATTTTGATTCTTATCTAAAACCATTAGTAGAAAAAAGCATTGAAGCCACAGTACTTAGGTCTGATCGCTAAGGGGAGATATTTCAGGTCAGATAATTACCGATTTGGTAACAAGTGACATTGTTATAGCTGATTTGACGACCATAATCCAAATGTTTTTTGGGAACTTGGGGTGAGGCAGAGCTATAGCCCATTGACAATTACAATCGCTGAAAATGATACCCCTATATCGTTTCACTTAAGCCATAAATCCGTTTTATTCTATAACGGAAACCATCTAAAAAATGAAAAGTTTGAGTCTCAGCTTAAGAACTCATTAATAGACTATATACAAAAACCAGATGAATCCGATAGCCCAGTTTTAATGGCAATGGGTGGAAGAGGGACTCTTTATGGTATAATACATAAAGATGAAAATGAAAGAAGGACTAATGCCCTGGTTTCTGAGCTGAGGAAAAATGACTTCCTTATAAACAACACCTTTGAAAACTACACCAAAAACCAAGAAATTAGATCCCAAAAAAACAGGTTTTGAGCTTAGGATGACAAGTGAACAACTAAGTACCTATGCCGCCGAGTTCCTCCATATAAATAGATATTTAGACTTTCAGCAAGAATTTTACGATGAGTTGCTCATATATTGTGGTGAAATCAAGCGAGTGAATTTTTGCTTAGAAAAATGGTTAGAAAACGCTGAATGGGCAGAGAAATGGCTGAAAAATTACAAGAACGGGTTTCTTAGGTCATTAAATATATTGAAAAAGTATTTTCAGGTTACTTAGAATTGATGGAACTGAAAGAAAAACAGAATAATAAAAAGTATTGAGAAAAAAGACGTGAAAGTATGGATTACTGCATCTATATAGTTATGTACGCTCTGGAGCATCTTTCTTCCAGAAATACCAAACATCTATTGATCCTCTAGCCAACTAATTCGTAAAGATAGGCATTCAGTTCATTAGAGTTCACCCTAATACTCCCAAGGATTTTTCGTCCTTTTTCAGTTATAATATACATCTTAGTGGCTTTCCTTGGTAACCTCTCAATGTATCCTGTTTTTTCAAGTTTATCAAAAACAGGGTAAATAGTTCCTGCGCTGATGCAAACAGAGTGTCTTTTAAATAGAACCTTGAGGATGAACGGTACACTCGCTACTCTTCGATTATCTATCTCTTTCAATATTGCCAAATCCAGAAGAGCTTTCAGAATTTTCGATTTAGCACCATGTAATTGATCAACTTTCTGATTGTTATCTGAGGGTTGCAGGGAATTCAAATCAGAATAAGGTAGTTTGCTGTGTTGATCGGTAAGGGTCATGAATTAATGTCTCCTTTTCTGCCCAAATAAAAAAAATTATAGACCCCCCCCAACGAGGGTTAATTTCAATAGTCGGCTTACCTTCATAATTTTGCCTTTTCATATTATGCGACCCTTTTTTTAGGCAAGTGTGCTATTTACTTCTATTGATTTTTTATGTTCATTAACTAATGTACGTTATACCGATGTTAAACGTAAGAGAGGCTACAATAATAGCAATCACCAGAAATACAATCATAGTAGATGCCAGTTTAGCGGCATCTTTCATTTTATTGTTATTAGTTAGTACGCTTACACGAAAGATACCAGACAATAAAACGATGGATAAGAAGAGAAAGGGTAGCATTTTAATGAAACTGGTTAAAGCATCTGAGGGATGGATTGAGTATGTGAGTCTATAAGTATTAACTAAATAAAAAGTAGGTATTGAAAGGAATATACAACCCAATCCCATAATAACGATTAGGTTATTAGTGGAATAATTAACGGGTGTCAGCATTTTTGTCAACTTGGATTTATGGGGTTGTACTATTGAGGGTGATTCTTGTGGTATCCAACCACGGACAGCTTTTTCTAATTGTTTAAAAGGTTTCAAGTTTTCAACTCCGGAATCATTTTACTGAATATTATGTTGGCAAGTTTTGCAGGATGTATATTTTTTACATCTGCAACCTCGATGCCTCTTTCCTTAGCTATATCAAGCAAATAGTTTTGTGTTTGTTTTAGAAATTCTTGATTTATTACTTCCTCGGGGTGCTCAATCCAAAACCACATTTTCAATCCATAGTGAGTGCTGTAAGTAATTATCGTTTTTCGGTTGATGGCGGGATGGTAACCTAATAATATTGCTTGTTTGGCATATAGCTTTGTTACTTGTATGTCATTGACTTGTGCTACTTCTAAAAGTGTTTTCGAAATCTTGGCTTCAGCAGTTAAACGTGTTTGGTTAACATATTGTCTTGTCGTTTTTAGTTTGTCAGCTATCGATGATACACTTAGACCTTTACTAATTAACTCCCAAATTGTTTTTTGTTGTTGTGTAAGAGGCATTACTAAGGCGTTTGGCGTCAATTTAATCTACTGTAAATAGTTGTATATTTACATATTTTAAGATTTCCATTCAAAAGCTAAAACAGTATTTATTCAATCGGAAAAGTATGAATTGAACAAACAATATATTTCTATAAGCTGATTCAGCCAGTGTAGATGTTGTCCATAGTAGTAATCAATAAATTAAAATGGAAAAATAATCAGTAAGAAGAAAAAAGAAAAAATTAGTTGAATTGGTCAGCATTCAACTCAAGTTGTGTGTCACATCCTGTACAATATCCTCTGTATTGGAACTGGTATGTGTAACTCATAATGCAATAGGTTTGATCCCAGTAATGGTCAGAGCAGTCAAAAAGGTGAGATGCTTCATGCTGGAAAAGATTCGCCACAGGATAAGGCCAACTGCCAATTGTTATATCCATCACGAAGTGTGCGCCAGGTTGATTTGCAACACCAAGAATTTGATGACCACCACTTGAACCGCCATATTGTCCCGACATCAGCACTATTACATCACAACCAACACCATTTGGATCAACGCCATCTATTTCATCCAATAAATGAGAATAATCCATGTAATCCGGTGAATCCCAGTAGCTAATGTAATCCCACTCTGTTTGGAAATCAATTCCATAGGGTACCTCTAAATAATCATCACCTCCCTCTAAGACATTATCTGCCCACATGCAACATAGTAACCAATTAGCATTCCAAGGGTCTATGCTTGCGTAGTAACTTACCATTTCTTCATCAAGGATTAGTATTGTTTTAATTGGGTCAACTGAATCTAGAAGCATTTGTCCACCTTCCTCATTTGAGTCGCTTTGAACTGAAATCTGATTAGGGGTAAAATATCCGGGGAAACAGGCCGAACTAAGTCTGTCTTCTTTAGTCAACGCTATGTTATTTGTAGTCGGTATTCCCGGAGCATTTATCACTTGAACATATTCTTTATCGTCGTTACTTTTGTCTGCAAATGCCGTTGGAAAAAGCTCTTCGAACTTTGGTGCTTCAGATATGATCTTTTCCGTAATTTTTTCGATATCAGCGCTTGAAGTAGTTGATACCGCTTGGGCAACAGGAGAAAATATTGCTATCGCAACCAAAAAAACAGTCACAGCAGCAAGTGTTTTTTTAAAGTTTAAACTAGTTTCCACAATTTTTCACCATAGCACCCATTCATTTATCTTATTATATAAAACGAAAGGTGAATTCGAAATTCGAACTCTTCCTCAATTGAGAATCGATTAATACCTGTTTACTTGCTAACTCATTTTTGAACCGAAAGCGTCAACGACGTTGACAAATAAAAAACCGTTGCCCAGGCTTAAAACCCGAAATAGTAAATTCATTATTCAAGATAGAGGTCTCCCAAAAAAGAAAAAGCTTGTGTGCGTTTGGCAGAGAAAAAAAACAAGGTGATATAACCACTCGGCACGAATGTCGTGCTAGGTTACGAACCCTTTTCCATCACTTTACAATGGGTTACGCACCTATCTATGAAGGCTCTGAGGTAACTCCGAGTTTTTAGCGTGGCCTAAAACCTGAAACTTCAACATCTGAACTAACCAATTTTAGAAGCCTCCAAAAAAAGAAAAAAGGGGTTGTTGACATGGATAAGAGTGGAGAAATCACCATTCTGAAAACATGCAAGTGAATACAAAGCATTCCTTGACATGCGAAGAGCTAGAATGAGCAAGCTGATTCACGACTATTATAACTCCCTGTTAAGCGGTCATCAAGTGCCTTCCCAGTGCACACAGAACACCAAGAACTCTTTAAGTCCTATTAAAGTAACACAAGATTGATTAAACCAGAAAAACTACAATGAGTGATAAAACATGAAGCTGTTGTTTGAAGGACTAACAGCATTTATCAACTTAGCAAAGTCAGTTACGAAGGAATTGATATGACCGTTAAACTGGTTAAAGCCACACTCATCAACTTGGAAACTGGTGAAGAAACTGTTCTAAGTCCTAAAGAAGAGAGCAGATGTTTCTTCTTTGAGTGGCTTAGATACAAAAACTATGATATACAGTTTAGGCTCGACCATAACAACAATCTAAGTGTTGATCCTGTTTTAGATGTTGATATAAAAGACGGAGCAACAGGCAAATCCATTGAAAAAGGCGTATGGCATAACAACCCAAAGAAGTATGACTCAATCCAGAAAATGTATACGTATTCTTTTGATTTTGAGGACCTACACTTTCGGTTAAATACGAAATTAACTTTTCAACTAACCTTAACTTCTGATGCAATGATTGTTACTGACAAATGTACACCGACTTTAGTTCGTGGCGAAAATAATAGCAATCCCTAATGAAAGTCAAGCATAAAATAATCAAGTAACACACTAAAACCAAAACTATGTGACAGCAAGGTAAAGTTGCAAATCTAAGTTCGATGAACACAGGGCCCACAATCAAACTTGCTGATGAAAAAGAAGAACTGCCAGCTTTGTGGGCTGATTCCTTTGTTAAAAGTACTCTATACCCACATTTTAGGAGATAACTTATCGTACCTTTTTCTTTTGCTGGCACTAATCCCAAAGTCACCCATAACAATAAGACACAAAACGACAATTCACAATTACGTCTATATTCACATAAGAGTAAACAAAAAACTATTTAAAAAATCAAGATTGTACGAAAATGTAAAAACTTATCGAAAAATTGCATGTCAAACCGCAGGATAATTCACATTCACAAATTTCGATACTGGAAAATCTTAACAGAACAAAATTTTTATAATAAATGCGGGTATAGCAAACTAATCCGGGTCAAAAAAGTAGTAATTACTAAAAACACGTTAACATCGATCGAAGAAGGTATATGGAAACAAGCCCAATTCACCTTAGATGCATATTAGAAAAAGTTGTTAAACTTGGAAGCCGGCTTTGAATACCTTTCAAAAATGAAAGAAGTAAATTTTTAGGAAGCGGTAGTAATGCTGAAAAACAGCGGTTCGAGTAAAAATTAAATGGTGTTTTTTTCGAGCCGCTTAAATATGAAACCACTTATCTGTTAAATACTGGAGAGAAGCTGTGCGTGACAGAAAAGCAGCAGTGGCAGCACATTTACATGCTCTTAAAACTCGCCGAGATGGGCGCTTATAAGCGATCCGCCAAAATTTCAACTGAATACTTAGCCAAGAAACTCTGCATTAGTCAACAGACTGCCTCGCGTTACCTAATCGAACTGGAACATTTGGATTGGATAACCCGTAAGATCACTCCCAAGGGAAGCCTACTTAAAATTCAAGAGCAGGGCACACTTGAGCTACAAAAGCTGTATTCAAGCATCAAAGTTTTAATGGAAAAGGATTATCCGCCATCCGTTACGTTGGAAGGCACCGTTTTCACGGGTTTAGGCGAGGGCGCATACTACATTTCTAAGGAATCCTACCGCAAACAGATCATAGAAAAAATGGGATTTGAACCTTACCCCGGCACCCTTAACCTGAAGCTTTCATCTGATTACGACATTAAAACACGCTTGGAGCTTGAAGCGTATCCCGCGTGTGAAGTTATGGGTTTCCAAAACGAAGACCGTAGCTTCGGACTTGTCAAATGCTACCCCTCTATGATCGGAGGTAAAGTCAAAGGCGCTCTGGTAACGGCACTGCGTAGCCACTATGATGCATCTGTGTTAGAATTAATTGCTCCTGTGTGCCTAAGAAAACAGTTGGGGCTCAAGGACGGTAACAAAGTAAAAGTGGAAGTCCGCACAACAGCGTAAATCCTAAAAAGGTGTTGTTCGGTACTTAAATTCAGCCGAATACGTTTGGTCCGGTTTACGCCTCGCTGCTATTAAGTAACCCAAGATTAAGCCAAAAACTAAGCCGCCTAAATGCGCCAAAATATTTGTGCTCTCTCCAGTGTTTATGAAAAAGAGAAAGAACGCAAAAACAAGTCCTCCTAAAATGGATTGCCGCACTGAACGCCTATCGTATATTATACATGCCCCAAACAATGCGAAGATAGCACCTGACGCTCCAACCGAAATAAAGTATGGACCAAATGCTAAAGATAGCAGGTTTCCAGCTAAACCGCCAAGGACGAAGATAGCAAGGTATTCAGGAAGCGAAAACATTTCTTCACCCCGCAACCCAAAAATTAAAAGGAAAAGCATGTTGCCGACTAAGTGAAAAACTGAGGCGTGTATGAAAATGGATGTGATAAGTTGCCAATACGCGCCCTCAAAAACAAAAGCGTTAACCTGTCCCCACACGTATACTACGTTGTTACCTGTGGTCAAGGCATCTCCCCCGATTATAGCACCGTAAATGTAAATAACCACGTTTAGAGCTATTAGGATGTAGGTGGGCTTGTACTTCTCACAATTCATGGCTGAAACCGTTACTTGGCGAGTTTATCAATTATTTTTTGTTTAATCTTCGTAGAACTATCTAAAGTATTTTCCCCAAACTTGCCAATCCGCACGACCACAATGGGCTGTTTATGGGCGACTAAGTATTCGCTAACGTCTCGTTCCATCTCGGATTGGTCATAACCTAGTGCGATTATGTCTGGCTTTATTTTCTCTATCACTTCCCTGATGTCTAACCCCTCATAACCCAGCATTGCCGTATCCACCACTTTTAATGATTGGACGAGTGAACAACGTTCATTTTCGTGCATTATGGGTTTTTTTCCCTTAGTTTTTTCCGCTGTACTGTCCTTGGCTATTATCACGATTAATTTAGCATTCGGTCCGCCTGCTTTTTTGGCATCTTCCAAGAACCTTACGTGTCCAAAATGTAGCAGATCAAAAACTCCTGAGGCTAACACTACTTTTTGGGTTCTTGCTTTTGACTTGGCCATACAAATGTCACTGCACCGATTAATCTTAACGCATCAAGTAGCCCTTCACAGTAAGCTACCGAAGTCAAACTGGTTTCAAGCTTGCCTTGGGACTTATAATACTTTGCATCTTCAAGGTAATCGGTTGCCCAACGTAGAACCTCAGCCACCCTACTTTCAGCTACCGCTATTGGGGTTGGTTCCAGCTTGAGTTTAACGAATACTTTCTCTGCGGAGCCAATGTATTTGGCGGCAAGTGTATCGAGACTCATTTAGCAATTCTCCTAAAACTTGAAGGGGCACCGGCAAAAGCAAGCAGAGCGTCAACTTCCATAAAATGCAAATCACCCGTAATTATTAGGCTAAAAGGTGGCTCGCCAAAATCAAAGGGCACCAAGTCCGAGATGAAATCTGCCTTTAACATAGGGGTGTTACTTCCTGCCCTTGCAATACCAATCGCAACCGTGTCTGCTGTAATAACATTTAGCTTCCTTTTCTCTTCAACTTGTTGGAGCATTTTTATGGCTTCATTAATAGTTAAATACCTATTTTCTGTTTCCCTTAAATCCAAAAGGCAGAGAGTGTGCAAACCCAATTTTTTGTTTTGAGCTATCACATTGTAAGGGGTTTCAGAGAAGTTATCTGAGAAGGGCACGGTAACGGTTTTGCCGAACTTATAGTTATGCAAACCTGAGAGACTTACAATCGCGGACATTATGGATATGCCATGCACTATCCGGGTGGGTATTCCCTGCTTTTGTGCGTCTATGCGCAGTGTGACGTGAGTTGTGGCGATGAATGGGTCACCGGGGACCAAAAACACCGCTTTCCCCTCTTTGGCAGCTTGCAGGATGACTTTTCCGTTTTCTTCTTCAAGGTTGCATCGGGTAATTAATTGGACTTTTTTACCAAGTATCGCCTCGAAATACTCTATTGAGAAGTCAGGCATGCGACTTGTGAAAGTTTCCATGAAAACTGTGTCGGCGGTTTGGGCTTCCTCCAAGCCTTTAACCGTTATGCCTTTTTCGTCGTTTAACCCTAAACCTACGAATACGAGTTCACTCAAATCTAAACCCTAAACAATAATTTAAGATTAGGCTTAAAGTTATTTTTCTTCGATTTTGCCTTTGGCAACTAACTCATCATAAAAAGCTCGGCAGGTAACCATAGAAAGGCCATATCGTTGACAAAAAACGGTGAGTACTTCCTCTACTGGCTCACTGGGTTTTCTCTCAGAAATCATTTCTCTTAGTGCCTCAAGCGAATGTTCTTTATCGGCAATTTTTTCACTCATGACTTCGTTTTGTCCTCCTTAACTATACAGTATCATGTATGTGCTTGTTGAAAAAGGCTTTTGCTAAAGACACGTTTTGGATGGAACATCCAACCAAACCTTTATATGATTTACGTTAAAAAGAAACCATAGTTTAGCGGCATACAAAGGGAAAAAAATGAAGCCTATTGAATGTTTGGTCAGAGACAACATCAAAAACTTAAAGCCATGCATCCACGGCGCAGAAGTTCATGGTGCCGCAGAACAAAGCGGGTTTAAACCCCAAGAGATTTTGGATTTCAGCTCCAACGTTAACCCACTGGGTCCATCCAAAAGGGCGCTCGATGCCGCCAGAGAAGCTTTTAGCGAGATTACGGCTTACCCCGACTCAAACTCTAACCAACTAAGGCAGGTTATTGCAAGCCATTTTAGCGGTATAAATAGAGATAACATAGTCATCGGAAACGGCTCAACGGAACTTATGTACCTCTTCGCGGAGGCATTTCTAAAAAGGGGCGACAAAGCATTGATGGTAGCACCCTCCTTCGGCGAATATGAAAGCGCGGTGCGCAAAACTGGGGAATCACCAAAATTCGTTAGGCTTGGTAGCAACTTCCAAATTGAGGCTGAAGCTTTTAAGACTGCTATGGCTGGCTGCAAAATGGTGTTCCTTTGCAACCCAAACAACCCAACAAGCAAACTCATCCCGAAAGATGCCTTAACGGACATTTTGGAAACGGCGCTTGAAAATGATGTTCTGGTTTTCCTTGACGAAGACTTCTTAGAATTTGTCGATAACGAAAAATCTCTGACTATGATCTCGAAAATCGCCAAGTTACCTAATTTATTTGTGCTCCGTTCATTTACCAAAATTTTTGGCTTAACAGGATTACGTGTTGGGTATGGTATTACCTCGAAAGAAATCGCTGATGTCTTGCTATGCTCCAAGATTCCGTGGAACATTAACTGTTTAGGTCAGGCAGCCGCTGCTGCTGCACTTAATGATGAAGAACACCTCAAAATAACAAATGAACTCATTAAAAAGGAAAAAGCTTGGCTGAATGGGCAATTGGGCGTTTTCAAGGGTTTTAGTTTTGAGTCGCCGGACGCCAACTTTTTCTTCATAGACATCCGCAACTCAGACATAACCGCTAACTCATTAAAGCATAGATTGCTCAAGCAAGGCATCTTAATTCGTGACTGTAGCTCCTTTAACGGGCTAAACGAGTTCTACATTAGAGTTGCAATTAAAACCCGAGAAGAGAACATACGGTTAATTGAGGCATTTAATCAGGCTTTAAAGGCTTTTTGAGTCGTGAACAATGTTTACACTTGACTTTTCTTGGTTTTCCGATGCGGTGTTTATTTTCACATTAGCCTTACTCATTGACTTGGTTTTAGGCGAATACCCTGACAGGATTCACCCCACAATTGGTATAGGCAAACTTATAATCTACCTCAAGAAGAAAGCAAAGTCGCACAATCCTCATATTGAGAAAACCAACGGCGTCTTGATGGCGCTATTCATAATGCTGGTTGTTGCTTTACCTATTTTCGCGTTGCTTCTGTGGTTGCGGATGTCATTTGGCTCCATACCATATATCATCGCAGGCGCAATCCTCTTCAAAGCCACATTTGCCATCCGCGGCATGGGGCAGTACACAAAACCCATTGCTGCCGCGATTAAGACAAACGACGTAGATAGTGCAAGGAAATGGTTGCCCTTCATTGTCCGTCGAGACCCAAACAGTCTAAACGAGCGCCAAATCATTTCCGCCTCAGTTGAATCCATAGCAGAAAGCACTACCGATGGCATCACCGCACCATTTTTCTTCTACGCAATTTTCGGCGTCCCTGGAGCCTTCGCTTACCGTGTAGTTAACACACTAGACTCGATGGTGGGATACAAGAATAACGAATACAGAAACATTGGCTGGTTCTCGGCTAAACTTGACACCATCACCAACTATGTTCCCTCACGGTTAACGGCGTACCTTATGGTTACTGCAGCGATGTTTTTAGGTGAGAAATGGCGTGAGTCTTGGAGGATTCTGCAACGTGACAAGCATAAAACGGCTAGCCCAAATGCGGGCTTCACAATCTCAGCTATGGCAGGAGCGCTCAATATTCAGCTTGAAAAGCAGGGCTACTACACGTTGGGCGATGATCACGGCAGCATTTCGCCTGAGGATATCGGGAAAGCACTGCGGGTGATGACGTTAGCTGCGGTGTTGTTTGGCGTGGTTGTGGTACTACCTGTTTTAGCGTTAAGCATCTACGTTGTTGGGCTCTAGGTACTATCGATTAAGTGTTAATCTACCATGTTTGATTGATTTCTGATTTCTGTAATTATTAACATAGCAAAACGAAGCTAACCCGTTAGCAGACGCTTCTGAATTTATCAAAGCTTATATTAAAAAATAGCTATAGCATAAAAATGAGTGCGCATTAAGTGGATTTAGCCATCGAAACCATCAATCTTACAAAACAGTACGATTCTCTAATCGCAGTAAACAAACTAAATCTGAAGGTCCAACGCAATACCATTCACGGCTTTTTAGGTCCAAACGGCGCAGGGAAATCAACCACCATAAAAATTCTAGTTGGCTTGCTCAAAGCCAGTGAGGGCATCGCTAAGGTACTTGGAAAAGAAGTCCACATTGACGATGCAGACGCACGCCTAAATATCGGCTACATGCCTGAACTACCCAAGTTTCCAAAACACCTCAAGGGCGCTGAACTACTCGAAATATACGGTCAAATGTACGGATTAAGTCAACAAGAACTCAAAGAACAAATCCCAAAACTCATTGACCTCGTCGGCTTGAAAGGCAGAGAAAATGACGTTATCGGTAAATATAGCAAGGGCATGCAACAACGCATTGGCATCGCACAGGCGCTTATAGGCCATCCAGAATTAGTGGTTCTTGATGAACCCAGCATCGGCTTAGACCCTGTAGGCATGGTTGAAGTCCGCGAACTTGTCAAAGCCATCTCCAAAGAGGGCATGACAGTTTTTGTCTCCTCTCATTTGCTCTTTGAAGTGGAACAAATATGTAGCCACGTAACAATCATCAATCGGGGGCAATCCTTGGTCTCGGATACTTTAGAACAGGTTTCAAGGATGATTTCGGGTCCAGCCGCTATGCAGGTTGAAGTAGTGAATCTTACCGAAGCAGCGATTGTAACCGTTAAAAGTTTAACATATGTTAAGGATGTCATAAAAAATGGAAATATGCTAAACATCACCTTAACAACCCGTGAAGATGTTAGAGTAGCGGTTTCACGGGCAATAACTGGGGCTGGCGGAATCATCGTCGGCATGAACCAGAAAGGACACAGCTTAGAAGATGTGTTCATACAGCTAATCAATAAACCCCAAGGAAAAAGACAATTATGAAAAAAGAACGCCCAAGTTGGACGAAACGATTTTGGGCAGTCGTCCGCTATGAAATGCTATGGAACATCCGTAAAAAAATGTTTATCGGCGCTTTAATATTCGCGTTTATCTTCGCCACCTTAGAGTTAGCATTACCCTCCGCCTTTGGCGTTTCACAAAACCCCTATTTCGCAGTGACGTTTAGTGCTGGAAACCTAACTTTTATTCTCTTCGCTATCGTAACCGGAATGCATAGCATATCAGGCGAATATGAAAGAGGCACAGTTGTCCCACTGCTGACCAAGCCCGTGTCGCGGACGATGGTTTTCTTGGGTAAACTCTTCGCGATATTCATTGTACTGCTGGTAACTTACACAGTACTCTATATGTATACAATCATTGGGGGAATAATCGTCTATGGACCTCAAAACAACCTCTACTTAGTACCCCTTGGACTAATAGGCGACATAATAAGCACCTTCATCTGGATAAGCGTCGTACTTGCCGCGGGAGCATTATCAAAAAACTCTTTGCTTGCAATTCTAACCGCCTTCGGCTTATTCATTGCTTTAGTCATTGGCGGGGGAATACTTTCCCAGTTCTCCGACAATCCTTCAGCACTAAACTATATTCCAGGAACCGGAGCTGCAGGTACGCTCAACGTAACCTCGGGACAAAACATAACGATTTCAACAGTAACAGTTAACTCCTTAGCTGCTTCCTCAACCGGAACCGATAACATCGGAGTCAATTTGATGAAGACAGCGCTTTATCCAGATTCGAACGTAAGCTTCTACTACACAGACTTTCGAGATTTATTAAACGCTACCTCACAGACTCCGCCCCGATTCCTTTACAGTGAACCCATCACTCTGATAACTGTGCGTTCAATAGTGATCGCGTTTCTCTATATCAGTGGCCTCTTAGCCGTGGCGTTGTTTGCGTTTAAGCGCTGGCAAATCGCCGAGTAACCTACTTCGGGCTCTTTTTCTTTTCCTTCTTTTCTGGCTCCACCTGCTTAGCTAAAAGTCTAACAAACTGATCTACGCGATCACGTGTTCTGCCAAAATCCGCCATCGAAGTTATTGTTGTAACGGGCGTCTCTGCGGTTATCGCCATCTGCGTTGTCTTTTCATTGACTGAAACTGCCTCGACAAGAAGAATTGTCTGGTAAGATAAGAAGCCAGCTTTCGTCTTTAACTTCATCCTATGGGCTTCATCGTTTTGTTCTTGGATTGCCCACTCCAACGTTTTTACAACATTGAGGATGGCTGCCCAAATCTTGTCTATTGGATAGTCGATTTCTAGTTTCTCTTTCTCGTCTCGCAAATACGCCATGGTTGGTCCCTGACTCTTTTACTCTACATGTAATTATTCTTTATATTAAATACTCAGATGATTTGTATTGGCCCCCAGATTAGTTGGTCTTTGAATAGTGATGCATTCAACGGAGGAAAAGTGAAAGCATTAAAACAACGGTTAGGCAATTAAGAATATTAGCACACCCAATTGAGTTTTGAAGATATTTTGTAGGTTTTCTGAAGCTCATCAACTGTCTATCTATAACCGCTATCGCGAAAGAGAATATTTCGACCGTAAAGAGGCTCGGGCTTGCAATAGGAAATCAGAGTTAAAGATCACGTGAATAAGCGCCACCATTGTGGCGTGAGCTAACACATATAATTGAGCCTAAAAAGTTGGGCGCAAGCTAAGTAGCCAATCTTTTCCGTTTATTTGAGTGACTCGTTTAACGCTGAAAAATAAGACATTACCTGTGCCATTTGCTCTTTTGCCATCGCCAAGATAGTTCTCACGGCATCCCTCTGCTTAATAGATGCTGAAACCGAAATCGTGGCCAATGCATAGTCAAGGCTGGTAAAAAGCTGTTCCCAAGGGATGTTAACACGTCTGCCTTTGAGGTTATAGAGTGCAAGCACAAAAGCGCTGGCACGGCTAAGGCTGTCTTTGAAAGTTTGAATGCTGTTTCCTATTGTTAGGGGATCATAGTCGCTACCTAAAATGAACCCTGAGAGCACCTGATAGTTTTGTCCCAAAGTTTGGATTTCGGCTAGAAGGTCCTGTTTAATCTTGGCTTCGGTATCGTTTTGCATGCTACATCACTTCTCTGTATGGATAAATCAAGTACATAAGACTTCTTTTCCTTTATTGCACATTAAAATTTTCTTTTGCATTATGAAGAGTAGGATTGAGTAATTTTACACTGCGCAATCTTGAATGGAAGTTACGGTATCATACATCGTGGATGCGATAAGGGTTGAGCCATCATCGTTTGGGTGAACACCATCTGCAAAATAATCAGCATGTTCCCCAAAAACGCTGTACATGTCAACTGCTGACAGATTCATTTGAACAGCAATGTTGTTAGTATGCGGAATAATAGTATTGACAAGGTAGGTATTGTTATAGGTAGAGGCAGTTGCAAAGATCGGTGGTGAATTAACAACAACGATATGCGGTTTATTCGGTAGATCCTGGAAAGCAGTTACCAAATTAGCGTAGTCCTCTTCAAAAGTTTCAGTGCTGTAAGCGATTTCGGGGTTTGCATCGTTTGTCCCCAACATGATTAAAACGATATCTGGATTGGAATTTATCGCGTTTTTGAATGTAGTTTGATTACTGTAGGGTATTTTGGAGTCATGAGAAACTGTTGAGCCAGCTACACCGAAATTTCCCACTATGTAATTGACGCCTAGAAGGGTCTGGAGTTTATTTGTATAATAACTATACTGAGTGATACTATCACCGACACAAGCAACCCGAATAGGTCGAAAATCAGTGCTTCCAACTACGCTAAACATTGTAAGACCCATTGAAATAATTAAAACGACAACAGCAATTGCCATCAATAGTTTTCTCTGCATAGTGTCCTCTCGCAGTTCTTCCCCCATAAATTTAGAACCTATAATTTTAGCTTTTGGTGCAGTTGTTAATTTTTTCTCGTTTGAGGCATCAAAATTCGATTAGAAAAGAGCTATTCTTCTTATCTAAGGCTTTGAATACTTGGGTGATTTGAAATTATTGCCTTAAAAAACATATTAGCAATTATCTTTGCCCCTGAAAAGTTAGGGTGAACACCATCCATGAAATAAGCTGGGGTAGATAAAACTGAGTGAACATCGATAACCGGCAGGTTAGTTCTATTTGCAACTTTTTCGAAGCATGGAAGTATCTCTCCCTCGAAAGCGTCTACACTTAATCCTAGGAGGTCATTAAAGATTGGCGGGGGCTGGACTACCCAAATTTGTGGCTTGCTCTCCAACGCTTCAAACCTTTGTATCAAAGTTAGATAATCATTAATGAAGTTTCCACGTTGTTGCTCAAGGCTTAGGTCGGCATCGTTGGTACCTAACATGATTATTACGATGTTTGGCTGGAATTTTATGATTGCATTAAAGGCGGGGCTGTACAAATATGGGTTGTCGGAATTTAGGAGGACTTTGGAACCACAAACGCCAAAATTGCGGACTACATAGTTCGAGCCCAGTAACTCCGAAGCATAATAGGGGTATTCGGTTAGTTCAGTGATGCTGTCACCGACAAAGGCGACCCGAATCGGATTAGCTATTGCTATTTTCACCTCAGTTCATTTAAATTTAGAATCTTTATACTTCCAGAGATCCAAGTAGTATGGAAATTCCTATTGTCAGCAACGTATTTGTTTATTCAGGTTTTTTTTAGTTTCAGTCTTAGAGTATCTGAGCTCCAATTTCTTTAAAATAGTTACGGTAGCGTGAATGTTGATTGTTTGCGTATACAAATAGTCGATATTTTTCATGATTTACCAAAAAAGTAATTAAAGATATAAATCAAAAATTCAATGAAAAAGCAAGAAAAATAAAAAACCCTTTTTCTAAGTCAAACGACACAAAAATATGTTGCCAAAATAAACCCTCTATCACCAAAAACCCCCTAACATATGAGGGGCAACATCTATCTACAAAGTCACACAATATTGTTACAGTGACAAAGTATGAGCCAAAACCAAATGTTTTGTTATCAATGCGAACAAACCGCCAAGGGGCAAGGCTGCACTGTTATGGGCGTATGCGGCAAAAACCCCGAAGTCGCTACCCTCCAAGACCTACTTGTTTTCAAGCTACGGGAACTCAGCCAACTCGCAATTCAAGCGCGGAAAACTGGGTTTTCGGATGAAAAAACGGATTTATTCACTGCTGAAGCGTTGTTTGTGACGCTAACGAACGTGAACTTTGACCCGGACGCTATTGTGGGTTATCTCCGCAAGACGGAGCAGCTTCAAAAGGACCTCCAAGAAAAACTGCAAACTAAAACCTCGTATACACCGCTTGAAAGCACTATTGAAGGTTTGGTTGCTCAGGGTAAAAAAGTCGGTATAAACGCAAATTCAACCATAAACCCTGATGTTCATTCGCTACAGTGGCTCCTAACCTATGGGCTGAAGGGACTCGCTGCCTACGCATACCATGCCTATCTTTTAGGCAAAAAAGACCAAAAAGTCTTCGATTTCATCCAAGAAGGTCTCGTTGCACCTCTTAACACATCCTTGGGTGTAAATGAGCTTGTGGGATTGGTATTCAAATGCGGCGAAATCAACATCCGTGCCATGGAACTTCTCGACGCAGGCAACACCGAAACCTATGGGCACCCTGTCCCAACAAAAGTACCACTGGGCCACAAAAAAGGCAAAGCCATACTCGTTTCTGGACACGATCTAATGGATTTGGAAGAGATCCTAAAACAAACACAAGGCACAGGTATCAACGTTTATACTCACGGCGAAATGCTCCCCACCCACGGATACCCAAAACTCAAAGCCTATTCCAACTTCTATGGGCACTACGGTACCGCATGGCAAAACCAGCAACGAGAATTCGCTCAGTTCCCAGGCGCCATCCTTATGACTACCAATTGTATCCAGCGTCCGATGGAAAGCTACAGCAGCAACATATTCACCACAGGACCAGTTGGTTTCCCCGGCATAACTCACATCGAAGGCAAAGACTACTCTGCAGTAATCAAAAAAGCATTGGAACTACCAGGTTTCACAGATGATGTTGAAGGCAAAAGTGTACTTGTGGGCTTTGGCAGAAACGCTGTACTCTCTGTCGCAGGCAAAGTCATTGAATCCGTCAAAAATGGTCACATAAAACGCTTCATCTTAGTCGGTGGATGCGATGGCGCAAAACCCGGACGCAGTTACTACACCGAATTCGTTGAGAAAGCACCCAAAAACACCATAATTCTGACTTTGGCCTGTGGCAAATTCCGCTTCTTCGACAAGGAACTTGGCACGATTGATGAGATACCACGCCTGCTTGACATTGGACAATGCAACGACGCCTACTCAGCAGTCAAAATTGCGCAGGCATTAGCAGACGCCTTCAATGTCGGAGTCAACGACCTACCACTATCGATGGTACTTTCATGGTATGAACAAAAAGCTGTAGCTATACTACTATCGTTGTTGCATTTGGGCATCAAAGACATCCGCGTCGGTCCCAGCTTACCCGCCTTTATAACGCCTAACATCCTAAAAGTGCTAATTGATAAATTCAACATCATGCCCATCAAGACACCCGATGAAGACCTCGCAGCGATAATGAAATAAACAAAAATAGCGCCGCCTTTTGGCGCATTACCTTTTTTCTTTTGTTTTAACGCGAATTGAAGAATGAAGAGTTTGCTTCAAATTTTGGTGTTTTCAGTTTCTTTAATAGCCAAGCCATGTTCTTGCCCAGCGTCTCCATAGTCTTCATGCCTTCTTCATCCTGCAATACATCACCTACTGCACGACCTATGCCTATATTCCAGTATAAGGAGCCAGGAATAATCATCTGGCTGATGAGAAAGAAATGATTTATCGCATCAAAAGTAGTCATGCCCCCTGCTCTGCGGACTGCAACTACTGCTGCACCAACTTTGCGTTTAAACATAGCATCGTTACCCATAGCCACAAAACCAGCTCGATCGATAAGAGCTTTAAGTTCAGGAGACATCATTGAAAAATAAGTAGGCGAACCCAAGATTATGCCATCTGCTTCATCCATCTTTTGGATGTAGAGATTAACATTGTCGGTTAGGATTTTACATTCTTTGTTGTTGAGTTTTCGGCATGTTCCACACGCCATACAGCCGCGAATTTGCTGGTCTGCAAGTTGAATTAGTTCGGTTTGAATACCTTCCGCTTCAAGTTCTTGCAGAACACGACGGATTAAGATAGCGGTGTTTCCGTCTTTTCTTGCGCTTCCATTAAAAGCAACTACTTTCATCTCAAATTACCATTTAATTTAATCCAAAATGGAAATAAAAGCTTAGCGCAATCCAACCAATTGCTGTCTCTTTCTATTCCTCAGAAAAAGCGCGATTATAAATGTGGCAAGCGCCAGCACAAGGCACGCAAAAGCGACAGATATGAGCGTAATCGTTATGTTTGGAACAGGGAATGGAGATTGATATAAGCTGTCCATCAGGGGGTAACGGTCCTGATTTTGCACGTCGATAACATATGCAGTGTCTCCTATGCCATCGCCGTTGTTGTCGATGCCGTTGTAGTCGCTCCAGTAGTTACCGGCTTTGCCATCGTCCCATGCATGGGGTTCTTCGTTTTCAGGGTAATCTTCACAGAAACAGCCGTTAATCTGCACGTTGTTTTCTTCAAAACTGTTATGGCTGATTACAATATCAGCTGGGATGAGTGCGTCTTCTCCGTTGAACCCAAAGAATAAACCCTGCTTATTGTTGGCTATATGATTGTTGATAATTGTAGTGTTTGAGCCAGATAACATTATACCAAGAATGCTTTCGGATATGGAATTGCTTGATACGGTGTTATTTTTTGTCCACATATACATACCGATACTAAAGTTCTTAACGTTTAAGCTCTGTATGGTTACACCTTCGACGGTTTCAGCGCCCAAATCTATGCCGATTATGTACTCAGCAACTAAATCAGGCGATTGACTAGGACCGTCGCCAACGACCCATACGTTAGCCTGTGAACCGTTGTATGGCCCAGAAAGGGTATGACCTGCACCACTTAGGATTATGTTGCTTTTCAGAATTTTTATAGTTCCGTAAATGTTGTTGGTTAAAGTGTAGAAGTTGCCGCTGCGCTGAATTGAAGCAGATTCGGGGTAGACGCTGCCGTCTGGGCGGATTACGATGTTTTGCAGCGTTGGCTGGGCACTGGATTGGGGTTCAGCGGAAATAAAGCCTGCTATTAGTGAAATCGCTAAAATCGTAACCGCCCAAACTGCAAGGTATTTTTTCTTCATCCAATGCACCCATCTGTTACTCCAGTTTAACTATGTCTGATTTATTTAACCAATTCCTTGATTTAGCTACTTTTTTGCCTGCAAACTTGAACTGCAAACAATCCTCTTGAGGGCACATCTCCAGGCACCTCAGGCAGTAAATGCATTGGGAGTTTGCTACATCGCCACCTTTTTTCTCATAGACATCTTTGACTTGTGTGGGGCAAACCCGTTTGCAGATGCCGCATTTGGTACATTTCTCCTCTACCTTGTTTAAACGTACCCCTGAAATCCATTTGAAGGGCGGAAAACGGTTAAAGAGTGCAATTAAGGCACCCAACGGGCATATTTGGCACCATGAACGCTTAAAGAAGAAGGCAGCAACTGTTACTATGGCTAAGATAATTAGGTTTGTTGAAGTTAAGTAGAAACCTAGCTGTAAGAACTGCCCAGTTGTGTTCTGCACCAGCCACTCGGGGCGCATCAAGCCCACACTTGACTCTGCCAAGAGGCACAAGGGCTTCATAGGACAGACTTGGCAGAAAGGCGCTGAAAAGTACGTGTAGACAAAACCGCCTTTTTGGGTACCTTCCACGAGCTGGGTGCCTGTTAGGGCTTGAGAAGCAAAAACGACGCTTAGGATAATTATGAGAGCTAGTATAACGTAACTCAGTTGGTGGAAACGCTCGTTAAATTTGTCGGAGAATAGTCTGCGTTTAACTTTTAGAACTTTACGTATTCGCGTCATCAAATCCAAGTACAAGCCAAAGGGACATACCCAACCGCAGAAGAATCGCCCCAAAATCACGGCTGCCAAGATTAATCCCCCGAAAACCACTGCTAACCTCAACAGCCCCTCTGAGGCGTAGTGGACTCCCCAGCCGCCTCCCACGTCAAAGAACGGGTAAACGTATGTTTGGATCTGCCATAAAGCACAGGTTACGGTTCTTCCACAGGGGTAGTAGCAGCCAAAGAAGGGTGCTGGAAGTCCATCGGGCATATCTACGCCCAATACATTGGTTTGAATGTCGATTTCGTGAGTTGAAATCTGAGCTGCAGGAATAGGATAACTGTAATGGTCGATGAATATACCAAAAAAGATTATCAAGATTAAACCGATTTGCACGAAGGTTCTAATGGCAGTTATCTTTCGTGTTTTGTTCTTCGTTCCAAAGTAGAAGATGATTGCACCTAAACTTAGTAGGGTGGCGCTAACTGCGACAACGGAATAATTTATTTTATAATTTAGTGAAACGCTGGGGGTCGGGGAGGGAGCCGTGGGGTTTGCTGGGTCGCTTACTTCGGCGAATAATCTGTCGCAGATGTGGCCGTCTATGGCAAATATGTTCCAGTATCCCGCCATGTCAAGCTGTTGTATAACTGAAAAGTTCCCTGTGACGGGGTCTGTGAGGGTGTACTGTTCTATATAGGTGTAGTCGGGTCTTGTAAATGCGAAGCGAACTGTTTTGTTTTCCGCGGCGGGACAAACTTGGCCTGTGACGATGACTGTTTCGTTTAGCTTAACTTGGGTGCGGTCGATGTCTGCGGATATGTGTGGACCATAGCAAGAGGTTGCGGGTTCAACATATTGCATACTCAAAAGACAGATGGTAATGAGCGCTGCCACAGTTAAGCACAGGAGCCTTTGCTGTTCGGGACCCACTCTCGTCAATACCTTCCTACAGGGATTCTTTTCATGTGTGTTGCCATAAAGCTTTTTTCGTCAAGGTTTATTGACTAAACATAAAATTTATGTCAAAGTTTGTTGACTAAGCCAAAAGGTAACTTTCAGGCTGCTTGTTTAATAATGGAAGGGATAAATTTCAAAATACCTTTTGGTTTTCAACTTGTTTCTTTTCTTTCATTAAATACAGGGTAGGCAAATAGAGCAAGAGCTTCTTTTCGTTAAGTATTAGCTAATCCAAGTGATAAGCTTCTTCGCCGTGTTGGCTCAAATCTAAGCCTTCATCTTCCTCTTTCGGACTTACACGCAACGGTGAAAACACATCCACCAATTTAAGAAGGAAATAAGAACCGAGGAATGCAAAGGAGGCAACCACAACCACAGCCAACACCTGAATGCCCAGTTGAGAGGGGGTTCCATAGAACAATCCTTGTACCGCTGGGTTCACTGCTGCGGTTGCAAATAAGCCAACCGCAACTGCTCCTATGATGCCGCCGATGCCGTGACATGCGAACACATCTAATGTATCATCGATTCTAGATCTGCCTGCCCTCCAGTTAGACACCAAGTTGGAGATAATACCTGCAGCTAAACCGATGATAACTGCCGCGGTGAAGTTAATGTAGCCTGCCGCAGCCGTTATCGCCGCCAAACCGCTTACTGCGCCGACACAGATTCCAATTGCTGATGGTTTGCCTTTGATTAGCCAATCTAGAATCATCCAGCTTACTGCTGCAGCTGCAGCAGCCAAATTCGTTGCAATAACCGCTGAAACCGCGATATTATCAGCTGCAAGGGCACTACCGCCGTTGAAGCCAAACCAGCCAAACCATAACAACCCTGCGCCCAGAATTACGTAGGGTATGTTTGTCGGTTTAAACTCTATACCCAACATCGCGGGGGCAGCTGCTCCTTGACGATTCAATACCTTTAGTTGATCTTTCCAATAAACACAGCCACTACGTCTACCCACGATTAACGCTGCAGCTAATGCAGAAAGGCCCGCTGCAACGTGGACAACTATACCACCTGCAAAGTCCCATGCACCCAAAACGTGTAGCCAACCATTGGCGTTCCATACCCAATGTGCTATTGGTGAATAAATAAAAGTTGACCACAAAATCACAAAGATTAGGAGCGACTTGAATCGGATACGTTCTGCACAGGCACCGATTATTAGTGCAGGAGTTATTGCTGCAAACTTCAATTGGAAAGCAAAGAAAAGCACTTCAGGTATTGCGGGAGCATATGTGGGATTTACCTGATTAATAGTTAACCCGTTTAAGCCTACCAATGAGAGGTTGCCTATTACTCCCCCTACACTGGGTCCGAAAACGAGGGTATAACCCCAAAAGAACCACACAAGGCTGACAACTGCGAAGATTATTATGCATTGTACAAGGGTTGATACAAGGTTTTTTCTGCGGACTAGTCCACCGTAGAAGAATGCTAAAGCAGGAGTCATCAGCATAACGAGCGCTGTTGACATGAGTAACCATGCTATGTCTGCTGCGTTTTCCATCTATGTCCCTGTTTTTTGTGAGTGTTTGTTCCAAAATTCTGTTAAACTTGTATTTAAACTATGCATTCGAACCGTATAAAAGAATAAATATCGATAAATACCTAATAACCCAAATTTATTTAACAAATGTAGCCAAAAATTTTTCATAACGCGGGGTTAAATTGTAAAAAATGCCCAAAAATTACCCGTAATTTTCAAATATCGTCTAAACTAAAACACATCACAAACAGCAAGATTCTAAGTCCAAAGAAACTCGCAATGAAAGGGCATACGGAAAAAAACAAAAAGGGAAAGTTGGAACTGTATCTAGTCGAGCTGGTATGCTTCTTCACCGTGCTCACTTAGGTCTAAACCTGCATCCTCGTCCTTCTCGCTAACTCGCAAGGGGGCAAATATGTTCACGACCTTTAGCAGAGCGTAAGAGCCGAAGAAGGCAAACGGCACCACAACTGCGACAGCTTCTAGTTGTGCGATGAATTGACCCACATTTCCAAAGATTAGCCCGTTGACTCCGCCGATTGCTGCTGAGGCAAAGATACCTGTTGCGATTGAACCCCAAAGTCCACCGATGCCGTGACATGCAAATACATCTAGTGAGTCGTCGATTCTTGATCTGCCTGCTCTCCAGTTTGCAACTATGTTTGAGATTACGCCAGCGGATAAGCCTATTATCATTGCTGCGGGAACGCTAACAAAGCCTGCTGCAGGTGTAATAGCGACTAACCCAACGACTGCTCCGATGGCTATGCCTGCTGCTGAGGGTTTTCCTTTGATTACCCAGTCTGCCAGCATCCAGCTCACTGCGGCACCAGCTGCTGCAAGGTTTGTGGTTACCAGTGCTGAAACAGCTAAGTCGTTGGATGCAAGGGCGCTTCCAGCGTTGAAGCCGAACCAGCCAAACCACAGTAATGCTGCGCCGAGCAGCACGTATGGGATGTTGGTTGGCTTGAATGTTGGTGGTGGTGCATCAAGCTTTACCATGTGACTTTTCCAGGGAACTGAGCTGCCCGGCGATATTGTGCACGTATCGGTCTTTCTTCTACCGACAACGAGTGCTGCTGCGAGAGCAGACATGCCTGCAGCTATGTGGACAACTATGCCACCTGCGAAGTCAATAGCGCCTAAACCTTTAAGCCATCCATCAGGGTTCCATACCCAATGTGCGATTGGCACATAGATAATGGTGCACCAGAGCACCATGAATATTAGCAGTGATTTGAAGCGGATACGTTCTGCGCATGCACCGATGATAAGGGCGGGTGTGATGGCAGCGAACTTTAGTTGGAAAGCAAAGAACAGTAATTCAGGTATTTCGGGAGCAAGGGCAGGGTTTACTGTGCTTATGCCCAATGAACCCATACCTAGCAAGCCTGGGCTGAAGCCGATAACTCCGCCAATGGATTGTCCAAAGACGAGGCTGTAGCCCCAGAGTGCCCAGACAAGGCTGATAATTGCAAATATGATGAAGCATTGTACGATTGTTGAGACTAGGTTCTTTTTGCGGACTAGGCCTCCGTAGAAGAAGCCTAATGCGGGGGTCATTAACATTACTAAAGCAGTTGAGGTTATTAACCAAGCTATATCTCCTGATGCCATTTTTTTCATATTCTCCTTAACACTTGTTCATTAATTTAGTTATTGTCTGCCCATTTAGCTTATACAACTATATAAAAGTATCCACTTGGATACATATTAGTCAACATTATGGACACAATCTCACGAACAGACCTAAAACATAGGTATTCTTTCAATCAAATGCCATCAAGGCAGTGCATAATCAAAAACTTGTCCAAAAAACTACGCATATATTCACCCAAATAACTTTAAGAAAAGACAGTAGTAAACCCCATCATTAGAATAAACACATCATTCATTACGCCCACTGAGAATAGATGTTAATCATAGTCAACTGTATAGGTTTAATCTTCTTTAGATAACAAATGAATTATGAGACGTATTTCGCATTTTAGACCTCGAAAAAACGAAAAAGACGGTTAATTTCAACTCGATCAATTATTATCAAGAACCCCAAAGGGCAATTTAAACATAAAAGAAAAAATGGTTCAACTTTCAAGATAATCAAAGCTGTAGCTTGAGTTATTTTAGCTTGAGTATTGTCTTAACCAAACAATTGGATTATAAAACACCAATTGTTTAAAAATAATTCATGCTCTAAGGCTTAAACAGCTCTAATTGGCAAACCCCATATCACACCTTTTTGCACAAAAAACTTATAACGACACAACGCTTCATTGCCTTAAAAGGCGATTATTATGAAGTTTGGCTCGTTTACTTTCCAACCTCAAAAGCCCAAAGGGTTTGACTTCCATGTTTTCCGTGTAAAGCCAGAAACTGGGTTAAGGCTCCAACCCAAGCTGGATATGCAGAGTAACATAGCCGTATTCGCAGACACGCAAACAGTACAGAATCATCCTGACTGGGTTTCGCAGTCATCTCTCGGTCCAGCAAAGTTTGGAAACAATAACTTCAACATCTACTGGAGTGTAATATGTCCGACCCAACCAGAATACCGAGAAGATCAACTAAGATACATCAGGGAAGTTGATAGACAATCACAGGGAATTTGGTTAAACAGTCAATACTTCGCAGACCATGGCCACTGCACTTGCCACCGTTGTCAAGAACTCCACAAAAAAAGCGGGTTGGGCTGGGTAGAGTGGCGTAGAAAAGTGGTCACAGATTTTATTGGAGAAATTCGAGATGTCGTTAAGAAAGACCTTGTCTTGAGCATACAACCTGATCCAGTAAGCTCATTGGAGCGTTACGGAGTAGATTTTAACGACTTCGCTAAATATGCCGATGCCTTCAACGTGGTGATGTTTAGCAAAAACTATGCTACGCCCTGGTATTGGGAAATGCTTACCCGTGGCTTCAAAAAACTGCTCACAAAACCATTCTACATCAGCCTATATGTTTATGGCCCTGGCGACAACCCCCAAGATGTACCCACACCATCAGAGTTGTTAACGGTTAGTACTCGCTGCGCGAGGGTAGGGTTGGATGGTTTTCTTTATTTAACGGACGGAGAGAAAGAAATGCTTGATTTCCAGAAGGCTGCCCTTGAAAAAGGTGAGCTTAGAGAGCGATTACGAACTTATGGTGGGGAACCAGTGCATGAATTTCTTGATTGGGTTAGCAGCTGGAAAGAAATAGTCACGTAAATTTATTTTTTTCCTCCACTAAAATTTTTTTCATTAACCCAAATAAATCAGTGACTGAATTATAATTCGGCAGCGTCGCCAGCAAAAATCAAACGCTTACATTTAACTAACTCAGGAAAACCATAAAAAGAAAAACGGTGAACTAAATATGAGGCAAAAAAATGAAAAAGGTAGTTGCCTATTATTCAAGAACTAGTCATACTAAATTTGTTTCTGAAAAAATTGCACAATTATTAGGCGCCGACTTATGTGAAATAACCGACAGGAAAAACAGAGACGGACGACTTGGTTTCTTGGGTGGTGGAAGTGATGCTTTGCGAGAAAAATTAACCGATATTGAAGTTTCCAGCCCAGTTGAAGGTTATGATTTGGTTATTATTGGTACTCCGGTCTGGGCTAATAAAATAACGCCCGCTATAAGAAAGTTTATGGCTACTAATGATTTCAAAGAAAAAGCTGTTGCATTGTTTGTTACTCTGGACGGTAATAAATCTGAAAAAGCGTTAGAAAATATGAAGGCAGCAATTTCTGCTAAACGTATCGTTGGAGAGTACGGTTTTATTCGGCCCATGGGGGACCAAGAAAAAACTGAGCAACAGATAAAAACTTGGAGTGAAGAAATAGAAATAGCTACAAAATCATAACTTATTAAAATGGCGCGGGATGTGGGAATCCTTCCCATTATTTTTCCCTGGGTTATTCCAAAAAGTACCCTAAGTAAGCGGCCACCTATGATTTAGATCAGCGCGCGCGCGTGGGAAAAGTCAATCAAGCATCCCTTTTTTCTTATTCACTGTTTTTGATAATTCGTGCCCTAACGGTAGGTGTACTCGCTACCCGAGGTGTTTTCGTCCTCATGAAGCATTAAATCCAGCCGCTGTTTGCGGTATCGAGCGTTGTTTCCTACGTTTAATTAATGGAGCTACTGTAAAAAAGGACCTTTCAGAACATAGTGTACTCAATTTTTTCGTGCTAAAAAAGTAACGTTCGATTTCAAGTTAAAAAAACAAATTATTGAAAAAATGAAAATATTCGAGGTCGATGCTTACTCATACCTCAATGCTTCCACATGTTCGAGATGCCTTCATGCGGGACACAAGGCAAAAATAACACCGAGGCCAACATTGGCTGTTGTTACTCCTCGTCGGATTCCCTGTCCTTGAATAGAGACACAATGGAGATGACTATGGCTATTATGCTTATGATTACGGCTGCATATAGTATTGTGTCGTCTGCATCTTTTCCAGCTGGACCCGCTGTGCCTTTTGCGCCTTTGTCTCCAGCTTCGCCTGCGTCTCCTTTGGGACCGGTTAAGTCTGGAACGATTATGGCTGTGTTTGCTGTTGCGCCTGTTCTGGCTTGAGCCATTTAGGTTATTGCAGCTTATGCTAGATGGAATAATCTTGTTACCTTAAGTTCCAGTTGTACGTTACTCGATGTCAGTGAAATTGAATGCTGCACCTGTGGCCCCTAGCAGTATAAAGCCGACGGCCTCCATTGGGCTAAAGCCGCTACCCCCTATTCTGATGATATTGCTGTTGGCAGGTAAAGCGATGATTTTAGGTGTGGCTGAGTTTGTAATTGTGTATGATGTGCTTGCAGTTACTGTGGAAGTTTTAGCGTATATGGTGTAGCTGCCATAGGTTGCTGGGGGTAAGGTGATGTCCTTTGCGAATTGGCCGATGCCGCTGGTGGTTATGGTTTCAGTGAAGTTATAGACGATTACGCCAGTGGTTTGGTTTACCATGGCAAGGTAGACGGTTTCGTTTGCGTTGAACATGTTACCGATGACATTGATTACGTTGCTGTTGCTGGTTGGAGCAACCATTAACGTTGCCACAGTGTTTGCGCTTGCAACCGCTAATATGGGTATAGATAGCATGATACAAAGCATCACTAAGACTTACGAAGATTTGTTTTCTATTTTTTTGTCGTTGTTTTTCGTTCATTCTCATTCCTCCTATTCGTACCTTAACGCGTCTACAGGTCTAAGCTTAGACGCCCTCCATGATGGATACAGAGCAAAAAGAACACTAATACCCACACCGAAACCAAACGCGCCTAAGAACACTAATGGAGTTAATACTGGCGTTAAAGTTAACCCACCGGCTGACCCGAGCAACCCTGAGCCCAAGACGTTTGCAACGTCAATTGCTAAGCCATAGCCAACGACTATACCGATGACTGCACCCATTATGCCAATGATTGCTGCTTCGCCAATGAAAATTGACAGTACAGTTCTGCGTTTCATACCTAATGCTTTGAGGATGCCTATTTCGCGGGTGCGTTCAATCATCGAGACAAACATAATGTTCATTATCCCCACGCCTGCCACTAACAACGAGATGCCTGCGATACCCACGAGGAACAATTGTATAATGCTAAAGATTGAATTAATCGTGGCAAGCAGTGAAGTAGAGGACAATACAGAGACATTGGAGCCATATTGATCTTTGATAGCTTCAGTTACCGAATCGATAGTGGCGGAATCGCTGTTTGTGAGTTTCACGACAATCATGCTACATTTGGTGGTGCCAAAAAAGTTTTCCGATTCCTCAATAGGCATGTAGACGCCTGTATCAGATGGACCCGACATACTTAAACCGCCGACCTCTTCAAGCACACCAACAACTGTGACGCTGCTGCTTTCGTTTTTGGGCGGATAAGTCGTTGAGTTAGTCCAACTGACGTTGATATCATCGCCACTACCGAAGTAGATTGTACCGTTATCTCCGGGATTATTTCACGTGAGCGCCTATAACAACTTCGTCGTTGTCGGGGTTAGTAGGGATGCTACCGTCTTGTGCCACAAACGTGGAACTGTATACTTCAGGGTAGGTTTCAAAATCAATGCCGTAAATTGTCACAGATTTATTTAGATCCTCACTTACCACGTACCCGCTACGGCTAATAACAGGCGTCGTCGATTCAATATCGGTAGATAATGAACCAATTATCTCCGTATCGTTGACGTAGAGTGCAAAACCTGAATTATCACTTAAAGTACTAGGACCGCCGCCAAACCCTTGATTGTCACTTGGAGGTTCGCTAAAACCGGCAAAGGGCCGCTGCCCGCAGTCAAAACAAGGGTGTCAGCGACAAGCCCTCATTTAACTGACTTGTTAAAGATATCTGCAACCCCTGAGTGATCGACAGAAGCGCCACAATAGCGGCGATACCAATCACTACACCCAACGTGGTTAAGGCAGCTTTAAGCTTACGGAGCCGAATGGCATTAAAAGAATAACCGAAAACATCCATCGATCGCATTTTAATTCACCACGTCTTCCGCGATATTGCCATCAACCATCCGCACAGTTCTTGAAGCTTCATGTGCTAACTTTTCATCATGCGTAACCATGATAATGCTGACTTTTTTCTCCACATTCAAAAAGTGGATTAAATCTATCACTTCTACTAGCCGTCTTAGAATCAACGTTTCCAGTCGGCTCATCAAGTAGCAGAAATTTGGGGTTGTTAGCTAACGCACGTGCAACAGCTACACGTTGCTGCTGTCCACCACTCAATTCAGCAGGCTTATGCTTCATTCTATCCTTTAACCCTACAGTTTCAAGAAGCTCAACTGCACGTTTACGTCTCTTCCGTTTACTCACATTACCTATCGACATAGATAATTCGACGTTGTCACGGGCACTTAACCGTGGAATCAGATTAAAGAACTGAAAAACAAAGCCTATTTTGATCGGAACTCTAATTGGATATCGTTAAGCTTGAGATGTCCATGCCATCAATCAGAAGTCTTCCGGATGTTGGTTTATCTAGTGCTCCGATAAGATTCAGCATGGTTGATTTGCCACTTCCAGACGGCCCAAGTATTGATACGAATTCGCCGGCGGCAACTTGGAGGTTTACCCTACGTACAGCTTCGACCGGTACTTTTCCAAGCATATAGGTTTTCTTCAAATCTATAGCCTCAACTATCGCTACCATTTTTATACCTCTATTGCATATTTTGAAGTCTAATTATTCCGGCTTCTTAAAAGGCGAACTCATTCCGAGGGAATAAACGTAGCGGAGGTTTTTAGACGCCATAAGAAGGCATTTATATAAGTAATTTTGATGGCAACCAAGAAGGGATTAAATGGGAGTGAAGGGATACTTTGGGCAGTGTTTGAACTCACCATTTTTATTTAAATCTCTTCTTGGTTGTCATTCTTTCTTTTAACCAAGCTTGGAGCATGAAGCAAACTCGTTTTTTCGGAGGGAGCAACAAAAAGGTAGATCGATATCTACTTAAGTTAGTAGACGAAGACGCGGAAATTTAAGTTGCCCCACGTACTTCATTATCCAACCTACCAAATCATCGTAAGCCTCAGACCCTTCCTTAGTCAAGACGACCAAGCCGTTTTCGTCAATCAAAACAAATCCTTTCTCAGACATCCATGCCAAATATTTAACCAGCTTATCATACGCCAATCCCGTGGAAGTCGCAAGGGCAGTTTTATTCATCTTGTTTTTCTCTTTCAACGCCTTGATTATACGGGCGATTACATAGAGATCAAGTTTAGAACTCGGCTCTCCGTAACTCAACGCTTAACCACCGCAGCTCCCATAGGAGTTTATCTAACGAGCGAACCTCATTATACCGTCTCAATAAGTCATTTTTCAATAGCAGGTAAACTATTAAAAGCGAAAGCAAACCCAAAATCGGACCTCCAACTATTACAGCTTTTTGCAGAACAAGGAAAGCAACGAGATTGCCCAAAAAACCTAATGCAAAAAACGTTATGAGCCAGCAAGCACCTGCTTTGAGTATTCCATATAAGGCATAGCCGACTCGTCCTGAGGAAATTTCATCAAACGTTTCATCCCAATCCAGTTCCAATAACATTTTTAATGCCGACGGAAACCCATTTGAAAGCTCGCCTTTCCACTCGCCTGTTTTGACTGAATTTATCCTTCTTTTGATGAAAAGGACACCAGCGGCTATTCCAGTAATTGGAACAAATAGCAGTAAAACTGACGCTGCAAAAAGTTGGGGTCTATCCAGGGTCACCGCCAGATTTAAAAAGCCCAATGATGCGCCAAGCGCTAGGAAAATTACAATTGAGCCGATAACAACGAAAGCAAATTTCTTAAAAGCCCCGGATAGAGCGTTATATTTCTTGACATGGTCAAGAGTTTCCATTAACTCGGCAACCTTTGCAACTACGCTATCCTCTGTTAATCCTGATGCAGTTTCAACATTTTTTTCTGACATCTTATGTGTCATTGACTCCTAATGAAGGCGTAAGGCTCAGAACATTAAAGTTGGCTCTAAGCGAATATAAACTAAACTCCCTCACAATGAGCAAGCTAAAGGGTGTTACAGAAGTTTATAGAACTTTAATTAATGCGTAAACTGAATCCTCTGTACAATTGAATTACAAAAAAAAGGAAGCGTTTGGAAATACCTAAAATTCTGGGGACACTTCAAGAACTCAAGACCAAAATCTAAAATCCTAAGGATACATAGTCAGCCGAATGATTTTTAAGTTGTTTCGTACATTATCTTCATGATCGCTTCAGCGTCTTTTTGGAGTTCATTCTCTTGGTTCTTTTGAACTTTTATTTTTTCTATAAGGATCAATCAAATCGATAATTGAAAGAATGAAAGTTTGTTTTAAATAATCATTCTGATCAACTATTATTAAAGAATCAGTAGTTAATATTGAATCCATTATTTCTTCTAATGTATATAGTGGCGAATAATTTTTTTTGCAAGCGCAAAATAATTCATCACCTAAATTTGATTCAATTCTCTCTAACAATTCAGTTGAATTTTTGTTTCTCACGATTTCCTTTTATACCAGTGAAATCCTGTTCTACAGCGCACCTCAATTTATACCACGTATATGCAGACTTTAGACGCCAGTTGATTAAGACTGTAGCAAATTTTGCATCTCTCACCATTTCTTAATTCATCAACCGATAATTTGAAAGGAGGAAGTAATTGAGCTATAAATGATTATCAGAAAAGGCAATTGAATACTTTGCCACAAAAAAGAATCTATTGTAGCTCTTTCCTTCTCCCTTTTTAATTACAATCCTCAACAATTCCACGTCTTGCCTTTATTCTCGTCAAGTCTGCTTGGAGGTCAAACCTGAAAAAGTGTCATAAACAGCCACTAATACGTAAGACCTGATTGAACCATTTTGTTCTTCACGTAAGGAGGAACCGGTTGTATAATTTATTTTTATTTTTCTAATGTTGTGATGTTTATCAAAGCTTTCGTTTAAAGCTTGGTTTATTCTCATCGTCAATTCAATACAAAAGTCTACCCTTAATAAATCATCTTTTTTTAAGCTATTTTGTGTGGATGGAACTTAAACCCTCCACTCATTGGAGACCCTCAGCCGCATATCCAATTTTTTATTTGCTTAGTTTTAGCGGTTTTTCGATGCCTTCTATAAAGCAGTAGACTGACGCCTCAAGCAAGCTATCCCTACTATAGCCAGAGCAATTAGCGCGTACTTTACGTGATTTGCCCTTTAAAGTCAGGACTGTAATAGAATGTTTTACTCGTCATAACAGAGTTAGCAGTTTGACTGACGGTAATGTCTTGGCGGCTTACCGATACGTTACCTATATTATAGACGTTATCCAAGCGCATAATTCCATCTATTGCTTTTCCACTAGGTTCGTCCTATAGTATACACCCAAGAAGTGGATGCCCCAACGCTGCTGGGCAGTATCAATGAAGGCAACAGTTTTGTCTCTATTAGTCTCGTATGAACCGAAATAAACGACTATGTCTAGACCCTGAGTTGACAGCATAATCACATGTTTTAACCAATTCGTCGATATTACCTTGTAGTGGACCAGACGTCACAACAAACAGGTTAGTGTGTAATCTTTGACTTTGTCACTAAGTGTTTTTGCGTCTGCGCTGTTGTCTCCGCCTAAGGTTACGCCAACATGGAACGGCTGGCTGTCTTGTGCCTTTACAGTGCTTATGTTGTTGGTCGTGAACATGGCAACAATAACTGATTAAGAGCAATGCAACTGCTGAAAATACGATCGCTTTTTTCATTATTTGATCACTTGGCTTGATGTTTCTTAGATCGCAGGCTTTGAGTGCTTATTTAATTTTACGCAAATAACAAATAAACACGCTCAAAGGTTAGGTTTGTTGAGGCTTTGAATGTACCTTCTTTTAGGAGAAAAAGAAAAATACAAACCTGTTCAATTGCAGCTTCAACAGATAAATTCATCCAAAGCCTTCTCAGCCCCAACCCCTCAAATTTTTCAAACTAAAAAAGGGAGGGAAAGTTTTTCCATAGATTTTCACCTTTATGGACGCTTTCTCATCATCAAGATGGTTGCAACACCAACTATGATGATTAGTACGATGATTGCTGCGGACATTGGCAGGAAGTATAGATCAGCTGTTGATGGCGTCTGTGTTGGTTGCGGTGTTGTTGTCGCGGTTGGTTCAATTATTGCTGCATATGTTACATCGTGCGAGCTGTAGTACGAGTTAGACCCTTCAAATGACGCAATTATCCTATATTGACCGGAAATGGCTGGTGTATTCCAAGTAAAACCATAGTGACCATCAATGTCGCTTATAGCATCTCCTAAGTGAACAAAGTTATTATTTGAATCAACTGCGTCGATCGATACATGAACACCTGAAGCATTCGTTGGTAAAGCTTGTTGTTGATAAATGTATTGCATCCACAGGGTCATACTTTCATCGGATATAGCTGGCGTATCTTTTGCTCCTGGGGATTGATCAGTCACTGTTCCTTGAATGATAACGCTATCACCTGCTTCAATTGCAGTCGGGCATATCTATTGTTAACGAAGTCTGACCTTTTCCGAACACGTAATAGTCCATTGTCATATTCGTTATAGTCTATGAACGCACCCTCGGCCAGCGCCCCGCCTTTGGTAGGCAACCGAATCCATCCCTATAGTCCTTCACCCGTGGTTGCATCGATACAGTAGATTTTGGATCCTTTCCATTGAGGCATTGAGACATCGCGACCTGCAGTGCAAGCGTAAACTTTTCCGTCTGCAAAGTAGATTGAACCACCGTAAAATGGATAGTTTGTACCTGTATAGTCTTCAAGTCCTGCATTGTCAGTTGTGAAAGTCCATAAAAGCGTTCCATTTTGAACGTCATAGCAGTATATTGTTCCGCCTATTCCTTCAGCGTATAAATGTCCTTGAGCGATTTGACCATTGTAAGCGCCTGAAGAATAACAATCCCATGGGTTTGTGTCATCAGTTGTTGGACCCCAAATTTGGTTGCCTGTAGAAGCGTCAAATCCATACCATTGAATTAACTCTTTGTCAAGCATAGTGTATACATTTTCACCCATTGGACCCATAAGCCACGTTCGGTTTCCTGGCAGTACTTGTCTTGTTTGAGACCACATAACTTTGCCTTGTTCATCTGTCTTTAAGCTAATTCCGTATTGAGTTAAGCCATTTGTCACAAGTAGCATACTAGAAAATCAAATTTGCTGATACTTGCAGTTCCTGCGGGATTTTGCACTGTACCTGTTCCAATTAATGAGTTTAATGTTCCATCTGTATTCCGAACTGTCACGTTCCAGTCATAACCGTTTGTTCCGTTAATTATCGATCCAGCGCCAGTAGCTACTGGGTTTGTGCCTGTTTGACCAGGTCTCCAACTCCACATTAAAGTTCCTACACCAGTTGCATAGGCATTTTGCATAATTGCCGTGGTGCTATTCCATTGAGTTAACCAGCCATTTTTTGCATTCAATGTGTAAATCAAGATATTTCCGTTGGAATCGGTCATTCGTGTCCCTGAAGGTACATTGTTTACTGTTAGTATGTAGTTTCCTGTGGTAGCATCATACATTTTCCAACTAATTCCGCTTGTACTCCATAGGTAAGGTATAACGCCGTCTTGATTTGGTGTACTAAAGTGCAACAATTGACCGAATGCTAACTGGTCTGTGGTGTTCTGGTACCAAAGCTCATTTCCTGTTCTGATGTCTACTGCATGAATGCCGTAAAGTGGTGCAACTGGTTGATTGTAGTAAAGTACTCCATTTATGATTATCAACGGATTATTTACTGTAATGAAAGCGCCCACTAACGGTTCGTAGTAGTTTCCAGCATAGTAAGGTATTGAACCAAATTGACCGTCTGCTATACCGCCATATGTTAAAGGCTTTGTCCAGAGAATGTGGGCACTGTCTGGCGCTAGTGCATAGGGATTATAAGCTGTGCCTGCAAAGTCGTATCCAATCATTAGCCAGTTTCCAGAGATTGTGTACCAGTCACTGTTAAGTGCACTTATGGGTCTAGCCCAGTATTCCGTTGGAAGTGGGGTATTGCTCCACCACGACAATTGTTGTTCCTGAACTGTAATTTGTTCGATGTTGCTTTCACTCGGTTCATAGTAGTCACCTATATAGGGACTTGTTATAGACACGTCATTGGGATTAGGTGCGGGATTTGAGCCTGCGAGCGTCTGTCCTGGGAATATGAATTGAAATGAATAGTTGCCTGCTGTTGTTGGTGTCCAAGAAATATAGTTTGAACCTGCTGGATCTGAAGAATAGGGGCCTAAAATTTCTGTTGATCCGTCTGGTTTTGTAACATTGATAGTGAGGTTTTCCCATCGGTCTCCGTAAGCCCCACTAGGAGATGGAGGATAAACATTAAGCCAGAAAGCGATATGTAAACTTTGTCCAACACCTACTGGATCAGGGGCGACTGAAATATAGGCGTAGGTTGGAATATTCCATTGAGGTGTATGAGCATCAACTGTTGGATTTACCATAATTGTCGCGGTTAAAATCAGTAATAAGGCTAAAGGCAAGGCTAATGTTGTTTTTTTTCTGATGGTGTGTATCTTTTTTGATTGCGTTTGATTGTATAGGTTTTTCAAGTTTATTAGATGATATTTTCTTATCATTTTCGTCTCCTTTTTTAAGTTAATTCAATGACTACTTTTGCGATATAATATGGTGCGTCTGCGATACGATGAAACAAAAAAATTAAATCTGTATAAAGAATAATGTTTGAACAGGTGAAATATTGCAATTAGCCGATGAGAAGCTTGAAGAGATAAAATTATTAACAGACTTAGGATTGACTGTTTCTCAGGCTAAGATTTATCTTGCATTGAATGAGAGGGAGCAATCGAGCGCGAAGGTTCTCGCACAATTGGTGTGTATAGATCGGGCAAATATTTATCGAATAATAGGTAGTCTTCAGAAGATAGGTTTGATTGAGAGAAAGCTAACTCCTAAAGGAGATATTTTTGTTTCAGTTCCTTTGAAAGAAGGGATTCAATTTTTAGTTGAGCGCAAAAAACATGATTTAATTGAAATCCAAGATGATGCACAGAGGATAATTAGCCTCTTGAAAGCGAAGTCTACTGTCACAGATGAAGAAATAAGAGAAAACTTTAATCTTGTACCTCAAGGCGAAGCAAATGGAAGGGCATTCATAAGGGGTTTGAATGAAGCACAATATTGTTTAGATGACGTCATTAATTGGGATGGGTTCAAAAACGCCATGTTATATTCCTATTCCAATTATTATAAATCATTGAAACAGGGCGTTATCATTAAATATGTTACCAATGTTCCTGAAAAAACTAAAATTGCTGATGAAATAATTCTTATTGTAAAAAAACTAGGAAAGAGGGCACCTTCAAAGTTAAATCAATTAAAGAAGCCCCTACAGCAGTATTTGCAATTTTTGATAGAAATAAAACATGTATTTGCACATCCCCAACGCCAAACCCATTAAAAACTCCAGCGCTATGGTCAAATAATCAGACACTTGCACATCTCACTCAAAATTACTTTGATTGTATTTGGGCAGCCTGCTAAATCGATTGACCTAGAATAAAAAACGTATAATCAACTATTAGATCTTCTTTCAAAAAAAGCGCGCGCTAAGGTAATTGCTCGCTGGTACGAGCTAATCAAGGCTTTTACTATAATTATCCTAAGAATAATTACAAGATTATTAATCATCTTAGCACAAGCTAACAGCGCTGCGACACCATGGTACTCTATGGTCAACAATACTGATTTTGTGCTTTTAGTTCAGGACTACTACGAGAAACTATGGAAACAATCTCAGGAAATTCAAGGTCTCATGCAAAAAAATTAACTGGGGTTGCTGAGGCCCCTTCGAATAGTCATCGATAAAAGACTGCGTATAACTTTGGAAACGTTCTTTTAGAAGAATAATTACCTCATATTTTTATGTATAATTTTAAATTAGTTGCGAAAATACCTTTGGAATGCTTTGGAAGGCTCTCGAAAACAGCAAAATGTTGTGGAAAAAGGGCGTGAAAATGAAAATGTGAAGTTTTGTCCTCACTGGTGGAAAACAACTGCCAGGATAAAAAACAAGTTTATAAAGTATTTTATAGCCAAGAACTTTTTAAAACAGTGAAAAGCTAATATGCAAAAGCAAATAGAATAACAAACCGATAAAAATGGCACTCTTCAAACGAAAGGATAACCCCTAAACGGAGAAGAACTTGCCAAGCTATCGACTGAACGGACTTGATGGGTTTCTTTGTCGAATGCACGCCGAGCCATCTCGACTGTGTGGCGACTGTTCTCTGAGTGACTACGCCGATAAATGCGGGTTAGGTAGGCTTCTCTTTGCTCAGGATTCATTGATTATGAATTAGCCGTTTTTGCTTATAAAAGAAACGCAAAATAGAAATAACTCATTGATGTGGCGCGGGATGTGGGAATTGAACCCACGCGGCCTTTCGACCACAGACTTAGCAGGCCTGCCCCATACCAGGCTTGGGGAATCCCGCACACCCATAATTGCAAATTCTAAGCCTGCCATAGCTGCCTTTTGGTGATCAAAGTTTGCTTGAACACCCACAGCAGTAACTTCTGCAGATTCATAAAGATCTTGTTTAATTAAAGTTTTCCCAGCAACACACAAATCACTAAAAGAAAATAAGGCTTTAACATAAACTAAAGACTGTTGATGATAAAAGAACTTGCTCCTACCACATTCACTCTTACCTTGATAGTGCTTAACTCTAAAATAGTTTCCTAACTGTTGAAGATAGCCTTCTTGTTTGCAAACTTCACAGATTATTCTCATAGTGTTGATTTGGGTCCTGGACTGTTCTTATGTCAGATACTAAAAGTATAGTTTTAATAGTCATCATTATTCGGGATATTTCAACAGTCTATGTTGGAATTACTTCAATAAGAAAAAGAGTTACAGCTAAAAACTAATTTTGGAGCTTTAGAGAAAGTATTTTAAAGAAAAAAAATATAATTTCATAACATGCCATCTAACTCAGCTATAAGAACAATCTTGGCTGTAGTTCCGCCATTTCTAATGCTATTAGGACTTATTTTGATAGTAAGTGGAATCTTTAATGCAATGTATTCAGTAACATCTTTTCCATCAGACAATCAAATAGTCACAGTTTACCCTAGATTATTTGTTGGGTTTGCAATTGGGATTGTTGGTGTGATTGTTTCAGTTTTCGCATATCTACTGATGTACAACAAAATTGGAATAGCTAGATACTTTAAAGATAATGGGCCGTAAACAGCAGGATTAAAAACTAAGTTTTGGATTGCCTTTCTATGTTTTTCTTTTTAGTGTGCCATAAATGAAAACAACTACTCCACTTGCTAAAGCAAATACGCCCACAACTGACTGAGGTGGAAAGAAAATGAAAAGGTGATAAGGGTAGTATAGAAAGCCCGCCATTATTATTTGAGACAGTCCAGTAAACCCTAGTATCAATGCCAGCTCTTTGTAGTAAGTAGGATAAATCAACAATGCCATTATTGCTGCTAGTATAACTATGCAAGTCAACCACATGGAATAGTATACATAAATTGCCATTGGGGGCAGGAATGAAAGGTAAGTAAACATTATTTTCTAGTGCCTCTGTTACTGACGTGTTATGTTTGTTTTTGTTTAAGAAGATTTATTGTTCCAAAGAACTAGTTTTGGTAAATTAATTGCTTAAGTAAATTATATAACCAAACAGATAGCTAAGTCTCATTATGAATAGATTGAGTAAGTATCTCACACTATTCTCAGTCATAATTATAGTAACTTCCTTAAATCCACTAATAATTAAACAATCAAATGCTCAGACAACAAACACCCTATCTCCTCCAGAATTCACAATAACACAAGCAACTAACTCATTTATCATAACAATCACAAATCAACCAAGTAACTCTTCAATAGATGAACATGCTGGAATTATAACAGGTTTATTTTATACCATAAATTTCTATGACCAAAATGAGCACCACAATAGTTACTTCCCCTACAGCAACAGCACAGTTCAATATGACAATCTAGAAGTTACTCCAGCCTCAAACTCAAAATATACTATAATTACCTTCCCAGTAGATTCATATCCATTAAATGATTTTCCAAAAGGGGCTCAAATTGATGTTAGAGTTATTGGTATGCTGGGAAGTCTGTTTAGAACTGATTTCCTAAATATTACCCATTACTCCTTTGATGTCTCTGCCAATGAGGTTACATCAAGTGAACCACAAACTATCACAATTCCCTACACCAATACGTATAGCCCTACATTATATGTTAGCCCAATTGGACAAATGTCTACATCTTACAGACTAAGTCTCTATGGCCCTAACAACCAATCTTCTTACTACAATAATATGCTACTTAATTTTACACTTAATTGGTCCTTTGATTTAATGCCCTTGTTCGAACCTATGACAAATTATTCCTTCAGTATAGATGATACTTCTTTTGTTACTATTGTTCCAAATCAGCATATTTTTGGTCAATCCACAAACAGTACAAAATTTGTTAATAACCCATCATTTGCTTATCCAATCAGCATTTCCAACCTATCAGAAGGTTATCATAAGGTTGTGATAAAAGCAAGTTTTTCCTTTGGTGGACATCTATATCTTGACTCAGCTTCAACACCATTCTACTTTTATGTGCAGAAAATAAATCCTTCACCAACATTACCAAATATGGGTCCTACTGAATCGCCTATTCCAAACAATGCTGACCTAAATGTAACTTTAACTTTGATTATAATTGCTATCTTGGTTGTAACTGTTGTCTCTTTACTGCTGTATGTGAGGCATCCGAAGAGAAGCAGCTAAGAACATGTTTGAAGCTTCTTTAGAAAATTATAAAACATATCAATTAATAATTAATTGGAGGAAATTGGTTAATTGAAAAGAGAAGAGACTCTAACTTTGCTTTAAGAGTTAAAGGCTACATTTGAGTAGGTTCAATGACAAATGGGTTCTTTTGAGAAATGAGCAAAGGGTGGGTTTTTGGCAATTGTGTTTACGGTGGACTCCTGAGGAAGATGAGAAAATAAGACTGCACCCCTTGTTAGCTAAATATAATTTAGAGTTATGTTTTGAAAATGGTTATGCTACTTTTAGCAGAACCAAATTAGGTTAGTTTTGATTTGTTTACTTTGTTATCATTACTTGATATCCTTTGTAAACTGCAAAACTGAAATATGTGTAGATTGCAATAATCAAAGCATTTAGAAAAAGCATAGTTGTTAATGACTTTGACATGTTACTTAATTGCTATTGTAAGGATTTGTTTAAAAAATTAACTGTTTCACTAAATTATTGCTACACTATGCTGTAAAAATGCATTTCATCTTTGGCAGTAACCAATTTTACACTGTATAAACAAAGCTAACTGCCTAAAACTATCACACGTGCATTTTACAAAGTTTCTTTGCCCTTTTTCTTATAGAGACTTGAATTTATTCGTAGAAGAACTCAAAGAGGGAGTTTTGCCATTCCTAACCTCTGAAGATGATTTTCCTGCTTACGAACTTCGCAAACTGTTATCATAACAATACTTTCTCTATCTTGGAGCATGCGTAAGAGCTAAAGGAGCTATAACATGACCCTGAAAGAACAAAATTTGGTAGATAATTTGAGAATATTATAGTACCAGTAATATCGCTTTTTAACTTCAAATCTAACTTTAGGCCAAATGATGAGAGCTTATGAATACTTTGAGGTATCTTGATGATTTGTGATTGGTGTGGAGAAAAACAGCCAACTATGATCGAATACAAAAAGAATTATCATACACTTATAAATTATGTTCATAAACCAAATATTTGTAAAGATTGCTATAAACAGATGAAAAGACAAAAAAGACATAATTTTATATCCAAAAATCAATCTTAAGTGACTTATTATTTGTAAGATATAGTTTGAACATAAACACTCAATTATAGCTAATCTGATCATCAATTCAGAAGAATACTGTTAGAATTATTAATGAAGCAGTAAGAAATCTAAAAACAAAAACAAAATATAAGCAAATATGTCATTCTATCATTGACAAGTTTTTAATTTTAGAGAAATACTTTTGGAGTGAAAGAGTATGTCAGCATATGTATGGTGCTTGATTGATTGTGACTTTGAAGTTGTGGTGGCATTGTTTGCATTCAAAGATTTCTGTTATTAATGCTTGATTTTTTAGGGCTCTAGATGGTTTGGTTACTTCTTTTGCGCAGTTAGGGCAATGTGTCATTGTTAATCAAATATCGTTTGAAATCTGAATATTTAATACTTGTGTACTCTGAATACATAAAAAAAACTCGAAATACACCAAATCTACAAATCAGAGAGATTAGCTTTCTCACACATAGTTCTATAAGCAAAGGGAAAATTATTCGAAACTTAGGTTTAATGCCTATTTCTTTTGCGCATTTTTCTCAGAAACAAAAAGAAGAGGAGCTATCTGTCTTTAAATAATTTTAAAATCTTCTTATCAACCTTCTTCATTTCTTGTTTAACAATATGCAGTCTTTCTTTCAGGGAATCTATTGTCTTTAATTTATCAGAGGTTATTGTTACAACATTTTCAACCATTGATAACTCATACAACTTGAGAATCTCATTTTCCATTTCAAACTTTTCAACACTTAACGTTTTATACTGTTTAAGTAATTTGTTGAAATCATCTTGTGAAAATTTCTTCATTTTACATCACACCAGTAAATATATTTGTAGGTGTTTTATGTATTTGAATTTTTAGAAAAAACACCAGAAAAAGATTTTACATTCAAATAACAATCAAAACGTTACCCCTTTGGTTCCCATAGAAGCACTTGTTGTAGGCACCACGCAATCACAACTTCAAAAAAGCGACTAAACAGCAGATAGCCTAAAATCGAGTTAAGCTATCTTGCTATTAATCTGATAATCCGGGTGGCGAATAAGAAAAAGGGCAAATCAAACAAGTTAAGGGAAAAATTCGAGATAAATGCAGGTGACATAAGCTCAAAGAAGACGTTTTAATCAAAAATTTGTTTTAGCAAAAATTTTGATCTCAGAGCGGGTAAACAATTCTATATTCATAGAAAGAAGAAAGCACTATTTTTTTAGCTTAAGTTATTTTTCATTAGCTACCCCTTTTTAAAGAGAAAAGATGTTGGGTATAGTTCGAAATTAATTAATTCTTATCCAAGTTCATTCGCTCTGTATGAGTATTATTGAAAAGTGTAAGCTTGGGTAGCAGAAAAATTGCTTCCGTCTGCATATGTTGCCTCTAATTCAATAGTCCATGTGGCTCCTTTTTGGATCGGCAAAAAAAGTGAGGCTTCTAAGGGGGCAATGTCTTTTGGTTGTAACCATGTTCCTAATGGTAAAGTAACTTGATTATTATCAATTAAAATTCTAGCGCTTACCATAGGAATATTTCCAGTGTTTTGCAGCTCAACATAGTAAACAGCAGTGTTAGAATCTGTAATGTTTAGATTTGCATTCACGATCATAAAGCCTGGGCTATATTTTTTTGGGGTAATTGTTTGAGAATAACTCGAATATTGTCCATCTTCATGTGTAAATGTTAATTTGACATCATAGCTTGATGAATTTCTGATACTTAAACCGTTGAGGATGATGTTTCCGTTTTTTGTTTGTCCTGGTGGCAACTCAAAATCTTGATAATCAAAATTAACTCCATTTAGTTGTGAGCCTATTACTGTTATAGGTGAGTCGTAGATGTTGGTTACTGTAAAAAAGAGTTGTGAACTTTTCCAGTCACTTGAATGTTCTATTCTAAGATCAGCTACGTCAAATTTGTTTAGGTTAGGTGTTAAGTCTCTTGGGCTTATTTGAAACCATATAAAAATAACTACAATCAAAATAATGCATATCATAGCAATTATTGCAGTGTATTTCTTGTCTATTTTCGCCAATACAGAGCCTTCTAATGGGGAAACAGTATTTTGAAAGTTGTATATTAGATTTTAACTCAGAAAGATATCAATATCTCAATTGATGAAAACTTGAGTTTTTAGTTCAAGCGCATTATGTGAAAATGTATTTGAGCCTCAAATATTTCTAATAGGTAAATCCATTAGCATTTCACATGGGTGCACAAGATTATGACGGAGAAAAAGACATTACCGGAAGTTATGGGTCAAGAGGATTTGGTTTTAGAGAGGGTGGATGAGCATGGTGAGCGTTGGGTAAAAAAATATGTTGGTGGGGGTGCGCATTTTGTTAATTGGTTAGAGCAATATAGAGAAGTTTATGGAGAGAAGTGTGTGGAAATAGAGGAGATCGATTCTAAAGGGTTTAGTTGTTTTGAGTTAGGTAAGGAAAAAATGTTTAGAATTTGGGTAAAAGAAAACAAGTAAGTCCACTAATTGAAGCTAACCAAGAGAAAACAACATTTAGCTTTACTTTTTTCAAGTTTGCGTTTGAAGGTTTTTTTTCCATTACTAGTAATTTGTTAGCGGTAACTGTTTTTTGAATTCTTAAAACGCTGTTTTTTGCAGTAAGTGTACGGCGCTGCTCTCTCGGCTGGATAATCATGTTTTCTGCCCTTATCAGCTCTTGGTGTTACTCCGCGTTTCTTACGTGGTTTAAAACCTGAAACCTCAACATTGGAGCTAACCAATTAGGAAACCTCCAAAAAAAGTGAAGAAATGGCGCGGGTGACATCACCAAGAATCATACGAAAAGTTTAAGGGTGAATGATTCTCTTAGGTTCCAAGTATTCTATCTTTGAGGGTTTGTGGTTTGAGCACTAAAGTACTAACAATCGAAGAACGCAAAGCAGAAGTCCTAATTAAATTAAGAAAATACAAACTTGTTGAAATACAAAAATACGAAGGCGCATACGCCTACATAATAGATATTCCACAGGACAAAGAACGCGCAATTGTCTGGTGTATTCTTGGCGAAGCCACAGTCGGCATAGCAGCCATGAACACTCTTTATAAGATCATGAAGGAAAAAGAACTCGAACGCGCCATCGTGGTCACCGAAGGACGATACACCCACGCCGTTAAATTGGGTGCAAAAAAGAAAAATGTGGAACTTCTACCCAAATCATTCCCTGTCTTCGATATCTTCGAGCACGCTCTTGTTCCTTTCCATGAAATCCTAAGTGAAAAAGAAAAGAACCAACTACTCTCACAGTTAAAGGTAAAGCCTTATCAGATGCCACAAATCCGTTCGGGCGACCCTGCAGTGAAAGCAATAGGTGCCCAACCAGGTGATGTGTTGAAGATTACTCGTAAAAGCCAAACTGCAGGCGAACATATAACATATCGCTACGTCGTCGAGTAAAACCGCTATTTCTTTCCTTATTTAATTATATCATCTTTTAAATCTAGAAGCCCTTTAGGGGATAATCTTTTTCGTATTCATCAATTCATCAAGAATAACGATCGCTTCTCCAAGGGGCATACCAAGCCTCTCAGCGAGTTCCAAAGCAGAGAGATCCTCCTTTGAGGGCAAAAGCGAGTCGCGTGTGTACGCTTTATGGGTTGGATACATGACGGAGGCGTGTATAGCTTCAACGAGTAGCTGCCAGATCTTCTCTTTTGAGTACTCTTCTAAATTCATGATCAACACATGTGTAGTTATTGTGAACTGGGATAAAAACACTAAAGATAAATCGCCCAGCCATTGCATAGAATACGGAGTTGCCAACTTTGAAAGCGGTTGTTTATAATGGAACACACAACATCAAAATTCAAGAAGTCTCCGAACCAGACGTTAGCGGCAACCAGGTATTGGTCAAATTTTTGGCTGGGAGCATCTGTGGAACCGACATGCACTTTTACCGCGGCGACTGGAAATGGTTGAAAAAGGGAAGAATCATAGGGCATGACGCTTGCGGAATACGTAATGACACGGGCGAGCGGGTGGTTATGGTTCCTATAGTAAACTGTGGACACTGCTACTTCTGCCTGCGAGGATTACCGACGTATTGTATCCACGGGAAGTTTTACGGTTTAACAAGAGACGGTTTTTTTGCTCAATCCAAAGCTATGCTACCCAGGAGCCTAATTCCGATTCCTTCAGGAGTAAGTGATGAAGAAGCAGCCACAGTCGAACCTGTCGCTTTGGCGCTTCGTGTGTCTAATAATCTACAGCCTAACATAGGCGACTGGGTAACTGTAGTCGGGCAAGGCGCCGTAGGCTTGTTGATGACACAGGTGGCATTAATGAAGGGGTGCCGAGTCATAGCGGTTGATGTCGAGGATTATCGGTTGGAACGCGCCGAAAAATATGGTGCAGATGTGATAATAAACGCTAAAAAAGAAGATCCAGTCAAATTAGTGAGAAAGCTCACCAAGAGGGGGTCGGATTTTGTGATTGAAGCCGCCGGAACCCAAGATACAGTAGAACAAACGCCGTTTCTGGTACGCAAGGGAGGTAAAGTGGCGCTTATCGGCGAATCAAAGGGTTACTTGAACTTAGAAGACGCGGATGAAGTATTATTCTTTACGATGTATATTTCACCTGTCGAATATCCTGTCGCTATCGAGTTGATTGGGAAAAAAATAGTCGATGTAAAGGGGCTTATAACGCACAGGTTTAAGCTCGACGAGATTGAGAAAGCCCTTGAAACGACCGATAACCCAGCGCAGAAGGCGTTGAAAGTTATCATAACCCAATAAATACCAAAAGCAGGTTAACCGCAAAGTATATCTCCATTAGAAGTATGTAAACCCCAAACTCACCACAAACAAGGAGCTGTTCATCAATGGCCATTGAAGCAGTAATATTTGATCTAGACGGAACAATAGCTACTTTCAACTTAGACTACAAAGCCCTACGCGGAGAAGTTAGAGAATACCTAACAAGAATAGGTGTTCCCCTCTCTGTACTTAAAGTCAACGAAAGCATCTTTGAAATGATGCAAAAAACAGAGATTTATCTAAAAAATAACAAAAAAGCTAAGCAAACCTTCAAGGACGCTCGTTCGCAATGTTTAGCTATCGCCGAAAAATATGAGATGGAAGCGGCGACCGCCACGAGTCTGTTACCAGGTGCCGTGGAAACCCTCAAAGAATTGACAAAGATGAAACTAAAGATTGGATTGTGTACCACCAGCAGTGAGACAGCGGCAGATTATATTTTACAACGTTTTAAGATTTTTGATTTCTTCGGAATTGTTGTTCCTCGTAACAAGGTAAAGCGTGTTAAGCCTGATACGGAACAGTTTATGTTGGCGCTCAAAACAATGGATGTATCGGCGGATGCTACAGTCATAGTCGGCGACAGCACAGTTGACATGGAAAGCGCTAAGGAGCTAAAAGCCGTCGCTGTAGGATTACCCACAGGTTTCTCCTCAAAGGAGCAGTTGATTGAAAACGGTGCAAACTACATAATAACCTCGCTCAGTGATTTGCAATCTCTCATAAAAAAAATAAATAAGAATTAAACGGCGTTTAGTACGCCGTCGCCTTTAGAGACGAGTTTTCTCTCCCTGATCAGCCGTTTGAGAACTTCAGAAAACACAGCTTTTGCTTCATCACTTATATGATTTATGCCGAAGACCTTGGCGGTTTCAGAAATTAACGAATCGTCGCTTATACCCAAAGCATATTTAGCTACCATTTTCATTGCGGCTTCGACTTCTTCAGGCGGAAGATATTGAGCCTTACGTTTTGATTCTGGGACGCCGGTTATTGGAACACGGATAGAGGTTTCTTTGAGCTCTATTGGCCAAATGAAGGCTCCTTTCATAGTGACTTGCTGTTCGCGAATGAGATTATTTAGGGCTTCTTTGACGGCATGAGTGATTTTTGGCGTTATTTTTTTTATGCCCCATGTAGCCGCTAGCCGTTCAACTGAATAGTTAAAGTGAACGGGTCCTTCGTTTACTATGAGTTCTAAAAATAGCTTTGTTTGGTTTTCTCGGTTCTCGGGGAAATGAAACTCGTTTCTTTGTTTGGAGTCAACAGTGACACGAGCTGTGGCGACTTTGATATAAGGGTTGTAAGTTGCCTTTAACGGGTGAATTTTGTATGGGATACCGATTTTATCGATACCGCCGAAATGATTTTTCTGTACTTCTATAGTCTGTGCAAGTATTTTTTGCGAATCTTTTTCAATCTGCTGTATGCTAGCTTGTTCGAGGGCTTCTTTTAGACGGCGTATTTCACTGTCGCGTCTTGCAATCCATGCAGGGGACCAAATGCGGTGAATTCGCCAGCCCAATTGCCGCAGGACTTGTTCGCGAAGGCGGTCGCGATCACGTGCACTACTGCTTGATTCATAAGTAGACCCGTCACATTCAACACCAAGCAGATAAGAGCCCTTATTAACGGGATCAACAACCCCTATATCGATTTTATAGCCACTGCATCCTACTTCTGGGATGATTGCGTAACCGAGTTTCCTGATTTCGTTGGCTACATCCTCGTCGAGGACAGATTCGAATCCGCATTGCTTGTGTTTTCCAGTTTTAAGACAGGTCATACCATTTTCTGCGTAGTCGAGGTAAGTGCGGAGTGTCTGAACACCTAGGGCTCTAGCGTCTGGATTAATGTCAGAGCTTTTAATTGAAGTTATAAGCATGACTTTTTCGCGGGCGCGAGTTACAGCCACGTTCAAACGGCGCTCGCCACCAGGCTTGTTGAGCGGCCCAAAATTCATTGCAAGATGCCCTTGAGCATCGTAGCCATAGCCTACGCTGAAAAATATAACGTCACGTTCGTCGCCCTGCACGTTTTCAAGGTTCTTCACAAAAAAGCCCTCAAGACGGTCTTCTTTGAAAAAATTGTCAAATTCAGGTTGCTCTTTAAGGCGGCGGTCAATTGCTTCTTCTACAGCATTCATCTGCGCGATGCTAAAGGTGACAACTCCCAAAGTTTTATTGGGGTAGTTTTTGAAGTGCTCAAAAACGAGATCAGCAACTTTTTCGGCTTCTTTGGGGTTATCGCGTTTACCCCCTCGGTTATAGATGCCGTCAACGACGTGAACAATTTTTACGCCTAAACTATCTGTTTCCGCTTCAGCTGCGGGAAAAGTTATCAAGGTGTCATCGTAGAAGATGTTATTGGAAAACGCGATTAAGCCTTCATGTTTGCTTCTGTAGTGCCAATTCAACGTTTTTACGGGCAATCCGATACCCAAGCATTCGTCTAGGATGCTATCGAATACTTCGATTTCCTCATCGGTTAACTCATCCCAGTCTGGGTCGTCAAGCAGATTTTTTTGGAAGAATAATGTTGGAGGCAATTGTTTGTTGTCGCCCGCAATCACTATGGTTTTTCCTCTATAGATAGCACCAATTGCGTCTTCTGGAACAAGCTGGGATGCTTCGTCGAATAGGACTACGTCAAATTTTGCATCGGCGGGTAGGAACTGACTAACCGAGATGGGGCTCATGAGGAGGCACGGTTTGAGTCTAACGAGTAGGTTGGGGATTTTCTTCATCAGCGTACGGATGGGCATTAAGCGGCGTTTTTTAGCAGCTTCTTTGGATAGGATACTGGCTTCGGTATCGGCAGCTTGGATGAGGATATCTTGTGGTTTACGACTGTTAGCAGCGTCAATAACCATTCCCGAAGTTAAGCTGATTATGTCTTGGTCAAGCTTTTTGAAGTCCGCGATTAACTGCTCGTGGTTTTCGCGTCGGAATCCGCCAAGTTTTTGGTCCTCGTTGTAGAGGTTATTTATCCACTCTTGATATGCACTTTTTCGGAACACAGGCACTAAGTCCGCTGCGGGGAGTTTTTGCTCGACTAAAAGTTTAAAGAAGGTTTCTAAGCCGCGTAAAGTGAAGCGGTTTTTAGTGTCATTGTAGTCTATCCAAACTTGAAGGTCGTCAACACGGTCGCGGAGGTTTTTGATACGTTCACTTATTATAGTTATTTCTAAATCGGTGAGTTTCTGGTTTAGGTAACGCATTTCAGTCTCAAAGCGCGTTTGGAAGTCTGCGAGAACTTTCAAGGAAGCGTTACGTCTCTTGAAAAGTTCACTATTCGACGGCGCCGCGCTGGGTCCCTTAGCTGCGATTTCCGCGAAGGCTTCAGGTATAGGAATGTCCCCGAATTCGCCCTGCATTTTCTTGGCCCATTCGAGCACAGTTACTATGTCTTGCCAATTCGTTTCTAATTCTTGGAAGCGTCTACCATATTTTTCTTTAAGTTGAACTTTTTCTCCTACGAGATGGGCTTCTTTTTTGCGGATTTCCTCGGCGTTTCTAAGGTCATCGAGCAATTGCTTGAAATTTAGGGGTTCAACTTTAGCTGTAGCGAGTATATCTTTAGTTAGGTTACATAATGGCGATAGGTGCTCGTCTACTTCAGTTGCCCATTCCTCGAGCAGCAACAAAGGGGTTTGCATAATAGGTTCGTCGGATTTAGGTATGATCGCTGGAATGAGCGATTCGAATTCTTTGGTTTGATGTTCCCACTTATCCATTGAAAGCCTAAGTTCATCCCCAAGATTCTTAATCATCGGCGATGGACTCGCGGAAGAGGTAAGTAATTTGAGGAGCGTTTCGGGGATTTGGGTTGCCCATGGGAATTTCTTGATTTCTTTTGTTAGTTGTATGGCTTTTTCTACGCCTATGAAATCTGTTCTGCTTTTGCGGTAGTAGTGACCCAGGAGGGTTTTAACGGTTTCTGCGGAGGCTTCAATTTTAGCTTTTAGCTTTTTTACTTTGCGAGCGTCAATCAGATCCTGTAGCACTTCTTTGGATACTTTGCCGTCATTGGTGAGTTTAGCTATGCGTTTTTGGTCTTTGCGGTAGTTGGAGTTAAAGATTTTCATGCCACGTTGGTAGTTTTCTCGATAGTTGACTATGAGTTCATCTAAGTCTGGAAGTTCATAAAATTCGTCACTGTAAGTTTCATCCAATCTACTCTTAAGGAGATTATGTTCTAGGTAAAGTTGTTTGGCTTTGGCGGCGGTTTCTTGGACTTGCTCGAGGTATTTAGCGTCAAACCACTCTGCCTCAGGTTTATCTTCAGCCAAGCAAAGCAATGCCATACGGGATAGCTGTCTCAGCTGAGCTATTGTTAGGTCATGGATATCTAATCCCATAATGGGTGCAAGGGTTTGGGATATTTCACGCCATTTTCTAACAGATAGTTCGGTGTTTTTAATGTACGCGAGGAAAATATCTAGTTTAGCAAGCAATTCACCCTCGTATGCGTTGATTGCGCCAACGGTTTTGTTCAAGGTGGTTAGTGCCTGTTGCAGCTCCTGGGAACTTGTTAGAACTAGCTCAAAGATCAATGAAGTATAATTTTCCATGAGACTGGCACGGGTTGTCTTTATCCAGTTGCTTGTTTTGAGGTACTCTTTCGAATCAGCTACCAGTCGGTCGAGATTAGGGTTAGTTAACCAAAACGACTCAGGCAGGGGACTTTCAAAGAGCATGTCGCTGACCTCAAGTAGCCACTTTATACGGGTGAAAGTATCAGGTTGACAAACACCTAATATAGCGGAGAAACTCTTATTTTCCAATTCAAGGCCAAGGAGTGTTTCGTTGATGCTTTCCAGTGTTGTGAGAAGTTCGCTACGGATTTCAAGGTTATATTTGCAAGAGCGATAGCCCAGCCATGGAAAATCAGGTTCTTCCACGACCTGCCAGACTTTGCTAAGATTTGAGACGAGTTCCTCAAGTTCTCGCATTTTCGGAGTTGTTAGCGTACTCAATTCTGTTAAACCAACAGGAACAAAAGGCACCCGCTCCAAGCAGGAAATTATGCTCAGAACTTCGTACACACTTCTCTGAATATAAGGACGAACCTGGTGAAGTGCAGTAACGTATCCGTTTAAGGCATCACGATATTCAACAAGACAGTCAAAGTCCTGAGCAGATGGTAGTTTACGTGGAATGATATTTTCTTCGAGACTCCGTTTGAGCTCCGCCACGACCTGCTGCTTGTTTGCTTTACTGCTGTGCATTTCCAAGCAGAAATGAGAAAGCCCAACCTCACTTAGCCGCTTATACACCACTTCAAGCGCTGCCATCTTATCACTGACAAAGAGCACACTCTTACCGTTGGCAATGCACTCGGCAATTATGTTGGCAATTGTTTGACTCTTGCCTGTGCCTGGCGGACCCTTCATCACAAAGCTTTGTCCACGAAGCGCGTATTCGATACTAACTCTTTGACTACTGTCGGCGTCAAGAACCTGATAGGTTTTGGCTGGCAACTGTATTTTGTCGACGTCTTTTTCATCCGGCAACCCATTTATGATAAGGTTTTCATCTTTGATGCCTGCGATGGCCTTGATTATTGGATGCTGAGTGATGAATGCAGCGTTGGATTCAAGGTCTTTGTAAATGACTATTTTCTGGTAGGAGAACAGGCTTAAATCTACGGTTGATTCTATTTTCCAGCCAATCTCCGAAACCATTTGTTGGACTTGGACGAAATAGTCAGAGAATTTTTGTCCATGCCACTCCTCAGGGAGAGGAGGTAACTCTATTTTGTAATCTTTCTTGAGTTTTGCCTGCAACGCGGGATTAAGCACCGCCTCGTCTTCTACTGGCGGCAAAGTTATCCTGTAGGGTTGTCGTATGGTTTCGCGTCCAAGCTCTATGGGTACTAGAATAAGTGGTGACTGCACAGTCTCTTTTGTTTCTGAATCCTGCCAGTTTAAGGTGCCGAACGCTACATTCAAAATGCGCACCCCCCGTTCACGGTAATCAAGAAGTGAACGTCTTTCCAGTGCCTTGAGATTGCGTTCGAGTTCTTGCCGATTTAAGTTTCCGCAAACAAGCTGATTTGCTGTGGGACGCTTTGGTGAATCCAATATGGTCGCTTTGGTTTTTTCTCTGCCGCTGTCCTTGCCGGTTCCTTCATCTTTGAGTTTTTCTTCAGATTTCTCTGGCAGAATCTCCTCTGGCTTAGACACCTCTGGAGGTAAATAGAACTCTAAATGGTTCTTTTTAACGACGAGTTGATCAAAAATTCTTTGGGGTTCAGGTTGTGTTATGGTTAAATTTCCGCGTTTTGCCTTGTGGAAGTAAATAAGATTGTTTCTTTTGGATAAGTCAATTAGGCGGGATTTCCAATCTTCAACGCGCTTCTCAGGTAGAGAAGAGTTGGTGAGTTCGAAGGATTCTGTCATGAAGGCACATCCACTTTGGTATGAGTAGCTTATTGTCTATCTGGTTCTTTAATAGTTACGGTAGTTTTACATCGGGTCAAACAATATAATAGTGCACTTGGATCGTTAAGTCAGTTGATGCTTCAGGCGCGTTCTATGGCATCCAAAACTACTTTTAGAACATTGGCAACACCGATTTTTCTAGTTTCCAATACGTCAAGGTTCATACCGACTTTTTTGAGAGCCAAACGCTGCTCTTCTTCATCCCCGCAGGTATCTAAAATTACAATACCTCTAACGCCGCTAAACATGCCCACGAAGGCTGCTTCATCGATTCCTTCGCGCTTTAAGTTCTGTTTCATATCACCGAAGAACTCAATCATACCTGGACCCATAAACATCAAATTATGGTTAGGATCGACTTCCAAAGACCTACCTTTTCCGCCCATTTGGCAATCGATACAATTGAGCGCGTCAACCTTCGCCACGTCGTATTCGTTTGCTAATTTACTCATCTCATTATCTTGCCCTAAACATAGGTCTCCGTACACCAAAACGATTTTGCCTGCAAACCTATTTTTTGTGTGTTCTAAAACTTTGCGCAGATTCTTCTCTAATAAGCCATAATCGACGTGGAAGTTTTTGCTGACAAACACCAATTCGGCGTCCAGCTTACCTTGCTTTTTAAGCAACTTAAGTTCCCGTTTTAAGACGCTACAGGAAATAATGCAAATCCTTGGTTCGTTAGTCGTCATGTTTTTCAACTTCAAAGAGAACTAAGATATGATTCCAAATAGCCTTTTCCAAAATTATGTCCCAAGTAGCACGATCACAGATATATTGAAACCACAATATTCTTGTAACTTAGCTCATAAACTTTGAAATCATGATGGGCACGTTGCACTCCAAAAACGCAAGAAGGAATAAACTGATCAAAGCTGGTTTTGAATTCCTCAGATTTAGTGAAGCCGAACAAATGCTTTCTATCAAAAAAGAAAATGAAAAGCAAAGATATTAATGGATTTACGAAGGCTTGAAGCAGTAACGTGGCCACTGAGGCCACTCCTGAGGCGATACGCATGTGCCAAAGTCCAGATTGAGTTCCATGCCAATCTTAAGTTGCTCCTGCACAATTTCTTGTATCATACCAGGGATTTTTAAGCCATTTTCAAGCTCCACAATACCCACAGCATAAGGCGTTAGAGCTTGGAACTGCTGTGGAGCCACATGGATAACAGTGTAAGTTAACAGTTTGCCCCTACCTGAAATAGTAACCCAGATAAATTGCTGTGAGTAGCAGTTACTGCAAAGTGGACGCGGGGGTAGGTGAATTTTGCCACATTTCCGGCATTTGCCCGCCATCAACTTTCCCTGCTGAAGGAACTTGTAAAATTGGTCTATGGTGAACGGGGGTTGTTGGTTACTCATTATTGATCTCTCCTATAGATGTGAATTGCCGCTGTAGCTCCTGAGCCACCGATGTTCTGGGTTAATCCAACCTGAGCGTCTTTTACTTGTCGTTTCTCTGCTTGGTCTGTAAGTTGCAGATACATTTCGTATGTTTGTGCAGTGCCCGTTGCACCCACAGGGTGTCCTTTAGATTTCAAGCCTCCACTAGTGTTAACTGGGATACGCCCGCCGAGACGTGTTTCGCCGCTTTCGATCAGTTTGCCACCTTCGCCTGCCTTGCAGAAGCCAAGGTCCTCATAAGCCATGATTTCCGCGAAGGTGAAGCAGTCATGAACTTCCGCCAAGTCAACCTGCTCGGGGGTAACATTTGCATTTCCATATGCTGTTTTCGCCGCCAACTTTGTGGATTGTAGCGAGGTGAAGCTTTTGCGATTGTAAAGCCCAATACTATCGCTGGCTTGCCCGCTGCCAACTATTTGTACGGGTTGGTCAGTGTATTTTTTGGCGATTTCAGGTTTAGCAAGTATTATGCAGCTCGCCCCATCTGTAATAAGCGAGCAATCATAAAGCTTGAGTGGCCATGCCACATAGCGAGAAGCCATAACGGTTTCAAGGGTGATTTCTTTTTGCATGTGTGCCTTAGGATTAAGACTTCCGTGGTAGTGGTTTTTGACTGCTACCTTTGCAATCTGCTCTTGTGTAGTGCCGTAAGTGTGCATGTGAGCAGTGGCCATTAGTGCGAAAAGTCCCGGAAAGGTGATCCCGTGGAATTGTTCAAAGGGGTAATCCGACGCCATCGCAAGGTACTCGGTTACTTCAGCGGTAGTACGATGGGTCATCTTCTCTACGCCGCCGACAATAACTATGTCGGCAAGACCTGAGAGAACCGCGTAGATACCCGAGCGTAATGCAACACCAGAGGAACCGCAAGCCGCCTCCGTCCGCGTAGCTGGAACTCCTGAAAGTCCCGCCCAATCTGCAAGAGTGCTACCTGTGTGCCCCTGATGCTCATACGCTTCCCCCATGTGTCCGATAAACATTGCTTTAATATCTTCTTTAGGCGATAGTTTAGGGCAGCGGCTGAACGCTTCAGAGGCTGCTTGAGCGAAAAGTTCTCTTGTTAGCAAGCCTTCGTGTTTGCCGAATTTTGTCATACCGGCGCTGATTATGCTGACCATTGGTTTCCCATTCAAACCCGATATACCCTCTCTATTGGTTATACATTGATGGCATGCACAAATAAAAACCATACAAATAAAGCTAAACTAAAGGTATTTTTTGCCCGAAAACCAAGAGGACAATCTATTTTTTTAACTTTTGCAATCTGCCATTAAGCAATTCGTTTGGGCAAGACCGTTTTCACACTTCAGTTGCCTTACATACCTTAGCTACTTGCCTTATATCGAACTGGAAGTTAGCAAAGAGAAACTTGGGCTATCTTGACCTTTGGGTTTTATAAATTGATTAAGATCTGTTCTGTTAAACAACAGAGTAGAAAATAACTGCTTTATAGGAGAAGACTATAGATTGTGAAGAATCTTGGAGGCATGTAACATGCATTTGGAAGAGATGAAAAAAGAAATCGAAGCTTTAGTTGTAGCTAAAGGATTCTACAACAAACCAGAGGACATCCCAAAAAAGCTGCTCTTCGCATTTATCGAACTCGGCGAAGCCAGCGACACATGGAAAAAGGGGTTACCACAAGAGAAAATCGCTGAAGAACTAATCGACGTCCTCTTTTACATTTTAGATGCCAGCCGCTTGGCATGTCCAAAAATGAATATGGATGAAGTATTCAAAAAGAAACTGGAAAAAAACTTGGGCAGACCTTTTCAGTATGGCGAGGGACACCGCAACAAACAACCGTAAAGAACATAGAATTCGAGCAGTATGTTTTTAGGATAAACCAAAGTGTTTGGTGTTGAAGAAAGTTGGATTTTACCTACCCAACAAAGATTTGTTTTGAATGTAATCGTTGTGGTTTATGCTGTGGCGACACAGAACACAAAACCCGGCACGTTCTGCTCTTGGAAAGTGAAGCAGAAGACATTTCTTCGCAAATGTGCCTGCCTATCGAGGATTTCGCAGAGGAAATAGCAACTAAAACACCCTACATTTATGAAATAAAAAAGCCAAAAGAGGGCAAATGCTTCTTCTTGAAAGACAACCAATGCAACATCTACCAATCCAGACCTCTAATCTGCAGGTTCTACCCCTTCGAATTAAAATTCAATCAAGAAAAAAATACGCATAACTTCAATTTCACTATAGAATGCCCTGCAATCGGAGAGGGCAGAATCTTAAATCGAAAAGATTTTGAGGAATTATTCTTGTTAGCCAAGCAGCGACTGCTTTAGAATCGCCCCAACATATCAGCTTGTTCTATGGTGAACCCGCAATAGTAGCATTTTATAAGCAAAGGTTCTTCCTGTTTCACATTAAACTTCGACGTTACGGGCTCGTCACTATTACTTATACAGCAGGGATTAGCACATTTGATTATAGCTTCTATTACTTTAGGCAATTTAACCTCCAATTTCTCCACCACCTCGTAGCTACGAATAATGTTAATAGAAGCATGAGGAGCAACCAAAGCAATCCGGTTCACTTCCTGCGCATTCAAAGCTTTGTCCTCGATTTTTATTATATCCTTAACGCCGAAGCGTTTGCTGGGAACATTAATCGCTATGGTCATAACACGCTTCTCTTTGCCGGTTATGCCTAAAATCTTCACAACATCCAAAGCATACCCCCCGCGGATGTGATCAATTACCGTGCCATCCTTGATTTTTGAAACGCGCAACTCCGTATTACTCATATGTTATGCACCTGTAATGGTATTACTGAAGCGGGAAATAAAATTTACTTCGCAAACACGAAATGAAAAAAACTGGTTATGTACGTAGGTTGATGACGGTTGTGCCGGCGAATTTGTCAAAGTACCGCAGAAACGCTTTGTTTTTTATCCGCCACCCAAAAAGCAAGTCAAAGGGCAGGAGGGGTAAAACCTTGCCAAAGTTGCGTATCGCAGCGTGGTCGTATGACATTTTCTTTCCATCCGTTCGAACGACTTTGAGTCCAATGACGCGTTTTCCTATACTTTGACCGTTGAAGCCTTCAAGTAGCGTGGAATAGAGCCAAAGAAGCCCGATCGTGATGAAGATTTCATTGCTAATTTCACCTCCAAAAAGATCAATTCCTGAAAGCGAGAACAATTGAGGGATAATTGTAATCGCAAGGGTAATTGCGAATATTAAAGTAAAATCTATGAGAAAAGCTATAACCCGTTTCTCAATAGAAGCAAGCGGGAGCGAAGTATCTTTTCCCTGTATATCCGCAACTTCTGCCCATCCTTCAACATCATGAATAGCTCTAACTGCGCTTTCACCTGCTCTACTTAGCCGGTATTTACCGTTGGGAGTTTGTTCTATGAATGATGATAGTGAACGCAGGTGGAAACTGAGTTTGCCAGTATCCACTTTAAGCAGGTTAAGCAAGTCTGTAAATGAGGATTCGCCGTTATTGCTAAGTTCTAGTAGTATTTCCCTTCGCAGTGGATGTGAAAGGACTGAAAGTACCTTGGAAACATTTTCTTGATTTACTGCCATATTGAATCCATACGTTTACTCAATTAATGTTATCTTTTTGAAAGGTTTATGTACCCGTTCAATTGAGATTTCCTTCATAAAAGACATGTAAAAACTCAGTATTTCTAAATCTAATTTTAATAGTAAAAAACATTCTATTAAATGATTGCATATGTCAAGCGCAGAAGTTGCAGTTAAAGTATTCCGGGAATTGGAAAGCGAAGATTTTAGAATACTTCATATTATCGAGGCAGCTATGTCAAAACGTGAATTCGTCCCCACCGAACAAATTCACAAGTACTCCAAAGTCCCCCTTGACCGTGTCACCTTCACTTTGGGCAGACTAAACAAGCTGGGTTTAATTTATCAAACCAGAGGTGCCTACACCGGACACACTCTTATCTATGCTGGATACGACTGTCTAGCAATAAACAACCTTGTTAAAGAAGGAGTAATAGACTCTTTTGGGCAAAGCTTGGGTGTGGGGAAAGAAGCAGATGTCTATGACGCCTTAAGCTCATCTAGTAGACGCATAGCCGTCAAGTTCCACAGGTTGGGCAGGATAAGTTTTAGGCAGACAAGACGCAAAAGAGGCTACATTCGAGAACACTCTTCATGGCTTTTTCAATCACATGTAGCCGCAGAGAAGGAGTTCGAAGCGATGAAACTGGTTTACGAATGTGGTGTTTCTGTGCCTGAGCCGATTAGCCACAACCGCCACGTAATCGCAATGGGGATGATTGAAGGCGCACAACTATCCAAGTACAGAGACATCGGCAAAGCCGAGAAGGTGCTAAAAGAAATTTTACGCAATGTACGTAAGGCTTACTTGAAAGCACATATAATCCACTCGGACCTGAGTGAATACAACATCATCCTACAGCCAGATGGCCATATATTGATTATTGATTGGCCACAAGCAGTAAAAAATGACCATTTGAACGCTGAGGAATTACTGCATCGTGACCTTAGAAACATAATAGGATTTTTCAGCCGTAAGTATAACGTAGAATTGACTGTCAAAGAAGCCTATGATTACGTTACTGGAAAAGCCAGAAGCTTACAGCTTTAGTGCTTATTGGCGTCCAGAATAATGTATAGGATGTTGTTTCCGCGAAGCAACACGTTACCATAGTTGGTCATGAGTTGGTCTTCTTTGAATTCGGTGGCGCCCTCCAAGAGCAAATTCATGTGTCCATCGCATTTTATCATTTTTCCTTTGTATTCATAGCCATTTTTGAGAACGACTTCGATGTTGCCATGCAACTGTTTTATGAGTACGTTCAACGGTTTTTTACTTGGTTCCATCATCATCTTGATGTCCCTGTCCATTCCTTGTATTATCCAAGAACCTCCAACCCAATATAAAAGGCTTATGAAAAACTTGCAGTAAGTAAATAACCAAAAAAAATATTGCTACACAAAAAAAACGTTATTTAAAAAAATTTTACAAAATTTTTTTTTCTTACAGCTAAGGTAAAGAGAATCTAAAAAAAGAAAAAAGGGATTTTCTACAGTTTAGACAGTATTGACAGCGCCGCAACAACTAAGAAAGCTATGCCTGTCCAGAATAAGTCACCTCCTGTAAGGAAATATACAACTATGGCAACCAGAATCGCTGGAATAAGCACTAGAAACAGTTTAATGAGTATGATAATAACTATCCCAATTATAACTAATATGACAAGGAAGGTTATGTCAAAGTTGCCCAGCCCCAGACTGCTTAGTATAGAATAGACTACTGCTATTAGAAAAGTAAGATTCAATCGTTAGCCTCGACAAAAATTGTGGGCAAGAGGGTAATATATTTTTCTAAACCACTGGAACTTGAAAAGTAATTTCTATTATGTTAACTTTAGGAAGGGTGCTATTTTTCTGGTTTATCGCTTAACCCATTTTGCCATGGATCTTAGTGAGAACCTCTTGTTCAAGCCATTTCTCACCTTGAATCGTAAGCTTGAACTCGGGTTTGCTTGGGTCAGGCTTGAACACTTGACCGCGCTTTGTCATTTCGTTGAGCCTGGCTGGAACCATGCTTTTTATCCCGCTGGACTCCAACAGCTTCTGAATCTGTGCGGCCGTGTTCTTCTTTTCATCAGAAGCATACAACACCAAACCAACAGCCTCGTAGTGGGTTAGATTTTCACGTGTAACTATAACGGGTCCTTCGGTGGTAGGTTCAACTATGCCTTTGAGTTGAGCTCCCGATGGCGTTAAGCGATTGGAGACAAAATCCGTAAGTTTTTCAACGAAGTCTTCGGGCATATCTGCAAGCGTATCCAGGATGTCCTGTGGATTTTCACCTTCGATAACGACTTCACCAAAAGCAGTTTTCACACGGGCTTCGATGTGTTTCATGAATTTGCCTCGTTTATGCTATACGATATGAAGCTTTTAGGATTTTCGGCAAAACGGAAAAAGAGAAGAAGCTATTTTAGTCGTTCTCGCAGGAGTTTGCTTACAAGTTCAGGGTTGGCCCTTCCGCGGACTTCCTTCATGGTAGCGCCCATAAGCATACCAAACGCGTTCTTTCCCAATTTTTCGATTTGCTGTGGATTAGCTGCAATTATACGATCAATTACGGGTACCAAATCAGCTTCAGTAAACATCTTTAGCCCCAAAGCAAAAACGGCATCCCACACCGTTTTGTCTTCGTTCTTTGATAGCCAAGTGAAGACGGCAGATAGAGCTTCTTTGGCAAGATTACCCGACCCAACAGCTCCAAAAATGCTTCGAATTTGATCATCTGCTACGTTTTCGTTTTGAATGCCTTCCCGCTTCAATGCCTTAATCGTTTCCGTCAGGAATGCCGCTATAGTTGAGGATGCAACACCGCTGTTTTGGGCAGTTTCCTCGAAGAGGAGAATGTATTCGGAGTCAACAAGCTGCTTAGCTAGTTTCTCATTTAAACCGTATTGTTTTATAAGGCGAGCAAGTTTTTTGTCGGCTGGTTCAGGCAAGTTGGCTTTTATTTTTTCAACCAGTTCGGCCGTTATTACTTGAGGCGGGATGTCGGTTTCGGGGTACATTCTTGCGGCGCCCGGGCGAGGACGCATGTAACGTGTGGTCGCATCGTCTTTTGCGGTTCTAGTTTCCGCTGGTACACCTAAACAAGCTTCCTGTGCGCGCTCCATAACAGCTTTGAGTGCATCAAAGGTGTTTTCTGCCGTGTCAGCCACAAAAACCACTGCATCAGCTTCACTGCCACCGACTACCTCTTTAAGGGCAGCTACTTCTTCGGCTGTAATACCATAGTTAGATAGCGTTTCGTCTGTATGGAATATACCGCCGACTCTACCCCAAAATTTAGCTCGATCGGCGAGTTCGGTCCCGAAGCGGAAGTTAGGCATAAGTTCTCGTCCTAATAACCCCGCAAAGTTAGGTAGCTTTATGGCAAGAACTTTTTGATTTTTATCAACCGCTTTGCGGATAACTTTACTTTTAGTGCCCTTGAAGATAGCGGTAACATCTACAAAATCCTGCTTCAATGATTCAGGCTGGATTTCTCGTTGGGCAAGGTAATCTTTCACATCTATTAAACCAAGTTGACGTTTAACCTCATACTCTACGACTGTTGAAATTAATTCGAGTGCTTGTACGCCTTTAATTTCAATCAACGCGCCGTTTGGCAAGGAAACATTTAGGTCTTGACGAATCGTACCAAGTCCCCGCATGACTTTGCCTGTGTCGCGAAGAATTCTGCCGATGGCAAACGCAACTTCCTGCGCCTCAATGGGCGAATAAATTACCGGTGCCGTCGTGACTTCGATTAGAGGTATACCCAAGCGGTCAATGCGATAGCGAATGGTTTTGCCCTCGTTCTGCGTCCCTGTCTTGCGTGCGGCATCTTCTTCAAGGCTAGTAGCTTGCATAGGGATAATTTTCTCGCCTACTTTAATCCAGCCACCAAGTGCGATTATTGTGGTGCGCTGGAAACCAGTAGTGTTTGAACCGTCGATAACAGTTTTGCGCATGACATGCACTTCGTCCACTGGCTGCATATTCATCATAAGTGAAGCTGTCAAAACCACTTCGACAGCATCCAAGTTGATGGGGTGAGGCGGTTCCTCGTCCATCTCCACAAGGCAGCTGCTCTTGCGATTGGCTTCGTAAAGAATTTTGACACCTTTTTGGAATTCAAAGTAGGCAGCGGGGTCAACTTGCCCCAGTTCGCTTTGGGTGGGTCGCAGGCGGCGTAGAAATGTAAGTTCGGGGTCTTCTTTGAAGAGGATAGGGGGGCAGCTGCAGAAGAGTTTGCTATTGATGTTGAGTTGCTGGTGGATTTCTAAGCCGACTTTTAAGCCGACTTTAGCGTAGTCGATGGTCATTTAGGGTCTCCTTCAAAACGCAATTTTTCTTCTTGAGGAAGCGTGCGAGGCAAGAATTCACCTGCAATGTTAGTTTTCAGTAATGCCTCGGCTTCTTGTGGATTATCCGTTTGTCCCAGCACCCACATAAGCTTAACCAGCCCAGTTTCAGGGAACATATCCTCAAGAGGAATCACGCCAAAAGATTGCAAATCTCGTCCTGTATCATACACATTCATGTTTACCCGTCCCCAGATACATTGGGATGCAAGAGCAACCACCACGCCCTTTGCGGTGGCACGTTTGATGGCCTCAAAGCAGTATTTGCTCATATGCCCCAAACCGGAACCCTCCAAAAGAATGCCCTTCATGCCGCGGTCAACGTAGAAGTCGATAACGGCGGGGTCAAGTCCAGGATGGAATTTGACTAGCGCCACTTTGTCGCTGAAGTTGGATTTTAAGATTAGCTCTCGTTTGTTTTCTCTTTTCTGGTAAGCATCAGTGGTCATGGTTACAGTTAAGTTTTGAACGGTGGCGAGGGGGAAACCGTTGATGGATTTGAAGGTGTCTCGGCGGCTCGTGTGACATTTACGCACCTTGGTGCCGCGATGCACTACTATTGCTGCGTCCGAGACAGTTTGATGCATTGCTAAGCCTACCTCGGCGAATGGTGCTTCGCCTGCGGCTTTGACGGCGCCGATAAGGTTGGTAGCGGCGTCGCTGCTGGGTCGATCCGATGAGCGCTGGGCGCCAACAAGAATGACAGGTACCGGAAGTTTTTGCAATGCAAAACTAAGCGCGGCAGAAGTATATGCCATAGTGTCTGTGCCATGCGCGATGACTACACCATCTACACCTTGCTTGATGCGTTCTGCTATTTTTTTGGCAAGTTCAGTCCAGTCTTGTGGGCGCAGGTTTTCGCTGTAGATACTAAAAACGATTTCAGTATCCACTCGAGCAACATCAGCGAGTTCGGGCACAACACCGTAAAGGTCGCTAGCGGACATGGCGGAGCGAACTGCTCCTGTGCGATAGTCTACTCGGCTGGCAATAGTTCCGCCTGTACTCATGATTACTACATGGGGCAGAGAGGGTTTTTGTTTTGGGAGCGGCGGTGCAGCGAATGTTGGTTTGGCTCCTTTGCCGATTTTATCAACTTTCACTTCTGGAGCTGCTTCGATGCCGATGTTGTAGCCGCTCTTCATTTTGATGATAATAGCTGTGCCTTCCCCAAAGCGCGGGATCAATATTCCCTCGTAAACCTTGTCTTTGTTTGTAACTCTTAATATGTCGCCGACACTACAGTCAGCCAGATTCAGTAAACGCAGTGCTTCGCCCCGATAACCTGAAACTTCAAGATCACTCATGTTCATTTAGCCTCTTTGAAACGTAAACTCCATCACGCTTGTAACCCAAACGCATGTAATACCGCCTTGTTCCTAAGGCACTAATGACTAAAAGCTTTTTGACTCCAAAATCAACGCTTGCAATCCGCTCGGCTTCAACTAAAAGTATTTTCCCATAGCCTTTATGCTGCCACGCGTCTGCGGAATGTTTGCCGACTGGAACAAGGGGCCCATAAACGTGGAGTTCCCGCACAATCGCTGAGGGGACTTCGGTGATTTCGGGGCGGTGCGCTTTAGTGGATGGAATACGCAGCCGCAGATAACCCAACAACACGTCGTTTTCTGGGTCTTCTGCAGATATGAAAACTTCTGTGCCATCTGATGCAGGGTATTGTTGGGTTAATATTTTGACTTTCTCCAAGTCAGGCACTACACCATCAACTACCAAACGATGCCCAACTTCCCTGCAACGAATACATTGGCAGTGGCCACCTTGCCTTTTGAGTATTTTCTGTGCCATCTCCCTTACATCGCTTTTTTTTACACCTGCTAAAATCAATCTAGCGGGAATATCCCTTTGAACACGCATCACACGTACCCATCGAGGAATGGTTCTTTTGATTTCAGCAATCAAAGAGGCTGCTTCTTCGGTGGTGTAGGGGTGATATGTGCCCTGTTGATGCCATTCGTTGGCTTTGGTACCTGCTATGGCAAGGCACGGATAAATCTTTATCATATCAGGTTTGAATGCTGGATCTATGAAGATGCGTTGGAATGCGTCTATGTCCTTCTGCGGGTTGGATCCGGGCATTCCAGGCATCATATGGTAAACAATTTTTAGCCCCGAATCTTTCGCTATCTGAGTTGCCTCAATCACATCTGCGACATTATGAGTTCTGCCCACAAGTCTATAGATTTCATCATCGGGGTTCTGCACGCCAAGTTCAATGCGTGTCACGCCCATGTCGAGCATGGCGTCAATATGTGGTTGTTTTGCCCAGTCAGGTCGGGTTTCCACGGTTATACCGACGTTGCGGATTTCGCTGATTTCCGCGTTTGCTTTTGCCTCATCTAGGTTCGCGGAGGTTTTGTTAGTTATGGCGTCTAGGCACCGCTGAATAAACCATGTTTGATACTCAGGAGGCGTGGCTGGAAAAGTGCCACCCATTATTATTAATTCGATTTTATCCACTTTATGCCCAATTGCAGTGAGTTGGCGTATACGGCTCTGCACTTGTTCGTAGGGGTCAAAGCTGTTTTGACTTCCACGCAACGCTGCCGGTTCATATCCTGTGTAGCTTTGCGGAGAACCTGTTGTCGGTCCTCCAGGGCAATAAGCACATGGTTCGGGTTGCGGGCAGGGGTATGGTTTGGTCATGGTGGCGACGACTGTTACACCGCTGATTGCGCGAGTATTTTTTCGCCTGATAATGGGTAAAAGCTTCTTTGCTTCGGATTCGGACAAAACTCCTATTAAGTCTGCGTTGGATGGCACTGCTTCTAAGTGGTATTTAGCGGAGGTTTTGATTTTTAGCCGGTTAACATCGTCGCTCGTGGGTGATTGCATAGAAAGTAGTGTTACGACGATTTCGCGGAGGGCAGTTTGTTTGGTCAAGATAGATGTCTCAGAAGTAAGATTCTGATTACAAATAGATAAACTGCACGAAACCTAAAAATGAAAAACAGTGAAGGACATTACATCCAGTTTTGCCCGGCTTTACGTTGCAGAATCACACGCTTTTCATAGTTTCTTCTGCTGCGGTTTTTTGGGCTTGGAGATGTATGTTCTTGAGCTTGGACTTTTGGGGTTTGTGTCCTTACTTTTCCAGCTTTTGAGAGCGAACCGTGAGTTGGCATATTTTATACCTTTTCCAGAATAAGCAATAATGTTGCACTTAAACCTTTAGCTCCGGACCAAGCTTTCAAGTCAACATGTGCAGATAGTCTCTTATCTCTATTCTAGCCGTATCTATACATTTGATAGACACTTTTGGGGTCGATTGTTTGGGTTACGGGTTTATTCCAGTTGACGAAAGGTTTTTGGAAGTTTGTGAGTTTTTTCTTCTCCAAGAGTTTCTGGAGCCTTCATGAGAAGTCAGTAGAAAACAGTGAGTACCAATTTCGACCTAAAGAGAATAACAAAAAAGTGGAAAGTTAACGGTTTATCCGATTTACTTTTATCTCCACTCAATTTATTTATAGGTCAGGTCTGAGCCTTATTGCTGAACACGGCCCATCCAAGCAGCGTCCTAATCGCAGATTCTTTACGCCGTTGCGAATCTGCTACATCACTCTTAGATGCTTCAACACAGTACAATGTGCAGCCCAAAGAGGCAAAGTCTTAGTCGCGCACCAACTTTTCGCTGTTTTAATCAGCGCGCATCTGTGCCTCAATGCATTGCATCTAAAGCTTGCTCCCTGACCTACACAAACAAAATAGCATAAGGTCGGTAATAAGTTTTGTGACATTTATAGCTCAAATTATGACAACAATGCACTATTTGATACAAAATAAGTTACCCCCTCAAAGACTTCTTAGAATAGCATATAGGTGATCGACCTAACCAGATAAGTATACTCTAACGGTTTATACTACCAACAGCTTTGGTAACTTATATAGCCAGGCTGTTAAATTCACCATTATTCATCCTTTTTCAGTTCTAATGCATTAGCAGCAACTTCGATTGCGCTAGTGACCATTAATCTATGCAGTTGATTTATCACAAAAACAGTTAATATTAAAATTATCACAAAAAATGAGCCCTTACAAAAAGTGGAGTAACAAAAAAGAAAAAATTATTCGATGAATATTGCAGGTTGGTGGGGCATTGCCATGGTAGCGCGGTGTTTGGGGTCAAAGCGGTTCTCGTTTGTTTCGCTGTAGACAGCTATTTCTGAGCTGAAACGTTCTTTTAGGAAGACAATTGCACCATCCAAAATCGCCTTTTCATCAATATCCCGGATTTTTTGCAGGTTAACTTTGCGTTCGCCCGAAACTTTGGTGAGCGCCTTGATGATTCGGGGCACCATTGGTGCGATGTCTTTCATGTAGGGCTTTAGGTTTGGGTCTGTAGCGAATTCCTTCATTAGTTCGTTGATTTTGGCTTCGCCCGAAATTGTTTTTTCGAGAATTTTGAGGTATACCTGCCACTTCCAGGGCGCAGCAGTATAATAGCAGATATGTTTGGGGGCGATTTTCATTGCTTTAAGGATGTTGTTGGTGTCAGCTATAACGTCGGTAACAAGGTTTTCCTGCTCCTCTGCAGCAACATCTACTTTGGCGGCATCGAAAACTGGCCAGCTGGCAACACTGATGAAACCTCCCTCACCCGTCTGACTCCAGAGCTCCTCGCACATAAAGGGCGCATATGGCGCAAGCAGCTTAAGCCAAACTTTCACCGCTTCACCCAGGGCCTTGGCTTGGGTGTTGCCTTTCCGCTGAATATACCATCGTAGGTCATTCCATATCTCAAACAACGCCGTTTGTAGTGCAGTGCGTGTTTTAAGCTCATCAAGAGCGGCGGTGACTTCTTTTATGCGACGCTGCATCCTACCTGTAAGCCAGCGCTCAAGAGCTGTGTCCTCTTCGTTTTTGACGGATGCAATTATTGCAACTACAAACCCCATCAGACTCTCAAACTTGGTTTTTAGGTCACTCACGTTTTCGGCTCGCCAGTCAGGGTCATCCATACCTTCAGCACCTAGTAAAAGGCCGCATCGTGTGGCGTCTGCACCGTACTTCTCCACAGCACCTTTGAGGGTTATGAAGTTGCCTTTGCTCTTATGCATGCCGTGTCCTTCTATCATGAGCATGCCGTTTACGCCAATGGCGCGTGGCCAGTGTTCTGGTGGAAAGAGGGCGGCATGGTGAAAAATGCAGAAAGATAAGTGGTTGGGAACGAGTTCTTTAGCGGAGTTACGTAGGTCAAATGGGTACCAGTAGAGGAACTCCGAGCGCATTGAGTCAAGCAAAGCGGCTTCGATGCCGATTGTTTTTGATAGCTCAGCGGCATTACCTTTGCCGAAAAACACGTAATCAAACATGTCAGGCGTGAGAGATTCTGCTTTTATGTTGTTCTCCTTAATGTGTTTGTTTATGGTATAAAACGCCATGTAAACCGTGCTGTCACTGAGTGTTTCAATTATCCAGCCCTTACCCCATGGAAGTGGGGTACCAAAACCCGTAGTTCGTGCACAAGCCCATTCCCTTAGCCAATCAATTACTGTATTGAACCATGGCTTGGCAGAGTCAGGGTAAATAGTCAGTTGCGTTATAACCTGATGAGCGAGCTCTTTCCATTTGGGGTCGGAGTAGTCGAGGAACCATTGATCAGAGAGAATTTTTACGTTACACTCTGTCATGCATCGGCAAACTACTGATTCTGAAAGGTCATAGATGGAGTCGGCAAAGCCAAGCTCTTTAAAGTCAGCAATAAGGATATCTTTGGCTTCTCTGATTGACTTGCCAGCGTATTGACCGCAATTGGCTTTCAGCGTGCCACCGTGGAACTCCTTTTTGTAGAGCTCTTTTGTGGCTTGTTCAGCTTTGGCGTCATTCTGATTCGCTATGCCCATCTTTTCAACGATTTCTACTGCTGGATAATCGCCAAAGCCCTCAACTTTGATAATGGATATTGGCTTTATTGCCTGCACTGAGGCTGGGTCTATACCGAATTGGGCAAGCACCTCGGGCTTCTGCTGTAAATCTCGCAGTGCTAAGTAATCGTAAGGAGCGTGAGCAGGGACACTATAGACAACGCCAGTTGCGGTTTTGGGGTCAACGAACCAGCCCGGTAGAATTGGGAATTTGAGTTTTGTGACGGGATTTGTGAAGGTTCTGCCAACGAGTTCGCTACCTTTGAAGCTGCGTTTGACTGTAACTTTTTTTTCTTGATCTTTAAGTTTCTCGGCCGCTTCCTGACTGACAATCCAGCATTCGTCGTTAACTGTGGCTTCGACGTATGTTACGTCTGGGTTGATCCACATATTGGTGATGCCATAGACGGTTTCGGGGCGAAAAGTCGCCGCCGGCAAAAAAGTATTTTCGTCCAAACGGTACTTGATTAGCGTGTAAACTTCGGGGGTAACGCCTTCACCGCTTTGGCGGTCATGGTCACCGGTTGGGGATTGGTCTTTGGGGCACCATACGACTGGGTGGGTTCCGCGGGTAACGTAACCTTTTTCTCGAAGGTTCTTGTATTGCCACTCAATAAACTTCTGAAAAGTCGGCATCACCGTAGTAAATTCTCGGCGCCAGTCTACAGAGAATCCTATACCTTTCGCTGCAGAGCGGCCTTCGTTAGTGTAATATTGAGCCATATAGAAGGGGTCAACGAATTTTTTTAGTTCTTCCTCGGGTACGCCATCCATCTCACGTAAGACGCGGATGTAGGCTTCATCGCCCCTTGCCAAGCGCTGGCTGGCTCCGAGCAGTGGTTGACCTGTCCAGTGCCAACTCCAGGGCCAGAGAACATTATAGCCTTGCATTCGTTTGAAGCGAGCGTAAGCATCTACACGCGATGCAGTGAAAGTGTGTCCAACATGAAGCGGACCGTTCATGTATGGGAAAGGGAAAGTAACCATTTTTTTTTCGCGTTTGGGGTCAGGGTCGGCTTCGAAAAGATGGGCATTTTCCCATCGCTTTTGCCATTTCTGCTCCATTTGCTTTAGGCTGCTCATAAAACTGTTGAATGCCTAAGTTGTCTATTAAGAGTTTTCCCCTAAGTGAGAACATAGTCGCCAACTCAAACAAAATAACGACTGAAGTTGAGTAATATTTAAACCAACAAGAAACGATAAGAATATTATGCCAGACAAGAAAGGAACAGAAATTGTTAAGACCCTGAGAAAAGATAGTGAAAAAGGGCTTAAATTGGCAAAACAGATACTTTTAGCTGAGAAAATGGAGCCTCTTGAGCTACATGAAGCATTGGAACATTATACCCAAAATTGGGTTGATTCGACTCATCCGGGTTTATTTGCAATGGCGTGTGAAGCTGCTGGAGGAAACATAGATGATACAGTTAATGGCCAAGCAGCAATAGCTTTGATGACAGCTGCGTTTGATATTCATGATGATATAGTAGATAAAACAAAAATAAAAAATAAAATACCCACCGTTTATGGTAAGTATGGTGAAGATTTTGCTCTTCTTTTAGGGAATGCGTTCCTAATCGAAGGTATGACGCTATTGGCGAGTTCGATAACTGTTTTTCCTAAAGAAAAAGCTGTGAAAATCCTTGAACTCACTAAGAAACTTTTATTTGAAGTGGGTAATGCACATTCCCTTGAGATCTGCCTTAAAAAGAAAAAGGAGTTTAGTCAAAATGAATACCTCAAGATTGTTGAAATGAAAGCTGCAGCAATGGAAGTTGATATTACACTTGGGGCGATTTTTGGAGGAGCAAATGATTCGGAGATAGAATTGTTTGCGAGAGTTGGCAGAATATTGGGAATTTTGGTGTTACTAAGAGATGAGCTTGTTGATATTTTTGATATTGAAGAACTCCGTCAACGATTGCCTATTAATGATTTACCTTTACCCTTATTGTTGGTTATGCAAAAAAGTAGTATGCAATCAGAAATTAATTCAATCCTATCTAAGACGAAAATAACCAAATCAAGAGTTTCTAAATTGGTTGATTTAACTTTGGATTCTGAACCTGTTATTGAAATGAAAAAAAGGATGCAGCTCCTTATTGGCGAAGGTCTTGACCTTCTCAATAAACTTCCAACGAAGAAGCCGATGGGCAAATTCCAAGCAATAATTTCTTTTATGCTTGAAGACTTATAGCCTTATCCCACTACTCTAACGGGGACTTCTTTACTTTTCTTTGCCTTCATTTCCTTTCTCCTCTGTACAATTGTAGAACATATCTACTATTAAATTTTTGTGTTAAACAGAAATACAGAATCATGGATTAACAAAGGTTTTATCCTTTAAGTGTACATTTTATACCAGAATATTGAAATGATTTCAAATCGGGTACTTAAGAGTAGAATATTTAAAAAAGAGACAGCGCCAGCTTTCTCTTTAGTGCTCAACACCTTCGTGTGGTATCTACTTGTGTATATTACGCTCAACACAGTAATTACTCAGGATTCACTTAAAAATCAAAGTCTCTATTTGTTCGCAGCTTTCTTTTTAGGTGTAGCAACAACTGCAATTATTGGTTCAAAAGTAACAAACCGGTCCCGCGATAGTCTGCTAAGAACCTGGTTATTCTTAGGAGTTATAGCAACTTTTCTTCTGACAATGATCTCAACCAATAACATCATAGTTAATTTACTAATTGTCTCTTTCTTGGGGGTTTCGGTAGGATTGGGACTCCCTTCTTGTTTGAGTTATTTTGCAAAGTCAATATCTATTAAAAAAAGGGGTCTAATAGGTGGAATAATCTGGAGCACTGTTGGATTCACAGTTTTGATCCTTGGTTTCCTAACAAATATGCTGGGTACCTTCGGTGCAATTATAATACTGACTATCTGGAGACTTAGCGGCGGAGTTTTCTTTCTTTTTTTCAATAAAAAGAATGAGAAGATTGAAACACAGAAATCTCCTAGTTATTTGACATTGATTCGCAATAAAGGCATATTATTGTACTTTGTACCTTGGGTGATGTTCTCGCTCATTAACTTTGCAGAAGCACCGATGTTAGAGAATTTCTTCGGTACGGATCAATTTATTTTGGTTCAAGTCGCAGAGTTTGCTTTTATTGGGATTTTTGCGTTTATAGGAGGTTTTGCAGCGGATATTTGGGGAAGAAAGCGTGTTGTTATCGCTGGTTTTGTTATGCTGGGTATTGAATATGCCACACTGAGTGCATTTCCAATTCCTGAATATTCGTTACTTTTATCATACATTTTCTTGACCCTGGATGGTATAACATGGGGTTTGCTTTTTTCAGTTTTCTTTACGGTTATTTGGGGAGATCTCGGAGAAAACTATGTAAAAGAAAAATTCTATGCGTTAGGCGGTATTCCGTTTCTTCTCGCCAGTTTCTTATCTGTCTTAATTGAACCCTACGCAAATAATATTCCATTAGCCACAGCTTTCACTATAGCAAGTTTCTTCCTATTTGTGGCTGTCATCCCATTGATGTATGCTCCTGAAACTTTACCCGAGAAGGCTTTGAAAGAACGGGACCTTAGCAATTACATTGAAAAAGCAAAAAAAATCGCTGAAAAAGAGAAAACAGGAAAACAAAAAAAACCAGACAAAAATGAAGGTCAAACCCAAGACACATCAGAGAAAAATGAAGAAAGCCCTGAGGATAAAAAAGCCCGAGAGTTAGCAGAAAAATATTATTGAATCGATTAGAACCTGCAAATCAGGATATCCTGACTCAAAATAGAATTAAAGCCAACCAACATAAAAGGCTCAGAAGATTGGAACAGCTTTGACTTTCATCTTTTTCTCGGACTTTCGCCAGCGAAGTTGAACCTGAACACGTTGGATATAACCCTGCTTTTCTAAAGAAACTACACTTCGGTACACTGAAGCGTATTCTTTTGATTTGTATTCAACGATTCTGCCAAAAATCATTTCAGAAATTTCCTTGGTAGTCATGTCAGGTCTTATTTCCAATATCCCTAATATCTTCTTTTGATTTTTAGAAAGACCGCCCAAATTCTACACCGAATAATCTAAACTTTGCAAAAATGAGAGGTACACCTCGATATAAATGAAATTCTGAGAATTGGAATATATAATAAAACCTTCTTTGCTTATGAATAGTTAAAGAGAGTATTTCGAAAATATTGTACTCAAAAAGAAGAGGATAACGGAAAAATGATATTAAACCGGATTAATGCACTACTATACTATGTTCTTTCACGTAATCCTCACATCTGAATGTAACCTTCAATGCAAGTATTGTTTCGGGGAGAGTTTGGATGACTTCGATGAGGAGTTTGGCGATGACCTTGAAGTCGACTATGAATTGCCGCGCAAAATTAACTACGATGTAGAGTTGCTTGATGGGTTTTGTCGTCAAGATCCTGAATGTGTCTTAACGTTCTATGGGGGCGAACCCCTTATGCAAATAGGTAAAGTTCGCGAAATAATGGATAAAGTTCAGGCCAAAGCGTATATGATGCAGACCAACGGATTATTGCTCGATAAACTCGAACATGAATATGTCAACCGCTTTGACACTCTGTTGGTCTCCATCGATGGAGACGAATCAATAACCGACCACTATCGAGGAAAAGGAACTTTCCGCAAAGTCATAGACAACCTAAAACTCATCAAACAAAACGGCTATGCTGGTGAGTTGATTGCGCGGATGACGATTATGGAGCAAACAGAAATAGAAAAACAGGTTAAGTGGCTGCTTTGCAACGATGAATTCTCTTTTTCTTCAGTTCATTGGCAATTGAACGCAGGCTTTTGGGGCAACGATTACCAGCGACGCAACTTTGAAGACTGGACCAAAAACAGCTATATCCCCGGCGTTGACGCTCTTGTCCGCTTCTGGGTTGATCAAATGGAGCAGCAAGGCAAGGTTTTGAAGCTCTACCCATTGCTTGGCATCGCAAATTCGCTCTTAAATGAAGAGAATAATTCTTTGATGCGGTGTGGAAGCGGCTGGATAAACTACGCCATCCAAACCGATGGCTAACATTATCCCTTGCCCAACCATGTGGGGAATGAAAGCATACTATCTGGGACACATAAAAGACGCAAACCCGCTACAACTCAAAAAACTCTTTGTTAACCAAAAACCATGCGTTGAATGCCCAATTCTGGGTGTTTGCGGGGGACGGTGCCTCTATACAAACATTACCAAGCGGTGGACGGACGAAGCTTACAAAAAAGTTTGCCATACCGTCAATGAACTAATCAAATCTGTCCAGAGCCAAATTCCTCTAATCCAACAATTAATAAAAAACGGCAAGATCAAGCTGCAAGACTTTGATTACAAAAAATACAATGGAGCCGAAATTATCCCTTGAGTTTTTCATTTTAATCTTTCTTGCATTTGGAATCGGCAGTATCATAAGGTAGAATTATCTTGCTGCTGCTCAGAGTATAGACTAAATTGGGCGCGCTACCTTTTCCTATTCCGATAATATTTTGAGATTTTGCTTTATCAAAAATTTTTTGTAGCAGAAGTTTTTTAAATCTAAAAATATAGTAAATTAACGGTGAGAGAAGTCTTGATGGGATTTTTTGGGACAAACGCCTTGTGGATTACAGACTTGAACCTTTTAGTTCAGATAACAGCTTTTTTTCTAGTTATTATAGCGTTGGTATTCAAAACTAAAGGAAAATTCAAGAATCATGGCTCAATGATGGGTGTTGCAGTTTTTCTTCATTTTTTAACTTTCTTGATCGCTATGGGACCTTCATTTGTTGGCGGTTTTACTTTTCTAACAACTGAAACCATGCTAGTTGGAGTACAAACATTGTGGGTTCACATTATAAGCGGTGCTCTTTCACTGGTGTTAGGTCTGTATCTTGTTTTAGCATGGGTTCCTAAATTATCCAATGTTAAGCCTTGCTTTGGAAGAAAGAGGATAATGGACATAACAATTTTTTCTTGGGCAATATCACTGATATTCGGAATAGCCAGCTACATAGCCTTCTTCGTCTGAAATTGTTCTATCAAACAGAAGCAAGAAGTATCCAGAGCAAGAAATTTCCAAATGTTCAAACATTTCTCAGGTGATTTAGCATATAAAGATAAAAAAAAGATTTTGAGTTATATCGCAATAAAAAAAGAAAAACATTACTTCTTAAAATTCAAAATAATTTCCCGGACTTCTAAATGCAAAACAGAGATGCAGAGGGTCTGGGTCGCGATATTGGTCATAGGCACATCGGTTTTGCTCCATAACTAAGCAATTCTAAAAATACATATTCACGTTCACGATGCTGGAGAGGTTTTCTTATCGGCGTATCATATATTGGACTCTAATCTTTAAAATAAAAAAGGAAGGGTAGTTGTTTGTTTTAGCGTCTTCGCATTACAAATGCAAGCAACAGCCCGATTATGACTATTGCCAAGATCATACCAACAGCTAAGGGGATGAAGTACTGATCAGCCATAGAAACTGTATTTGATTCTTCAGAGGGAGGCATTGTTGCATCAACTGTATCAACCGCAAAAGCACCTACTGCATGTGAAGGCCAATAGGATTCAGAACCGTCAAAGTTAGCATAAACAGTGTATTTACCGGTAATGTCTGGAGCCCATTCAAAGCTATAGAAGCCATCGATATCTGTTGTGGTTGTTCCGATAGTACGGTAGTTCCCGTTAGAGTCAACAACGCTTAGCGTAACTGGTACACCTGTCACGTCGGTTGGGCGTGGTTTTTGCATGTAGACGTATTCCATCCAGGTGCTCATGTCTACATCAGACATAGCTGGAACACCTTTTGGAAAACGAGCAGCCTGCTCAGCCTGATTTGTGCCAGAAGAAATATCCATGACCGTTCCGGAAATCATAACACTATTACCTTCGGTTGTAATTTGAGGCGATGCTGCAACTGTGGTTTCACTTGGACCCTTGCCCACCGAGTAAATTTGGTTGTCATAGAAGTTATAGTACACAAAATATCCATCTGCTAGTATGCTTGTTGATACACCGTGACCGCCAATGGTTCCTGCCCATCCATCCATCTTCCAAATGCCCTCACCGGTTGTTGCGTTAATGCAGTGCACTTGATAGCCTCTGTAGAGTGGCGAGTTAGGTGAGTGCTCATTGTTGAAAGCATAAACCTTCCCATCAGCAATAGTTGCCAACAACAATGGAACATATCCCCATGGCGATTGAAGACCAGTGTAGGTGTCGTTGTATTTCCAGACCAATTCACCGTTGTGGGTGTCGATACAGAACATTTCACCGCCATATCCTTGCGTGTAGAGATTGCCGTATGCTGTGACTGCTCTTTGACCTGCACCTGAACCGCTGCTAAAGTATTGCATATCTCGCATCTCAATGTTGGTTGGTCCCCAAAGTGGGGCTCCTGTATCTACGCTAAAGCCTCTCCATTGGAAGGTTTCTGCTTCAGCCATCGTCCAAACTCTGTTGACTGGGTCTAGTGGGTCCAAAGGTTAAGCCTATGTCGCCTGCTGGCGCTGGGTAATCCTTGAGCCATAATAGCTGACCTCGTGATCCGTCTTTGTCGCTTAGTGCCCATACTGTCCAGGGATCAGTCCCAGGCTACTTTATCGGATTAATAATTGCTGAGCATAGACAACTTTCATCCAGGTACAGGTTGGCAACTGCTCGGATGTCCTCACTTGTAACCGACTTGATTTTCGTAACATAATCTTGCAGCGCAGACGCCCGCCTAAACTGAATTTCCATATAAGTGATTATTTCGGTGGTATCTCGTGGGTCATCCATACCTCTCAAGACTCCGCCCAACATAATCTGTTTGGCTCGCTCCAGTTCATCTACCAAAATATTTTGAGCCCCCAAATCCGCTAATTCTTTTAAGATAAGCTTTCTTGCTTTGTCTATTTTTCTATTGCCAACTGCACAGTTCACGCTAAAATAGCCAAAATCTGAACCCTTACAGTGAGCGGCTGCTACATCGTAGGTTATAGCGTATTTTTCGCGTAACTCAATGAAGAGTCTCGAACTTGTACCGCCGCCAAGCAGCGTCCCAATCAAATCTAGCGCAGCCGAGTCCTTGTGACTAGAGCATACAGTCCGACCGCCAATGCTTAGGTAAGTTTGTTTTATCCCTGCTTTTTCTTCAACAACCAATCTTTCTGGTTTAAACCCCTCAAGAGCAAAGTTCTTCTTTACAAGTTTATTTTCACAATTTCTTTTCTCGAAATCCTCGAGAAGGCGGTCCATATCTCCTTTTGAAAATTTTCCTGTTAAAACCAAAATCATGTTCTGTGGTATATAATTTAGGTTATGCGCCTGCTTTAGCTGGTTCAGTGTTAAGCGTTTTACGTTTGTGGGGTATCCACCGACTGGGCGTTTAATTGGATGTTCTCTGAAGAGGCTCTTGAGGAGTAACTCTTCCACCTTCACCGCGGGGTCATCTGCAACTTCGGCAAGTTCGTTCAAGATTATTTTGCGTTCCAACTCAAACTTGCCCTCATCAAATCCATCGTCGAAAAACAGTTCTGATAGTATTTTTGAGGCGCTGGTTAGTTTCTGGGGCAAGACATCCATTGTTCCTAATGCGTGTTCTCGGTCAGTATAAAAATCCAATACGCCGCCAGAGTCTTCTATACTTCTTGACCGCTGAATACGCGTGTCTGAGCCTCCTGCCAGCATGTGTTCAAGAAAATGAGCTATTCCAACCTCCTTTTTTTGTTCTTGATTTGAGCCATATTCAACAGCAATCGATAGCTGCGCGGTGTTTGCACACTGCCGAGGGTAAAGCAGCACGGTTAAACCATTTGACAAAGTTTGTCTATGCCACATCAAGTTAGCAGACATACCAGAGTTTATCGAAGTGCTTCTAAAAAAGCTTGCATGTAAAAGCTTGAGTGAAATTAACGTTGTTTTTCGTCTTCATCGCTTGAAACGTTTTAATATTTAATAACATAACCCAATAGCGATCGGGAATGACTAGAATAAAATGTAAAAAATGCATGGCTGTCTTTGAGCAGGGGATGGGTGCAGTTTTAGCACCGCATATTGGACCGTTGCATTACGTGAAATGCCCAGCCTGCGGAAAGAGAAGTTGGTTAAACATTTACTCATCCGTCAAAGAGCCCATTACATGGCCTCCCGAAAAGCAGATTAAACCGGCACCAACGCCAGAGTTAACTGATGAAGAAATAGAACAGAAGCGTATCGAAGAGTCAAAGTACGAAAAAAGTAGCTAATTATAACTAAGGGTATAGAAGTCATAAACACTTAGTGATGCGTTCGATAACTCATTGATTGCTATTTGTTGCCGTAATTTTGGTTGCTGTTATTTCAGAGGGTAATTTGCGCGGTGATTGGGGTTACATGTAAAGATGTCTTCCCTAATGCAGGGAATGATTGGGTGATAGACGCAGGATTAATATTGCAGTTGAGATGCCTGCATGCAGCAAAACAAGCTTAATGACAACCTACCACAAAAACTAATCAAATATGGGAGGTAGCAAAAATAGGTCAAGCTATGACCTTATCATAGGAATAGTTATATCATAAGCGCATTGAAGAAAGGAAGTATCAACAGACTTAGAGGTAACTTCTCGTCTGCCTAAATTTAGCTAACGCCTCTTCGAGTTTGGCTATTTTTGTATGTGTTTCAGGTCTTCCACATATTTCAGCAAACACCTGCATGTTTACATAGAGTGAATAATCAATGGGGTCAGCGTCTTTCGGGACGTCTCTGAAGGTCAAAGTTTTTGCCATCATGCTTTTTTGAATGTCTGAGTATATTTCAAATGCCTGTTTGAGGTTTTTGTCCTTGGCGCTGAAGTTGAAGTATTGTTGGGGCGTGAACCATGTGGCTGTAGAACGGTAGAGTTTCTTTTCTAGGTTACCGACTTTTTTGATTTCGGTAACTTCGACTATGTTTGCTTTCTTGAGTTTTTGCATGCGTCTCCAAACGTTTAGGGTTGGTAGTTTGAGTTGGGCGGCGAGTTCGGAGATTGAGTGGGGGGCAGTTACAAGTTCTCGCAGGATAATCTGGTTTGTGGGGTCGGCGACTAGGTTTGCGCCTTCTTGGTCAAGTACCTTAAGGAGTTTCACAACACGAAAACGGTTTCGTCTTCCTTAAATACTTATTCCACATAAAGCCTCAATAAAGTAACCTCACATGCGGACAGGAACAACATGATAGATACCAACAACCTCACCCGAACATTCGGCAACCTGACAGCAGTAGACAATCTAAATCTACATGTTGAAAAAGGAGAAGTATTTGGCTTTTTAGGCCCAAACGGTGCAGGAAAAACCACCACCGTGCGCATGCTCTGCTGCTTAATCGGCAAAACAAGCGGCGAAGCATCCATAGGCGGCTACAGCATAAGCAATCCTAATGATTGCCTCAAAATCCGCAAAATAGTAGGCTTCCTACCAGAAAACGTAGGCTTATATGAAAGCTTAAGTGCCTATCGCAACCTTGACTTCTATGGCCAGCTTTATGAAGTCCCCGATTCTACACGTGCCAAAAACATTGAGCGCTTGCTAAAGGCGTTGGGGATTTGGGAGCGCAGGGAAGATGCTATCGCAGGATTCAGCAAAGGAATGAAACAGAAAATTGCCATAGCCCGCGCCCTAATCCATGACCCCCAAGTAGTATTTTTAGACGAACCTACAGCAAACCTTGACCCTGAAGCCTCCAAAACTGTTCGTGATTTCATAGTACAACTCAAAGAAGAAAAACGCACCATATTCCTGAACACCCATAACCTCGACGAAGCCGAACGGCTATGCGACCGGATTGCTATACTTAAAGGCAAACTTGTCGCCGTCGATTCCCCAAAAAACCTTGAGCGCAGCCTATACAGCCGAAAAACCATCGTGCACCTCACAGCTATCTCCGACAAAGTTGTATCTGCAGTACAGAAACTTGTCTTCGTTAAAACCGTGCGTATCAGCGATAATAAGCTCATATTGGATATGGAGAATCCCGATAGGGATAATCCTGAGGTAGTGCGAACAATTGTGTTAGCAGGTGGCAACGTGCAGTACGTGACGGAGCTCAGGTCTACACTTGAGGATGTTTACTTGAAGTTAATTCGGGAGGTTCCAGAACAATGAGATTTACTAAAGCATGGATAGTAACTAAAAAAGATCTAAGCGTAATTAGACGAAACAAATATGTATTCTACTCCCTAATCGCCATGCCCATAATACTAGGTATAGTTTTGCCGCTGGCTCTAACTCAGGGCATAACAGCTGCCGCCAATCAAATGACCGCAGAAGAACTCTACCAGACAGTCATTCAAATTGGAAGCATATCCTCCATGTATCTCGTTCTCGTGCCTGTCATATTACCCTCAATAATTGCATCTTATAGCATAGTTGGCGAAAAAATTGAAAAAAGCCTAGAGCCCCTGCTTGCAACACCGACAACTGATGGTGAACTCTTGCTGGGTAAATGTTTAGCTGCATTTCTGCCATGCATGTTAGTCACATACATCGCCGTCGCAATATTTGTTCCCATAATTGACTTCTGGTCCTACAACACAATTGGAATCTACCTTATACCCAACCTATATTGGGCGCTGCTAACATTTGCTATAACACCGTTAGGATGCATTATGAGCGTCTTAGCTAACGTTATAGTGTCCTCAAGAGTAAGTGACGTCAGAGCTGCACAACAATTAGGCGGAATAGTGGTTTTACCTGTGATTCTATTAGTGCTCTTCGGCTCAATCTTCTCTACGGCTTCACTTTGGCTCGCGCTAATTGTGACCGTGGGAATAGCCGCTACGGATGTAGGGCTGTTCTATTTGAGCAAAGCCATTTTCCAGCGGGAAGAAATCTTGACCAAATGGAAATAGGCTACTCATTTCAAAAGCACCTAATTCTTTTTCAAAAAACGAGCGACTCTCAGCACGTTGCTAAAATCCAGAAAAACCCATTTGCCACCAACATCTCTTGCCAAAGGTTTGCGAGGTTCGTAACAAGACTTGCCAGGCTAAAGTATGCAATTTGAATGATTTACTGCCGAAAAAACAAAAATAAGCCTGTAGCGGTCAACAGCTACCTATTAACCTTTAAACTGCTAAATAAACAATAAAGGATGCAGTTCTTTGAGGCTTTTAGGGATTTCGCGGCATCGCCGCTGAGAAAGCCCTTTAAGCGAAACGTGAACTAAGTAGGGTTTAAGGTCGCGGGCTTCATGGCTAAACCAATTCAAAACGGCAACAACAATATGAACGGTACAGCAGTTGCCAACATGAAGTCAGCCGGAAGCAGCGAAGAACTCGTGAGCATCCCAATCGATGAACTCTTAAGTCGCCTAAAAACATCCCAGCAAGGACTTAGCTCAGAGCAAGCTGCAGAACGCCTTGAAGTTTACGGTCCCAACGAATTAGCCCGAGTACACAAACACTCTGCAATCAAAGAGTTCCTTTCACATTTCAAAAGCCCTTTAGTAATTATACTCTTAATCGCAGGGGTCATCTCGGGGTTTCTAAGGGAATACGCCAACGCCTCAATCATATTAACCATAATCTTTGTTAGCGTTGTACTTGATTATTTTCAAGAAAGTAAAGCAGAAAAAGCAGCTCAGTTGCTGAAACAGAAAGTCACCTCAACAGCCACCGTACTTAGAGATGGAAAAAAAACTGAAATAAAACTACCCGAAATCGTCCCAGGAGACGTAGTTTACCTATCGGCAGGAGACATCTCCCCCGCCGACGCCCGGGTTATCAGTGCCAAAGACCTCTTCATTAACCAGTCTGCATTAACCGGGGAATCTTTCCCAGTCGAAAAATCATCTAACATGGGGAAGGGTAAAGAAGGGGCGCTAATCGAGTGGAACAACTACTGTTTCATGGGTACCTCAGTTGTAAGTGGCTCCGCAACTGCCGTCGTTGTAAAAACTGGTAGCGCAACAGAATATGGCAAAATTGCCAGAAAACTCATTGAGAAATCGCCTGAAACTGAGTTTGAACGCGGCATCAAAAGTTTCGGTTTTCTTATCATGCAGGTCACTTTCCTCTTAGTTATCTTTGTTTTCCTCACAATCTCCCTTCGTAACCCAACCGATAAGGGAGTGGTTGAAGCTTTGCTTTTCGCTGTAGCATTAGCGGTTGGCTTAACGCCAGAGCTTTTGCCCATGATCATAACTATCAACCTTTCCCGTGGCGCCATGGCAATGTCCAAAAAAGGCGTAATCGTGAAGCGACTTTCTGCCATAGAGAACTTTGGCAGCATGAACGTACTTTGTACCGACAAAACGGGAACACTAACTGAAAACCGCATTAAACTTATCTTAAACGTGGATATGGAAGGGATTGAGGACGAGAAAGTATTTCTCTATTCTTTCTTAAACAGCAACTTCCAAACTGGTTTAAAAAGTCCTCTTGACGAAGCTATTCTCAAACACAAAGAAGTCGACACATCAACATACCAGAAAATTGATGAAGTTCCTTTTGATTTCATCAGAAGACGGGTTTCTGTTGTTGTTGAAAGTGAGGGTCAAAGGTTTTTTGTCGTAAAAGGTGCACCTGAAGAAATTCTCAAAGTCTGTTCTTACTATGAACTGGGCAGAGTAATCGCTGACCTCAACGAGGAAACACGCAAAAGAATTGAGCAGAAATACCATGATTACAGTATGGAAGGACTCCGAGTTTTAAGTATTGCATATAAGCGAATTAAAGAAGACAAAGCCGTTTACTCTATCAACGACGAAAACGAAATGGTCTTCCTGGGCTTTGTTGCATTCCTTGACCCGCCTAAAGAAACCGCTAAACAGTCCCTTCAACTACTGGCTAAAGCAGGCATAGAACTTAAAGTGCTAACAGGCGACAACGAATTGGTAACTCGGAAGGTCTGTGAAGAACTGGACTTTGAAATCAAAGGCGTAGCGTTGGGCAACGATATAGCAAACATAACAGACGAGGCGCTTATGGCTATAGTGGAGGAAGCCAACGTATTCTGCCGTGTCAACCCCGTGCAGAAAGACCGCATCATAACGCTACTAAAGAAAAACGGACATGTCGTCGGCTACATGGGCGACGGAATCAATGATGCCCCGTCACTAAAAACCTGCGATGTGGGAGTATCGGTAGACAACGCCGTAGACGTAGCTAGAGAATCAGCAGATATTATCCTCTCCAGAAACGACCTCACCGTACTGGCAGAGGGAGTGTTGGAGGGAAGAAAAACCTTTGGCAACACCATGAAATACATCATGATAGGTGTCAGCTCAAATTTTGGTAACATGTTCAGTGTTGCAGGCGCCGCCATATTCTTGCCCTTCTTACCCATGCTGCCAGTACAGATCCTTCTAAACAACTTACTATACGACTTTTCTCAGTCCACAATCACAACCGACCGGGTCGACGACGAATACGTTGAGCGACCCAAACGCTGGGACATCACCTTCATACGAAAATTCATGATTTCGCTGGGTCCAGTCAGTTCTCTCTTTGACTTCATAACATTCTTCACTATGCTCTTTGTCTTCATACCCATAATACCCGCCGTCACTCTGTTGACTAATCCTAACTATCCCGAGCACTTATTCCAGACAGCATGGTTCATCGAATCGTTAGTTTCACAAATCGTGGTAGTTTTCGTCATCAGAACCCGCCGCCGACCCTTCTGGAAGAGTAAGCCAAGTAAATACCTTGTAATAAGCAGCATAGCTATTGTCACATTCGCTCTAATAGTGCCTTTTACTCCTCTCGGTGAAATCTTTGGATTTGTGGCGCCTCCATTATTGTTTTACGCTGCATTAGCACTTCTGCTATTAGCCTATGTGGCCGTGGCTGAATTGGTAAAAGGTTGGTTCTACAAGCGAAATGCCTACCGAATTGAACAGGTACTAATACCTAAACGCGCCTTCTATGTTACTCGAACCGCAAAGCTGATGCAGGATATGATTGCAGCAATAAGCCTACGTGCCGAAGACGAATTTTCAATCGAATCCTTATCCGATGACCTAAACAGTGCAATTGCTTACCCAATAAACTCAAACCAGATGGCCCGAAACATCCAGTATCTACGACGATCCAACTTAATCAGTGTGGACTGGAAAACAAGAACCCTAAAACGTGAAAGAGCCTTCGACGACTATGTAAAGAAAAGCATCATCGGCGGCCCCATTTGGGTAAACATTAGTGAAGAATGGCGGAAAATAAACAAAATATTGCTAAACAAACATGGCGAAGTCAACCCCGAATATCAAGAGTTACTGCCCAATCAATGATTTTATCACTTACCGTTTTAGATTAGAGCAAAAAAATTAGTAAAGTTCGAAAGCATCACTTCATTAGGTTTCTTTGGAAGCAGCTACAACTATTACAAGGTGTCGTGGGGGAGCAAAAATGCCATTAATGCTGAGCGCCCCAAAATAGCTGCTGAAACAAAGAAACCAAGCTTAATGTGATTAGCACCAGATTTTTGAACGCAAGTACTAGCTAAGCAAAAGAGTTGTGCAGAGTGTGGTTATGAGCTTACTGTAAACTTTTCAAGTTGCTCTTCGGTGAGTCCCACTCCAGGGGTAGCATCAAGCCTTTTCTCTATGTCTCCTTTTTTGAATAGCAACACCGTTGGATAGTAGTCGATTGAGTATTTTTCGCATAAATCAGGCTTAGAATCAATCATAACGGTAACACATTCGTCAGGATTACTTTTTGCGTATTCGTTGAAGATTGGTAGGAAGCGCTGAGAATGTGGGCACCATGATGCATAGAAGAGCACGTATGCTTTTTCTTTGGCTTTCAATTGGTTATCGACGTCAACTTCACTTTGATTATCTGTTTTTTTCATTTTGTTTCATCTCTTGATATTCTTCAGGGTAGTGGCTGCTGTCACAAAAAGGTTTGTTTGAAGATTTACCGCAGCGACACAATGTCACTCGATTTCTAACCTCATAAAGTTTCCCTTCAGCAGAAAAAATTGGAATCCCCCCTCTGACCCATATTGGTCCATCGATGCCTACTGCCGGATCCAAGATTAACCCTATGGATTTTTCAAGAGACGGCTCAATTCGTTTCTCTGTCTCTTTGTCGATAACTACCAGTCTACCAGAGGGACAATCGCAGGCATTTCGAATACTGTTCTGCTTGACTGTTGGGTCTTCGGATTTTGGGATTTCATCCCAGATGTCACCGCCTCGGTGACAAAATCGCGCTGAGGCACACATAATTTCCGCGTCCTTGAGAGTGAGGTTGGGACCATCGATTTTTTTGGCCATATCATCATGAGATTTATTGTTACTGGTTTCGGTGCCGTCAAAATTAACTTTAGTATGAGTTCCGTCACAAAACGGTTTGGTCTTGGTATGCCCACAGCGGCACAGTGCATAGGTTTTTGGTGTCTGGAATTTCTCGCCAACCACCCAGTCGGAGGGTATATTTCCGCTCCCGCATTTAATTATCATCTCATAAAGGGGGACACTACCAGAGACGATATATGGACCGTTCTTTGTGACTTTAACGGTTGCGTCTTGATTGGGTACCGCTGAGGTATTGTCTGCCAAAACATTCATTCTTCCAGACATTAGATAGTGTTTTTTCAGGTGGAACGACTCTATTAAACCATTCCCAAAATAGCCCTTTGCTTGTGACTGCATCCAAGCTATCACAGAAGTATTTATGAGTTAAAAAAGAAGTTTATCATAACAGAGAAGCGAAACCAAATGGCAGAAACAAAAAATTTTTCAGTAAGCGAACTGGCGGAATATAACGGCAAAAACGGCAAACCAGCTTACATAGGCTACCAAGGCAAAGTCTACGACGTTACAGAATCTTATCAGTGGGAAGAGGGTGAACACCTCGGGCACATGGCGGGAGAAGACTTAACAGAGCAGATGGAGCTTGCGCCGCACAATGGAGAAATCATGGAAAGAATGAAGGTAGTCGGAAAATTGACATAGCCGTAATCGGCTCTACTGGTAAAAACTCAAATAGATGAATAGGTTAATTTGTTTTTAGGGTATTTTTATGTTTGATTTGAAAGGTAAAGTTGCCCTCGTAACGGGTGCAGGACACGGAATTGGAAAGGAAATTGCTATGTCGCTTGCAAGGACGGGTGCAGAAGTTATCGTCACCGACGTTGCTGACTCAGTGTTTGAAGTTGCGAAAGAAATCGAAACGCTAAACGTAAAGGCTTATGCCATAAAATGCGATGTCTCAAACCCGCAGCAGGTCGAAACGACTAAAGCTCAAATTCTCCAAAAGTTCGACAAAATCGATGTACTTGTTAACAATGCAGGAATTTATCCTCAGAAACCCTTCTTGGAAATGAGCGAGGAAGATTGGAGCAAAGTCATTCACATCAACCTCTACGGTGTGTTTCACTGCACCAAAGCGTTTCTACCAATCATGGTTGAACGCAAATATGGAAAAATTGTAAATTTGGCATCCATCGCAGGCGCGGTAGTTGGGTTCACTAACCTGGTACATTACTCGGCAAGCAAAGCAGCCATAGCAGGCTTTACAAAGTCTCTGGCCCTTGAGGTGGCGCAGTTCGGTGTCAACGTCAACGCAGTTGCTCCGGGACCCATTGATGTCGGCGGAATAGAAGCAAACGAAGCTATGTATAAACAAATCATTAAAACAATTCCTATAGGGCGCATGGGCAAACCCATAGACATAGCAAACCTTATAGTGTTTCTATCTAGTGACCAAGCCAGCTTCATCACGGGACAAACCATAGTTTCCGACGGCGGATACACACTTCAATAAGAGAGATAAACGTTAGATTCTGTAAGATCGTAGCTCAGGTAGTCAAAGGCAAGGGCATAGAATAAGAAAAAATAGGCAGGGCTGTTTAGCCCTATACGTCAGTTTGAATATCAACGAAACAATTGTTTCGCAGCATTTAGTAGTTTATTTTCTCTTTAAATACAACCTTATGCTGCGGCTTATTCATTTTTAGCTCTTTTTTCTTCCATAGCTTTCTTTGCTAACGCTTCAGCTTCTTCTTTTGTTTTTCCAAATAACGCGCCAATCTTATCGGCATCTTCTTTCTTTACAGCTGCACCGCCTATCATTACTACAACTTTATCGGTTAGACCCTCTGCTTCAATAGCAGACATCAGTTTTTCTAGGTTCTGTTTTGCAGGAGTTAGGTTAACTGAGACCACAATTATGTCAGCGTTTACTTCTTTAGCCTTTGTAGCAAAAGCTGCTGGCAAAACACCTTGTCCTAAATCTACGGTTTTAAATTGTGCACGTTTGAGAGCTTTTCGAACCATTTCTTTGGGAGTATCCATCATGTCGGGTTGTAGATTACCTATTACAACTATGCCTAAGGGATTTGTGGGTTCAGGTGGCTCCTTTTGTAACATTCCTTTTAACCAAGACATATATCAACACTTCCTCATTCAATTTTTTCCATATTAGGTTTGAATTTTGAGTCTATATTTGATTTTGGGTAAGCAGTAACTTTGGTTTCTGTGGGTATGTCGTTAAGAGTATTTAGTATTGGGAGTAGATGATGAAAAATCAAATCGGTTTGAAACAATTCTGTTGTTAACATTTGTTTTTCCGATGGCGGCTGGTTTTTTCTGTGGGTTTTCAGCTAATTCGGAGTTTTCTAAATTGCTTTCCAAGTTTTAGCCTCTTGCTATATTTATTGGTACATCACACTTATAGTTTACTGTATTGCCAATACCATACAATACCAAATCTAATATAAAAAAACAAGAAGAAAGCAAGGTTCAGCAGCCGATACCAGAATTACTTTATCGTACAATATACTCTATATAAAATTTAGAGAAAGGCTTTGTAAATTGGGTGGATTTCATCTAAAGGTCTCGTCCCTATATCAGCTGCTGCTGAAGCAATGTAAATATCTGTCACTGCAACTGCTGGGAAGACCCATTCAGCTTGCTCAGCCGGTCCGAACATCAAGTAGTTGGCGCCTGCCATTTGCATGATTGTGTTTGTTGCAGTTACGCATCCTTTGCGGAATTGTTTTTCAACGTTCGCTTTTACCCAACCCATGGTTGTGACAACGTTACCGCTGCCTAGCCCAACAGGATGACCATACTTCTCTTTCATAATAGGTATGGCTCTAACAGCAGTACCCATATCGGGAGCAAATGCAGGAATGGCTGTGTCGATTAATGGTTTGGTTATCCCCGCTTTATCAGCTAATGCAAGCGCTTCTTCAAGTATAGCTATTTTCCCCTCTGCGCTATTATCTTTCGGGTTATCTGCAAGAACTATCGCCATTTCAATGCCGCTTTCCTTCAAATTTGCCAATTCAGCATCTGTGACACCCTTGTACACTGAATCGTATATGCATTTGTTTGAGAGACCCATGTTTTTTACAATGTTAGCCGCTGCCATGCGTACCTTGGGACTAATAGCATCGAGCATTATTGGTGCATTACTGTGTTTTGATATAAAGTCTATATACTTCTCAAAAGCAAGCTCGGTTGCTCCAACAACATCAAAAGCGAATTGAACACCGGTAATATCGCTTTGTGTTTGCATAGTATTAATTATTTTTTCCGCTTCTTTTACATCAAAGATGCCTTTATTTGGATCTTGAACTATTTTCTGGCCTAACCAAAAGATAGAACCGATTAGAAAAGTAGGTAATTGACCCGGCTGCCCGCCTACAGCTATCTGCCCAATATTGTAAATACTTTGTTTCTTATCGAATTTAAAGGACATTTTGAATCAACACATTATATCTTGTGCAGTTCTAAATTTTAAGCTAAAGACTATTAACACTTTTCTTTTTTTAGTCATTCCATATAATTCAGTAAGCGCAAAAACTTTTTGGAGATAGATTTGCATACATTTGCTATTAGCTAAGAAAAGAAAACATAGCTAAACTCCGCGAAACCTAACGTTTTAGCTTTTGTTAGTAAAAAAATTGATTTTATTAGTGAAGCTAAAAATTGAAATACAAAAAGCTCATTATAAAAGGCAATAGTTAGCATAAAGGCGAATCAAATTTGAAAACAAGAAAAGAATTGCTAAAGGACAAAGTAGTGGAAATTAAAGCAACTAATCACAAAACGATCGCAAAGGTTCTTGAAGAAATGGCGTTAACTGGTTTTCAAGGACGAACTCTGGGTAGAGTATTTGAAATTTGGAAGAAAATGTGTAAAGAAGAAGACATGACAATAATTCTTGGATTATCTGGTTCATTAGCTACAGCAGGTCAATCAGCTTTGATTTGCCAAATGATAGATCAAGGTTTTGTTGACATGATTGTTTCAACAGGGGCTCAGCTTTCAGAAGACATAATTCCGGCAATAGGTTTATCTTACTACCGAGGCAGTCAGAATCAAAATGATAAAGAGCTCCTGGATAATAGTTTAATGCGATATTATGACGTTTATGGAACTCAAGAAGACTATACCGTTATGGAAGAACTTATTTATGATTTCATTATGTCAAAAGTAATTGGAGATAAACCAATATCATCAATTGAATTTCTCAATAGATTTGGTGAATTCTTAACAAAGAAAAACATCAATTCAATTGTAGCCCACGCTTATCAAAAAAATGTTCCTGTTTGTTGTCCTGCAATTGCTGATAGCGCGTACGGTGATGCATATCTTATGGCATTAAACAATGGACAGAGATTAGTTATTGATCAGATGAAAGATTTTGAACAATTAATGAGAATTTCAGAAAAATCAAAGAATACAGCAGTTATTTATCTTGGCGGAGGAGTCCCAAAAGATGTAATACAGCTGATGGCAGCATCATTAACCTTTATTTCAGGAAATAAAAATATTCCAGATAAACATGGTGGACTAATAAAATCAACTAAAGAATGGTATTATCCACACAAATATGCAATTCAAATTACAACAGCAAACCCAATGGATGGAGGATTGTCAGGATGCACACTTGAAGAAGCAATCTCGTGGGGAAAAGTAGAAGATGCTGGAAACCACGTTTGTTGTTATTCTGATATAACAATAGCTTTACCTCTTTTAATTCAGGGATTATTTGAATCAATAGGTGAAAGAAAAAACAGAATGAATGTAATAGAAATGTTAGGAAAAAAATTTGCTGATAATATAAAAGTGGAACAGATTAATTGCGATTAACCTGTAAGAGAATCTATTCTCTTACAGGCAATATCTCTCATTCGCAGATAGGTCGTTGGCATCAGTTTTTTTGACCATAATAGGCTCAACCACTGAGAAGGAAGAACATCCTTTATGCAATTACTGCAAGACAACTTGCCCGCATTTCAAAAGGATACAATAAAAAAATGGTAATTTAGTACACGATGATTTCGGTGCAGAGTGTGCGAAGTCAAAATCTTATGGTGTCTATGGAACTTGGCACTATCTGACCATAAGAATTTCATGGCTAAGGAACTCTTCTGCCTTACAAACATAAGTCGCAAATGAATATATCAACAAAAACAAAGTACCGTTTTCTTGCTTAAACAACTTTGTTATACATACAACTCAAAATAGTGCTCAGAAAATATATCAGAATTAATGCTGTGGGGTGTTGTGGTAGCAGAGGGTATTTGCTTTAGCCTATTGTTGGAGATATCGCCCGCATTTCCAGCTTTATTTTAAATGAGAGTTTACTAAGGTGTACGTTTTTATTTTAATCTAAAGTTAGCCCTTGGCTCTGTCGAGCTTTCATTATGTGTCTTTCTTCAGCTCGTTTCAATCTTTCTCGAAGTAGTCGATCTCGTTCTCTTCTTTCAGCATTGACAAATGGGCTCATAGCTATAACTGTTAATCCTCGTCCAACTTTGCTCAGTAATTTCATTTGTTTTCACACTTTATTTTTGGGTATCCTAAAATTTAAGTCATATTACGATTTCCGATATATATGTTATGAAACATCAAAATATCATCAGGAAGTCATTTCAGTATTTGGTTTGAAGGTGCTGATAGAATTCGAACTTACAAAAAAGCGGATAAACCGTAATCGTTTTTTTTCTTTTATTTGGAGCTACCGCATTTTTGGCAAATTCCATACACATCCATGCGTTGCCCAGTTGGCTTGAATTTCGTGGATTCAGTAACCTTCTGCGTTATTTCTTTTATGGTCATATCGTCTAAATCGCTGATGCTGCCACATTTCAGGCAAACCAAGTTTATGTGGGGACTCATGTAAGAATCAAACCTCGCCTGCCCCTTTGGAAAATTAATCTCCTGAACCAGATCCAAATCTCGAAGTACCTCCAAAGTCTTGTAGACTGTCGCCAGACTAACAGTTGGATGAATTTTCTTAACCTCTTCGTATACTTGTTGAGCTGAAGGGTGGGATCGGCTATTAACCGCAATTCTGCATATAGCTATTCTCTGCGGAGTTGCCTTGTAGCCTTTACGTCTTAGAGCATCAATTGCAGAGGTGTCTGATTTAAGAGGGGATGTCATGCTAATTATTAGATAATAAAAATTCTTAAATAAACCTTTTGTACTTTCCTAAATAGGCGAGATGGAGATTTTCTGAAGATGAAAGAAATACAGCTTAGCATAAAGCAAGGAGTTGAATTATTTTGAACAATAAAAAGGAACGTACTAGTCGCTCACGTAAGTCAAACCGAGAATGGTGGCCAAACCAATTAAACCTCAACATTTTGCGCCAGCATTCGTCCCTATCCAATCCTATGGGCAATGAATTCAACTACGCTGATGAATTCAAGAAGCTCGACTTTAAGGCGCTTAAAAATGACCTCTATGCGCTGATGACCGACTCAAAGGAGTGGTGGCCAGCTGATTTCGGTCACTACGGCGGTCTCATAATCCGTATGGCGTGGCATAGCGCAGGCACCTACCGAAAAGGTGACGGCCGTGGGGGTGTATCCGGGGGCGCGCAACGTTTCCCACCGCTAAGCAGTTGGCCTGACAACGTTAACCTCGACAAAGCACGCCGTTTGCTTTGGCCGATCAAGCAGAAATACGGTAGAAAAATCTCTTGGGCTGACCTGATGATACTTGCCGGCAACTGCGCACTTGAGTCAATGGGCTTTAAGACCTTCGGTTTCGGCGGTGGACGCAAGGACATCTGGGAGCCACCGGAGGATGTTTACTGGGGATCTGAAACCATCTGGCTAGATGACAAACGCTATTCAGGGGAAAGAAACCTTGAAAATCCGCTTGCCGCTGTGCAGATGGGGCTAATATACGTCAATCCGGAAGGCCCAAACGGCAAACCGGATCCAGTTGCTGCTGCCAAAGATATACGGGAGGTCTTCGCACGGATGTCGATGAACGACGAAGAGACTGTTGCCCTCATCGCGGGCGGTCATGCCTTTGGTAAAACCCACGGCGCGGGCAATGCTTCTATGGTTGGTCCCGAGCCTGAAGCCGCCCCAATTGAGGAGCAGGGTCTTGGCTGGAAGAGCAAATTTGGCACTGGCAAAGGCGATGACACAATTACCAGTGGCCTAGAAGTCATCTGGACCCAAACACCAACTAAATGGAGCAACAACTTCTTCCGGAACCTGTTTAACTACGAGTGGGAACTGACCAAGAGCCCAGCTGGTGCATACCAGTGGAAGCCAAAGGGTGGCGCAGGCGAGGGTACCGTGCCGGATGCACATGACCCTTCTAAGCGTCACGCACCATCCATGCTGACCACTGACATCGCTCTGCGATTCGACCCGGTTTACGAGAAGATTTCAAGGCGCTTTTACGAGAATCCAGATCAACTATCAGATGCCTTTGCCCGAGCGTGGTTCAAGCTTACCCATCGCGATATGGGTCCTCGCTCACGCTATCTTGGTCCGGAGATCCCAGCTGAGGACTTGATCTGGCAAGATCCCGTGCCCGCAGTAAATCACGAGTTAATTAATGAGATAGACATCGTAAGTCTCAAAAGTAGGATACTTGCCTCTGGGTTGTCAATTTCTCAACTGATTTCGAATGCTTGGGCTTCAGCGTCCACATTCAGGGGCTCCGATAAAAGAGGGGGCGCCAATGGAGCTCGTATCCGTCTCGCTCCACAGAAGGATTGGGAAGTTAACCAACCGGCTCAATTAAGCACTGTACTAAGTATCTTTGAGGGAATTCAAAAGAAATTTAACAACGCACAATCAAACGGAAAGATGGTTTCTCTAGCTGACTTAATTGTTCTGGGTGGATGCGCAGGTGTCGAACAAGCTGCTAAGAATGCAGGTCACGAAATAACTGTTCCCTTCCAGCCGGGACGCACGGACGCATTGCAGGAACAAACCGATGTAGAGACATTCGCCGTTCTTGAGCCAATTGCAGATGGTTTCCGCAACTACCTCAAATCCAAATACGCCGTATCGGCAGAGGAACTACTGATTGATCGTACGCAACTGTTGACGCTAACAGCTCCCGAGATGACAGTACTAGTAGGCGGTATGCGCGTCTTGAACGCCAACTTCGGGCAATCACAGCAAGGTGTCTTCACCAAAAGACCGGAAACGCTCACTAATGATTTCTTCGTGAATCTACTAGACATGAACACAATATGGAAGGCAACCTCAGAAGCTGAAGACATTTTCGAGGGACACGATCGCGAAACAGGCAAACTCAAATGGACAGGCACCCGCATAGATCTTATCTTTGGTGCGAACTCCCAACTCAGGGCTTTAGCAGAAGTCTACGCATGCGAGGATTCCCAAGAGAAGTTCATAAACGATTTTGTAACAGCATGGAGTAAGGTAATGAACCTTGATCGCTTCGACCTCACCTGGTCATAGCAAGAGGCAAGCTCTTAAAAAAATACGACAGGAGCTACAAAATAGCGCCCTCTTTGCAGAAAGACACGCTCCTTCGTTTTCCTTCATTTTTTAGTATTAAGCACAAATCAAATGTTCATTGACCATTATGAGGACGAAGATACAGGTGCATCTGTGCTTTTGACACTTGAAGATTAATTCTATCTTTCGAAGAAATGCTTTTGGCGGGTGCAACCGCTTTAATCGCCAAAGTATTATAGAAGGATCCCTTTGCACCAAGTAATTCTTTAGCTGCCTCATTTGTCAATTTTACTACAAGATGAGTAAGTTTCCACTCCTCAGGATCCAAAATAATATCAGTAATAGTGCCAACTTTTAGATTTTCAAGATACACTTCTTTATAGAGTAACTCATAACGAAATTTCATAGCATCAATTCACTCAAAATAGGATTTAGCACCTTTTCGTTTATAAAATTTATTAATTACTGATAAGTGAAATAGATGAACTCACAGAACTTTTTATTATTGACAAACTATGCACTCTTCAGTTGAACAATTAAGATTTGAAAACACTCATTACATCTTTCGCAGAAACTAGCGCAATGATTAACGTCCCCTTATTTCGGTTCACTCGTAGCCTTACCATAACACTCATCTCTAAACGCTATAGTACTTTTAACCCATTCATCGTAGTTTACATGTTTAGAAGGAGACGTAAAGATCTCCATTTTCCCCCAGCTTATCTTGGGCATTTCTTCTCGCTTAAAACTAATCAGGGTTCCCACATGACTTGCCAACCTGTGCCGTTGCATGATTTCTTTGATTTGAGAAGCTAAAACCAGAGACAGGTTTGCCGAATCTACCAGCTCACTCCAAAGTTTTCCGTTGGGAAAATCAGAGTATAATCTGAATTCGCGCAATAAGTGTACTATGTTTAATAAATCATTTCTAAGTTCTGCCTCCAAAATGAAACTGTAGCTGTCTACGATTCTCTCAAGTTTCTGTAAAAGGCTTTTTCCTTAGAATTTAACATTTCGACGCGAAAATCATCCCAGTTGTCTCCTTTTTCTATTCTTTCGCGCCAGTCGTCTGGGATTTTCATAGACCTCAGTAAATCCAATAGAACTTTGGTTACCCTTTCTCTGACATATGCAACTGATGTTTTATTCTTTTCTAAGTGGGTGTAATTAACTATTCTTTCTACGCCGATAATAACTATCATAGATGCAAAAAGATTAGCCCATAAATCAGTGTAGGTGCTAAGCCAACTACTGAATAAGTTATCGGACTTGAATATTGTGCCTATAAAATAAAATACGCCAAAAATAGTTAAAAGAGTTGAAAGGAAATAGGTTCCTTTGTTTGGGAATCTTAGGGCGAAGCGATGTTTTCTTTTTGTCATCCTCATCAAGACAGTGTAGTAATTAGTTAGCTGCTTAAATATTTCTAAACTAGAATTTGCACTTTAGACAAAGAATTAGCATCAAATGGGCCGCTCATCAGCTAAATAAGGTGGTCCAATTTAGGATAAAAAAAGAAAATTATTCCAAATGTCAAGGAAGTTAACCACATTATAAACGTTGCAAACATTATTCTCTTTTTGGGCAAACAGTAGTTTAATTTTTGTCTAAATCTCCATGCAGCTATTATCCATAAACCCAGAATTGCTGTTACCGTTCCGACAATCACATGAACTAAGGTAATTTAGCCAGCAGTGCTTATCGGTGTTGTTAAAATCACAGGCAATAAGCCTATCGCAAACGATGGAATCATAATTCCCCCTATGGTCACTAAATGCGATATAAGCGCAATTGACATCAAGAAACCGTGCAAACGGAACTTGAGGCGCCGTTTGAGTTGATAGCCTACCAATACCAAAGCTATGACAACTAACTAAATTAACAAGCTTACTGTTGCTATGAGTAAATAGTAGTCAACTTTAAGTCAACCATAATATTTTCTCGCTTTACCTTAAAAGGATTCTCACTCTGTAGGCACGGGATCTTTGTTCTTTAACATCTTAATCGTTAAGCGCCAAGCAAAAACTTGAAAAACAAGCACTACTACAAAGCGAAGTATCAATCTAGCAGTTCTTATCGTCAAATCTCGAGAGCCAAAAAAAACTTAAAAAACGATTTACTCGATTTCAGCCAAAAAACTTTGCTAAACTATAAAAGGACAAAACAGGTTTTAAATATAATTCCAGGTTAATTGTTATGACGCTCAAGACGGAAGAGGCTACGAATGAAACTTTTGATCAAAGGGACGATGCATTTCCAATCGTTGGTATTGGCGCTTCCGCAGGTGGATTGGAGCCAATTAGGGAGTTGCTTGGGCACCTTCCAAGTACGTTAGGCTTATCATTTGTAATTATTCAGCATCTAGCGGCGGGGCAAGAAAGCCTACTGCCTGAGATTCTTGCAAGGTCAACCAAAATGCAAGTTGTCCAGGTCACAGATAACTTGGAAGTTATAGAGAATCACGTCTATGTTATCCCTCCTGGAACAACGATGACTTTGGAAGGCAGTTATCTAAAGCTTGTGCCAAAGGTCGCCACGCAAAAACCGATAAACGCATTCTTTTCTTCTTTAGCTCTGGAAAGGAAATCACAGGCAATCGGGATAGTGCTTTCTGGTCTAGGTAACGATGGAACTGAAGGATTAAAAGCAATCAAAGCCGAAGGCGGAATCACCTTTGCACAAGAACCAAAAAATGCTCAATACGCCGATATGCCCCGAAACGCTATTGACTCACAGGCAATAGATTTCGTTCTTGAACCAGAAAGAATCGCCAAAGAACTAACGATTTTAGCCAAGCAACCTAACCTAATTCATGCCAAAGCAAAGGAACTTGAGATTCAACTATCCAAGGAAGAAACGGATCTAAGAAAAACACTCATGCTTATCAAAACTGCTTTTGGTGTAGATCTTACCCACTACAAGCAAACTACCATTAACCGTCGAATAACCCGACGTTTGGTTATCAACAAATCAGAGAACCTTCGCCAGTATGTAGATGTTTTGCGATCTGATAAAAAAGAGTTGCAGGCATTATTTAATGACTTGCTGATAGGTGTTACCAGTTTCTTTAGGGAACCAAAAACTTTTGAAATCTTAAAACAAAAAGTGTTTCCACAGATAATAAAGGAAAGATCACCAACTACTGAAAAGCTCCGTTTTTGGGTTCCAGCCTGCTCAACTGGCGAAGAAGCATATTCTCTTGCAATTGCTTTTCAAGAATTTCTCCAAGATAATGACATTGTCAATGTTAACGTTCAGATATTTGGAACGGACGCGAACGAAAAAAGTATTGAGAAGGCACGCCAAGCAACTTATCCTAAAGCAATAGAAGAGACCGTTTCTGACATCAGATTAAAGCAGTTTTTCAGCAAGTTGGATGGAAGATATCAGATTTCAAAACCAATACGTGATATGTGTGTCTTTGCCAAGCATGATATAACCTCTGACCCGCCCTTTTCTAATTTGAATCTCATTATTTGCCGCAATTTACTAATTTATTTTGATCTTTACCTGCAAGAAAGGGTTTTGCCCGTTCTCCATTATGGGCTAAAACCTGATGGTTTTCTAGTTTTAGGCGAATCTGAGAGTGTTGGAAAATTTCAATACCTCTTTGAACCGCTCACCATAAAAAGCGCCATTTTCAAGAAGAAACGAGCCCAGCCACAAGCGACAATAGAAACCGGAGCTTTTGTACCATATGCCACTAAGAAAACCTACAATCCACCCCAAAAAATAGATGCAATGACTTCATTAAAGCAAGAAGTCGATAGTGAGTTAATCGAGCAGTATGCTCCTGCAACATTGCTAACTAACAACAATTTAGATATTCTTCTTTTTCGTGGTCAAGTTAACCCATACCTAACACATGAATCTGGTACTGCAAGCTTCAACGTTAATAAAATTGTTAAAAAAGAGTTAAAGCCACAGGTTCAATTGGCTATTCTGAGAGCAAAAAAAGAAAACAAGGCGGCTATTGAGAGGGTTTCACTCGAAGAAAAAAGACGCCAACAGAACAGTAGAGGTCATGGTTAAACCGTTTAATGCATCGCAGTTTGATGAAACATTCCTTCTCATAAGCTTCAAAGAAATATTATGCCCTTCTGTGCCTAAAACATCCATCGCTGAGGAAGGGCTGAAGTTTGGCGGTGAGGATTTACAGGAAAGACAAATTCGTGAGTTAACTGAAGATTTGATCTCTTCTAAGCAGACCTTACAATCTATTATTGAGTCGCATGAAGCAACAACTGAAGAGTTAAGCTCAACAATAGAAGAAGCGCAATCAAGTAACGAAGCTCTACAGAGCACCAATGAGGAATTGGAAACAGCCAAAGAGGAACTACAATCTAGCAATGAAGAATTACAAACTCTCAATGAGGAACTAAAAAACCGTAATGAATTACTAACGACAACGAATGATGACTTGGCTAATTTGATAAAAAATGTTGACACCACTGTTGTTATCGTGGACAATAATTTTGTTATAAGGCGGGCAACCGCGTCGGCTTGGGGCGTACTTAACATTCAGCCATCAGATATTGGACACGCGATTTTTGCTACAAATATTGCAAATTTCATTAAGGACTTAGAAACCAAGCTGAATAACGTGACTACAAACTTCACGCAAGTAGTGCAAGAAGTACCCGGACAAAATGGTTTGTACTACGAGCTTAGAATTCGACCATATTTAACTTCTAGTAAGAAAATTGCTGGAGCCGTATTGACCTTCGTAAACATCACCGAAAGAAAACTTCTCGAATTACAGCAAAAAGGACACACTGAGAAGCTTGAGGCGGATGTTAGAGCTCAAGAAGCCAAATTGATTGCTTCTGAACGCATGGCGGCTATTGGGAAAACCGCAGGTATGGTTGGACATGACCTTCGTAATCCTTTGCAGACGGTTGTCGGCGAGTTATACTTGGCAGGAAAGACTTTAGAGGAATTACCGGATAGTGAGCAAAAAGGAAGCCTGCATGAAAGCATAGCAACCATTACCGAACAGACGCAATACATGGATAAGATAGTTAGCGATTTACAAACTTTCGTCAAGCCAGTTGAGGCACATAAAGAAAAGGTCTATTTAAAAAAAGTAATTGATCATATTTTAGCTAAAATAATTACGCCAAATATTAAAATTGATGTTTCAGTCAGCAAAGATTTGGTGATAAATACCGACCTTCAATTACTCAAAAGAGTGCTCATAAATCTTGTAACCAATGCGATTCAAGCTATGCCAAATGGAGGACAAATAACCATCAAAGCAAGGCGTGTCAATGAGGGGCAAGCGGAGATAAGCGTTGAGGATACAGGGTTGGGTATTCCTGATGATATTAAACCAATGGTATTCACGCCTCTGTTTACTACTAAGGCTCAAGGCCAAGGCTTCGGTTTAGCCGTATGTAAAAGGGTAATTGAAGCTCAAGGTGGAACGATAGAATTTGAGAGCCCAGTGGGCAAAGGAGCAAAATTCACAATAAAGCTGCCAATCACTAAATGACTGACGCCTCATACCGCAGTTTGCTAAGTGCCTTATAATTATGCAGGATTTGACAAAATAATTCTTAAATTAACAATGCTGGGGTTAGGTATATCTTTTTTTATTATTGCATACTGCGATAGGGCATAATTGATTTTTCATTGAAATGACTCCACTCAACTTTATGACTGCATTGCCTCAACAACTCT
>CAWEOM010000034.1:0-73762 GCA_963810665.1 Candidatus Bathyarchaeota archaeon | reverse complement strand
TCATATCTAGTTTATTGTCTTCGTCATGTTCGTTTTGTCTTCATCATTCATAACACTGGACTTCTCATCTACTCTTTGGAAACATGCAGCCTTGTTTTGAAGCAGTTTCAACATATCAAGAGCATACTGTTGGCAGCCCATTCAGTGCAACATGTTATTTTTTTGTAGCTCCTTTTCATCTTTGAGAGCTCTTCAACATATTCGGGTGGAGGCATTTGGGTGCAACCATCAAGCGGAATCCTGGACGGGCTTAGTTATTGTATCAATATGTTGTATTCAGTTCTCATCTCTCACCATGATGATTGCAGTCACACCTGCCTGAATGTGCTCGAAGATATGTCATCTCGGTCTACTCCACCAATCTTTTATCAGGTGGTGATCTGCTGCTTATACAATCAGACAATGTGCACAAGATGTCATAGGTTATGAAGCTCACTGGACCACGATGGAGAAGGAGGTCGAGGAATTGCTCGAAGCTCATCCTCTTTGATGGCTTGAAGGTGCCAACATCATTGTAAACATGTAGATGCTGAGTCCTGTAAGTGGTAGGATTCAAACTTCAATGAAAACGTGCTTCGCCAATGAGAAGATCTGAGCCTTAATCCAAAGCCCAGCCAATTTGCTGACGAAATTGTTTTTCTGCCTCCATGTCCTTAACCAATTGATTGATTTTACATTTGCCAACTACAAAGTCCATGGTCCATTTTCCAATGCCACCGCTGCTGCTCAAGAAAGTAGTTACAGTGGAGTCAGATAGCATTGATCATTTCTTTCATCACTTTTTGATGAAACTATTTTCAAAGGTGGTTGTTTACTTAGTTTGAAAGGATTTATAAATTAATGCTAGCGTTGCCGAATCGGTATGGCTTTTCATGCAGGTTGTGTGAGCCGCCGCCACCGGTTGTCAAGCTGAGGCTTTATCCAGCTGCCGAAGTCCATCAGTCAGCATTGGCTTTTCAATGCCCATGTGATAAGCTATGGGTGATGTGGAAAGGTGTCACTTTTCCGACCTTGAAGAGGTTGATGGTGAATTCAGGTGGCCGAATGAGGCTAGATGCACCTGCAGTGCACCTCCAACCACAATATGAATTTTTTTCATTAAAAGAGAAAATTTTTGATTAAAAAATGCATAGAAGCAGTTGCAGAATGATGAATGGTTACGAGAACAATACACAACAACTTGCATATAAGTTGTTGTCATATCCCACTGTTTGGATGACTCTAAATCTTGGGCCCGTTGTAGTCGGCATTGCTGAATGACTGCTGCTTTTCCAGTGGAGCTCAGAGCATTATTTATGGGATGGCATGATTAATTATTATGCTATGTGATGAGTTTTTGTCATCATCATTTTCCAAGATTTTTTGGGATATCCATATACCAGCATACCGTTGTTGCCACGTTCACATGCCAATTCTTCAACAAGTTAGGTGATCGATGAATTATTAGGTTTGGACTAGAGCCCGTGGATGTTCATGTGCTCTTTTGTTTCAAAACCATTATGTCAAATGGTGGCACCTTGAAAAGCCATGATGGCCTGGAGTTGCAGAACAGTGCAAAGGCCAACTATTGCGTGAAGCTGAAGTTCATGAGACTTTCAATGCATTTTTATTGTATTTTATTTGCTGCGGCGTGAAGGTTTTGAGTCATGTCAACAGGAAGCCATGCCGAACTCTTTGGCTTCGCGCCTGCACATCGTCGGTGTTGATGGCCGCAGCTGTGGCTTTAGACCAATCTGTCTCGAGTTTTATACAAATTGTCATCTTCAAAAGGATGATTCCGATGAAGGCATAAACTATGAGGTTAAAGTAGACGGGTACAAAAGAGCAGATTGCCCACAGCCCAAAGAATGTGGGGAGCGCAAAAGCTGCAATCGTGGTTAAGCCAAGCATAACTCCGAGAACTTTTTCGGTTTTTGGATTCGGGCTCTTGAAGTGAGGCTCGATTTTCTTGATAAAATTTCCCATGATCACTGTTGGATGCAACTTAAACATTATTCTATTCGGGTAATTGGGCGAGGGGTCACCTAAAATCAAATCCAAAGCTATTGCTAATATTAACATTGCTATGGCGACGAATATATTTAGCGTGTTTTGCGTGAGCCATGCGTAGAGGTTGAGCATTTCCTTCGATACTTCTGGTGCTCAGTTAATATCGATTACGGTTTTTAGTGAGACGGTGACAAAGCTTTTCTTTTTTCTTCATGTAGTAACTACTGTTCCAATAGCTTGGTTTTTTAAGGTAAACAATCCATATTGCTAACTTGGGATACTCTATTGGAATCACAGGTAGAGTTAAACACGACGTTATTTCAAACATACATCTATCTAGTCAAAACTGGGAAACCTGTTGGTCCGCGAGATTTGATGCGTGGCGCTAACCTTAGCAGCCCAAGCGTTGCATACCGAAATTTACAGCGCCTTATAGATTTAAAATACGTAGCAAGAGACGACTTTGGTAACTACATCGTTAAACAGAAGGTTGGTTTGAAAGGCTATGTTTGGATTGGAAAAATGCTTATTCCTCGTTTTGCACTATTTGGCATAGTTTTTGTTGGGGCCTTGATAGCGGAAGTTGCGGTTTTAATCCCTCATTTACTAGTGGGTTCCACCATTGAAGGATCTTTTTGGTTATTGACTTTGGTTACAGTTGTTTCGGCAGCGATTTTTCTGATGGAGAGTTTGCGGTTCTTAGGAAAAACCAAAAAGTAGCAGTTCCCAGTTTACTCCATATTTAGATCAATTCAATGCCTATACATAAATCAGACAAAGTAACTACTGGATTTTATTTTCTCTAAATAACGATTTTTTAAAAAGATCAAAATTATGGTAACTCAACATTTTTTTGCTATGAAATAGCTTATGGGAATCGCATATAGCTGAACTGTAATATTTTAAGGCATAATGCCCGGCAAGGTGGCGAGAATTAATGCAAACGATTCAGGGATGCTTAAACCCGATACTATAGATACCAAATATCCATAAACGTAGTAATCCAGCGGCAGCATAATGATTGTTCTTGTAATTACGCCAAATACTGTAGACAATGTGGTTCTTTTTGCCGTTGCATTTTTTTTAATTTGAATTATAGGTCTAACAAGTTTTTCAAAAAGTATACTCCGCACACCATTGTCATCACTGTCACTATGTAATATGGCGCGCCAATGATGCCTGCTGGAATAGCTAAAATAAACATCTTAATCATGTTAGCAACTGAAATTGCAAGCCCGATTTTAATTCCGAAAATCAAAAACGCAACCAGCAAGACAATGTCGCCCAACTGATAACTAAAAGTGGGCATGTAGGGTACTGGGATTCTGGCAAAATTTAGTGCTGTTGCAAGAGCTGTGAAAGTAGTTATTAATCCTACTGATTTGGTGTCCATGGACCTCTTATTTGGTCTTTTTTCGCTCAGATAGTAAAACTTATTCTCCGATTTTATCAATTTTTCCATTCATATCAAGTAAAGTCGCCCTTAATTCCCTTAGCCAAAACTCGACTTTTATCACTCAATACTTTGCCAAAAGTTGAGCAGATTGGAAAATTAACATCATCAATGCAGGATAATTCAATCTTTTCGACAAAGGGCGCTTTTCTAGCCTCTCTAACCAACGTTTGAATACTTTTCAAATCAGTGACGGGTGCAATCGCCAGAATATCATAGGGACCTATTATTTCGGTTATCACTATTATATTTTTTACCGTTTTTAAGTAACCTATTGTTTCTGATTTTATGCTGGTTGGTGAGAGTTTAATCAAAAGCTGGACTTTACCCTGATATCCTATTTTTGAGAGGTCAATTGAAATTGTGGTTCGAAAAACTATGCCGTCTTTCCTCATCTTCTCATATCTCCTTCTAACGGTATATGGAGTTGAGTTTATCTTTTTGGCAATTTCTACATAGGATAGCTCTGCATCTTTGAGTAGTTCACTTAGTATGAGGTAATCCAGTTTATCCAATTCTTATTCATCCTTGAGGGGCTGCAAATCTATGTTATTAAAATTCAATTGTGGTAGACCTGACCAAACATTGATGATTACCTTTCTTAATCCAAACCTTCCTTTTATCACTTCTATTCTTTGATTTAGAGTAGCTATATCTTCGGCATAAATAACTGCGTTTAAATCGTACTCTCCGATGCTTACTGAGGGCTCAATTAAATATGTGTTCTCCTTAAGATAATTTACAATATTTTCTATGTTTGAAGCGTTTTCCACTCCGATAGTTGCAACAATTTGGAATCCCAAATGTTCAATCGCTGGAAAAAGTGTTGCCCCTTTAATTACCCCTAGCTTTCTTAGTTGCTTAATTCTGTTTAGAACAGATACGGATGATATGCCACATTTTTTTGCGATATTTTTAAGGCTTGTCCGTGCGTCATCGATAAGGATGGTTATGATCGTTTTGTTTATTTCGTCTAGCTGAACAGTTGAATTCATTTTAGCTTCAGTCACTTGTGGCTTAATTGATTAAATAAAGCTTCCCGAATCCATCGCACCTAATTCTCATTCATCTTAAGTAAAATGCGTAATGTTCTTACTTAATGCGCTTTCGCAAAATTAAAGAAAAATTCTGGTTAATATTAGAGCATTATCATGGCGCCTTCTAAAACGCTTCATAAGCAACACAGGACTTAAGGCCTTTTTATAAACTATAGTAGGAGTTCAAACATTACCTAAAATCTCAACTAACCCCTTTTCTATTTGTTCCTTGATTCCTTTTTTTAAAAGCCGTTACTGTAGGTCTTTGAGTTTTGAATAACTTGGATTTAAAGAGGCGGCTAAAGAAATCGTTAGTTTCTTCGCAGCTTCAATTTTAAATTAGCGATTAAATGCATGCCTACAACCAATGCTGTTGAAACTTTGAAGCGGCGATTCTTTTCCATAAAGTATTTACGCCGGAGGTAATAATGGTGGAATGCACCTTCACGAAGCTTTCCTAGTTCCTTCATCCTTAGTTGTGGGGTTTCAAAGGTTGGTCTTGTTGTATCGTACTTGTCAAAGTCTTTTACTCGTAGCCAGCCCTTCTCCTTCACCAAATCATATAGTGGAGTTCCTGGGAACGGTGTTGCGACATTATAGAAACCGACCGCGTCGGGAGCAACTTTCTCGATGAATTTAATAGTATCCCACGCCGTCTTTTTGGTCTCCCCGGGGAAACCCAAGATAACGTTTGGTACAGGTTTTAAGCCCACTTCGCGAACCCAGCCTAGAACCTCAATTGTTAACTCGGGTGTAATACCTTTTTTCATTGCATCTAACATTTGTTGTGTACCTGATTCCACGCCAAACCAAACAGAGACACACCCAGCCTCCTTCATGATTACCAGTAAGTCTTTTGTAAGCATGTCTACGCGGGTTCCACAGTTCCACTCAATCTTTAGGTTACGTTTGTGGATTTCATTACAGATATCTTTCACTTTCTCTTTATCAACTGTGAAGGCGTCGTCGCAAAAAGTAAATTTGTTTTTTCCATAGTTTTTATACAGAACCTCTAATTCATCGACGACATTTTTTGCGCTTCTCATGCGATATTGGCGACCGTGCATTCGCACAGTGCAACAGAACTCACACCAGTAAACACATCCCCTGCTCATAGCTAAGTACATAACGTCTTCGTATTCATTGAATTTCTCCATGGGCCAGAGGTGTCGAGCAGGAAACGGCAGGCTATCGAGGTCTTCGATATATGGTCGGTCAGGGGTCCGAACGATTTTACCGTCTTTGCGGTAGGTTATGCCTAAAACGTTATCGTAGCTTTTTCCTGCCTTAATTTTCTGCACCAAATCCACAATTGTATTTTCCCCTTCTTTTCGGATTACGATATCTAGATCTGGGCACTCCTCGAGCGCATTGTTATCCCAGAATGTAACGTGGGGACCGCCAGCGAGGGTTATGGCTTTTGGGCAAACCCCCTTTGCAGCCTTAATCAACTTTAAACCAGACTGATATGTCAGTGTAGATGACGTTACTCCAACTACGTCTGGTTGGCGCTTAGCAATTTCTGTCTTGAACTCTTCCAGCGAGAGTTTTTGGACTTGACAATCGATTACATCAACCTTGAAATTGTTCTTTTCTAGGACAGCAGCTAAATACCCTAAACCTAACAGAGCAAAGGGCCAATGCATCACAGCGCCAGCAGGAGCTGCTGGATTAACTAAGGTTACATGCGTCATTTTGCTTCACGCTTTGAACATTTATTCTCTTTGAAGGTGATATTTGATGCTTAAACATTTCGCATTTTTCCCAAAGATTGACCTGCTCTATTTTTGTTGCTAACTTGCAGAGCTTGAAATAATATATTAATTGCCAGACTATTTACTCAACAAACAAAATCAATAAGGATGGCTAAAGGAAACAATTGTCCATAGACCAAACGCTCAAAGAACAAATTCATCAAGCAAACATAGACGTTCACAGGAGTGAAGCCACATTTTACGAGATACTCCATCCTGAAGTTTACAGCAAAAAAGAGCAGAAACGCCTAACCGCCCAACTATTTGATATAAACAGGCAAATCTCCAGCAACAAAAAGAATGCCCTTGACGTGGGTGCAGGCACGGGTAACCTGACGGGTAAGCTTTTGGAAATGGGTTATCAAGTGACGGCAACGGATATATCGCCTGAAATGTGTACTATACTGAAAAAGAAGTATTCTGCCTACATACCTGGCAAGTTAACTGTGCTTAACTCACCGATAGAGGACTTAGCTTTTAGCGAAGGCAAATTTGACCTAATAACTCTTTATTCGGTGCTTCACCACTTGCCCGATTACATTTCATCACTGCAAGCACTCTGCGGTTTCCTAAAGAAAGGCGGCGTATTTTATGTTGACCATGAAGCGTCTCCCTACTATTGGGTTGGAGAGTCAAGTATGCTGGCCAGCATCATTAAAGGCATAACCTTCCACTCTAACCCCATCATCAACAGCCTATACTTCCAAATCATAGGCTTAAAAGTTCCAACAATTGACTACACCCTCTCCGATTACTGGCATAAAAAGGAGCATACGGTAAACCACTCCATCATAGCCCAAGTTTTTAAGCAGGAAGGTTTTGAATTCTACCAAAGAACCGATCATTACCTAATTGGTACATGGCTTCCCAATCCTTTATCTTACATATACCGGTTTGTGTGTAGACCTGAGATGAGCTTTTGGGTTGCCAAAAAGTAGAGCGGGTTTATCTATTGTGTACATAGTTTTCATAGCTGGGCAATCTACTCATATTTGGGATAGCTTTTTTCCGGAAGCAAAGGGAACAGGTTCAGCGGTTAGCTGAAAACACGGGTTAAGAAACCCTCTTTTTTATAGTTCGTTGCAATGCTGATTTGTTCTTGTTCCTCAACCAATTTATTAAAGTCTTCCAGCGCAACTACCACGCGGTAGTTGTTACGCTAAAAACTGCTTAGCCTCGGGCAGAAAACCGTTCTGGATTCTGTTCCGTTAAAGCTATTAACTCCGCAAGTCATCAAAACTAAAATAACCATTAGCTAAAAAAGAGGCAAAATCATGCCCGGTAACAAACTAAATCTAAATTCTGCCAGCAAAAACTCCGTGTCCAATACAATTCTTCTTATGACTACAGCGCCTCCAGAAAAAGATACATGGTGCCATGGAAAACGTTTGCCTCCCATTGGGTTAATGTATGTTGCAGCAGCGCTCGAAAAGGCAGGTTTTGAGGTGCAAATGCTCGACAATTACCTGATTAAGAAATCCGTTGAGGAAGTTAAGCAGTTAATCCTGAGCATCAACCCCCTAATTGTGGGTATAACCTGCGGTTCAGCTACCTATCATCGCTGTATAGAAACCGCCCAAGCCATCAAACAAACCAAACCCGAATGCACCATAGTCGTAGGAGGCTGGCACGCATCATACTTGCCAGATACGCTTCTAAGTCACCCCGAAATCGACTACGTCGTGATGGGTGAAGGCGAACGCGCTATAACGCAGCTTGCCACTGCCCTTGTTGCTGGCGATTTTAAACAAGCCACATCCGTTCCAGGCATAGTATGCAGAGGTAAAGGCACAAACATCCACAATACTCCTGCCTTTATCGAGAACATGGATGAAATCCCCTATCCCGCAAGGCATCTGTTGCCGCTGGAACAATACGATCGAACCATAGAGTTTTTGAATGCGAAACCCGCCGACATTATGAGTATCTCCCGTGGCTGCGTTTACAACTGTGGCTTCTGTGAAACCCGAAAACTTTGGGGTAATATCTGCCGAGGTTTTAGCCCAAAAAGGGTGCTGGGCGAAATTCAAGATTTGATGAGCCGCTACGGCACACGAGGTATCTACTTCATCAACGACAACTTTACCCTTAGAAAGAAAGCGACCGCGGAACTTTGCAACTTGATGATTGAGAACAAGTTAGATCTGCAGTGGGTCTGCGACACTCGTGTTGACCTCGTGGATGATGAACTTTTAGCACTCATGAATAAAGCCGGTTGCAAAGTTATCTGGTTCGGTGTCGAATCAGGCTCCACGAAAGTGTTGCAGCGCATCGGCAGAAACACAACCGCCGAGCAGGTGCAAACAGCGTTTAAACTCTGCAAGAAACACGGCATAAAAACCGCCTGCTCTTTCATGCTCGGTTTACCAGATGAGACACTTGCTGACATGGAAGTCTCCTTGAAATTCGCCAAAAAACTCGATCCAGACTACTGTCAATTCAACATTTTCATCGCCTACCCAGACAGCAAACTCTACAACGAACTCTTAGATAACGGCAATTACACGCAACTTGATGAGTACTTACTTAGCGTAAAAACAGCAGAGTATGATTTTGACTCCCTTATTGCGGTTCAGAGGCGCTTCTTTAAGGAGTTCCATATGGCACCAAGGCAGATTTACAAACGTGTCAAACGCGAGGGTATCTTGAACTTCATTAAGAGTAGGTTTATGCAGGGTACCCGTAAGGCAAACGGGCTGGCGTAGGTGGCAGCGGTTGGACAAGCGGCGGCTTGGCAGAACAAACCTTCAGGTTTCAGTGGTTGGTTTTGGCGGAACATGGATAAGCGAACTCTGTACTGATGAGGCTGTTAAAGTTGTCAGGCACGCGTTTGATTTAGGCGTCAATTACTTTGATACTGCTAGGCTTGACGGTGACAGCGAAGAAAAAATTGGTGGGGCCCTCCAAACCGTCAGAGAACAATGCGTTATTGCCACCAAAACTGGTTCCCGAAGCAAAAAAGAGTCGCTGAATGATTTTCGATGTAGTTTAAAACGCCTAAAAACCGATCACATAGATATAATTCAGTTACATGGGATTGATGATGATAAAAGCCTTGCCAAAGCCATGGACGCTGAGGGGTCGCTCCAAACCTGCAAAGAAGCCCGTCGTGCGGGATTAGTGGATTTCATAGGCATCACGGGGCATAAGCCGCAAGTTTTGGCTAAAGCAGTTTCGAGTGGCGAGTTTGATACAGTTCTTGTACCCCTTAACGTGATTACTCGGCAGGCGCTTGAGGAACTTTTACCCGTAGCCAAAGCGCAAGATGTAGGTGTGGTTGCTATGAAGTCATTGACGGTAAAAACCTCTAACTTGATAACTTGTCTTTATCAGCCTTCGCTTTCGCTGATTTCGGATGAGCCTGAACTCAAGATGTTGCTGGGTGAAACCGCCGATGAACAGGTTAACAGCGCTTTGCGATACGTCATGTCGCAGGATGTCTCGGTGGTTATTGCAGGGTTGCGAAGTATAAGCGAAGTGGAAATCGCCGCTAAAGCTGGTGCTGACTTCAGGGGTTTAACATCTCTGGAGCAGAAGCGATTTAAAATCAACCTTAAAGACGAATACTGCCGTGACTGCGGACAATGTCTGCCCTGCCCCGAAAAAATTAACATCCCAGCGGTGCTTCGCTTCCATATGTTCGCAACAGCTTGTGGTTTGAAGGCTTGGGCTAAAAAACTCTACTCCGGATTAGAAGTTAAAGCTGACAAATGTAGCAATTGTGGATCATGTCAACCAAAATGTCCATACACTCTGCTGATAGACGAGAAGCTTAAAAAAGCCCACACAGACTTTACCGCATAGCTCAGATATCTGCTCGGGTACAATAAATGCTGATTTAGGTGCGTTTTTAGCAAAACCTTAAGGGATAAACTATTTAGAACATCTATTGTAAGGCCTTAGTAATGAGTAGTAATGGACGAATCAGAAAATTCTTGATTCCATTTTTCCTAATAGCTATAATAGCAGTTTCAACTTTAGCTTTGCAACAAATCTGCAACAGTAGCAGCGGAAGCCAAGCCTTAGCCATTAACAGTAATCCATATATTGGTATTGCATTCTGCGGAAACACCACTTCCGAAGCTAAAATGCTCATCGACAAAGCAAAAAACTACACTAACCTGTTTGTTTTGGATACCGGCAGAAGCGAACTGAGCAGAAACGAGACTTCAGTGATTGAAATTTGTGATTACGCAACAGCCAACGACTTAAGCGTCATAATAAATCTTGGAATTAATAGTGTTACCGAGGATGATGTTACAGCTTGGTTCTGGGATCAGAAACTAACAGATTTGAAACAGAATTGGACTCAGCGTTGGGGTGACAAGTTTCTGGGTATATATTATAATGATGAGCCGGGAGGCATTCAATTGGACGGTTCATGGACTGAGTTTTACCAGCGATTTGGCGGAAAACTAACTAATATTGATCATCCCGCAATGGTGGCTCTAAATGACATTCAAACCAAACTTGAGGCTTACGTCAATAATGGCACTAAACCCGAAAACTATGACTTAGAAGCAGCTTTCTTTGTTAATCTAGTCTTAAACGAAGGTGACCCTGGGCTCTCAGCCCTAAACGCTGCTGAAATCACAACGTTCACCTCTGACTATGGCCTATATTGGTGGGATTTTTTGGGTGGATATAATGTTATGTTCGCCGAGTTAGGATGGAACGCAAGTATTGCCCAGCAGATAGCACAAGTAAAAGGAGCCGCTAGATTACAGGAAAAGGATTGGGGTGCAATGATCACCTGGAAGTATTATGATGTACCCTTCCTTGACAGCGGAGAAGAAATCTACAAACAAATGCTAACAGCCTATCAATCAGGCGCCAAGTACATTATGATTTTCAATTACGCAAAAGACGACAAAGGTAACACAGCGGCAGCCATGACTGATGAGCATTTTCTTGCTATTGAACGATTCTGGAATGATACACACAACACAGACTATGCTGACTTAAGTACTCCTGAGGCAGCGCTAGTTCTGCCCCACAATTACGGTTGGGGTATGCGTGACCATTACGACAATATCTGGGGTTTTTGGCCCACAGATGAAAAAACGCAACAGATAGCAACGGTTATGGGTCACCTTTTGTCTAAGTACGGTGCATCTTTGGATATAGTTTTTGAAGACCTAGCGTATCCAACAGCAAATGTCGAATACAAAAATGTCTACTATTGGAACTCCACCGACGTCTAAAGAACTTGCGTAATTTTGGCATGTGTTGGAAATGCTTAATTAAGAGTGGCTCTCTTTTCTGGTACGGAAGGAATTAAACGTGAGTGATGAAATATCCAAGTTACCGCCTAATGTTCAAGAAAGGCTTCTCAGACTCCAACAGTTACAACAAACACTACAGACAATCCTCGCGCAAAAGCAGCAGGTTGATATGGAAAAAGCCGAGGTAGAACAAACTCTTGCTGAACTCGAGAAAACCTCTACAGACGCAGTTATTTACAAGGCTGCAGGTTCGCTGCTAGTTAAGGCAGATAAAGCAAAAGTTGCCGAGGACCTTAACGAACGCAAAGAGCTTTTGGGCACAAGAAGTACCGTTATCACACGCCAAGAAGAAAGAGTCCGAAGCCAAGTCAAAGAAGCTCAGACTAAACTGCAAGAAGACCTCAGCCCAGTTTCAGGTCAACCCCTATCTTAAATCGGGACGTCTGCTTGATGGTAGAGCTCGGTTTTTCAGAGCTAACCCCCGAGCAAATAGAACTTTTATGCGAAACCGCTGAAGATGTCGCCCATAAACATATTCTATCTCAAGTTTCCAATAAAAACATAGAACGTTTAGACATTAGTGTTGAAGTTGAAGGAACCAAACCAGTCAATGTAACTATTGAAATTGACCTTCTCTTGTCAAAAGAAACTAAAAATATTGATGCGGAAGCGTTGGTTAAGCAAGCAATTGATGCTGCTCATAATGCTTCTGAAAACTTTTTGAGACAAGTGACATGAGCTTCAAAGAAATAATTAATGTCTTGGAGGAGCAGCAAGCTTCGTTTGTGCTACTTTTGTGTCACCGTAGCGCTGACGCCGACGCTATTTGTTCGGCTTATGGGCTTCAGGGGTTGCTAAAACGTTTTCTTCCCAATATGGTGGTGGAAATCGGCTGCCCAGGGGGCATCAATAAGCCTTCCAAGACTTTGCTTGAACAAATGCCAATAAGCGTCAACCTTAAGCCAAACATTGAATCTGCCGAAGTCATTATACTTGTTGATATGAACACTGTTGAGCAGCTTGATGAAGTCGCGGATATTATACACAAGTCACCTGCCCCCAAAATCATCATCGATCATCATGCACCAAATCCTGAAACTATGCAAATCTGCAGAGTCTGTATAGTAGACGAGAAAGCAGCTGCTAACTGCGAACTAATTTATCGCCTTTATGCAGAAGCAAACGTTAGACCTACTTTGAATGAGGCAAAAGCTTTGTTCATAGGGATAGCCTTTGATACGCGTCATTTTGCATTAGCTAGCTCGTCTACATTTGAGATAGTTGCCAAGTTAGTAGTTGAAGGGATTGATGCTCAGAAGACGCTCGCACAATTCGCGTTGCCCATTGATCCCTCTGAACGTGTAGCCAAGCTTAAGGCATGTAAGCGTGCAAAAATCATAAAAATCGAAGGCTGGATAATTGCTCTTTCCCATGTTAGTGCATACCAAGCTTCTGCAGCTAAAGCGCTGGTTGATTTGGGGGCGCATATGGCTGCAGTAGCGGGCAAGAAAAACGACAAAGTAGAATTGAGTTTACGAAGTGTGCGTCAATTTAATGAGCATGCCGGGGTTCACCTTGGAGTGGATATTGCGACGCCGTTAGGTGCGTATCTTCAAGGTGTTGGAGGTGGTCACGCGATGGCTGCAGGCGTCAGCGGCAAAGGCGAAATCCAAGATTCTCTCAAGCATTGCTTAGCGCTTTTGAAACAAAAAATCGCCAAAACTGAGTAGCTACGCTTAAATGAACAAACTCTCACGCTTAAGGTGAGCAGGCACAAAAATGGCTATAATTGAAACCAAAAACCTCACATATACCTACCCTGGTGCATCCAAGCCATCAATATGTGATGTGTCAATCAAGGTAGAGAAGGGTGAGTTTGTGCTCATTACGGGCCCGAGCGGATGTGGAAAAACCACTTTGTGTCGATGCTTTAACGGCTTGGTTCCACATTTTTATCAGGGTGACCTGAAAGGCGCTGTCACTGTCGCTGGGATTAACACCACCAACCATCACACTTACGAGATGGCAAAACACGTAGGTTTAGTGTTTCAGAACCCTGAAAACCAGCTATTTGCCCTCTCAATCGAAAAAGATGTGGCATTCGGCTTAGAAAACGTTGGTATCTCTAGAGAACAAATGCGACTGAAAGTAGATTGGGCGCTAAAACAAACAGGCATCTATGATATCCGCGAGCGGTCACCCCACGAAATCAGTGGGGGCCAGCAGCAGAGGGTTGCGATTGCTGCTGTACTTGCGATGGAACCCGAAATCATCGTTCTCGATGAGCCCACGTCATTTTTAGACCCACTTAGTGCAGAAAAGATTTTTGAAGTAATTTATAAACTCAACAAAGAACAGGGTATAACTGTTGTTCTGGTTGAGCATCGTTTGGATTTGACTGCTAAGTACACAGATCACCTCATCGTAATGGATCAGGGCGCTGTGCGGTTGGAGGGTGATCCAAGGCAGATTCTCAGCAACGAGGAGACGCGCCTCATCGGCGTGGGCATTCCCAAACCCACCCTGCTCTATCAACTGTTAAAGAAGGAAGGTTTCAAGCTCCCTGACAAAACGCCGTTGTCGTCGGAGGATTTGGTTGAACAGCTGCTTGAGGTGCTTGGCCCCCATGATTGAAGCTGAAAACGTCCATTACTCATACCCCAACAGGGTGGAAGCCCTAAAAGGAATCTCGCTATCCATTAAAGATGGCGAATTCGTCGCCATTATGGGACAGAATGGTGCAGGTAAATCCACTTTTGTCAAACACTTCAATGGCCTTTTTAAGCCCTCGCAGGGTACGGTTCGTATAGACGGCGTTGAAACAACCAAATCCAGCGTCGCATCTTTAGCGCGAAATGTTGGGTTCGTATTCCAGAACCCTGATCACCAACTTTTTAGCGAAACCGTTGAAGAGGAAATTTCGTTTGCCCTCAAAAACTTTGGCTTTGAACCCAAAGTTATTGAAAATCGCGTAACATGGGCATTAAATCTGCTGTCGATTACTCAGTATCGGAAGACTTCACCGTTTCTGCTAAGTGGTGGTGAACGAAAAAGGGTGGCGCTTGCATCGGTGCTGGCATGGGATCCCAAAACCCTGATTTTGGACGAACCCACTATTGGACAGGATCATGAGCAGAAGGAGAAGCTACGCCAATTCATTATGCAGATGCAGTCGCAGGGAAAAACTGTGGTTACTGTTACGCATGATGTAGAGTTTGTGGCGGAATGCAACCCACGTGTCGTGTTGATGAAGGAGGGCAAAATCGTCGCAGATGGAGTTGGAAGAGAAATCTTAACTGACCCCAAAACGCTAGAGCTTTCCTCAATCGTATTGCCGCAGATAGCGCAGGTATTCACCAAACTCCACGCGCTGGGCTTGCCCAAGGAGGTTATAGACCTTTACGAGGCCAAAACTCTGCTGCTCAAAGCCAAGGAGAGGTTGGGCAGATGAGCGTTTTTGACGGCTTAAAATTCCGCAAAGTTTATTCTCCCATTCATAACCTTGACCCCCGAATCAAATTTGTTTACGTTATCGCTATATTCATCGTTGCCATAATTTTCTTTCAAATAATCCCTTTACTGATTCTCTTTTTGATGCAGTTGCCATTTGTTTTGTTAGCGAGGGTTCAACGGCAGTGGTTGCGATCCTTACGTGGTGCAGCATTTCTTGCGTCCTTCATCTTTGGCATAAACGTTCTAACAACCTTTTTCACCTCAGGTTACCACTTAACCGCGGTTGACGTTGAATCAGCAACTGCTATGACCCTGCGGTTTGTGGTTCTCGTCGAGTCATTCTCAGTGTTCTTTCTAACTACCTCGCCTGATCACTTGGGTTTGGCGCTGGAGCAATCGCGTGTGCCCTATGAGTTCGCCTTCGCCTTTACTACTGCAGTTCGTTTTGTACCTGTGTTGGCTGAGGAAGCCCAAACCATAATGGACGCCCAGAAAGCTCGTGGGCTCGAACTGGAAAAGGGTGGTTTGCTAAAACGTATCCGAAATTACATACCCGTACTTATACCCTTGATTGTGAGCGCCATACGCAGGAGCCTAGAATTGGCCGAGGCTATGGAGTCGCGTGCATGGGGTGCATGTAAAAAACGAACAAACCTCTATGCGTTACGGCTGCACAAGGGCGACTATGCTCTGCTGGGGATTACGATCGGAATCTTGGCGGCGGCAGTTTTCATACACTTCTTCATTGCCATCCCAACAATAGCGAGCCTACTTTAATAGAAAGACTTAATCGCCAAAAAAACAACCTAACAGTAAGTGATTTGATGCCTGAGAGTACCCGTTTTGGCCCAGCAGGCGTTCCGCCTATGTTTCGGCTGCTAGGTGCTTCTACCTTTGATACCCCTAAGCTATTACATGAGGAGGGCTTGAATGCGTTTGAGTATCAAGCGGTTAGGTGGGGTCCGAAGCCTCAGATAAAGCAGCAGGACGCCCAGAAACTCGGCGAAGAAGCACACAAAAACGATGTTAGACTCAGCATGCACGGATCCTACTTTGTAAACCTATCCGGTAAAAAAGAGGTCGTGGACGCCAGCAAACGTCGCCTTATCGCCTGCGCAACTGCTGCTGACTGGATGAGTGCCTACGTTATGGTATTCCACACAGGATTCTACGGAAAACTCGAAAGAGAATATGCCCTTAAAACCTGCATACAAGCCCTAAAAGAGATTAGCGCCGAAATGAAATCGCTTGGTCTTAAGGTAAAGTTGGGTCCAGAGACAATGGGCAGAAAATTCCAGGTCGGCACCATAGATGAAATTATAGCCATTAACCAACAAGTCGAGGGCGTACAATTGGTAATCGATTGGGGGCACCTGCATGCGTTGCATCAGGGCGCCTTCAAGAAGAAAGAGGACCTGCAGATTATCGCTGAAAAGGTGGAGCGAGAACTCGGGACTGAAGCACTGCGTAGTATGCACTGCCACTTCTCAGCCATAGAATTTAGTAGCCAAGGCGAAAAACGTCATCATCCTCTCGATGAGGGTTTCGGACCTGACTTCCGCATGTTGGCTGAGGTAATTGTGGATTTTGGACTGCATCCAACAATAATATGTGAATCGCCGATTCTGGATGTGGATGCGCTTAAAATGAAGAAAATGCTCACAGAAGTCGTAACTTTTAAGCAACAGAAAGTTGAACCTTAAAGTCACTTGCCGTTTGCTTCTACTTATGGAGATATATTATTGGAGCAGCAAACTTACGCTTTATTTAGGCTAAATAGGACAAAGGGGTAGGTGTAGGAAATGGTTATCTCTTTTTTGACATTAACCGTTCTGCTAGTTGAAGTTCCTGTACAGTGTTGATGTTGACTGAGAGTTCCTCGTTGTTCATCAAAAATATATCTTGGTCAAGCCACTCATCGCCGTAGCGTTTGGAGCCGTCTATAACGTTTATACCGACGGGCACTACATCTTGGTCGGCGTCTGTTTTAAAGCTGTATTCGATGCACATGCCCAGTTTGGCTTTGGTTTCTAGCGGCACCGCAACGGTCAATGCTGGTTTTCCACAACGTTCGTAGCGTTCCACTATAGCGTCTATTATTTCCCCTCTCACTAGTGGCAGGTCAGCCGCTATAGCCAAAAACACGCCGAGCTTAAGCGCCTGCACGGTGTAGCCCATATCGGAGACGTAGTCAATGCCTGGCGTCTCGATAACGGATATGCCCATTTGCTCCATTAGGGCGGTTGTTTTGGGTGTTGCAGAAGTTGTAGCTACGAATATGCAATCGATTTTCTTTGCCTCTTTTAATGCTTCCAGTACATAGGCTATACCTGGTTTTCCACACACCTCAATCAGCGGTTTTTCTTGGGTGAGTTTCATCCGGGTGCCTTTGCCGCCTGCCATTATAAGAGCAACTACCATAGAACCACCGCCACCAAAACAATAGCACAGACCATACGGGACAACTCGTTTGTTGCTCCGAATATGTCGCCTGTGACGCCGTTAAAGTGTTTGTGTGCTACCACAACCATTGCTAAGGAAGTGAAGACGGCTGCGAGGATAACGATAATGGCTGCAGACTTTAGGAGCAACAATCCTGTGGTAAATGAAATCAGAAGAGCTACGACCAATCTGAGGTTGCCGCCAATACCCTGCATATTAGCTAGAAAAGCCGAATTCATTCCTTGACGAACAGGACGGCCAGCTCGAGCTACCACTACCATCGACAACTTCGCACAGAGTTCAACTACTATGATTCCCCGAATGATGTTGCCCAAACCTAACTGCCCAAACGAGATCGCCGCAATAAGTATAGTCATAATTCCAAGCGCTAAGGCACCTGCGCCCGTGAGTTGGTCATGCATGACATCGATTTTGTGCTCAGGGGTACCATGTGCCATGACGCCATCGCCGAAATCAAGCAATCCATCGGTGTGGTGCAGTCCAGTCATCCAAAGTAGTAGGGCCAAAACCAGTGCGCCCACAACGATGCCTGGCAAGAAGTGAATTGTAACCCAGCCGAACAAACCCGCCAGAAGGCCGAGAAACGCGCCGACGAGAGGAAACGCCCACATGTTGCGTGAGCAATCCGTGAGCAGGTGCTCGTCCATTCGGACTGGAAAAACGGTTAAAAAAGATAAAAGGTTCTTTAGTTGCCGAAGTACCAAATGTGTCTCACTTTGTTTGCATCAGTGAGGCATAATTACGCTCTATCTCCTTAAGAAGAATTTGCTTGTTCACTGCGCTACCGGTCTTGGCCATTGCTGCAATGGAGGCTCCACCCGCTCCAACCCCTTCTTTTACGAGACCAGTTTCGTAGATCTGCAGACCAGGATACTTGGAGGAACCAAAATCTAAATCTACTCCAAGTACAGGCACATCGCAGAACTGTTTGATGATGCCGCAGATGTCTGAGGACTTGTCTTTGGCGACCCAGCGTGTGGTGCCCACAGCTACATTGCACAATGATTCGGAACCTAAAGCGTTAATTACTGCTAAAACTGCAGTCATCTGGGTTCCGCCAGCCATCAAAACAGGTGTCTGACGTGCGCCGCCGATGACTAAGCCTGCCAGCGCCGCCATCATTGGGTCACCGACTGCAGAAACCGCCTTAATTGGGTTATCTTCTAAGACTGCCGAACTTTTCGCCTGCCGCTTTCAAACCAGAGGCAACCACTTCCGCCTTCAAATTGTGTGGATTCAGCGGCAATGTGCTGCTTACTTTACCATGAGCATCGATACCTAAAGCCGTCAAAACACCCAACGCTGTTGTGGTTCCACCGGGGATGCTTTCTCCGATAACGAGGTAATCCGACACTTTTGCAAGCTGTTCACCGACTATTTTTGCTCGCTCGATTACTTCTTCGACATTGTCCACGGAGTTGCCAGTTCTGATATCGCGTCCGGGGCTCCCGTTTACGTCGATGTAGGGAATTTGAGGTTTAACCTTTACGCCACCATTTACAACTAACACTGGAATATCGGCTAAGTGTAGTGCGGATGTTGTAATCAGCGCTGGTGTCGGAATGCCCTCGGGAGTGATGGGGACGCCTCGTATGCTTTTACATTTGCCCAGAAGCAGCAGCTCGGCGTCCGCTGGCGGAGTAAAATCTGTGAAGTCAGGGTTCGCGCCAGCTGCTGACAACCCGGGGATCTTTCCGGTTTCAGTTGTGGCTATGGTGGCGATGAATAGGGGTTTTTTGCCTTCGATTTCGCTTAAGAAGGCTTTTGCTTTCAACTCGTTATTCGCAACTATGACATCCATGGGGTTCACACTATTTCGGGATTACTTTCCACTTCTTGATTTCCATATATCCAAAACCGTTCTCTAACCTATGCTTTTCGGTTTGCAGTAGCTCGATTTTGGTTTTGAAGTTGGGACCGTCAGTTATAACTGTGTGATATTCGCCTCCTTCGCCACATGCGTCCACATCGCCCAGCGCTAAGATATCGTCGTAGAATTTGCGGTCTAACACGCGGCCAAGCCAATCAAGGCTCATGGTTTTGTTAGTGCGAACGACTGTTGCTTTGAAACCCGTTTTGAGATAATCGAGATAGATTTGTTTAGTGTTGCCCATCCATAACGGCTTTACGGTAATTAAGCCGACTTCTTTGCAGACTCGATCCAGCCAGCCCTCCTCATGCCCTGCGACTTCATAGATGTCCCCGGTGACTAGTCCTTCGGCGCCCATGGCTTTGCCCTCCGTAAGCGCCGCCTTAAAATCTGCCTCGTAGGTTGCGGCTGAGGTCTCTTTCTTAATCAGCGGAACACCCATTGCTGCTGCTTGGGCGTCTAGGATGCCTGTGGGTATCATGTGGAAATTCGATTTTTCTTCACTCATCATCATAGTTAATAGTGATAGGACTTGGTGGCCTTGCTGGGTTGCAAGGTAATATGCATAGCAGCTGTCTTTGCCGCTGCTCCATGACGCAACAACTTTCATCTATTTTTTCCTCCTGTGATATTCACCCTCAACTGTATTATTTTTTTAGTTGTTTGGTGAATGTGAATTCTAATACAGTTGTGCTTATAAACAGTTAGCTATGAAAAGCCTGTTTTACTGATCAAACTTTTAGATACTTCGCTAACTGATAAACTTTTGAGCGACGTCGAGGTTTTTTCCTTTATGTTTAGCAAATCATCAACCTGACTATTGGATGGTTTATCCAACATTTTAATATAAGCCTTACGGTAATTAGTTTCACACAAGACTTAAAACCGTCCTTGTCAGTAAAACGCAGGGTCAGAGCAATGACAACAAACCAGTCCCTACTCGAATACTTAGAAAAGAAGGGAATTACACTTCAAAGCCTCATCGAGAGCGCGCTTGAGCTGTACGTGCCTCACCCAGGGATAGAAACCCCAGAAAAAGCAACGGTGCTACTCAAAGAGGAGTTTCTTGACATCCTAAGTGACGTAAACGTATCTACTCTTATAGTCGCAGCATTTCACGCGCAGGAAGAAGCCGAAAACGGTCGCATCCCAGGCTTAACCTTGGAGCGCTTCATGGGCAGGCCTGGACTAGTTGCGGATGAGCTTATTGGTATTGCAATCGCCACTTATATCGGTGGTTCAAGGGGCATGTTTGAATTCGTGCGTTTTGACCAAGCCAAACCCGGTATCCTCAAGGAGTTACCGCCTTTGACTAACGATGCGATTGGTGCGTTGGTAGCTGGGGCCTCATCTAATGTCTACACTAAAGCCCTTAAAGCTATAGGGAAAAGAGTATAAAAGCTGATTTTTTCTTCACTTATGCTAACTGCGGTCTCTCTACGTGCTGAGGTTTTACCATAAGCTTATAATACTTTGTCAGTTGAACGGTTTACCCGTTGGCTCTCATGGATCAAACTCGACTCTGCATTGTCACACATACCTTTTTGCCCCATGTTGGCGGCATAGAAAAAGTGGTCAATGAACAGAGCAAGCGATTGTTGCACAGAAATTATGAGCCGATGGTAGTTACAAACAAGATTGGCACACCCAAAAGCTACATAGTTGATGGGGTACCTGTTGAATGCTATGAATCCCTAAACACTGGCTTCAGAATAGGCATTCCCTACTCAATTCCAACGATTCCAAGCTTTCCAACTTTTATCAAAGCCATAAAAGCCGCCCAAATAGTCCACGCCCATGGACATCCTTATCTAACCACTCTAGTCGCTGGCAAGTTATCAAAAGTCTACAACAAACCCTTTGTACTGACTCAACATAACACCTTTATAGAATACAATAACGTCTTCGACCAAGTTGAATTGTTAAACGACTTGTCAGTCGGGAAACTGAATCTAAATGCCGCCGACAAAATTATCGCCATAAGCGAGGCTACCAAAGAGTACGTGTTACGGCTGGGCGCTAAACCAAGCAAAATCCAAGTCGTCTACAATGGCGTAGACTTGAAGAGGTTTAGGCCGATTGCTGGGAAGCGAGAAGAAATGCGTAGAAAACTTGGAATTCACCTCGATGCAGTGGTTGTTTTAACTGTAAGGCGGTTGGTCTACAAGAACGGCGTAGATACACTTCTCGACTGTGCCCACATTATTGCCGCCAATAATTCAAAAGTTGTGTTTTTGATTGTTGGGACGGGTCCTGACTCTGATAATGTCAAATTGCATGCAGAGCAGCTAGGGATTACGGCAACTTTTAGGCTCGCGGGATTTGTGAGCGATGAAGATTTGTCCTCATACTATAATATGGCGGATTTGTTTGTGTTGCCTTCAAAGTCGGGGGAGGGATTGCCGCTGGTGGCGCTTGAAGCTATGGCATGCGGACTCCCCGTTATAGCTACTAACGTGGGCGGAATTAGCGAAATCCTGCCGGATGATTACGGAAAACTGGTTCCCCCTAACAAGCCCGAGTTGCTTGCTGAAGCGGTTTTGGATTATGCTGTAATTGATTTTTCTTCACGCAAAAATGATCTACATGCCATGATAGAAAAACGATTCAGTTGGGACGCAAACGTTGAACGGCTTGCCCAAATATACGAAGAACTTATTTAACCATGAAGCGGAAACAATATAACCCCTTGAAGTGGAAGTTAGCTGATGACGTCAAAAGTTGAAATGATCTCGGTGGTCATTCCCACACTGAACGAAGCAGGTAACATTCTGGAAGCTATAGAAACCATCCAAAGCGACCTTACGTATCCTAAAGAAATTATCGTTGTTGACGGCAATTCTACAGATGGAACCAAAGAAATCGTTCAGGATCTAGGTTACTGCAGACTCATAATTGAACCCAGACGCGGTTATGGTTTAGCTTTGAGGACTGGTATGAAGAACGCGAAAGGTAATATCATCATAATGGTTGATGGTGACGGCACTTACGAGTTTAGGCACATGAATCGTCTGATAGCCGCGATGGTTGAGAAAGACGCTGACATGGTGTTAGCCACCCGAATGTATGACCCCAACAAAGCCATGGGATTAATGAACTTCATCGGCAACAAAGTCATCACTTTCTTCTACGACTTCGTTTTCAGCCAGTTCCTTAGCGATACACAGTCAGGCTTCCGCGCAATTTCGCATGATGCTATCGATAAAGTTAAACTTAAAGAGGATGATATGTCATTCGCAACCGAGATGCTCATACAATTCGCTAAAGAAGGTTACAGCATGGTTGAGGTTCCCACCACATACAAGGAACGTAAGTATGGGCGACCTAAATTGAGAAGATTTAAGTCGGGAATTGAGATATTTAGCACTATATTTAGGGGATTCCTCGATGCGGATACATTTAGACAATGTCAAGAGAATTGGAAGAAAAATCGGTTTAAATGACGATAAAGGTTATGCTGTCGCCGTTTTTTTTGCTTTGATAGTTGTTGCCGCTACAGTTTTAGGTTTCTACATTTACTATGTTGTTATTCATCCTGAGCCTGAGGCATACAATACTATATACCTGCTGGACACACAAAACCAAGCTATCAGCTATCCGGAAACTTTAGTTACCAACCAAAACAGTACTTTCAGTTTATATGTCGGTGTAGAAAACCACTTGAACCATGAACAAACCTACCGTGTGGAAACAAAAATCACAGGTATCCTCCCGGCAACGTTTTCAGACGGTGTACCAGTTGACCCGACAAACGCCTTTACCTTCACCTTGTCCAACGGAGAAGCTCACCAGAATTTAGTAACTATCACAGAGAATAATGAAGGTAGATACGCAGTTGTTTTTGAGCTATGGCAACTGGACCATTCTTCAGGAATCTACGAGTTCACAAACAACTACTGCGTTTTAAACGTTGAAGTGACAAAGTAGAACCCTCTTTTTCTCTTATTATCTTTTTTCATGTAAGTAGCTATCGGTTTATAATTTTGAAAATGCGCTGGGGTTGTTGCTTTTATTGTGTAACGGTGTGGTTAAGAAGTCGTTCTATAGTAAGAGTGAAAGGCGTAGTTTATTTTTTTAGCAGAGAGAAAGAAAAAAGTGGTTATAGAAAAAAGAGCGCTATTGCTTCCTTGTTTTTGGCTTGAGAATTGGCGCTGGGACTTCGATGGGTTGCTGAACTATCTCATCGGCAATTTTTCCAACAGCTGTTTTTTGTTTCGCAGCAAACTTCTTCTCTATAGCAACGCGATGAACATTGTTGTAGGCGCAGAATGGAATAATCTTCTTGTCAGGAGTAATGTAATGCACGACGCATCGGCGAACCCTGTTGACATCAAAATTGTAGCTGTCCATGAACGCCATGCAACCCAACAGGAAGATGCGTCTGCGGATTTTTCCCAACGACTGATATGAAGGCGAAACATGCATCTGCAAAATACTTTTAATCAACGTGAATGTGCCAACTTCTCGCGTGACAAGTAGCATATTCATCGACAACATCGATCCCATGAAAAGTGACGAAAGCAACGACAACTTGCCTTTTGATTCAGCATTTTCAGCTGTTTTACGTATGTAGTTGAAGAATCGGTTAAAGTTCACAAAGTGGTTGATTGGAAACATCTTGCCCTCTTTGGAAACATAAATCCAATTCACTATGCCGCACTGTGGGCTACAGCTGAACAATGGCCACGGTTTCATCATGAACTTGCGCATTATCTTTATCGGTGAAGTCATAACCGACATAGGGTACAAATCAGTGGCTTTTATTTCTCCGTTGGTCTGTGTCTCCACGTCCTCGGCAAAGCTCCATTCGCGGAAGTTCTCGCGGAAAGGATTCTCCGTTGCTCTTCCCGTGAATGCGATTGGCTGGAAAATCAAGCCCCGAATTATGTCGGTGTTTTTCGCGGCGAAACGAATCATCTCCCCGACTTCCGTATCGTTCAAACTTTTCATCAAAGTGTTAACTAAGATGACTTCCATATCATGCTTGCGGCAAACCTCAATAGCCTTAAGTTTGATGTTGACAAGCGGTAATCCCCGAACTTTCTTATTGAATTCCTCATGGAAACTGTCAAACGAGAGATAAACGATGTTTAGTCCGTTATCTTTGAGGCGCTTAGCTAATCCCTCATCATCAACCAAATGCGTTCCGTTAGTAGCCAAGATTGTCATGAACTTTAGCCTGTGTGCAGCAGCGATGATCTCAGGCATATCATCGCGCTCCAACGGTTCACCTCCCGAAAACAGAATCGCAGGTGGTTTCGGATTTGCTTTAGCTGCGAACTCTAGCATGTCAATTAAAGCTTCTTTGGTGGGTTCATAGTCCTCTTCTTTTCCGGGAAAAGTGGAGAAACACACTGCACAGTGGAAGTTGCAGCGTTTTGTTACGTCGATTACTCCGATTACTGTGCCTGAAGCGTGGTTGCTACAGGCTTCACATACGTATGGACAACCTTCAGGATTCTTAGGTGCATTTAAGTCGCCAAGGTACTGGAACTGATCATATTTCTGCATGTGATTAAAGATAGGTTTACTCTGCCAGTGTGTAGCTTTGAAGTCGCCGTGTTCGGGACATTGTTTGGTGATCTGGATTTTTCCTTTAACGTTGGTGAGTTGTGCGTCTATTTTTTTCTGACATTCAGGACAGATGCTTTTTGTTTTACTCATTTTACAAAGCTCCAACGATTGCTTCCACTATTAGCGCTAAAGGCAGCAGAATCATGGACATGGTTACGATGCGCTCATATTTACGTATATTCGCCACGGTTGTACCTGATGTAAACAAACGTATCGATGAATAAATTAGCAAAACACTCCAAAGAAGAATAAGCGGTAAATAATAAACAGTAAAGTGATCTGCAAAGAAGGGTAAAGATGGAAGAGGTGCTAGCAACCCCGTCAAAAAGAAAAACACGGCGCCTACCTTCGCAGCATTGTAGTTTCCCACTTTCTGCGGGAGTGTTGGATAACCCACCTTCGAATCACCTTCAACACTTAGGATATCACGCAGTACGTTGCCCCCTATTGTGCCAAAAGCAATGGGATAAAGACTAAGCGAAATTAGAGTTACAGACCCAGATACTGCTGCTTGACCAAACAAGAAAGCTGTACCAGTTAGAATCCCAACAACAATATTAGCTATAAAACCAGACTTTCGTTTCACAAGATACGAATAGAGCAAAAGTACCAGCGAATCAGCAGCAAGAATAACAAAACTCAGAGGTGGTAACCAGTAAGTTAAACCTAGACCCACAGCAAAGAGCACACCTGAAACCGCAATTACCTGCTTGAGCGATAATGCTCCTGCGGGGATTGGACGTTTGGGTTTTATCACTGCATCGCTTTCGCGGTCAAAGTAATCGTTGATGGCAAACCCGGCTGAGGTTATGAATGCCATAGAGAAGAAAATCAACAGCCCTGTTTGGACAGTCATGCTTAGAGGATCTTTTTGGATGGCAAAGGCTGTCAGAAGTGACAAGCCACCCGTCATGAGCCAGTATGGAAGTCGTAGTAAAGCAATTAGTCCTCGTGCTGGCGAGGAATTTGTCATGTGGATATTTTCCTGTCAGCAATGACTTCTTTAATGCTTTCCTCTAATGTAACTTTAGGGTTCCAGCATAGATCACGTTTGGCTTTGGTGTTATTGAACCAGATGATGTTGATGTCGCCTTGCCAGGAAACGCCTGTTGTTGTCACGGCGGTTCGGTTTTGGAGGTTGAGGATTGTAAGCATCATTTTGGCAAGGTCGATGATTTTGGTGGTTGTGCCGTAGCCTACGTTGTAAGTTTCACCATTGGCTTTGTCAAGTGCACCCACGGTAACTAGCAAATCAACCACATCGGAAACGTGGATTAAATCTCGGGATTGCTTTCCTGTACCGATGATTTCCAGTTTGTCAGGGTTCCTGGCGAGTTTTTCAAGGAAGTCATGGATTACTCCATGGCACCGCAAGCCATAGACGTTGGCGAATCGGGTGACTACGATGTCTAATCCGTATTGTTCACGGTACATTTGGCAATATTCTTCGCCCACAACCTTGGATAAGCCATAACATGAGAAAGGGTGAAAACCATATTCTTCGCTGGTTGGTAGTTGGGTTGGGTTGCCGTAGACTGCTGCGCTTGAGGCGAAGACGAGTTTGGCGTCGTCTTTTCGGGCTTTTTCGAGAACGCAAACTGTGCCTTTGGCATTAGTTTCAAAGTCAATAAGAGGATTTTCCATAGAGTAGGGCACAACGACCTGTGCAGCTAAATGGTAAATCAAATCGGTTTTTGGAAGGCTGCAGAGAGTTTTAAGGTCCAAGATGTCACCTTTTACGAATTTAGCGGAAGGTACATCTTTCACGTTTTCCATCTTTCCGCTTGACAAATCATCATAAATAGTCAAGTCGTTGGTTAGTTGTGAGAGTCTCTTGGTCAGGTGATAGCCTATGAATCCTGCTCCACCAGTAACTAATATTTTTTTCTCCTTGAGGTTAGCCATCCGAGTCACGACAAAGTCTATATTCTCTTTTGGTAGAGTTTGTAGGTATATGTCGCCTGTGAAAGCTATAAAAACTTTTAGGGATTTGCTGTCTTTCCTAACAATAATCCCCGTGGGGGGCAAAGAGGATTTTATTTTTACCACAGCTGAGAACATGTGGCTTTTTCCGTTACTTGGCGGTTTAATCGGGCTCTTAGGTGGTTTGTATTTTATGTTTTCCAGCGGCGTTGTTGGTTTTTTACTAAATTTGGTTGATGCCTATTTTGCTTTACCTACTTCGTTCTTGGCGACGGCGATTCCAGCTGCCATGACGGTTGCTTTTCTTATGGTGTTAACTGGTTTGCAGCATTTCGATGGCTTGATCGACCTTGGTAACGCAATTGGTTTACGCAATGTTCATGACCGAAAAATGAAGGCGCACGCTTGGACAGTGACATATGCTGGTGCAGTTTTGGCGTTGGCGGTGGAGTTTTTGGCGTTTGTTGGCTTATTCATGGTTAACCCCTCTTTTGCGTTTGCAGCAATTATTCTGGCAGAGGTTTCTGCGAAGCTCTCGATGGTGACGATTGTTTGGATAGGCAAGCCTTCGCATAAAGGGTTGGGCTCTATTTTTCTGGCCAAAGCCAAAAAAAACCTCAACACAGTGGCGTACGCGATATCAGTTCTGATTGCTTTTGCGGTACTCTATTTTGTTGGTAACCTTTTATTGGGTTTAGCGGCGGCTAGTTTGGTACTTGTCAGCGTGCCAGTGGCGTTTGTTATGAACAAAGTTTCAAACGGCGTTTTCGGCGGGGTTTCGGGTGACATGATTGGGGCAACCAACGAAGTGGCAAGGATGGTTACTTTGTTGCTGCTTGCTTTGGTGTTGATGGTGATGTCGGCTTGACGGTTCCTGCATTGATTATGGCTGGCGGTCGAGGCAGCAGGATGGGTTTGCCTGCTGAGAAGCCTATGTTGCCTTTTTTGGGTAAGTCGCTGCTTGATTGGGTAGCAGAAGCCGTGTTGAGTGCCAATAAAATCTCAGAGTTTTGTGTCATCACAAGCTCGAATACACCCAAAACTGAAGAACACTGCAAAAGCATGGGCTGGAACTTTGTGCACACAGATGCGAAGGGTTACCATAATGATTTGAAGCAAGCCGTTACCAAATTGAGCTGGATGGGTCCAGTTTTGACGATGCCTTCTGATGTGCCCGCAATTACTGGCTCGGTTTTGGATAAGGTTGTAGAGGCGTTTGAGGTTTGTGGCAAGGATTTCTTAGCGGTGTTTGTTCCGATTCAAAAAAGGTTGGATTTAGGACTTTCAATTTCCTCCACCGATGAATACAAAGGAATATTGTATGCAGTTTCAGGAATAAATGTCATCAACGGTGAAAAAGTCTTGAGTGAAGGAAAAGTTGAGACAAGCGCCATAATCACAGAAGAAAGTGAAGTCCTCCTGAATGTTAACACGATTAAGGATTTGAAGATAGCACAGCAGATGATGTTGAAAACAAAGAAAATTTAGTGCTCAAAGAAATCTTGTCTTTTTCTTTATAGTCTATGCGCTATATAGCTCAATCATATTGTAGCGAATAAATCTGTTTTAGCGAAACGATTAGTAATACTCAGTCCGTGGAGTGTTTTTTGTTTTTGCTGCACAATGACTATTCCCAGTTTTACGCGGTGATTCATGTTACCTACTGATTGCCGTGTGTTATTCATGCTTAAATGGGTCTGCAGAGTTTTCCACGGCTGTTCAATGCTGTTGTGGACATAATGTGACAACACTTGGAATAAGATAAAAATCGAGGTATCACTTTCGCAAATCAAGGCTCAACTCGTGGATATAGAGAAATCTTTAACACATCCCCCTAACCAATTTACTATCAAACTTGCTGGAGACCCTCCCATATGAGTATCCTTAGCCATGAAACGATATGGAATGCAGTCATCACAATGCCGATGACTAAAAAGATGCTCCAGCTCTCACTCAAAAAGTGCAGTTTATGCGGCAGAACCGTGCTTGAAGCAGCGCTGGATGATTACGGCGGAAAAACTGACCATAACTGCAAAAAATGTAGCAGTTTATACTCGCAGATTATCGAGTTCTGGATAGAGTTTCTACGCAAAGGCTTGGGTTTTAAACGCGCAAAAGTCGAGAAACTCTTAACAGATCGTTATGCGAGGAATGCTGTCCTAAATTTGGTAGAATCTTTTGCTTATTTCGGCATAAAAAAGCCTATGTCGTTGAATGCGCCGTTTTTGGTGGTTTGGGATTTCACTCACAAATGTAACCTTCAATGTAAGCACTGCTATAGCAACAGCGGCGAGGTGCAGGAGGAAGAGTTAACCACTAAGCAGGCTTTGGCGGTTGTGGACCAATTGGCTGATGCACACGTCACCGCATTGGCATTTAGTGGCGGCGAACCCTTAACCAGAACTGACTTTTTCCAAGTGGCACGTTATGCTGCTGACCGCGGACTTTATGTGTCCCTCGCATCCAACGGCACACTTTTAACAAAGGAAAACGTGCGAAAAGTCAAAGAAGCAAAAATTAACTATATCGATGTTAGCATAGACGGTGCCTGCGCCAAAACACACGATGACTTCCGAGGCGTTCCCGGCACCTTCAACAAGGCAGTTGAAGGACTTAAAAACTGTGTCGAAGCAGACCTATGCGTATGCATAGCCACAACAGTAGGTAAAAATAACATGGCAGAGTTACCTGCGATAATCGATTTAGCCGAAAAAATACATGCGGAGCGCTTCACCTACTTCAACTTCATCCCTACTGGACGCGGCAAAGCTCACCTTGACCAGGACCTTTCTGCGCAGGAGCGTGAACAAGTTATGCGGTATCTTCTTAATCGTATGTCGGCTGGATGTAAAACAACTATCCTTGCCACTGCTCCACAGCTGGCGCGTGTAGCACTCCAATGTCAAGGACCAAGTGGCACCGGAGAAGTCACCCTGTCGCTTGCGCATATGCAAACCGTCAAAGTCACAAAGAAAGCAGTGCCGCTGGGCGAATTCATCGGCGGATGCGGTGCAGGCAGGCTTTACTGCTCAATTTCTCCGCAAGGAGACGTTCACCCCTGCGTTTTTCTACCCGCAAATGTGGGTAATCTAAAAACAGAGAAATTCAAAAACATCTGGCTCAATGCCCCCTTATTCGAAGCCTTCCGTAACCGCGCTAACCTCAAGGGGTCTTGCGGCAAATGCGAATACAAATTCATATGCGGCGGGTGTAGAGCACGCTCTGCAGCTTACAATAACGGTGACATGCTAAACGGCGACCCCGGGTGTTTGATGGGAGTGAAAGCTAAAAGTGCCTAATTATGCTCAGAAAGCCGTCAAAATCTTCCGTGCCCAAGAGGACATAAGTGGTATCCTCAAAGAAGCTGTTGCCAACTCGGGGCTTCGCGGCAAAAAATTGATTTATATCAAGCCTAATCTGAGCCACCCAGAGTACCTGCCCGGCGTTGTTACCAGTCCAGCCTTAATGCGAGAACTTGTAGGTATGCTTCGTGATGGCAACAGCAAAGTAATTGTGGGCGAATCCAACGGCATTAACTACCCTTGTTGGACAGCTTTCGACAAGACAGGCATGAAAAAGGCTGTGGAAGCAGCAGGTGGAACAGCGATTAACCTCAGCGAGGAAAAAGTGGTCGAAGTAAAATTCCGCACCAATACGCCACTAAAACGGCTGTTCTTGCCCAAAATCATCCTCGACGCCGACGCAGTTGTTGACTTGCCTTTAATGAAGACGCATGAGTTTATGGCTTATAGCGGTGCCCTCAAAAACCTCTTTGGTTGCATCCCAAGTAACCGCCGTATCTACCTGCATCCGTATCTACCGGAGGTATTCTATCGTCTCTATCAGCTTTTCAAACCGCAGTTAACTATAATGGATGCGCGGACGGGAATTGAGGGCAACGGTCCAACGAAAGGTAAACCTGTCCAGATGGGGCTGATTCTTACTGGTAACGACGCCTTAGCCATCGACATAGTCTCTACCAAAGTTATGATGCTGCCTTGGAGGAGTACATACCTTAGCTACATCGTCGAGAAGACAGGTATGCGCGAAGAGGGCATCCAAATCCAGGGTTTACCAGTAAGCTCTGTTGCGCGTTACTTTGAACCGCCATGCATAGATATCCCCGTCAAAGCACAGATAATGATATACCATCATGAGTATCTAACAAAAATGATGTTCTGCTCACTTGATATTATTCACTTGTTTCAGCGAATTACTAAAGCCTATCGACGAGAACCGCTCCAGCTTGGTTAGCGTAAGGCTTGGTCATAAACCTTCATCGCTTCCTTAACGAGTATGCTCCAATCATAGCCTTCCACGATTGTTTTCCGCGCAGCCGCCCCCATCTCCACTGCCTTCGCTGGGTTCTCAAGCAAGTAGATAATTCGATCAGCAAACTGTCGTTGGTTGTAGGGCTCCACCAGAAAACCGTTTTTGCCGCTCTCAATGGTTTCTGGGATACCACCCACGGTTGTCGTTACCACGGGTAAACCTGTTGAGAGAGCTTCCAAAACCGCGAAAGGATGATGCTCATAGAAGGTGCTGAATGCGAAGATATCGGCGGCTTGGTAGAGTTTAGGCAGCTCTCTGTCAGGAGTGTAGCCTGTAAAAACAATGTTATCTTTTACGCCCAGCCGCTTTGCATGGTAAATGAGTTTAACCATCTCGTCGCTTTGTCCTTTCCCGCTGATGATGAATTTGGCTCTGGGGAACCGCTTAACTACGCTAGGCATGCTTTCTATAAGAGTAAACAAGCCTTTGCGTGCATAGAGACGCCCAACTGAGACGATGCTTATATCGTCCGGATTAAATCCGAGTTCCCTTTTAACTTTACGTTTGTCGGCTATGGGCTGAAATTTTTTGGTATCCACACCATTGTGGATGACGCGGATTTTATGGACAGGTATCTTGTAGTAATTGATGAGTTCCCATTTCGTGAAGTGGCTGACGGCGATGATTTTTTTGGCGCGATGCAGCATACTTTCTTCGAAAAATCGCAGAAACCAGTTGAAGGTGATAAGGAATTTTTCGTTTGCATTGAGGCGCATATAAGGTTCACCGCGGATTGCTTCTGCTTCGCCTTTCCATGTGGAGTGGACGGTGCAGACGAGAGTTTTGCCAAAGTTAGGTGGTACCGCGAAGTTTGGAGTCAATGGAAGCTGCGGATGCACAACATCCACGTTTGCGGTGTCGCAGACACCTCGGAGTTTGCGGCTGCTATTTGCAGCGAGCATGAAGGATTTGACTATGGGCATTTTGGGGATTTTTAGAAAAGACACGTCAAGATTAGGGTTAACTTGGATGTCTTGGGCTTGATTTGAACCAGTCACAACGAAGATTCGGTAACGGTTTTTGAGAAGTTCATTGCTGAGGTAGTAGACGTAGCTGCCTGTACCTCCTGTCAGTGGCCAATACTCTGGCGAAATGAGACAGACTTTGGGTGGCATTAGTGGTTCCTCCCCGTTAGATAGCGTACAGTAGTTATAACTGCGCCGGCGAACCAAGCCGCTGAGCGCACAAAGTAGAGTACAACCAGCCGCATAGCGGACCAGTCATGGAATTTAGCCGAGATTTTGGTTGCGGAGTAAGTGAAGTAAACCAGCATCGCCAACAGAATAAGTCCTGACCCCACCCAAAGTAAACGTAGCAGCGGCACAATCCCTAATAGGAAAAATAAAATCGTCGCCAATAACAGCACAGGTTGAATGTTCATGCCAATATCGGTGATTTCGTCGCCCTTAGCTAAATGCCCATGTTTGAAGTAGAGTTTAAGGGTGTTTTTGCCGTATTGACGTTGCTGGCGATAAAACGAGCCCAATGTCGGACGATTAAAATGATAGCAGACCGCGGTGGCTTCATAGGCGATTTTGTAGCCCAAGCCGCTCATGCGAAACCCAAAATCCGTATCATATTGGCTGGGTAAATTTTCATCCCAACCGCCTACCTCATCAACCACCACTTTTTTTAGCAGCAGATTCATCGTGGCGATGCGTCCCGTGTACTTGCCGATGCGTCGGTAGCGCGTTTTCAATTCGTAGCCGATGCTCCGCGCCCACGGATTGTGGCGGTTCCATGTTTCGATGCTGCCGCTGACCCCAGCCACCTTTGATTCATCCAGATGTGGCACCAGCTTCTTTAGCCAGTCGGTTTCGACTTTGGCGTCAGCGTCGATGAAGCCCAAGATGGGATTTGAAGCGATTTTCATGGCGTAATTGTAGGCTGCAGGTGCATTGAGTCGTATGGAAACGACTTTGATTGGGAACTGCTCAGCGATTCTCAATGTAGAATCCTTAGATTCACCATCCATAACGATGACTTCTAAGTAACCTGTAGGGTAATCCAGCGCCAAAATCGATTTGAGACATTCTTCTATTGTGTCTTGGCTATTGTAGGCTGCCACAATGATTGTAACTTTTGGTTTTTCGTTGGCGGCCACTTTTTAGCCCCTCAAATACGCAATAATAATCGACAACAAAATTTTTGAGCCATCCAGCACTGGATCCACTCCTGAACGACCATATGTGCGCTGCTCAAAGGTAATCGGAACCTCAGCAACTCTGTATCCCAGCTTAGCGGTTTTTACGAGCATTTCTGATTCTATCTCGTATCCACCTGACTTTAGCTTTTGCCGTGAGAGAACTTCTAGTTTCATCGCACGGTAACCCGATTGGGAGTCGGTGTTAGCGACGCCTGTAAAGAGTTGTATAAGATTGTTAAAAATGCGGACACCAAACGCGTTGAGTTTGCGTGTTGCAACATGTTTGTGGTTTAGATAACGTGACCCAATGACCATGTCTGCTCGGTCGGCGAGAATAGGCGCTAAAACCTCACTTAGTTCTTCAGGACAATGAGAGCCATCTGAGTCTATTGTAATAATAATATCGCCTTTGGATTTACTAAACCCTACACGTAGAGCATAGCCCTTTCCAAGGTGTTCCTTCAGTGTGTAGAGTCTAACATTTCGCTGATGTGCAACTTTTAGAGACTTGTCATATGAGCGATCATCAACTACAATAATCTCAAATTTCAACCCAATATGACTTGCCGCATCACGAGCGCGGTCGATAATGTTGCCTATAGTTAATTCCTCGTTGTACACGGGAATTATGATGGAAAGCAGCATTTCCCTTGAGCTCATTTTATTTAAGAAGCCAATGGAAGAACTTATAAAGTTTGGCTACCCCAACCTTATAAGCAATTGAACGGAAAGTTTGACTACCCTATGCAAACCACAATGAACCCAAAAGTGCATGTTGACCGAAAAGTGTGGTTTTCGATGTGGTTTCTGGGGGCAGTTGTGACTTTTGGCGTGGCTTTTTTCCCTATGTACTACCGTTTAGTTGAGGGTAGAAACAGACATTTTCAGAATGAGGCGGAGTTTGAACAGCGTGTTGGAACATACCTTGAAAGTAAAGGTTTAGAGCCACCTGCAACGAATAGATCTGTCAAAGCACGGAACTCGAAACTTTGGGCTGTCAGCATCATTTTGATTATCCCTGCCTTTATCATAGTCTATTTGCTATCAAAAGATTTAATTGTTCATGAGCAGGAACAGGATGCTTTCCTCGTTGCTGCGCTACCTAAACGCGTTTTCATGACGCAGTCTATACCGATAAAAACATATTTACTCATAACCTTAGTTACCTTAGGCGTTGGCGTCGTGTACTGGCTATACAAACTAGTTAACTTCTACAACGCTCATTATAAGGCTCACTTACAAGTTGAAAAAGAAATGGTCAGTATACTGGAGGAAGAGAAAACTGTCAAGCCTATGTAAGAAACGAAGATTCTTAAGCCATGGAGGCGACATCTGGGGCTTTAGCAGAAAACACAACATTCCTCTAGAAGAAGTGCTTGAATTCAGCGGTCCCATAAACTTCCTAGGGCCACCGCCAAAATCTGTGGAGGCAGTAAAACAGAATGCACGGTTAATAAAATTCTATCCCGATCCAAACCCGGTTGAATTTAAAGACAAACTCGCTGAGTATGTAGGACACGGAGTAGAACCCGAAAATTTGCTTTTGGGCAATGGCTCTATCGAGCTTATATATATAATAACTGAGATATTGCCAAGAGCCTTCAAAGCCCTTATCCCCATACCGTCATTCTCTGAGTATGAGAAGGCAGCATTGCGAGTGGGTGGTGAACCTATCTTTCTGCAGTTGCCTGAAGATTTCTCGTTGGAGACCCAAAAAATCAAAGCCGCAGTAACCGATGATACAAAAATTATGTGTCTCTGTAACCCCCACAGCCCATCAGGGAGGCTCTACACTAAAGAAGAGGTTTTGGACCTAGTCGATTTTTGCCAAAAGAAAGACATTATTTTAAGTGTTGATGAAAACTATATCGAATTCGCCGCGCAAGGTGATGAAAACACATTAGCTGGTTTGGTCAAAGAGTACGAGAACCTCTTTGTCATCCGATCAGTTACAAAATTCTATGGCTTGGCAGGCTTACGTTTCGGCTATGCTATAGCCGCAGGGGACCTCGTTGACAAACTCGAATCGATACGGCAGCCCTGGAGCATTAACGGTTTAGCAAGCATTGCTACACTTGCCGCATTCAGCGACACCGAATTTATAGAGGGCACCAAAGAAACAATCACCAAAAACCGTACCGAACTTGCAAAAGCACTAGGCGATATCAAGGGATTGCACGTTTTTCCCTCAACAACTAACTTTCTTCTCGTAAAAATCCAGAACAAAAAACTCACCTCAACTATGCTCAAAGAACTCCTCGCCAAAGAGCGAATACTAATCCGTGATTGCTGTACCTTCATGGGGATGAACGATAGTTACTTCCGGGTCACCATCCGCTCAGCCAAAGATAACCAAAAACTAGTTGAAACGATAAAGCAACTGCTGAGTGCAAGCAGCTAAACGTTCTATTACTGGTTATTGTTTGTAACTGCGTTGTTAATATGTGAAGTCTTTTTAAGCAGACCTTGCATAACCAAAAGCGGCAAGGAAGAAGATTTGGAACGCGCCAACGTTATAAAAGAAGAAATAAACGAGCAAGACACACGTTTCCTGGCGGTTTATGTAGAAGCAAAAAACAGCATAATGATTATGCTCAGCGAAAAAGAGGATAAACTGGGAACCTTAGCAATAGCAGTGCCCAGACCCCGCGATCTACTCGGGCAAGTCTCCTCATCGGTATTGATTGGCGACAAAAACGTCATTACCTCACGTATGTTCGCCGAGTATGTGGCGGCTAAGAAGGGCAAGATCGCCATGGTCTCCGTCTATCTGGAACGAGTGGGTGAGATGCAGGCGCAAGCATTCTTTATGCACTTAATTGACAAGCTGATCAAGGGCGGCAGTCAAAAGGAACCCGCAACAGTCTAACTTTTCCACCCGTGACTTTTCAATGATTCGCAAACTTGATAACACAGAATTCCAAACAATTTTTGACATCGTAAATGACGCCGCAGAAGTATACCGAGGTAAAATTCCCTCCGACTGCTGGAGAGAGCCTTACATGTCTAAAGAAGAAATAGCCAAAGAAATCCGAACAGGCATACAATTTTACTGCTATACAGAAAAAAACGTCATAGTAGCAGTGATGGGGATCCAGCTCATTGGCGGCATCACCCTAATTCGCCACGCTTACACACTCGCCAGCTACCAACGCAAGGGGATAGGAGAAAAACTCCTAAAACACCTGATAAATATAGCCCAAACGCAGCGCATCTTGGTGGGCACTTGGGAAACTTCCACTTGGGCAATCAACTTTTACCAGAAACATCATTTTTTGATGCTTTCAAGGGAAGAAACAAAGGGCCTTCTGAAGAAGTACTGGGATATTCCCGAGCTGCAAGTTGAAACCTCCGTCGTATTGGAACAAAAGAGATGCTCAAAATGAAGACTCTCATGCTTAAAGTTGATTCAGATAACCCTGAAATGGCTAAAATTAAGGTGGCCGCAAAAATAATTCAACATGGCGGTTTGGTCGCGTTTCCAACTGAGACCGTTTATGGATTGGGTGCTGATGCGCTTAACTGTGATGCGGTTTTACGGCTTTTTGAAGCGAAGAAACGTCCGTTAGATAACCCTCCTATAGTTCACGTTGCCGACGTGGCGGAAGTTTATCCTCTGGTCGCTGATGTTCCAAAAAACGCCGAGGTGCTTATGAATCAGTTCTGGCCCGGTCCACTAACGCTTGTCTTTAAACGTTCTATAAACATTCCAAAAGTCACCGTTGCTGGTTTGGATACGATCGCTATCCGTATGCCCCAACACCCAGTTGCCCTTTCATTAATCAAACAAAGCATAAGACCGATCGCAGCGCCCAGCGCAAACCTCGCAGGAAAACCCAGCCCCACCACCGCCCAGCATGTCTTCGAAGATCTCAACGGACGCATAGACGTTATCCTCGATGGCGGCGCCACAAAAATAGGTGTAGAATCCACAGTCGTAGACCTCACTATTGATCCTCCTATGCTGTTACGTCCTGGGGGAACATCATTTGAAGAGCTGAAGAAGGTTGTCTGTAATTTGAAGTTGCATCCTTTTGTAGAATCGGAAAAGGAGTTGCCGTTCGAAAAAGTGCGATCGCCAGGGATGAAGCATAAGCATTATGCTCCAAAAGCTGAAGTAGTTTTGGTTGAAGGCAACGTGGACGCTGTTGTAGCCAAAATTAAGGCTCTTGTCGAATTATACAATCTTAAGGCTGTAAAAGTTGGGGTTTTAGCTACCGACGAAACCCAAAAAGCTTACAACGCAGATGTTGTCAAATCGCTGGGGAGTCGATCAAACTTGTTTATGGTTGCGCAGAATCTATTCAAACTACTACGTGAAGTTGATGCAGAAGGTGTTGATATCATTGTTGCTGAAGGAGTGTCCTCTGAGGGTATAGGTCTAGCAGTGATTAATCGCCTACGGAAAGCGTCAGGATACCACATTATTAAAGCTGAATAATTTTACCCGTTGATGATGAAAGAAACTAATCTAACCCAATCGTGGCAACGAAAAACGTACTATCTTCTCTCTAATAATGAAAAAACCTTTTCCTCAATTATCATGTTGCCTGAAGGTTGCCTCAAAAAGTAGGGGGGATATTTTACACATTTTTGCAGTATTGAGTTAGATGAATATAGAGTATTGTTAAGGAAAAATTTATATTCGTATATTTGATTGTTGAATTCCAGTTTATAGTTTAAAATCTGGAAAATTGGTGAGATTATGTCACAAGGTTCAGGAAACATCCCCGTTCTAGTATTGAAAGAAGGTACAGGAAGAAGCACTGGCCGTGAAGCTCAAAGAAATAACATTATGGCTGCAAAAATCGTTGCTGAAGCAGTGAAATCAACGCTTGGTCCATGCGGTATGGATAAGATGCTAGTCAGTAGCATGGGCGACGTTGCAATAACCAACGACGGCGCAACCATCATGAAGGAACTTGACGTTCAACATCCAGCAGCAAAAATGCTCGTTGAAGTTGCCAAAGCCCAAGACAACGAAGTCGGCGACGGCACTACAACTGCAGTCATTTTAGCAGGTGAATTACTTGCAAAAGCTGAAGGGTTGCTTGACAAAAACGTACACCCAACTGTTATAATCGAAGGCTACAAGAAAGCGAGCGAGAAAGCTCAAGAAATCCTAAATGCCATCGCCATGCCGGTCGCATTCGAAGATGAAAAAACTCTTAAAGAAGTTGCAATTACCTCAATATCAAGCAAAAGCATCAATGTCGCAGAGGATCACTTTGCAAAAATAATCGTTAACTCCGTAAAGCAGGTTTCTGAAAAAGTAGATGGCAAATATGTCGCTGATATTGACTTAATTAAAATCGTAAAGAAGCATGGTCAAAGTTTAGATGAAACTGAACTCGTTAAAGGCATGGTTATTGACAAAGAAGTAGCAAGCTCAGGTATGCCTAAACTTGTTGACGGCGCAAAAATCGCGCTTCTCAACGCTAAATTGGAAATAGAGAAAACAGAGTTTGACGCAAAAATTAACATCGAAAGCCCAGACCAAATGAAGATGTTCCTAGACGAAGAAGAACGCATGCTAAAAGATATGGTGACCTCCGTTACCAATTCAGGTGCAAACGTTATCTTCTGCGAGAAAGGAATTGACGACATGGCACTTCACTTCTTAGGCAAGGCAGGTGTACTGGCAGTTAAAAGTGTTAGCAGCAGCGACATGGAGAAACTATCCAAAGCAACAGGCGCAATGATAGTTGCAAGCGTCAAAGAACTACATGCAGATGCATTGGGCAAAGCCAAACGTGTTGAGGAAGTCAAAATCGGTGATGATAAACTCATCTACATACGCGACTGCAAAAACCCAAAAGCTGTAACAATAGTCATCCGAGGCGCATCAAACCACGTTATTGACGAAGCTGAACGTTCACTGCACGATGGTTTATGTGTCGTCCGGAACGTTATCGAGGACGGCAAAATCGTTGCAGGCGGTGGCGCACCGGAAGCGGAACTTTCAAAGAATCTCCGCGCGTTCGCAGTGAAGGTCGGTGGACGGGAACAGTTGGCAGTTGAAGCCTTCGCGGAAGCAGTCGAAGAAATACCACTTACCCTCGCAGAGAATGCCGGCTTAGACCCCATAGACATCATGGTAGCACTCCGCGCTCAACACGAGAAAGCGAATAGCAAATACTTCGGCATCAACGTTTCCACAGGTAAAATCGTCAACATGTGCGAACTTATGATAATTGAACCGCTCCGCGTAAAGCAGCAAGTCATCAAATCAGCCACTGAAGCCACCAACATGATACTGAAAATCGACGACTTAATCAGCATCAAAGGCGGCGGAAAAATGCCCCCAATGCCCCCCGGAGGAATGGGCGGAATGGGAGGTATGGGTGGCATGGGCGGTATGGGCGGAATGCCCTACTAAACCAAGCCCTCTCTTTTCCCTTTTATAAATCCAAAAATTAGCTTTTACTTGTGTCTAGAACCCTGGCAAATTGCCTAGAGAAAAATTTGTTAATTACGGCAAAATTATGCATGTTTTCATCCTGTCCTTTTTGGGGTCAATTAATAGTGACTTCTGAGCTTTGTTTTTAATCGTCAGCTCCATTAAATTCAGTACTTCTCCAAAATTTAACTTAGCTTCCTCTGAGTTACAAAAGTCCTTTCGTAATAGGCTCTTCTAGTATCCAGCGCCCTTAAGTCATAATATGAGTCTGCTTCCCTCGCATATACCAATGATTATTTGGGTTTAGGCTTGCTCTTTTGTAACGCTATAAGCACTATCCCGGTTAATAGGGGAATTAAAATGGCTACAAGGATCCAGCCGACTAAGCCCGCTGTCACTAGTTTGGCGGGCTAGTCCCAAGGTGACTTGGTTCGTGCTATGATGATAGGGGAAGGTGATTAACCACGCGTCGTTTTGATCCTGTAAATCATAATTCAGTTTGGTTACGTCGAGTTTCACTTCAAGCTCAGAAGTCTCTCGCATCAAAGTCTTTGGAACGTAGACTGCGACATAACCGGGTACTAACTAAGAATAATCCGCTGATTATGGGGGTACATAAAAACGTTAAAAGTAGTTTTTGCTTCATTCGTCCATAAACATCTAATGTACTATGGCGAATGGCTCGTCTTTTCATTTACGGAAAAGTTGTTAGTGTAGAGAACTTCTAAACTGCTAAACTTATATTAAAACACCCAGTATTATTCATTACCTCGGCGGCCTCTGCATGAAACATTTAAAGTTAACAGCATTCGACCTTCCAGACGCATGGTTCAAAGTATTAAATGCGATTTGGCGTGAAGGCGACGTTTATTACGTTGGGTTTGGATCTGAGGAGACTGAAACCAAAAAACTCAACTTAACAATTGAGATTGCGCATCCCGAAAACAGGCCCCTGGTCAGCGACAAAGCACCCTGTGACTTCAAGTACGTGCAGGGTTATGCTTTGGAGTATTTGTGGTGCGGCGATAAACAGGAGCATGAAACTTACACCTATGGCAGCCGTCTCAACCATCCTGTTAACCAAGTGGAAGAAGCCGTTAAGCGGTATGTGGAGGAGAAGCGTGACCGCCAAGTCACCATGGTCATCCGGTTGCCCACCGACATTAGAAAGTTTGATGAACACAACCAGAAAAGCGAGCCTCCTTGCCTTAGTCTCATTGACACAGAAATTCTAGATGGGCAAATGCATTTGACCTGCTACTTCCGCAGTTGGGACGCCTTCGGGGGGTTACCTGCCAACATTGCGGGGTTGCAGCTCTTCAACGAAGCATTTGTCTCTGAGATTAACGAGCGTGGAAATTTGTCGCTGAAGACGGGTAAGCTGATTTTTCACTCAAAGAACTGCCATATTTACGAGCGGCAGTATGGGCTTGTCCGGGGCCTTCTGGAGCCAAAGGACAGCGCGAAAAGCACCCGCTTAGCAAAAACTCTAAAAGAGGCAGGGCAAGAACACTAAACTGCCTTTTTTTGGATAGCCCAGTTTTTCCAAGTTGCAATTCTACTGATCACTTTGCTGTGCCATTGATGCCTGCTTTTCGAGAATTTGACCGAGGGGTTGTTTCTGTTCATCCGAACAGATAACACGAGTGCCTTTTTTTTAGGTCTTCAACGCCTAATCTTAGCGATATTGATATCCTCTGGATGATCCTGCAGGCTTAGGTTTCCAAAATCAAACTGTACTCTGTTAACGTGTAACAAAAAATTTGATCTCTACATTAACTACCGAACAAATGTCATTTAATTCTTTCCAAAATCCACTTTTTAATTAAAACTTAATAGCCCAGACGCCTAAGAGTACGTAGAGGCAAAGAGTTTGGGTCACACAATTGCAACTTGGAGACTGCTCGAATACATGTTGCTTGAACTAAAAAAGGCAGGCATAACTGTTCCCCCTCATGTTATCGAAGATTTAAGGGCATCTAAATCCATGATTAAACTTGCCTGCACAGAAGGAAGTCCCGGAGATGCTATCCAAAAAGCTGAAGAGTACCACGCAAACGTTGAAGCATACCTTGTTAATGAAGCCCAGAAAGCTTTTGGTTCAGAGCTGGTTGATGAGTGGCTCAATCGCATTGAAGAAGCAAGCGCTGAGGTATGTGATGAATCTGATTTTGAGGCGGATTTTGTTACGGGGGTGCCTCGTCACCAAAAATGGGTTCGAATAGAACCAATCGACGATTTGCCCGCAGAAATGATAAGTCAACTCGCGGCCGAAGAGAACTTGGAAATCAAGCCTCAGAAGGATGGCAAACTATTAGTTCACGGTCGAATTGAAAACATAAAAGATTTCATTAAAAAAATGACTGCTGAAGCAGCTAAAGAATAACTTGTTTTTTTAGCTATTAATTCCTCTTAAAGAGTAACGACTACAAACAAGCAACAATTCTTTTTACATTGTTTGTATTTTGTGCTTTCACAACTTGGCGTTAAACAATGGGACGACAATGGTTCACAATTGTGGGAAAGAGGTAATTCATCTTTTGAACAACAATTCAGTTTCATCTAATATTCCTTCTAGGTCAGCTTGGGTAAGTTCAGTTCTTCCTTTTAACATTGCCTTGGGGCCCATTGGCACCTTAGTTCAGTTGCTTATTCTCAACTTCAACGGAACTGTAGTTGAAGTTGGATTAGCGCTGACCCTGTTTAACGCAGTAAGCATACCCTCTGCCCTGTTTTGGGGTTTTGTAACTGACCGGTTTCAGCAGCGGCGCCCCCTTATTTTGGCAAGCTTCGTTGTTACACCCCTGCTTTTGGTGCTTTTTCTGTTTGCCAACAATGGATATTGGGTTTCTTTTCTTTATGCACTATTTTCCTTTGCTACGATGGCTTCGACTACACCACTCAATCTGCTGGTTATGGAGACGGAAGATAAACCTAAGTGGGCCTCAGCATTTGCAAGGTTCTCCATGATTACAAGTGTTGGTCAAACGATTGGTTTGCTCTTGGGAATACTTTGGTCCTCCTATTTTCCTTTGGAGTTAGTGGTGATTCCTCTGGCTATTTCGTCTTTGGTTTCAGCAGGACTAGCAGCTATTTTGATTAAGGAGCCGCCTGTTGTTTTTGAACGTCAAGTTTTAGTCATGCACAAACACAGCTTCTTCACCAGAATCCGCACCTCCCCCTACTTGTTCTTAAAAATCCCAACTGTTCATGACTTTAAACGAATATTTAGGAACCTGCGTTTTGAGCTCCTCAGAAACACTGCCCTGCTATACCTTGCAATATTCGGCTTTTTCCTCTCAGCTGGCCTCTTTAACACCTCTCTTGTTCCTGCTTTGGATGCAAACGGATTATCCAGCTTGCTGATTTTCTCGGTAATAATGCTGGGAATGATTGTACAGATAATTTCCTTTAGGTATGTGGGGCCTTATACAGAAAGGAAATCACCCGTCAAAAGCGCAACTGCTGGATTGCTACTAAGAGCCCTCTCGTATGGGGTGCTGGGTGTTCTTGCTTATTTTTTGACTGGTTTTTGGTTTCTGATTCCTATGTTGCTTTTTTATCCATTAGCTTCAGGAGTTGCCTACTCCATTTTCTACACCGCCTCAAACATTATGGTCTTCAACTCCCTTAATTCCAAACGCAATGGATCCCACTTAGGTGTGTTCAGCGCTTTGGCAGGTGCAGCAACACTGGTTGGCTCCTTCTCATCGGGTTTTATATCCTTCTATTGGGGTTTTTACGCTTCTTTTATTATTTCTGGTGCTTTTTTGATTGTTTCGGCTTGGGTACTGTCATTGACTGAATCTGGGCACGCTTTTCCAGTATAAACATAATCCAGTCTTTGTATAGATAGCAATAGTTTTCTGAAAAGGAAAGCGATCAGCCGTTTTCTGTTCGATACATTTTTACGTATAGATCCACGTCTGCATAGGTGTGAGCATTGCGTGTTTGGAAAGCTGTTGACGTTTGAGGAAGCCAAAAGGATTGTAGAAGCCAATTTTAAAGAGGTGTTTCTTGGCGAAGAAGAAGCGGTGTTACTGGAAGCCTACAACCGAGTGCTAAGCGAGGATGTTATGTCGCCGCTTGAAATCCCTTCCTTTAATACTTCAACCGTGGCTGGCTACGCTCTAAAAGCCGAAGACTCTACACTGGCCAATGAGGATGAACCTGCAACCCTCAAAGTAATCGGAATTATAACTATTGATGAACTGTATAAGACTGTGCTGGAGAAGAAGGAAGCAATTGAAGTTGCTGCAGGAGCAGTTCTCCCGGAGGGTGCAGATGCAGTGGTTGCTGCCGAAGACGTTGAGCGCGAAGATGACACCCTGCAAGTTTACGTTGCTGCAGTTGCTGGTGAGAACGTACGCAAACAAGGTTCAGACATCAAAAAAGGCGTTGTTGTACTCAAGAAGGGACAAGTTTTGGGGTCCTCAGAGATAGGCGTCCTAGCTGCCTTAGGTTTAACGCAAGTAAAAGTTCAGAAAATACCCATGGTTGCAGTTCTCTCAATTGGCCGCGAAGTTAGTGAACTCGGCAAATCTTTATCGCCTTGGGAAAGCTTTGACCTAAACGCTTACAGTTTAAGCACTGCTGTGATAGAATGTGGAGGGAAACCCGTTTACTTTGGTGCGTTTCCAGATGACAAATCTGCGGTGGCTAAAGTTTTTAGAACGGCGGTTGATTCTACAGATATGGTTATCGTTTGCAGCGGCAGTTCTGTTGCGTTTTCGGTTGCTGATTCTTTGGGCGAACTAGTCGTTAACGGAATCTCGGTTAGGCCTGGAAAACAAACGGCTGTTGCATTCATCGACGATAAACCCGTTTTCATCTTGTCCGACAATCCCTTAGCGGCACTATTGATGTATCACTTGTTTGCGCGTTCGTTCGTGCAACGTTTAGGCGGTAGACCCACATCAGCATTGAAATCGGTGGCGGCGGTTGCTGGTTCACGCATGTTCAGCGCGATGGGTAGCCGAACTTTCGTAATGGTTAAGCTTATGTTTGACGAGAAATGTCGACTGATAGCTGAACCCGTAGAATCTGTTGGCCCTGTTTCGGCTTTAGCTGGGGCAGATGGATTTGTGGAGATTGCAGAAAACGAGCAGTTTATTGATGTGAACCAAAAGGTTGTGGTATTGCTTTTCCGCGGTTTAGCTGGCAAAGCCTAGTTTTTCTTTTTAAGCAATAGTGGCAACGTGAATGCCCACGTGAGGCCTGCAAAGGTCAGCATAGTTAGAGCGATTAAGATATTACTAAAGCCAACTGAGTAGAATGTGAAGAGTGAGAATACGGTGTTTGTAATCAGCAGGATAAAGACTAGCCATGGTGCCCAAGCGCGTCTATTGAAGAGGCTATAAGCCGATATTAGGCTGGCTACTCCGAGAAATCCGAGGTGGGGCGGAAAACCAGTCAGGGGCAGAAACAATAAAAGTAGTATGCCTGTCACTGTAAAGAAAGCTATAGATGCAAGCCATATGCGGTTGAGCTTTTTGAATTTGGCTGCCAAGGACACGTATATTACGCCTTATCCTTATTCAGTAGATATTTAACTAATAAATTTTGCAGTTATAATACTCTACATAAAACTATGATTGAACTGCTCTCTATAAGACGGGAATAATCACGAAAAGTGGGATTTCTCTGTAGCTCTCTGTGATCTCTCCTCTACCCTTATTTATTTTATAGGTCTCTATAGTTTCTGTTTTCGATTATTTTTCTATCTTTCTGTAAATGTTGTATTTATAACCTGACAAACCATACTCTAACAATGTTTTATCAGGACGGGTGAAGGCAAACGTTAACACAAACATGCGCATCAACAATCCTAAACACGCTACAGTCCACTCTGACGTTGCCTAAACTAGTCAAAGTCGGCGGAGACCCCTTCCAAACCCTTATTATCACAATTATTTCCCAGAACACCGCCGACACAAACACAGAGCGCGCCTTCGAAAAACTATCAAAAAAAATCCAAATAACCCCCCAAGTGCTCGCAAACGCTAAAACCAGCGAGATAGAAGACTGTTTGCACATAGCTGGGCTTTATAAGAACAAAACCCAAACAATACAAAGCTCCTCAAAAATCATACTCGAAAAATTCGGCGGTACGTTATCACCCATTTTATCTCTACCAACCGAAGAAGCAAGGCGAATTCTGATGGAGCTGCAGGGGGTGGGACCAAAAACGGCGGATGTTGTGCTGTTATTCTCTGCCAACAAGCCTACTGTGCCTGTGGATACGCATGTTAATCGAGTCTCAAAGCGTATTGGTTTGGCGCCTGCAAACGGTGGTTATGAGGATGTACATTTGAGTCTGCAACAATTTTTTGAGTCCAAAGATTTTTTGTTGGTGCATCTGTTGTTAATTTCTTTGGGTAGAAAATTCTGCAAAGCACGTCAACCTCTCTGCGATAGTTGCCCCGTGAATGTTTACTGTCAATCGAACGGGTTAGGTGATAAGATCTGAGTAAGCTGCCTGATGAAGTCATGGAGTATTTTCCATACAGTAGCGTCCGCCCACATCAAGACGACTTCATAGGAACCGTCAGCCAAGCCGTTAACGATCGCAAATCCGTACTTATTGAAGGCAGTAACGGTCTTGGAAAAACAATCTCCGCCCTCTCTGCTTGTTTGCCTGTGGCGATGAAGAAGAACCTTAAAATCCTCTACGTTGCACGTACGCATCGCCAACACGACCGAGTTATCGAGGAACTACGGGCCGTTTACAAACGACGCCCAATAACAGGTGTATCGATCCGCGGCAGAAACGAGATGTGCCTTAACGTATTCGCCGGTAAAGGTGCTTTCGACTCCAAATCACTCATGGAAGTCTGTGAGCTCCTTAAAGCCAAAAGCCGCTGTCCCTACTACGTAAACGTAAACGAGCGCACTTACGATTACCTTCAGCTTCAGCAGCAAGTCTCAGCCCGGCCCTACATGGGCTCCGAAATCCTGCGTATATGCAAGAAAAAAGAGGTTTGTGCCTATGAACTTGTAAAAAACGCGGTGGGAGATGCAAGAGTTATCGCGTTGAGCTACCTCTACGTTTTTGACCCTTCTATTCGCACGGCATTTCTCAAGAATTTGGAGACTGAGTTGCACAAAATAATACTAATCGTAGACGAAGCACATAATTTACCTGAGACGGCTATCGACATCTCAAGTAGTGCACTAACGCTCTTTGTCCTAAAGCAAGCGGAGATGGAAGCAAACAAATTCGGTTACCGCGACATCGAAGGTTTTGCAAATTTCTTCAGAATCGAAATGGAAAAGTTAACTGATCAAATCAATCGTGAAGAAATTATTTCACCTAGTCGCATAATCGAAATCGTAGAAAAACAGGGCAACGTAGCTAAACCCCGCGAATTCTTTGAGCACATCCATGAAGCCGGTGTTGCTATAAAAAAAGCGTTGCTTGCCGAGGGCAAGAATCCGCGTTCCTATGTTAACTCGATGGGGGAGTTTCTGCAGAAATGGCTAGACACTGTTGAGGACGATTCTTACATTAATGTAGCGAGCAAATACTTCAACAAAGACAACAACAAAACCGCTAAACTCGAAATCGTCGCGCTTGATCCATCTAAAATCACTTCTCCGGTCTTCTCCAGCACATATGCTAACGTGGTTATGTCTGGGACGCTTCAGCCGCTAGAAGCTTATTCGCGAATAACTAAACTGCCAGAGCGCACCGTGCATTTTCTTGCATCCTCGCCTTTCCCCCGAGAGCACGTTTTCTCAGCTGTCTGTATGGGTGTAACAACATCCATGGAGAAACGTACACCAAAAATGTACCAGATAATGATTGACCGCATAAACGAAGTCGTCAATAGCACCCCTACCAACACAGGTATATTCGCTGCCTCCTTCCAAGTTTTAAACGCCCTACTGTCGGAGGGATTAGAAAATCAATTGCTAAAACCCCTATTCTACGAAAAAAGTGGCATGACATCGAAAGCCAACGAGAAACTGGTGCAGGATTTTAAAGCATGTGGCGACAAAGGCGGAGCCGTGTTTTTGGGTGTCCAAGGTGGGAGAACCTCAGAGGGTGTGGATTTTCCGGGTAACCAGATGAATTCGGTGGTGGTTGTTGGGGTTCCGTATGCCGAGCCAACGCCCAGAGTTAATGCACAAATTGACTATTACGAAAAACGTTTTCCTGGAAGAGGCCGAGAATACGGCTACATCTTACCCGCTATGAAGAAAGCTTGCCAAGCAGCAGGCAGACCCATACGAACCCTCGATGACAAAGGCGCCATAATATTTTTGGATTCCCGATTCGCAAACAACTACTGCCGTAGTTTTTTACCTTCTTGGGTCAGTAATGGAATGAAAACCCTGCCTGATCAACCCGGAGTCTTGGCTAATGAAGTCAGCGTTTTCTTTTGCCGTCAAGCCTCAATTTCCTGAAGCTTTTCGTTTAATAGCACCTTTCCAAAGACCAACCGGATTGGTTTAGCGGAAACCGCTGTTTGAACTTTCAAAACTCGTCTGCCCACGTTGATGGCCCGTAAGACACCGATGCCGAGGAATTTGGTACCTCGACCATACAAGCCCACAAGAACGCCTTTTTCAGGTTCCTGAACTTTAGGCACTCCATTTCTTGGTTCAACCGTAATTTGGCTGATAGGATAACACTGCAGCTTTGCTTTTTTGAGGTATCTTGCGTATGTCATTTCGCGGAGACTTTTGCGTTTTTCTGCAGTACGCAGGCATGAAGCGGTTGAAGACTCAACAAGCATTACCCCCGGTCCTCCTAGATAAGCGGTTAGCGGCTCAAGTTCATCTTTCATTTGTATAGCAACGACAACATCAGGCTTAACATCCTTAATCAAGGAGAGTTTATAGTTGATGGCTGCGTCACCGCTGATAAAGCCGTCCGTATTAACTAAGACATAATCCACTAGTCGTCCACTCACTTCCCTCATCATGGCAGTTAAGCCCTCTATTGTTTTGTTAGTCGCCGCCACCGGTGAGGTAACTCCAACAAAATATCCATTCTGCAAACGCAAATTGTAAATATCCGTAAGAGGCTTTGAAGCTAAACCGTAACCAACGCTGGCTGATGGACCGATGTCTGATTGACCTAAATCGCCATCTAAAACTCCAACTCTACAACTTTTGCCTTCAACAAGCTTATTAACTAAATATGTGCAGAAACTACTTTTTCCTGAATCAGGCGCTCCCAACACCACGATCACAGCTGGTTTCTTCTCCAAGTCCAATAAAGTTCGAACTGGCCTATTCCATGACTCTGGAACAGTGTTGCCCTCAACTTCCTGTATACTTGCGTTTGCACCCAGCAAAACATTGAAAACGGCAGCTTCAACAGTGAAGAATGGTAAACGTTTGCCTGCCTTAACAACAACACGTTGGGATTCTTTAATTGGGTTGCCGAACACTTCCGCTTTTCCAGTGATAAGTTGAATTGATGCTGGGCCATCAACTATTAGAGTTCTATTGGGTTGTACTGTCTGCTGCAACTGATTTCCTCCTTGCAAATGTGTGCCCTGTTCTCCCAGCTATACGTATGGCAGAAGATATATGTCTAATCTTTCTACTGCGCCCGTTCTGCTTCAGCGGGCGATTGGTTCCTGCTTCACCCACCACTTCCATCATCGCTTGAACTGGTAGGGATTCATCGAGGTCTTTGAGTAGCTCTTTGTACACTGGAACACCATTTCCAATCTTAATTAAAACGCTGGTAACTGCGAAGTTAACAGTCCTTAATGTTTTGAGGATGCTATTCATCAATTCTTGACTGTTATAGCAGTTGTTTTCCTCAATAACCTTTCCATCAGCCATTACAGCCACTCCAATTGCCCCTCCAGGGTCAATTCCGATGATGATTTTCTCGTAGGCTTCTTTGCCCATTAACTGCTTTTTAATTCCAATAACTAGCGTTTCAAGGTTCTCTTCGCCTTGAAAAACGATGATTTTTTCACCGTCAACCTTGAATTTTTCTTCCGGTGTTGTGATTACGAGGTTAACTTTTGAGTACACAGGTTGCCCCGGCAATATGCTGATGAAGCTGATGTTCTGTTCTCTTAGAGCGTTTACTATGAGAAAGTAAGCTTTTCCCTGCACTGTTGCAACGGCAACCTTTTCTTTCATAGGTCATCCTTAATGTTTAAGTGCAAAACAATTTACTATCTCCAATTAATAATACTTGAGTGATTCCATGGTGCAAATATCCACCCGTTGCAAATGTATTGACAAGAATATCGGCGGAGGCATAAACCCGCAAACAATAATGTTGCTATACGGTGAACCCGAAACGGGGAAATCCACCTTTGCAATGCAATGTGCCGTTAACTGCGCCATCAAAAACAGTAAAGTGCTCTATATAGACTGCGATAATAGTTTCTCTGCTAAGCGTCTCTCCCAGGTTTCAGGTGACTGCTTCAATGATGTCTCTGAACGCATTGTACTAGTTAAACCAAAGGATTTTAACGAACAAACCGTGCTCATAGACCAAATTCAAGACTACACTATTAATGTCGGTTTAATCGTAATAGACACTTTTACTTCTTTATACAGTGCTAAAGCCGCAGATTTTCCTAAGGCATTCGGGATTAATCGCGAATTAAACAGGCAACTAGCCATTTTGGCTCAGATGGTTAAGACCAAAAAAATCCCGTTGCTTCTAACCAGTCAAGTGCGTAGCGTCTTGGGCGAACAAACCTCAAGTGTGCGTCCTGTGGCGACTAGGGTGTTAAAATTCTGGGCTGACAACATAATTTTCCTCAAACCCACCGAGTACCCCCAAGTAATCAAAGCAACCATAGAAAAAACTCCCAAACTTGAAAGGGAAGCTGTGTGTTATATACAAATAGGGGAATTGGGATTAAAAGATACACAATTCCAAATTTAATGGTTGAACCTCATGGATGTTGCCTTGCTAATCGTTGAAGCCCTAAAATTCATTTTTCCAGCTTACTGCGCTAACGGAACCCCCGTGCTTGCAGGTGGAGGAACAAAGATGGATTTCGGCAAAAACTTCACAGATGGCAAACGCATTTTTGGTAATAACAAAACTTTCCGCGGTTTCTTCTTCGGTTGGGCAGTTGGCTTTGGCGTGGGATTGGCTGAGGGCTTGGTTTTCGGATTTGAAAATTACCCGCTGCTCTTTGCCTTGCTTATTCCACTTGGTGCACTTCTAGGTGACTTAACGGGAGCCTTCATTAAGAGAAGACTCAGTATTGCTCCAGGTGGGTTGTTGCCTGTTGTGGATCAGATTGATTTTGTGGTGGGCGCAGTCGTCATTGCTTTGCCATTAGCCTTGGTTGGTTGGCTGGGTTTAAGTTGGCAGGTAGTTGTCGCGATTCTAATCATTACCCCGCCTATTCACCTGGTCACTAATTTTTTGGCATATATGTTGAAGTTGAAGAAGCATCCTTGGTAAAGCAAAGATTTTTCTATTAACTTAAAAATAAAAATGTGATTTGAAGTTATTATGATGGATTAATTTTGAATTGGATTGATCCTTCTAAGAATATGTACGATAGTAGTATGAAGGTAACGCCTATTATTAGTAGCATGTAGGCTTGTCTGGGTTTGGCTGCACTTTTGGTGCTCTGGTAAATAGCTAACATACCTGCAAAGCCTAACGCATATAGTATTACTGATATGATGGTGTCGGCGACGAATTGGCTGCTAAGGTTTGGATAGAGAAACAGAAATGAAGAACCTGTGTAGTATGCTGGGATAGGTTTGTTGATAAGTGTGTATAAGCCGCCGCCGAAGAGAAATAGTGCATAGGAAATACCTACCGTAGTGACTATGAAAGTTGACGGAGCATTCGTCGTAACTCTGCGGAACCATCGGCTAAGCGAGAACGACATGTTTTCAGAGGTTTTCTTTATTTTTCCAGACATCCTGCTTCTCTTCCTCAATTAGATGCTTTGCTACTTCTTTAGCCCATTCTCCAGTTAATGAATTTTTCTGAACCTCATCTAAATATTGACACCAAGTGATCTTAAAGGCTCTCTCCCAAACCCCAAGTTTCTCTACAAGATTCTGGTAAGCCTTCAAATGCAAGTGGCAAAAGCCTTTTTCTTGTGCTTCTCGGCTGCAGATTTTGCATTTCAAAGTTTAGCTTCTCCTTTTATTGGGCATTTTGGGTTGAGACATAAGCGCCAAGGGTTCCTTCCCCGCATGTACACTGCTGCTATAGGTGCCCCGCAGCTTTTGCAAGCGGTCGCCAACGGTTTAACAACGCCTGTCTGGGGCAATGGATATGTCACACTGCATTTACCCTCAAAATAGTTGGTGCAGCCTACAAATCTTTTTCCAGTCTTTTTTGAACGTAAAATTATCAGTTTTCCGCCGTTACATTTTGGGCACAATCCAACTATTCGCGTTTCTAAACGGGACTTTTGAATTGCTTGCCTTAGTTGAGCCCCTATCGCGTGTTCTTTAGCTTTAAGCTCGGTTGTAACGGTTTTCAGTGTTTCTATTGCGTTTTTAAGCACTTTTTCTTTTGTTTCTTTGCCCTTTTGGGTAGCTTCCATTTTTTCCTCTAATCGCCGAGTTAATTCGGGGGATACGACTATTGGGCAGTACCGCTCAAGGACCTCTGTAACTTCAAACCCCAAATCACTTACTACCAACCTACTTGTGCCTTTGAGGTATTTGCGTTCTTGGAGTGTTTGTATGGTTCCGGCGCGGGTGGCTTTGGTTCCGATTTCCTCATTCTCCATTTTGAGCAGCAAACTACGGGGATTGTATCGTGGAGGTGGCTGCGTGAAATGCTGCTTTAAGGATACCTTTTTGACATTTACTGGTTGTCCTTCTGTTAGCGGGAGTAAAGTATCATCCTTCACTGCAACATACGGCTTATAGAATCTGAACCACCCCATAATCAATGTTCTCGCGGCGTTAAATCGAAAGAAGTTACCTTTGAGATTTATAGTTGCATTTACGCTTTGACGTATAGCAGCTTCACCGAAAACCGCCAGAAACCGTTTGACAACCAAGTCAAAGAGGTTTTTTCCTGCAGTATCTAAACGTTTTCGAGGTAGATTTCCTGTTGGATAGATAGCTGGATGCGCAGGATCCGTTTTTTTGCCCTCGTTAGGTTTTAACTCATGTTTAGCTAAGAGTTCAGCTGCATGCTTCGTGTAAGCTGTTGCTTTGGTGAGTTTTTTGAGTATGCTTTTGTAGTTGATTGAGGGCGGCAGTTTTTGGCTACTCGTTCGTGGATAAGAAATCAGAGCGTCAAGATAGAGGTGTTGGAGTATATTAGAAGTTCGCATGGGTGTATAGCGAAAGAGTTTGTAAGCTTCACTTTGAAGGGCACCGAGGTCGAAGGGCACAGGTGGAGGTTGCATGAACTCGCTGACCGTAACTGCCTCAATTTTCCCTTCTTTAGTTTTGCATGAATCCTTAAGTGTAGTTGCATCAACCAAGGTTTCCAGCTTTTTTTCATATTCAACATCGAAGGAAATGTCGTTTATGCATATTTTGGCGGTCAAGATCCAATAGGGTGTAGGCACAAAAGTTAGAAGGGCTTTTTCTCGTTCCTCTAAGAACCTGAGAGTTGGACCTTGTACTCTGCCCGTGCTAAGCGTAGAATATTGTCCAGTATTGGTTTTTGCTGCTTGAGTGAGGGCGCGTGAGAGGTTTATGCCGTAGAGCCAATCGATTTCATGTCGAGTTAATCCTGCCTCTATTAGTGCAAAATCCAGTTTCGGCAGCAAATTACCATAGGCTTCTTGTAGTTCCTGGGTTGTGAGTGTAGAATACTTCATTCGCTTGGCGGCATCTTGTTTTTCGCCACATGCATATTTGAGGATATTATAGCCGATGATGCTGCCTTCAATGTCAAAGTCGCACCCATCAACAAATGCATTTGCATTCTTAGCTAGTTTAGCGATAACTTTAATCCACACCCTAATCTGAGAGGAACCACGTTCTGCTTGGTATTTTGGAACCCATTGGTAATCAAACACTGGATAGTCACTTTTGCCCTTCTGTTTGTTCTTTATAGTATAGAGATGTCCTAGTGCTGGAACAACTACTATGACACCTTCCCTATAGGCTCGATAATAGGGAACGCCGCTATCCGTAATTTTTTTGGGTTTGCACTCAGCATCCAGCGCAGTAGCTATTCGGTTAGCAGCATCGGGTTTTTCAGTAATGATCAAAGTGTATTTTTGCATGCTCTTCTAAACCATATGCACATCCAGAATGGATTGTCAATTAAAAGCTTTACAGTTAAGATAAAATTGGGTTAGCGCTCAAAGTTTTTAGCAACCAATAAATATTCCATACCCCTGTAACATAAGGGGTTATTGGATGCCGCAACGTGTCATTTGTCATGGGTGTAGTCATGTTTTGTATGAAGGCTCAGAGCTTAAACCACCCGACGAAATTATCCAGGAATGCGAAGGAAAATGCCCAAAATGCGGCAGAAAACTTTCTTTGTTACCTCTTGATGTTGAAGTTATACCCCTGAAAAAAAGACAGTAAATCATTTCTAAAGCCCTTCTTTTTAGTTAAAATTTCGTAGTGTTCATCTAAAACAAAATCATTGCCAAAAAATATTTACGTCTTGGACCAGTATTGCTTGAGCAGAGCAATTTTTTTGTTCCGCTGAGTTCTGAACTTTAATCCTTGGGTGATGTCTGTAACTAAACCTTCTGTAGCCTGAGGTCTACAGACAGTTTTGGAAACCCATAAATAAATCTCCAATGTGTAAAATAGTACAATCGAAATATACATGGACAGAGATGGCTCAAGTGGGGGAAACAATTAAGGATCGGCTAGGCAAAGGTCTTTCAGTTTTCAGCAGGTTAGGCATACAGGTAAGCCACGGTACAATCATAGCGATTGCTGCGTTGCTTTTGATTCTCTTTGTCGCGTTTACAATTCGTATCTTGCCGCTTCGTTGGGAAAACCTTTCTGCGGGTACAGCTTACCTCAACGAGTTTGATCCCTATTATCAATTCAGTATAACTAAACATATGGTAGAGAATGGTTTACTTTCACCTTATTTCCCAACTCACTGGATTAACACGATGAAGTGGTATCCCGATGGATTAGACATGTCCACTTCATTGCCGGCTCTGCCCATGACAGCTGCTGCACTCTACGGTGTAGTTTCAATTTTTGGAAACGTTGATTTGATGACTTTCTGCGCCATACTCCCCGCGGTGATAGCCGCAGTTTCCTGCTTGGTCCTGTATTTCATCGGCAAAGACTTGGGAGGGCGAGCAGTTGGTTTATTCGCAGCATTATTCCTTGCGTTGGCTCCCTCTTTTTTGCAGAGAAGCTCTTTGGGCTTTTTTGACACAGAAGTTCCCGGTGTATTGGGGATGGTTTTATTCATATTCATGTTCCTTAGGTCATTGGACGGAAACCGCTCGCTTAAAGCCTCATTATTTTATTCCATCGGGGCAGGCTTATCATTAGCATATTTCATTGCCGGCTGGGGCGCAGCATACTTCGTTATCGGTTTATCGGTTCTATTTGTATTCATCTTAGTTATTCTCAAACGTTACAGCCAAAGATTGCTCATTACCTATAGCATAACCTTCGGTTTAGCACTGTTCATTGGCATGCAAGTCCCCTATCTATCGTTGAGTTATCTAACTTCAGGTGCCGTGCTTCCGGTTGCTGCGGTCTTTTTGGTGCTGGTTGTCTCGGAGCTTTTGCGCAACAATATATCTGCAAAAAGCAAACTTACCTTGACTATTGCCTCAATAGTAGCGATAGTTGGTAGTTTTGTTGCTCTTGGCGTAACTGGTGCTCTTGGGAGTCTTGCAGGAAAATTCATTACTGTTATAGACCCTTTTATAAGGGCTTCTTCACCGCTTATCGATTCAGTAGCTGAGCAAAGAATCTCTGCTTGGGGCAACCTCTACATTGAATTAGGTATAAGCATACTGTTCTTCCTAATCGGTTTATACTTCACGCTCCGTACCCCTACCAACAGAAACATCTTCCTGCTACTCTTCGCAGTAACTTCTCTGTACTTTGCAACTTCAATGGTGCGTCTTCTGGTACTCTTTGCCCCCGCCTTTGCAATAATCGCCGGTATAGGACTCATGGGTATCATAAAGCCATTCTTTACGTTGCTAAGGGAGTCATCAAAAACGATTGCTAAATCTAAGCGCAAAATGGTGCGTGTAAGCAAAGAATTTAGCGGAATCGCAGTGTTCGCGATATTCTTGCTTTTGGTGTCAACCTTTGCGTTTTCACCTCAAACAGGTGGTACTCCACGAGCTATATCGCAAGCGTACGTGCCTACTGCCATTAGCGGTTCAAGTCTTCCATTGGGTGGAACAGGTCTGAACGCAAATGTTGGGGCATGGCTTGACGCAGTAGGTTGGCTACAGAACAATGCGCAGTCAACAGATGTTTGTGTCATGTGGTGGGACTACGGTAACTGGTTAAGCGACCTTGGAAACGTAACTAGCTTAGCGGATAACACCACCGTGAACAGCACACAGATAGCAAACATAGGCTTCACCTTCATGGGTAACGAAAACCAATCTTTGACTATGCTCTCTACATACGGACAAGACCGAGTTAAGTACATCGCTGTATTCACAGTCTTGGGTATGAGTCCAACTGATCAATCAGGTACCTCATTCATCGCATATCCTGCCGGATACGGTGATGAGGGCAAATGGGTTTGGATGGCGAAGATTTCTGCACAGGATAAAGACCGATTAGTACGAGATGGTTTCATCGGTGCCAATGAAATGTGGACAAACGAAACATCTTTCGGCAGCCAAAGCACGAGTTCAAATCAGTGGCAATGGAACGACCGTGGCTTAAACTGCACAGTAGAGGAACTAATGAGTTTTGCTGAAGTAACGTACTCAACTGCAATAACTTCTGGAGGAACATACACGGTAACCCCTGATCACCAAGCAACAACACCAACTTTCTTTACACCCGCATATTTTGCAGGCATCAACGTAGCACCTATGACGTATGGCGGACTAGTGCCGATAATTGCAATTTACTCTATTGACTGGGAAGCTTACGATGCATTCCAAGGAACAAGTTCGCCTTAAGCAGGAAGCGGTTCTGTGTTCCCCAAGGTTCCCGACCAGCACAAAGTCGGTCGCCCCTTAATCCCCAATGGTTTAGGCGTTTTCTATGTCCTATTCACAACTGTTTACCTTTTTTTGGTCTATTTTCTCCAACAGAGCTCTCAGCCCGTTTCTGCAGCATTCACTTTAGCTGCCTGTGTTCTCTTCGGTGGTTTTATGGGTATGATGGATGATTGGATAGATTTGAAATGGCGCTACAAAGCATTCATGCCCCTCATCGCTGCGCTGCCCCTCATTTATTATGCGCAAGTGGAACATGCAAGAACAAGTATATCCATACCGTTTATGGGAACAATAGATTTCGGCATCGTTTATTTCTATGTGATAATTCCGCTAATAGTTATGATTGTTACCAACACCGTTAACCAGTTAGGCGGCTTAAACGGATTAGAATCAATCTGTCCGGCAATTGTTATTTTTGGGTTGATGGCTTTTTCAACTAATTATGTTCTCATGGTGGGGCCTTTGATTTTCTGGCTTGTATTAGCTGCTCTGAATTTCTCAGGCAAAATATTCGTTGGAAACACTGGTTCTTTTGCCATAGGCCTGACAATTGCTTCATTCGCTGTCATCTCTGATTTAAAAGTAAACCTATTAGTTTCCATTTTACCATTTATATTCAACTCCTCAATAATTCTACTCTCAGTGTTCTTTATCCGCAAAAAAGCTGCAGTGCACTTTGACGGTAAACGCTTGTGCTCAGATAGCAGAAAAAGCCTCGTGACAACCATAACTTATCATCGCCCCTTAACTGAACGCCAAGTAGTCCTAATTATCGCTTTGATTGTGACGATCTTTACGCTTCTAGGCGCACTCATACAGGTACTTTCATAGAGATTGTCGAATCTAAAAGCTTAAACGAGAATTGTTACTTTTTTATGTTTAGAGGCAATAAATTTGCCACAATACCAACCTGTAAGTGATATAGCTATAATTGATCTTGTTCCCGAGAATATTGCTGATTATGGTGTATGTGGCTACAAAGACACCAAAAAGCATCTTGAGTTGAGAAGAAAAATTGAATGGTTCAAAGAATATTATCCCCTGGGACTACGGATTAAGGCACTGGTCTCGAGAACCGGTGGTTACCAAGGTATGCTCGAGTACATCCCCGGAAAATATGCTCACCGCCCCGTAGACGCTAACGACTATATGCTTATTCACTGCATATTCGTAGGCTTCAAAAGCGAGTTTAAGCACAAAGGTCACGCTTCAGCATTAATCGATGAATGCATAAAAGACGCTCATGAGGCTGGTTTACATGGTGTTGCAGTTGTGACCCGAAAAGGGCCTTTTATGGCGAAAAAGGATATTTTTCTCAAGAAGGGCTTTGTTGTAGTGGATGAGGCTAAGCCTGACTTTGAGTTATTAGCCTTAAAATTCAACCCAGACGCCACCGACCCTAAATTTGCAATTCCCAAATTGCAAGGTTACTCTTATGGCTTAACAATTATTCGTTCGCCGCAGTGTCCTTACTCGGTAAAGAATGTGGACGAGATAGTCTCGACCGCCAAGAAACTGGGTATAATAGTGCGCCTTGTTGAATTAAATGACTTTGAGGCTGCCAAGCGTTCCCCCTGCGCGTTTGGCACCTTCTGTATCATTTACAATGGAACAATTATCAGTCATCATCCCATCAGCAATACCCGATTCGAAAACATTATGAAAAAACGAAATGAACTTAAACACTTTTGAGCACTCAGACTATTGGCTATGCTCCGAGGAAGCTTGCAAGCCGTGTTAACCCGATGATTTCGTCGAAATTCAATCCTAACGCATCGAGTACCTGATCGAAAGTTGCATGCAAATACGCTACATACTTGTCTACGTCTATTTCGCTGCGGGACGCTAACTCGACAGGCTTTACGCCAGCGTTATCGTCGGTGTTTCCGCGGGACGATGACTTCATGACCTTAACAAAACTAACTAAGTCGCCTGCTCTTAGTTCTTTCCCGCTTTTTTCAAGAATCCTGGCCGCTTTAACATGTTGTGGTGTCGTTTTAGTATAACTTGACAAATCATCGCCTAGCACCACATGGAAGGCGAGTTCGCTGTTATCCTTCCATTCCCTGTGTTTTAGGATTTGGTAACGTTCGCGGACTATGGTGGCTATGTCTTTTCGGGCTTTCTCGAAATCTTCTGGGTTCTTAACCTGAGCAAGACGTTCCTTCATCTTATTAAATGCGTCTTTGATGAATATGGGTATATGTTTTTTCTTGCCTGTTAATCCCTTTACATCCACTGAACCGTCTTCCAGTACGCCGAGATAGTTTTTTTTACGTGAACTAAACACTGCGTAGCGATAGATTTTCTCCATATCGATACCCATGCCTAGCTCGTTTTCGGTGTAATGGATAACGTCTTCGATTTGTTCTTTAGTGGGGTTTTTAAGGAATAAGCTGTCGGTATCACCGTAGAGAACCGTTATGCCCACGGCTTCGGCATGGTTGAGTATTTGGGTGATGCTGTAGCGGCCGATTGCGGCTGTGGCTTCGGCGACAGGTGGGCAATATAAGTCAAAGCTATCAGCTCCAAAGACGCCGTAGCTGGCGTTCAAAATAACTTTAAGCGCCCCCTGTGCGATGTTGTACCAATTCCGCAATTCTACTGGCAAAGATTTGTCTTTGGCTCGACTCTTGTACCAGCGTACACGTAAATCGCGGAGCGAACCAATAAGGAGGCTTTCTAATGCACGCTTTTCTGTGCAGACCCAATGTTGTGTGTCGGGGATGGTGTGACCCTTGCATCCGGGGTGGTTGCAGCAGATAGATTGGTAACCCAGATTCCAGACTTTAATAATCGATGGGTACAGGCTTGGAAAATCCATCACAGCAACATTGAAGTGAACGCCTGGTTTAGGTTCAACGACGATGGCGCCCTTGTATTTTTTACCTTTAATGACGGCGGTGGTTGATGTTTTGCCCTTTTTAGTGAGGATATCTTCACCGTTGGGGATAAGCATGTAGCGTTTGCGGTGTTCACGGTGCATAAAGTTACGTATCCACCGGCTGACTCCTTGACGGCTTACATCCTCCATAGGCATGCTGGCGATTCTCGCCAAAACAAGAATCAGCTTCAAGGCGGAATCGTTATCGAAACTGGTTAGTTTATAAGTTATTTCTGAGTCACGCAGACAATATGCAGCGAGCTCGCTGTAATTTAATTCCCCAAAGTTCTTGTCGAGGTGGATTTTTTCTGCGCCAATCAGCGCGTTGCCAACATCATTTAAACTTACGTCTTTGTAGCGACCTCCGTAGGCGTAGATTTGTACACTGCGGTTGAAGAAGAATTTGTAGAGGTCTATGTGTATACCGTAACGGAGGAGACAGACGCGTTTGCCAATGTTAATTGGAACGTCTTTTATGCTGAATCCCAAATTGTATGCGCGGTGGGCGAGGTATCTTAGGTCGAAGTCGTCACCGTTAAAAGTTAAAATGAAGGGGTAATCCATCAGAACCTCGAACACTTTACGCAGAAGCTCCTCTTCAGATTCGCAGTATTCAACGTCTATGCCTACGATTAACTGTAGGTCGCCTTTCTGCAAACCTTCGCGTTTGAGAATAAACACCTTCTTTTCGCCATCAGAGCTGTAAACTGAGCAAGCGATGACTGGGTAGGCGCCTTCCCGGGCATCGGGTACACGTGTAGAAAGAGGTGAGTAGACTTCGATATCGATTGCGGCTCGGCGGAACTTTGGCGCTGGATACTCAAGGAGGTTAGCCCACATCTCCGCGTAGGCTCTTTCTTCTTCCGAGCAGTCTTTGAAAAGGGCGCGGATTTTGTTTAGGTTCTCTGTTGCTGACTCCACAACTACTGGAACGAGACTACCCTCTTTGACCTCGTAGATCATACCCGGCAAAAGCCCTTGGTCGTAGATGTAGGATTGGTAATACTTGATTTTGGATTCCCAAATTTTGGTATCGCTATCCTGAATTTGGATACCGAAGACTCTGCTGTAATCTTCGGGAATGATATCTCGAATTGTGCCGGCTGGTCTGCCTCCGATAGCCAAGGGGTCTTTGCAAACAATCTTGGTAACATTGATTATTTTATCGTTGAGGGGATCTACCCTTCTTTCCGTTTGGAAGTTGTCAAAACCTTCATGGCCTGTAATTCGCTTGAACCTTTCCAACTCGTCAATGGATAGGTTGGTTAAACAGTAAGGTTTGTGTCCGGTGTTATCGTACCAAAAATAAATCTGTCCCGATTCAGGTTCATAGAGTTTGATAACGGCTTTTTTTTTGCGGCCATCGTATGAGGCGGACACAAAGTATGATGGGGGCAGGTTTAGTGGTGCGATGGGTGGATAGGGTTGGCGTTCCCGTTTTTTGGGTTTAACAGTTTCTATGATTTGGGTTTCTTGGACTTCCGGTTCGGGTACTGGGGTTGGCAGTGCTGACGCTTTAACCTCCTCTTTTTGGGTAGGTTTAACTTGTTCACTGGTGCAGTAATCAAGTAGTGTACGCGCCATCCCAATTTGACCTTACGCTTGTGTATGGCATATGGAGTCTAAAAGTGTTTCCTGAATAAAACAAACAGAATATCACATGGTTTTTTCGTGCAAAATGAAGGTTATTTTCATTACAAGTTGAGGTTTTACTCAGTGTAGCTACCTTTCAGACTGTTATTCACCCATTTTAAACGTGTTTCTTGCTTCGCGAGTAGGTGGTTGTTTGTTTTTTATAGCGCCTTCATTTTTGGAGTTGCGACAGAAAACGATGAACTAATCAACATTTGAAGGTTGATAAAGATAAGTAGCTATTAGGATGTAGTTACAGTCCCCATTTTTTGAACTCTTATTTACCCGTTTGCATTTGGTAGATTGTTGTGTGAAAAAATTGTTGCGTGATGCTTGGACAATCGCTATAGAAACCTTGAGCTGGATAGAAATGCGCAGGCTCAACGAACGCTCAGCGCTAGCGCGAACTGTGAAGCAGCTGCGCATTAATGACCCAAGCGCCATCCGTTATGCATACGGCTTAGTTGTCGAAACAACACGCCGCAAAAACCTCATCGATAAACTCATCAATACTGTGTTTGCACCCAAAACCATCGGAGAATATGGCCTCGGTATCCAATCGTTTTTGCGCCTCTACGTTTACCAGACCCGCATGGCCAAGAACTGGACTAAAAATAACCTCAAAGAAGCAGAGAGCATCGCGAGTCTGGGCAGGGCGATTCTGGGTTGGCAGACAATACGTGAAGTCGAACCCTACTTGGGTTTCCTACTAACCCGGCAGTTAGCTCCAATCATTGAGACGACGAGCGAGGCAGAAAAAATCGGTCTCGAAACCTTCCATCCAACATGGTTTGTTGATTACTGCATCAAACTCTTTGGACACGACGAGGCAGTGGCATTTCTACAGGATAGTCTAAATCCACCTCCGACTTACATCCGCGTTAACACTTTAGCGGCACCCGAAGAGGAAATCATAGATAAACTCGAGGTAGAAGGCGTGAAAGTGGAAAAAGCAGACCCTTTACACTTCACTTACAAAGTTGTGGATCTCAACCAGCCATTAAATTCATCGTCGAGCCTAAAAGAGGGATTATTTTATATCCAAGACAAAGCCAGTTGCTTTGCTACCCAAGTTGCAAACCCAAAACCGAACAGCACAGTTTTTGATGTTTGTGGGGCCCCGGGAGCTAAAACAACATATATTGCACAGATAATGAAGAATCAGGGTAGTATTGTTTCGATAGATTTCTCGGCTAAACGTATGAGGACCTGGCAGAAAGAGATTGCACGTATGGGCGCAAAAATCGCTGAATCGCTCGTTGCAGATGCACGAGTTTCAGTTCCGCTTGTAGGAGCAGCAGACCTTGTCGTTTTGGACCCCCCCTGCACCAGCACAGGCGTCTTCGCCAAACAACCCTCCGCAAAGTGGCGCTTAAGCACAAAATCTATCACTAACATGTCCGAACTTCAACGGCAGATGATTAACAACTGCGCAGAAAAAGTCAAATCAGGAGGCTTCCTGACCTACTCCACCTGTAGCATCACCGAAGAAGAGAACGAGGGAGTAATCGAACACTTCCTAAAAGAACACCCAGCTTTCCAGCTTGTTGAGATTGAACCTAAAATCGGAATGCCCGGACTCCGCGGCCTAATCCAATGCCAACGCCTTTACCCACACATACATCACTGCAACGGATTTTTCATAGCAAAACTGCAAAAACAATGAATATTAGTCAGTTTTAAAGTCGCCTAATGTTTTCTGCGAGGTTTCTTTAGAGTACAGTGGATACGTCACTTTTTTGCCTTCTACACTGGCTGTTTCGTTTAGGCGATGGGCTATTGTGCTGTTTTTGCTTATTATATGAAGTACACAAACGTGCCTTGCAACTAACATATCTGAGATGAGAATTCGGTGGCATTTCCAAGGGAGGGCTTCTGCACACATTAACGCCACTTGGTTTTCTCTCGCCAACACCAGAATTCTTAGGAGTGTATCGGTGAATTCTTTAGTTTGCATGTAGTCGGCGTATCCTCGGAAACTGGCGTTTTGCAGAGCAAGGTTGATGCTGTCAGGTTTGGGGTGACGCATTCCGCCGATTTTAGGAAGGTGATGATATTTGATGCCGTAGTGCTTAAGGCAGTCTGGTAGGGCTTCTTTGTTGAATTGAGGATTATGACGGGAACGTGGAACTGTGCGGATGTCGATAAGCATGGTTACGCCGTAAATCAGGAGTAGCTCTGTGAATTCCTCTAATGTACGCGTGGAATGCCCAATGGTTAGCACAGTTACTTCTGGTTCCTGACTCAAAACCTAACCCTCAACACAGGTATTATTGAAGTTATTTAATATAAAACTCAAACTAACACCTGTTTACCATTAGTATGGTGGTACTGGTATAGATGAGCCATTCTAAATTAACTTTCCCGAATAAACTGACGCAAATGTCTAGAAAAAACAAGATAGACATCATTTACAAAGCAAGAAAAGCAGGTATTTCTGACAACGAAATTCTAAAGGAACTCAGACTCGGCGGAATAACCATCCAAAAAGCGCGTGAACTAATGAGCGATTCAGTACATTCAAGCAATACGAGACTGACAATACTCAGGAGATAACAAGAGAAACACTTGGAGAAAAGAGACATTGAATCTAAAGGGGAAAGCAAGAATTGTTTAGAGACATCAAAACGGGGCGGTTCATTAGAAACCCGGGATAGTGAGCGGCTGAAATTCAGGGTGAATAATCTTTTAAGCCAATGCTTCAACTATTACGCATGACTAAATATTGGCTTTTGTCGTACCCCCGAGGAAACATGGAAATTTCGGTATCCAAACGTCTCATTGGTGGTAAGGAAACTCCATCATACGAAAGACGATACAAAGAACTCAAACTCAATGACTTGATGGTGTTTTATGTTTCTAAAGACAAGAAAATAAAAGGATACTGTTCGATAGATAGCAGTTACTATAATGATAAAACAATGGTTTGGCCAGAAATAAGTGGCGAAAAATACCCTCACCGTATAAGAATTAGAATTATCAGGGTATTCGACAAAAACAAGGAATCAAACATAGAAGATTTTTACGATAGACTGGAAATACTTGAAAATGCAAGATCTGAAAAAAGAAACCTCGGAGTTACCTTTGGGGCTTTAATCCATAGAACTACGCCCATTGAAATAAGCGGAGCTGACTACAGTCTCCTTACTGGAACTACACCCGTTGCTATCTCGTTAAAGACTTCAGAAAGAAAAAATTTGAAGGGGAAAGGAAAAGTAGAAAAGGATCCAACGAAGAACTAACGAATAGAATAGCCAAATCTAAGTATGGGCCAAGAAGACAAAGAGTACAGACAGTTTGACATAGTAACTGAGAGGGTGTGTCTGGGTACGGGTACTGGGTGAGCGGAAGTAGTCGTAGGTGGTAGTGAATTTGAGAGAGAAAGATAAGAGTCCTATATAGAAAAATGAAACAGAACTTCCCAGTTTTAAAAATTAACAAGAAACTTACTTCAAGAGAAAGAACAGAACAGAATTTTCCGCCATTTTTAGTGTATAAAATTAGCCTTGAACCTTCAAAACTATAAGTTTTTACTTTTGCTTTTATAGGAAAGGTTTTTAGTTTAGTTATTGTATGAGACTGTGAAAAAGTGAATAGTCTAAAGTGAGGTTAACATTATGTCTGTATTTGCAGCACCAGGAGCATATGACCGTGCAATAACCGTTTTCTCACCTGATGGTCGTCTCTTCCAAGTCGAATACGCCATGGAACTAGTAAACCGTGGAGCTACTATAGTTGGTATCCAAACAACTGACGGATTAGTTCTTGGTTCAGAAGAAAACATAGAAGTTCTCGAAGAAGCAGGATATTCATGGAAAATCTTCCGAGTAGATGACCATATAGGGGCAGCCATAGTTGGATTAAGTTCCGATGCAAGGATTCTAATTGACCAAGCACGCATCTACGCTCAAAGCAACAAACTAACTTACGATGAACCCATCGATATAGAAGTTGTAACTAAACGCATATGTGATATCCAACAAATGTACACCCAACACGCAGGTGTACGGCCATTCGGAGTATCCATAATCTTCGGCGGAGTCGACAAAACAGGTCCACGCGTATTCGGAACACACCCCAGCGGAACCTACCGCGGATACAAAGCCACTGCACTAGGTGCGGGGCGTGATACGGTCCTAAATATTCTCAAAGAAGAATACAAAGAAGACTTAACACTCGACACCACTATAAAACTTGCAGTCAAATGCCTAGTTAAAGCACTCGAAGCCCGTCAACTGCCGCCAAGAATCAAAATTACAATTATCCCCGCAGCCACCAAGAAAATGGAAATGCTAAACGACGATACAGTGGAAGGCTACATCAAAGAGCTGGGTTCAAGCAAGTGACAACATAATGAGCGAAAAGTTCACAGTCGCACGCTTAACCAGAGAAAATGAACATTTTGAAATACTGATCAAGCCCCAAAAAGCGCTCGACTACCGCAACGGCAAAATTTCCGGTATAACGGAGGTTTTAGCCGCCGAAATGATTTTTTCCGACGCAAACAAAGGCACCAAAGTCTCCGAAGAAGCCATGAAAAAAGCCTTCAAAACGACGGATCCGCTCAAAATCGCAGATGAAATCCTCAAAAAAGGAACTCTGCAACTTACAACCGACCAAAGAAGAAAAATGGTCGAAGACAAAAAAAGACAAGTAATAGACTTCATTTCCCGACAAGCAGTTGACCCAAAAACAAACCTGCCGCATCCACCAATGCGCATTGAAAACGCTCTTGAACAAATTCGCTACTCCATCGACCCATATAAACCAGTCGAAGAACAAGCCAAAGACATAGTCAAACTTCTTCGACCTATATTGCCACTTAAAGTGGAGCAAGTTATAGTCGCAATAAAAATTCCTACACAGCACGCGGCCAGAGCCTACGGAACCATCAAAATGTTGGGCACTATCAAACGTGAGGAATGGCGCAGCGACGGCTCATGGTACGGTGAGCTCGAATTGCCCGCAGGCTCATATTCTTCATTGCTCAATAAGTTGGGCGACGTAACCAAAGGAAGTGGAGAAGCAAAAATAATCTCTTAAAGTAATATGGAAAAAGAAACAGGTGATTTTATGCCAACATTCTTTGAAAAAAAACAACTCGTAACGCCCGGAGAATTACTCGCTGAAGGCGACTACTTACCCGGCGAAAACTCGTATATAGAAAACGGCAAGATTTACGCCTCAAGAATTGGACTCGTTGACAGCGACAACAAAAAAGTCAACGTCGTTGCACTAAGGGCTTTTTATGTGCCAAAAATGGGTGACATAATCATAGGCACAGTCGTAGAAGTAGGCTTCAACGGCTGGACAGTAAATATAGAAGCACCCTACACAGCACTCCTACGTGCCTCAGACGTACTGAGTAGACCATTTAAGCCTCAAAATGATGAGTTATCTGCAGTCCTTAACGCAGGTGACTTAATAGTTGCCAAAATTGCATCCTACGACCGTGCACACGACCCTCAACTTACAGTAGGCGAACCAGGTCTGGGAAAAATTACCCGTGGTCAAATCCTCAAAGTAATACCCACAAAGATTCCCCGTATCATCGGACGCAAAGGTTCAATGATATCAATGATTAAACAAGAAACTAACTGCCAAATAATTTTAGGCCTAAATGGGGTTATCTTGGTCACTGGTAAAACCGCTGAGGAGGAAGAAATTGCAATTGGCGCAATCAGAAAGATTGAGGAAGAATCCCACACAAGCGGTCTAACTGATCGCATCACACAGTTGCTAAAAGAAACTAAACCCGTTAAAGTGGAGGAAACACAACAATGAATGAAAAAACCGATAAATTAATCGATAAAAAAGGCATCCGATTAGATGGACGCAAAGCGGATGAACTTCGGCCTGTAAAGCTTCAGGTCGGTATACTCTCGCACGCTGATGGATCAGCCTATATTGAACATGGGAAAAATAAAATCTTAGCCGCTGCATTCGGACCAAGGGAAATGCATCCTAAACATCTAGCACAACCAGATCGTATGGTCCTACGCTGTAGATACCACATGGCCCCCTTTTCCGTACCCGAACGAAAATCCCCTGCTCCATCAAGAAGAGAAATTGAACTCTCAAAAGTCATAAAAGAGTCCCTTGAACCAGCACTATTTCTTGAACTCTACCCACGAACAGGTGTAGATGTGTTCGTTGAAGTTTTGCAGGCGGACGGAGGAACAAGATGTGCAGCTATCACCGCCGCTGCGCTTGCCATAGCTGACTCCGGTGTTCCTATGCGCGATTTAGTCGTTGCATGTGCCGCGGGCAAAGTTGATGATACAGTGGTCGTTGATCTATTCGATGCAGAAGACAAGTTGGGCGCCGCTGATGTTCCAGTCGCTTACATGCCAAGTCTAAACGCTGTTACACTGCTTCAGATGGATGGTATTCTTAAGCCAGTCGAATTCGAGAAAGCAGTGAATATGGCTATGGACGGATGCAAGAAAATCTATGCAATGCAGAAAGAAGCGTTAAAGACAAAATATATGGTTGTTAAAGAGGTTGAAGAATAAATGTCCTCACTAGTAACAAAAGTTAGACTAAAGCAAATCGAACAACAAATCGAGCAAGGCAAACGCCTAGATGAGCGAGGCTTACTCGACACCCGAGAAATAAAAATTGAACAAGGCGTAATTGAAAAAGCCGAAGGCTCAGCCCGCGTCCTACTCGGAAAAACCGAAGTTCTCGTCGGTGTCAAAGTCGAAACAGGAACACCCTTCCCAGACACACCGAATGATGGTGTTATGACCGTAAACGCCGAACTCGTACCGATAGCATCACCCCACTTCGAACCGGGACCACCGGACGAAAACAGCATAGAACTAGCCCGTGTCGTTGACCGCGGCATTAGAGAATCACACGCAGTTGACACCGAAAAACTATGCATTGAAAGGGGAAAGAAAGTTTTTGTAGTCTTCGTAGACGTTTATGTCTTAAATCACGACGGAAACCTGATTGATGCATGTGCACTCGCTGCAATGGCAGCACTCATGAACACAAAGATGCCGAATTATGAAATCAAAGATGGTGAACTAAAAATCAAGCAAGGTTTTACTCCACTGCCTCTAAAAAGCCACCCAATAACAGTCACACTCGGCAAAATAAACAATAATCTAATAATTGATCCCTGGCTTGAAGAAGAATCAGTTATGGATTCACGCATCACCTTTGCTAGCAACGAAGCAGGAAATATATGTGCCATTCAGAAGGGCGGCTCTGGCTATTTCACACCACAACAGATTTTAGAAGCATCAAAGATTGCTCTGGACAAAGCAGCAGAACTGCGCAAGAAACTTGCTTGGTGAATTTAAAGTTGCCGAAGACAAAGAAAGTAGGTCCAACTCGAGGTTTAGGCGTACGCTACGGTTCCACAGTTAGGAAACGCTATATAAAAGTAATCACTGAACTTAGAAAACCCCACAGATGCCCCCAATGCGGTTTTGTCCGCGTTAAACGCGTAAGCGTGGGTATTTGGAAATGCGGAAAATGCGCGTATACCTTTGCAGGCGGAGCGTATACTCCAACAACAAAACTCGGCGTCGTTGCACGACGTGCAGCTAAAGGCGCAGTCGCTGAAGAAACTGCAAAACCAGTTGCTATAACTGACTCTACAGTTGATGTCGAAGCGGCAGCTGACGAAGAAACAACCGAGTAAAACTTTTCTTTCCCTTATTATTTTTTGGTTCTTGTTTATTACTCAGTTTTTTCTTTATGCGTAGGGATGCTATGCCAGCCAGCGCAAAAGCTATTGTTCACTTAAAATTTGCTTCTGAAAAACAACTTGACACTGTGTTTAGCGCATTGACGCCTGAAGCCAAAGCCCCCCCCACTAGACGCGCAAGCATTATACTCAAAAAAGAAGATGTTTTTCTTACTTTGTTAGTTAATGCCGAAGACACCGTTGCGCTGCGGGCAACAATCAACGCTTACCTTCGGTGGATAGAATCAACCATAAAAATCATGGAATTAATCGAACAAACATAGTTTTAGACTCCTCTAAAACTATGTTAATTTCTATCCATATCTGGGATCAGTGCAACAAGAAATACTTCTGGCCCCTCAGAACTGGGTCCCTTCATTATGTAAAGCAACAAAGCGGTTAGACAAGTTAGAAATGTCCATCCAGTTTCGTAACGCTGAAAAACTACACAAAATCTTCTGCTGTTTTAGTAATAATACTCTTTGTTACCCTTACTCCTCAGCAAATATCATCATTACTTTCTTCAAATCAGCTATCTGAAAGCTGGTTTGGTGGGTATCGTAATCCAAATCAATAGTCCCTTAAAATATAAACTGTTTTTCCATGTTTGTACTCTAAATAGACTGGCTTATCTATGGCTCTATATGTCACAACCTGTTTTAACGCAACCAAATGTCCCTTAGTCAGTACAACTTGTTTTTGCATCTGATAGCTGATTATCAAAGTTCATGAATATTTTGTGTCTTTATTCTTTTTAACATCAAAGCTCTATGTCCAATTAACAGCCTAAATTTTTTGTGAACGCTACAAAAATATTGTGTTATACTGGAAAAAACACTGTTTTTTTGTAGTTTTTATGTAAAAAAATTTATAAGTTATGCCTGCACGTATAATCGAACGAAAGATAGAGGGGAACACGGTGATTTTCCAGAACAAATCCATAGAGGCAGCAATTTTTGACATGGACGGCACGATGTTTGATACCGAAAGGCTGCGTTGCAAGATGCTAAAACATGCTTCTGAGGAAATCTTCGGAGAGGAAATTTCAGATGAGCTCCTGAACGCCTCTCTTGGAGTGAGCGCAATAACCGCTGAAAAACTTGCAAAAGAACGCTATGGTAATGATTATCCATACAAGAAAATAAGAGCACATGCAGATGAACTTGAAAGAAGTTACGTGAGAGAACACGGCGTTCCGGTTAAGCAAGGACTTTATAATTTACTTGAACGCCTCAAGAAAAATGAGGTTCTTATTGCTTTGGCTACATCAAGCCGAAGAGAAATCGCAGAAGAATATCTGATTCAGGCCAAAGTGCTTAGATTTTTTGACATATTGGTATGCGGTGAGGATGTTGAAAAAGGGAAGCCTGACCCTGAGATATTTCTCAAAGCAGCAAGTGAACTAAATTGTGAACCTGTTGGTTGTTTTATTTTTGAAGATTCACAAAATGGTCTTCTATCTGCAAGCGCTTCAGGCGGTATACCTATTTTCATTAAGGACCTGAAAGAACCCGATTCAGAGGTTAAGGCGCTTGCGTTCAAATCATATGAAAAAATGACTGATTTTTTGGATGAACTTATTCAACAAATGCCTAAAATGTCAATACCAACCCTTAACGAGCATTTTCCTCAGAGTATTGATTCTAATGTTGTAGGTATACATGGGTTTGGTGCAATGGGCGGGGGTTATCTTGCACAGATTTTTTCACATTGGGATGGATATACAAGACCTTACCAGATAATCGGAGCTACAAACGACAACATCAAACGTCAGCTGATAAACGCGTTGGGCAAATATAGAGTAAAGTATGAAAGTCTTGCATATTTTCAAACGATCAAAAATATAACGATCATCGATATGAACGACGAAGATCAGATGATTGATATGTATAAAAAAGCGCGAATAATAGGTCTATCTTTTCCAGAAAAAGCTGTTAGATCCCAGGCGAGGACAATTGCGAAAGGATTGATAGCGAGATATGACAGCGTAGGCGAAGATCTTACTTTGCTTATTGTCATGAACAAAATTAACTCGGCAAAATTTGTCAGAAATCATGTTGAGCATGCAATTAAACAACTGGTGGGGGAGCAAAAAGCCAAGAAAATTGTGGATAGAACTTTTTTTAGCGAAACTGTAGTTAATCGAATGGTATCCAAAATTTCCGATGAAGTTATTGTTTCAAGAATACAAACCGAATTATGTACAATTAATAAAACCATTCTGGAATATCTGGAAAAAATCATAGAATTTTTTAAGCTTTCGAATGCTTATTTTTCAGAAAATAACTCCGATGAACAGAATTATTTAGCAAAAAGTGAAAATAATGCAGTTAACCTTGCTGCTAACGTTAAGTCTGTCACCCAATTTGCTGATGAACTGTCAAAACTAAATGTTACACTATTTAGCAGCGAACCTGATATGCCCCTTTACGCCAGTAAAGGCAGTCCCATCTTGGAGCGACTAAGACAAGTGGTGACTATTGAAAACATAAAATCTATGCAAGAAATAAAAAATAAGTTGTCAAACGGGCCACATGCGATAATTGCTTGGTATTCAGCGCTTCTTGGGTACAAAACTATCGGTCAAGGTATGGGTGATTTAAGAGTATCCAGACTTGCTGAAAACATAATAAAAAATGAGATTAAGCCAGCATTATTGATTGAAAGTCCCGCTTCTAAGCAATACATAAATTCTATTACTTTGGATTTTCTTAAACGCTGCCGTGCTTCGTTTAAAGATGCATGTTCAAGAGTCGGGAGAGACCCTCTGAGGAAACTTCAATGGGGAGAACGCATAATGGGTACAATCCAGCTAGCTCAAAAACATGGATTAAGCACCAGAGGCTTGGAATTTGGTGCTGCTTGTGCAATCATGTATTCTGTTTCTTCCATAAATCAGCATGACATAGAAGCCTTGAAAATCAAACAATTGTACGCAAAAAACGGCTCTATTTCAGATGTTCTTACTTACAAAGGAGAGTCTAATAAATCAAAATACAGTGGTCTTGACATAGATAAAGATAAAGAATTAATTGAGCGAATACAAGAGAGCTTTAATGATTTGAAAAAAAAGTTAGAGTCTTCGCGTTGAAGATTGCCTAAAAAGCATTTTTTCATTCACGGTTGATGGGGAGTTTTGGATGGGGAAGGTTTAAATAAATACTGGCTCATTTCGTATATGCTTCAAGCTAAAAAACGGATGAAAATTCAGCATGTCACAGGAATACCGCTATATTGTTCGTATAATGGGTACAGACGCGCAAGGTACCCTTAAAGTGGCTTACGCAGTAACGCAAGTAAAAGGCGTCAGCGCAAGCTTATCAAACGCAGTCCTCAAGAAGGCAGGCGTAAACCCTGATCTGCGCGTAGGCTTTTTAGCTGACTCTGATGTCTCAAAAATTGAGGATGTCATACGGGACCCAGTCAAGTACAACATACCTGGTTGGATGTTTAATCGTCGAAAAGACACAGAAACTGGAAAAGACATTCACGTATTAAGTGCTGATCTTGCATTTAAAACAAAAACTGATATTGACGGAGCAAAAGAAATCAGGTCTTGGCGTGGATATCGTCATGCTTACAGCCTGAAAGTACGCGGGCAAAGAACTAAAACCACTGGCAGAGCAGGCAAATCATTGGGCGTTAAGAAGAAGACAATGACGCAGAAGACCGGTTCAGCCTCTGGAGGTAAATAAACATGGGAGACCCGAAGAAGCAGCGTAAGAAATTTGATACTCCTCGTTTCCGTTGGCGCAAGGATGTACTCCAAGAAGAACTTAAACTTCTGGGACAATACGGTTTAAGAAACAAGCATGAGCTTTGGCGCCATAAAACCAGTCTATCTAAGATGAGAGGTATCGCCCGTTCATTAATTAGCAAATCAGTCGAAGAACGGACAAAAATGGAAAATGAGCTTCTAGCAACCCTTAAAAAGAAGGGTATATTGCAGGAGACCGCGGTCTTGGACAACGTTTTAGACTTAACCATTGACGACATCCTAGAACGTAGGCTTCAAACGATTGTCTTTCGCAAGGGCCTCGCGAGAACTACTTTCCAATCACGCCAACTAATAACTCATGGGCACATAACTATAGACAACCGTAGAGTAACCATCCCTGGCTATATCGTGCGGAAAGAGGACGAACCAACAATTGTTTACTCACTCGAAAGTACCATTGCAAAACAGGAACACCCACTACGGCTTGGCCTAACAGTTGTGGCTAAACAACCAGAAATTAGGCAACCCAGCAGAGGTCGTAGAGGTGGACGCGGAGGCCGCAGATTTTGAGCGCTAACAGTAAACGTAACGAGAAATGGGGGATTGTTCATATCTTTAGTTCCTACAACAACACCCTAATTCACATCACTGATATATCTGGCGCAGAAACGATTGCACGTGCCACTGGTGGCATGTTCGTCAAGGCAGATCGAATGGAATCATCACCATATGCAGCCATGCGTGCAGCCACAGGTGCAGCAGAAGTAGCACGTGACAAGGGAATTACAGCAATACACATTAAAGTTCGTGCTCCAGGTGGCAGCGGACCTAGAACTCCAGGACCCGGCGCCCAAGCAGCCATCAGAGCTTTGGCACGGTTCGGTTTTCGAATTGAACGCATCGAGGAAGTCACGCCAATTCCCCATGACGGCACAAGAAGACCAGGTGGAAGAAGAGGTAGACGAGTCTAATCTCTCATTATTTCACTTATTAATAGAAAAATACAAATAATGCACCGAAATACCTTATTGACCGCAAAGCCATTATAGTAACTTTATTGGAGTGTTTCAGCAAGTGAAAATTGAAATCTTGGAAAAAAACGATAAGCAATACGTAACTGAACGGGGCCGGCAACAAC
>CAWEOM010000033.1:0-23437 GCA_963810665.1 Candidatus Bathyarchaeota archaeon | reverse complement strand
CTCATACAATCATCAATAGAAAAGATAATGACAAGTCTTACATATAGTACTTTTCCAGATACAAAAATCCGGATTCCAATGCTTAACTCGCGTATAATATAACGCGATAACCGCAAGACTGGAAAAACCACCTCGCCAAACAACACAAAGAAATTCCTTAAAAGATCGTCTATTGCTAAATTAAACCCATGAGTTTTTCCAAAACATCCAAAACCCTACCCAACAATTTACCCACAACACCCAAACCACTAGTCATACCCCGCAAGTTAGCAACATCACTCCGACTAATCGACCTAGTTAAAATGGCCGCTGGAACAAGAACAATAACAAATATGATTACACCCAAAATGAGCTCAACCCAACTCGAAAAGCTAAGCAGCGAGACAGCAACATAGGTTACGGATCCAGCAATCGCAGACGAAAACAAAATCTTTACTGAAGAAAACCAATCCACAGTGACGCCATAGGTCTTTCTTATGAAGCGTAAACCTATAAACAGACTGGGGATGCTCGCCATCAATGTTGTTGCAATTAGACCCAAAACACCAAAGTTCATAATGGCAATATAACCCATCGGAAAACCAATACACCCAGTCAAAACAGCCAACTTAAAGAAGTATCTAGTATGACCCTGCCCATTTAGAAAACCTGTCAAACTCAATTTCCAAACGCAGTATACAAATACTGAATAGCCAGCAATGCAAGAAAAAGCGGAGCCGCACTATAAGTACTACCAAATAAGGTATCAACCGCAGGCACCGATAAACACATAACTAAAGCTGCAGCGGGCACCACAATAAGAGAAGCATACTTGACAGAGAACTGAAAAATATTTCTAAGCGGTTCGTTGTCTTTTTCTGCGTCTAACTTTGAAAACGCTGGAAACAACATTGTAGTAATAGGTGCTGCAAAGAAAGCTATGAGAACAACAAAATTAACAGCTATACCATAGTTACCGATCATCACATTATCAGTTGAATAATGAATTGGCAACAAGAAAGCATAGAATTGCGGAAGAAGACCCATTATGATTGCTGCAAAAGACAGAGGCAAACAATAAGACAGCATCGCAGACAAATACGCCTTAATTTCAAGCCTATTCGAGAAAGGCTTAGGCAAACGCCGGTAAATAGTCCATATTAGAAATATCCCGATTATGGCTGCGATAAAGGTGCCAACCGTAAAACCCATAACGGCCCCGGAAGTACCTAAACCTAAAATCACCAAAGCGATTATCAGGACGGTTTTAAAGGGCTTTGGAAGATGAGCATAACGCTGTTTAGCTCCAACTTTTCATAGCCAGTAAAAGCAGCAGTTGCTGCGGCAATTAATCCACTTGCAAAGATATAGAAACAGGCAATTTGAATAAGAGGGGCAATAAACGGTCGGTTAAAAACGCTGGTCGCCAAAAAATCAGCAAAAAAGAATGAAAACATGGAAAGTACTAAACCTAAAGCAACCTCAAAGATTATGCCAGAAAAAAATATGCTTCTAATTTCATCGATTCTACCCTCAGCACGATACTTAGCAGTGAAACGCACCATAGCAAAGTTTACACCCCAGTCCCTAAAGATGACTATAAGCATTGGAACAGTCAAAACAATTGTGTATAACCCATATTGGTCTGAGCCTAAAAGTCGAGCGATAAATATAGTACCAACTGAACGAAATCAATGTAGAAATAACCAGACCCCACAGAAAATGGAAGCTACCCTTAGCCGAAACCTTAGCAATATCCGCCGCTTTACTCATTTACAATCGTCTCAACGTTAAGTTAAGTGATGTTAAAGAAAGAGAGGTTTATCGCTTTTGGTTACACAAACAAATCACCAAACGTGTACAGTACATTATATGCTTGAAAGCGAAGATCAAAGCGGCCATAGTATGAGATAGCAGTGTGACAGAAAGAATAGAACCATCAAGAGCAGAATAGTCTTGTTCATGTTGAACCAAATAGACACTCAGCAGATTGGGAGTTAAATGGTATTAATCGGAGTTTATTGTTTAGTGGCTGTTTTATTGGCACTGATTTTGGGTAATTACTTTTATATCTAAAATGACTCATTATTAAATAGAAATTTTTGGAGTATTGCGTATGGCTTATTTTAGTGACCGCAAAGAAGCCGGCAAAGAGTTGGCAGCTGCTATAAAACCCAAATATGTAAGCAGAAACGGCATGGTTTTAGCAATTCCAAGAGGCGGAATCGTCGTTGGCTACGAAATTGCTCAGGCGCTAGATTTGCCGCTTGATGTTATTATTCCACGCAAGCTTGGCGCTCCAAATAACCCTGAATTCGCAATTGGCGCAGTCGCTGAAGACGGCACCGAGGTACTCGATGAAAAAATAATCAACTACTTGGGTGTGAGCCAACAGTACATACGCGAGGAAAGCGAGAATCAACGACAAGAAATAGTACGCCGCCTAAAAGTTTATCGTCAAGGCATGAACCAGCTTGACCTTAATGGGCAAGACGTGATTGTTGTGGATGATGGCATAGCCACAGGCGCAACTATGAAGGCCGCTTTGGCTTCAGTTAGAAACAGAGGCGCCAAAAGCGTAACCGTCGCGGTTCCAGTAGGCCCACCCTCAACCATAAAAGAACTCCAAAATTACGCTGACACGGTCATCTGTCTATATATGCCAGAGTTTTTCCAGGCCATTGGACAATTCTACAGTGATTTCAGCCAAACCAGCGATGAGGAAGTCATAGATCTTCTAAAGAAAAGCAAAAAGAACACCAAGCCTAAGGAGGTAGCAGTTGAATGAGCATTTTAGAGATAGCCATAAAAATTCCCGTTGCAAACGTGGAAGTAGAGGGCAACTTATCCCTTCCCCCAGGCACCAAGGGCATAATTGTGTTTGCTCATGGCAGTGGAAGTAGTCGCTTTAGCAAACGAAACCAGTATGTCGCCAAAGAATTCAACAAAGCCCAAATAGGCACATTACTATTTGATCTGCTCACTCCAGATGAGGAGGAAAAAGATGCGTTATCGGCAGAGTACCGCTTCAACATCCCTTTGCTTGCAGAGAGACTTGTAGGCGCAACGAAGTGGATAAAAAAAGAACCCAAAACCAAAAACTTGGCTCTAGGCTTATTTGGGGCGAGCACCGGCGCAGCTGCCGCATTGATTGCAGCAGCAAAACTGCCCACTGAAGTGACAACCGTGGTTTCCCGCGGGGGCCGACCTGACATGGCAGGTGAATACCTCGCAGATGTGAAGGCACCAACACTTCTGATTGTAGGCAGTTTAGATGAAGAAGTAATCGACCTTAACCGCCAAGCCATGCGTAACATGACAAACAAGAACCGACTCATCATCGTTAAAGGGGCAACTCATCTATTTGAGGAGCCAGGCAAACTTGAAGAAGTTGCAAGGTTATCCGTAGATTGGTTTAGCCATTACCTACGCTAGACTATTCACTCTGGGCTGCTCTAATATTGGCAAAAGTATGACTTTCAAGCGTTCAAAAACATCCTCTAAGACCATTCCATATAACAGTCCCTAAAACAGATTCTCATTTGAAATCTTTTTGCATACAAACTAATTTTCACGAATTCTTATACATAAGGCTTCCCTAACTTGCGCAAAAATTGAAGTAGCGATGGACCACTGCGGTTCGACGCCCAGACTCCGCCTGGAAACCTCAAACCCTACTCTCTTACCCGCACCCCCTTGAGCGCGTAACGTCCAAACTTAGGTTGCTCTCTCCCGAGCCTAGCCGGGTTCACCTGGTAAACAATGAAGCAACTTCCCTACGGAAGCCACCCATTGACCGCCAGCCCCAAGGGACGGATAGTCACTGGTTCGGAAATGAAGCTCCAAACGGCCTTTGACGCCTCATCCGCAGATGTCAGCCCGTCATGTAGAGGATTTACGGTAATAATGGACCCCTAACCCACCGCTTAAGATCCATCGCCGCAGATAGAGAGTTATATCCAACTATAAAACTTTCCCAGTGCAACAATGTAGGAGTTTAGGTGAGATTATAGTTTAGTAGCAGATTTCAACGCCAAGGCGACAGTCTGAAGCTCTCTTAACATGATTACTTCGTCATGGCTGTTTTGAATTATATTTATGAATGCACTGCCTACGATAGCTGCATCGGCACCTGCTCTGATAACCGTTTTAACGTGTTCGGGTGTTGAGATACCAAACCCAACGGCTAGCGGAATCTTGCCAGCAGTGAATGGCTCAACACGTTCAATGAGTTGCACGGTGGAATTTTCGATAGCGGATTGGGCACCTGTTACCCCAAAACGCGAAACCAAATAAAGAAAACCTGATGAAGCATCAACAATTTTGCATAAACGTTCCTTGGAGGTAGCAGGAGAAGCAAGAAAAATCGCATCCAAACCATGCGCTTTTGCGGCTTTTCGGTATTCGTCTGCTTCTTCCACGGGTAAGTCAGGCACTATAAAGCCATCCACCATATGCTCTTTGGCTAAAGCAAAAAACCTATCCAGACCCATGTGAAACACGGGATTATAATAAGTCATTAGGACCACTGGTAAATCATGGCTACTCTTGATTTCTCTAGCAATCTCCAACACCCGCATAGGCGTTGTGCCAGCATTAAGCGCCCGCAAGCTAGCCGCCTGAATCGTAGGTCCATCAGCAATGGGATCAGAAAAAGGCAAACCCAACTCAAGTATATCTACGCCACCTCGAATTAGAGCATCAGCAATCTTTGGCGTCAACTCAGGTGTTGGGTATCCTGCAGTGATGTAACCGATAAGTAAACCAGATCCATCTGCTTTAGATTTTTCGAAGACGTCTCTTATGGCATTCATATCTTGGCACCTAAGTAACTTGCGATTGTTTCCACATCCTTATCGCCGCGTCCCGAGAGATTAACAATTATAGACTGAGACTTCGCCATTTGCGGCGCCAACTTCATAGCATAAGCAATTGCATGGGAGGATTCCAAAGCGGGCAATATGCCCTCTTCCTTGGACAACATCAAAAATGCATCTACCGCTTCCTTGTCGTTAGCGTAAACGTACTCTGCGCGCTTAAGAGTTTTCAAAAAGGAATGCTCAGGTCCAACACCAGGATAATCTAGCCCCGCTGAAATGCTAGCGGTAGGCTGGATTTGACCGTTACCGTCTTGAAGGATGTAAGTAAACATACCGTGGAAGACACCTTCCGAGCCAGCTGCCAATGTCGCAGCGTGTTTACCTGTTTCTATACCCTCACCAGCAGCTTCAACGCCATAAAGTTTCACAGCCGCGTCATCTTCAAAAGGATAAAAAGTGCCCATTGCATTGCTCCCGCCCCCCACACAAGCTATCAAAGCATCAGGCAAACCACCTGTCTTCTCCTTGAACTGCGCTTTGATTTCTTTACCAATCACACTTTGAAAGTCACGAACAATCATAGGGTAAGGATGCGGACCCATTGTGGAGCCAATCAAATAATAGGTATTTTCAAGGTTGGTTACCCAGTCACGAAACGCCTCATTGATGGAGTCTTTGAGCGTCTTTGAGCCTGAGTCTACAGGATGAACCTCAGCGTTGAGAAGTTTCATGCGAAAAACGTTAAGCCGTTGGCGTTCGCAGTCTTCGGTGCCCATGAACACAACAGCCTTGAGCCCCAAAGCAGCACAAGCTATGGCTGTAGCTACCCCGTGTTGCCCCGCGCCAGTTTCGGCGATGACACGATTTTTACCCATACGCTTCGCCAACAAAGCCTGCCCAAGCGTATTATTGATTTTGTGAGCACCCCCATGCGCGAGGTCTTCGCGTTTGAGGTAGATTTTTGCACCGCCCAATTTACGGGTCAAGTTTTCGGCAAAGTAGAGAGGAGTTGGTCTGCCCACAAACTCAGCAAGATAATAGTCGAGGCACCTCTGGAATTCTGAGTCAACCTTGGCTTGTTCATATGCTTTTTCGAGCTCAGTTATGGCTTCCATCAAAATCTCTGGAACAAAACGTCCGCCATATTTGCCATATTTCCCATCAACAGGATAGTTACGCAGATTCATGCATCTACAAACTCCTTAACTTTCAATTCAATATCATCCGTTAACATAATGCTTGAGCCAACTAAGAACGCATCTGCTCCGCAGCCTCTAAGAAATTGCAAATCAGCTTTAGTTTTTATGCCACTTTCACTTACGATTATTTTATCGAACTTTCCATGCTTTTGCAGGATTTCTTTTGTTGTGTTAAGGTCAATTTTTAGAGTCGCTAAATTTCGGTTGTTAATTCCAATTAGATCTGCATCAGTTTTCAAGGCTGAGTTGAATTCTGTTTCTGTATGGGTTTCAAGCAAAACCTCAAGCCCTCTACCGTGAGCAAAAGCAATCATTTTATCAACATCCATTTCGCAGCAACGCCTATCAAAAAGAGCTGCAATCAACAACACCGCATTTGCACCTATCTGCGCAGCAACCTCGATCTGGTCTGCAACAATAATTATGTCCTTCATTAATATCGGCAGATTCAACTGCGGCTCGCACCTGAGAAAGTCTAAAGAGCGATCCGTTAAAGTGCTTAGGCTCAGTTAAAACTGAAATACCCACTGCACCACCCCTTTGCATAGCTTGCGCAATTGCACACGAATCAATATTCTCACGTATGGTTCCAGCTGAAGGTGAAGCCGCCTTTATTTCAGTTATAACCGCGTTCTTTTGGCAGTTCTGGATTGCCTGCTTTAGGCTAATTTTAGATTGATCTATGGCATTGAAGTTTCGGTAGTAACCACTATCTATGGTTCCTACTGCATCCATTCCTAGAGTATCTAGAAAATCAGTCATATTTTGATCCCAACTCCACAAGTTTGGCCAAGTTGCCACCTGATGCCTTAACTAAGTCTTTTAGCTTACAATAAGCTGCTTTGCTCTCCACAGACTTTCGGGCCAACTCTATTGCTTCCTTGAAGTTCTCGGCTTTTCCGCCTACAATAATTCCAGCAGCGCTGTTAACAAGCACTATGTCGGCTTTCGCTGTCCCCAACGCCTCACCGTTTAGGATTTGAAGGATTGTTTGTGCACTTTCCTGAGCAGATAAACACTGCAAATCAAGTATGCTTGCTTTTTTTAATCCAAAGTCGTCTGGAGACATTTCCGTTTCGGTAACTTTGCCGTTCTTTAAGTGCGCTATGAGTGTTTTCCCAACCGTAGAAATCTCATCAAGTCCATCTAACCCATGTACAACCATCGCTTCTCTGCAACCCAACCGATTTAAAGCGCAGGTAACCGGAGCAACAAGCTTTGAATCATAAACTCCTAGCAACTGCGCATCTGAACCCGCTGGATTCGTTAAAGGCCCCAAAACATTGAAAACTGTGCGTATACCAATTTCGCGCCTTGCCTCAGCCGCATACTTCATTGCGGGATGAAAAGCTGGCGCAAACATAAAGCCCACACCCACTTTCTCAATTATTGACTCAACCACTTGGGGCTCCAAAGCAAGGTTCACTCCGAGTCTTTCCAGCACATCTGCACTACCACTCTTACTTGTAACTGCCCTATTCCCATGCTTTGCCACCGCCACACCTGCACCAGCAATAACAAACGCTGCAGCTGTGCTAACGTTGAAAGTTTTTAGTTTATCGCCACCTGTACCGCATGTATCAACTAAGCGGCCCTGAACTTTTGGGCGGATTTGTCGGCAATTCTCTTTCATAACCGAAGCAAAAGCGATCAACTCCTCAACAGCTTCACCCTTCATACGCAAGGCAGTAAGAAACGCCGCGGTCTGCGCGTTTGTAGCGTTCCCCGACATAACCTCCCCCATGATAACCCTTGACTCCTCATAAGTGAGGTCGGTACCTTCGATTAGTTTCTGTATACCTTCTCGAATCATTCTTTTCCCTCCATGAAGTTTTTGATGATGAGTTTACCGTCCTCACAGAGAATGCTTTCAGGATGGAATTGAACGCCAAAGATGGGAAATTTTCGGTGACGAACACCCATAATTTCACCATCATCAACTGCTTCGGCTGTGATCTCCAAGCAGTCTGGGATAGAGTCCCGTTCGCCGGCGAGAGAGTGGTATCGTGTGGCGTTAAAGGGATTACGTACTCCATCAAAGAGCCCTTTTTGGTCGTGTTTTATGGTACAGGTTTTGCCGTGCATAAGTTTTTTGGCAGAAACAACTTTACCGCCATACACATGGATGATGCCTTGATGTCCAAGACAAACGCCAAGGGTTGGAATTACTGGACTGAGAGTTTGCAGGATTGCTTTGCAGACCCCAAAGAATTTATCGTCCTCGGGGGTTCCAGGTCCTGGCGAGATGATTATGCGGTCAGGCTTCATTTTGGCCGCTTCCAGCAATGTAACTTGGTCATTTCGGTAGACCACAGTTTCCGCCCCCAGTTCGCCTACATACTGAACAAGATTATAAACGAACGAATCATAATTATCGATAACCAAAACTTTCATAGCTATTTACCTCCCGCAGCAGCTTCAAGCGCCTTCATTAGCGCCTTGGCTTTGTGATCAGTTTCAAACCACTCTTTTTCAGGCACCGAATCCGCAACTATGCCTGCACCCGCTTGAATGTAAGCAGTATTACCTTCAGAGAAGAGGGTTCGAATTGTTATTGCAAAATCAGAGTTGCCATTACAACTAAAATAACCCACTGCACCAGCGTAGGGTCCACGACGAGAAGGCTCAAGTTCCTCAATTATTTCCATAGCACGAACTTTTGGTGCACCTGAAACTGTACCCGCCGGAAACACCGCTTTTAGCGCATCAAAACTTTCTAAGCCATCTTTTAAGTCGCCCACAACTTGCGAAACGATATGCTGCACGTGACTAAACTGATGAACCTGCATAAACTCAGGAACTGTTACTACTGCCGTTCTTGCTGATTCGGCCTACATCATTTCTCGCTAAATCGACTAACATCACATGCTCAGCCCGTTCTTTTTGATCTAACAACAGTTCTTCACCCAGACGCAAATTTTCTTCTGCATTTGCTGTGAAAGGTACCGTACCTGCAATTGGGAAAGTAACAACTTTACGCTTGTCCACACGAACCAACATTTCAGGGCTGGCACCAACGATTTGGCGCTTATCAGACTTGTAGTAGAACATGTAAGGTGAAGGATTGATCTGACGTAGGCTCTTGTAAAAGGACAGCAAGCTCCCAGTGTACTGAAATTGGAGGCGTTTTGATAGAACAACTTGGAAAATATCTCCGGCTCTAACATACTGTTTGGCTGTTTCGACAGCTTTCTCAAAATCCGCTTTTGCCGTGTTAACCTCGGGTTTGGTATATGTAAACAGTTCTTCTTTTGCGGCTGGCTCTCGTAGTAATTCTTCGATTTCTGATAATCGATTTTCACTTCTAAAATAATAATACGCCTGATTAATTGTGTGGTCAAAAACCAGACCATCCAAAAAAATACCCATATCCAAATCAGGAAATCCCAGCTCGTCAGGTTTTTGGTCAGGCAACTTTTCGATATATCTTATGGCGTCATAGCCTATGTAACCTAATGCGCCTCCGACGAAACGGAAATCCACCATGTCATTTGCGTAGGGTTGGAGTTGTTCCTGGATGATTTTGAATGGGTCACCGGTTTGCTGAGTTGAAGCTTTTCTGGTTTGAGTGTCGGTGAGTGTGACTGAGCCGTTTTTGGCGGTTATTGTTGTTTTTGGGTCGAACCCTAAGAATGAGTATTGAGCTAGTTTTTGTGGGCCCTCGATTGATTCGAGGAGGTAGACGGTTTTATATTTTTGGTGGAGTTTGGAGAATATTTCTATGGGTTGGTTTGTATAATTGAATTTAACATAATTTAAGCGGTTGAATACGAGTTTTGTTGGCGTTGCGCCAAAGACGATTCCCCATTTGAATCAAACTCCATTAGTTCACAATCAGACTACAAAGTATTATTTAAGGCTTATTAGTACATAAATGTACATTAGTCTACTTTAGGACATTGTTCATCCAAGCCAAGTAATCACTCGACCCCTCAATTATAGGAAGCGCCAAAACCTCAGGTACCTCATAACTATGCAACGCCTTTACCCTCTGCATCAATGTCCCAAATAAATCCGCCCGCGACTTCAACACAACCAAACACTCCTCAGCATTTTCAATTTTACCCAGCCAAACAAAGCATGATGTAACGGGATGAATAATGTTTGCACATGCAATCAGTTTCTCCTTCAGAAGCGTTTGACTGATTTTTTCTGCCTCCTCTTTATCCCTGGTTGTAACCAAAACAACTACAAAGTCTGTGGCCATAGCCATTCACATTTTTAAAGTTGGTCTGGATAGTAAAATAACTATCCATTCACCAAGACAGAGATTAACACATTTAAATTCCTCTCACCTAATATTACGGTGTCGAGGCGAAGTTTCTTGAAGGAAGATCACCTAAAAATCCTAAAAACCATGCAGGAAGCCACCAACCGCATGGACATAAACATGTTCGCACAAGCCGTAAATTTGAATCCGAATCAAGCCATAGCCCAAGTTCACGAGTTGGCAGAAGAAGGATTTCTTCGAAGAGTCGGCGGAGGCTACGGCTTAACCGACAAAGCCAAAAACGCAATTAAAATGTCAACACAGGTACCAGAGAAAGAAATATTTCAATTTTACATAGACATGGATAAGCCCATAGGTTTTAGCGCTCACTCACTCGAGGAATTCTACCGAATAGTTAAGAAGGTTTGTTCTGACTCACTTGATTTTCATTTGTACCGCGGTGATTTTGAACGTTGGCTACGAGAGGTTTTAAGCGATAAAGATTTGGCTGATGAGATCCAAAACATTAAGGCTACAGAGATAAAGGGCGAAGAACTAAGAAAAGCCCTACTAAAAGCCATAGACAACCGCTACGGCGTCGGCGAACTTTTCTAATCAGGTTTCCTCATAGAGTTTCGCCCACCAACTGGGCACCCGAGCGTTTTCAGGTAATCCCAAAGGATCATAGGGCTTTATGTCTAAGACAGGAGTACCATCAAACGCATCCAACCCCCGAACAGTCAAAACGTTACCTTCAAGTTTCAACAATTCTACGAGCGTTAATCCGATTCGGTTAGGACGAAACATCGTTCTAGTCCCAAAGATACCCATTAGGGGTAAATCAGCTCTACCTTTTGGATGAATTACCAGCTCTTGGGGTTTTTTAGTTGAAATTTTGTTAAAATAGAACAGTACAAACAGATGCGAAAAACCATCCACACCCTCCAAGGCCTTAGTGAGGTCGGTATCCAATACAATCTCGGAAACCACGACGCTATCCTTGACTTCTTCGCCGACAGCAACAGTTCTAACATAACCTATTGGATTAAAAACAATTTTTTCCAAAAAACCTGCCTCCTTCAAATTCAGTGTAGACTGAAGCTATTTAAGCCTTCAAACACCCGCCTAATACAGTTGTTTACGAAGATAGCTAAAAACACCAGCAGCATAAATTACACAGAAATACCGAATAGTTGACTATGAAAAGCACTGCAATGGCTTTGGCCAAGTTGGCATAAACAGGAAGCACCTCAAAGTGATTCTGCATAAGCGGCACTTGTCCAATGCACCAAATTAAAAGTGAAGTCTCGATTACATCTTAGATGCTTAAGGGAACAAATAAAACTCTTAGAAGCACCCATTTTTCGTGCAGTTCAATGTTAAACTGAAAACGGATTATTCTCTAAAGCCGCTGAGCACTGCTGAAAAGTATTTGGCTTAGGTAACATAGTTCTCTTTTAATTCCAGTTTACCGTCTTTTTTTTCTATGCCAAAGCTGTACCTATTAGGCGGAGAAAACGTCTACAAAAGAAGCGCTAAAGCTGTAAATGAGAAAGCGTTTCAAGACAGTGGGATACGACCTAATATTTTGGTTTTTCCGTGGGCGAGAGCCTCGTTTGATAAGAGGTATCGAAAACGCAAGATTTTATCTGATTACTTTCTCAACTTAGGCGCAGGCAACGTCGAATTCATAGAATACGGCCAATCAGACGTAGCCCAGAAAATGGCGAACGCTGGCATAGTTTATTTAACAGGGGGACAGCCCAGCATCCTAATTGAGCGAATAAAAACCGTGGGACTATACCAACTTCTCAAAAGCTACAGCAACATCATCGTTGGCAGAAGCGCAGGAGCATTAGCTCTGTGCAAAAGATGCATAACCACCTGCCGTAGCAATGGTAGAGTAAGAGTGGTGGAGGGGTTAGGATTGGTAAACATCACCCTAAAAACGCATTACACACAAGACAAAGACGAGGTACTAAAACAGTTCTCGATGAATGAAAAGATTTATGCGCTACCTAAGGATTCAGCACTCGTTTTTGACAAAGGAAAGCTCGCAGCAATTAGGAAAGTTTATGTTTTCAACCACGGCCAACGTCAAGTCTTTAGCGAATGCGAAGTATAAGAAGTATCTCTGCACGTAAATTTTCAAAAAACCATTGAGGGTATCAAAAAAACAGAAGCATCATACCCAACAGGGCAAGATTGGGTTACAAAAAATTAGACGCGTCTAGTTTTGTTGGAAATTAATGCGATAATAACGATTGAGAGAATTAAAACCAAAAAGACGACACCGATGACTGATAGCGAGGCCCTAACTATGGGCTCGGAATGCAAAACATCTGTTGTTGGCAAACCACTCAAATAAGCCGCTAAGAATATACCGACAAAGATTGCACCTACACCTTGGGTTATAAACAAGAACTTGGTAATTCGAGCTTCATCGAAATTCAAGCTAAGTCAATCCTTGTTAATACAATATATTGAAAAAGAAGATTATTTAAGATTAACCATTTCTTTTCCTAACATCAACAAAGCAGAATTTTTTGATTTCGATTAAAACCACAAGTATAATATATCCAACAAACGATAAAAGCACTATATTCAGAAGTTGAATAGTTATGGCGGAACAAAAATTTTACTCGCCACTAAAAATTGGGCTACTAATTGTAACCGTCGCATATTTTCTATTCACACTTCATGCAACCTTTACTCTTTCTTGGCTTGGCGAATGGGATCGCATAGGGGGAGGAGCGTTTAGATTTGCCATTTACGTTGAAGACGTGACAGCATTCATCTGCCTAACCTTCAGATTTGCAGCCAGTATAATAGCCCTTGCAGCTGTCATTTACTATTTTGTCAAAAAAAGCATTTCTAAATCAGCAAAGTACAAGATTTTACGGGTAGTTCTTATCTTTGAAGGTATTTACTGGCTGGGACTTGCTACCACCACATTCTTTACCGTTGAGGGGTTTGCAAATACGATTGTTAGTCAACCGATAGCTACTGTTCTAGATTCACTGACGTTGGGTGTAATTCCAAGTGTTGTGGAAGCCATAATTCTTCCAATTTCCCTGTTCATTTTAGCCTTCAAATTAAGCCCCAACAAACCATTAAAAGCCGCGATAAAATGGTCCCTAATCACTGGCACACTCTACATGGTAGCGTTCTGGCTAGTTTACACAAGTATATGGGTGGGAGTTGTACGCCAAAAAGGAACAGAATACTTAGTGGGTCGTCCCGAAAATTTGATAAGTTTTGCTTTAACCACTATAGGCTTAGTTGCCTTAGCCATTTACACAGCATATGTAACCAAAAAATCCAGCGGAACACAAACAGTCCAGGGACTAAAACTTGGAACCATCGGCGCAATTATTTTAGCGCTCGGAATGTATTTTCTGTGGAACTATATCAGTTGGGCGATTCTTGCCGATATCCAATGGAACGATTGGTATGCGATGTTCCTTGGACATAACTTGAATCTATGGATGTTGACATTACCGCTAGTTGGCTTACCGCTACTATTTCCTAACCAACGAAAAGAAAAAAGTGACAAAATAGATTAAAAACAAATAACAAAACCAATTTTTAGCTCTCTAAAAAGAAAAGAAGGATCTAAAAAAAACAACTTTATACGCAAACAACGCTTACTCTTTGCATTGCTTGAGACTACGCAGTTGTTCCAAAGTATGGTTCAGCATAGCCGTATCGGCGATGGATTTTACGTCGGAAACGGGTAAGCAAACCACAACTTTGCCCAGAAAAGGATGCTTGAACCCCAGCGCCCTTGATGCTTCATCGCTTAAATTGATATATAGGCTTGTGATTTTCCAGGTGTTCATATCTAATTCTGCACTGTGCACTTCACCTAACTCAAAATTATCGGAGGTGAAAGCTTTTTTCCAAAATAACCTTGTAATTTCTACCATAAAAAAACCTTATAATAGCAAATAGCAAACGCATCTTATATCTGTTTTTTCGAATTCTTTTTTACAGCCGACTCCTAAATATAATGTGGTAAGTATGGCGTCTTCTAAACAGACTAAATCTAAGAAACTAACCCCCGAAGAGGAACAAGTAATAGTTCATAAAGGAACCGAGTTACCCTTCACAGGCAAATATTTTGCTTTCTGGCAGAAAGGCACCTACCTCTGCAAACGTTGCGGCGCAAAACTGTACCGCTCAGAGAACAAGTTTGAAGCCAACTGTGGCTGGCCAAGCTTTGACGAGGAAATCCCAGGTGCAGTGAAGCGTATACCAGACCCTGACGGAATGCGAACGGAGATTCAATGCGTCAACTGCGGCGCTCATCTGGGACATGTCTTTACGGGCGAGCACTTCACAAAGAAGAATAATCGACATTGTGTTAACTCCATATCAATGGAGTTTGTCCCAGACAAACAAGAATAAAACCATCGCAGATTATTGTTTAAAGAGATAAACATGTCAAATAATAAACAAGAAAACCTAATTGCACAAGCCCAAAACCTCTCGGGCTTAATTACCTACCAAGAAGGCGCAGTGGTCAGCCGAACCTTAATCGACAAAGAAGAGGGTACAGTCACCTTGTTTGCGTTTGAAGAGAAACAAGGATTAAGCGAACACACAGCACCTTACGACGCAATGGTTTACGTTTTGGACGGCGAAGCACAGGTTACCATCGCAGGCAAACCAATCACGCTAGGGCAGGGGGAAGTAACCATCATGCCTGCTAACAAACCACATGCTTTAGCAGCAAAAACCAGATTCAAAATGCTACTGATAATGATAAAGGCTTAACAAACACTTTTTCCCCATGCGTCAAGGTAGCAGTAGTCTTTTAACGCCTTTTTCAAAGGAACTGGCGGCTTCTCTGCAGCATAACCTATTGTAATCAACGCCGAAGGCTCAACATCAATTGGAATTTTTAAAACAGCCCTAACGGTTTCTTTGCAAAAAGCTGGTGCACAAAACCAACAAGCTCCCAAACCTGCTGCATGAGTCGCTAAAAGCAAATTCTCAAGCGCAGCCCCCAAGCTTTCAACCGCCAAATCACGCTCACACTTTTGCCGTTGCTTGTCAGGAAATTTTCTAAGCCCCTCCATTGTTAAACATACCATGATCAGCACAGGCGCGCTAGCAAAGCGTTCCACCCGCTCAACACGCAAAGAATCATCAACAATCTGATTATCCTTTTTTAGGTCGGCAACCCACGCCTCAGCCATCCGCTCAGCCAACTCTCGCTTGACTTTGGAATCAGCCAAAACTATGAAACGCCAAGGCTGAGAATTATGAGCTGAAGCCGCCCATCCAGCAGCTTCCAAAACCTCCAAAACAACTGAGAAGGGAACCTGGCGGGGCTGATATTTTCGGATACTACGCCGCTGCTCTATGATATCGGTTAAGTCTGGCATAAAATAAAGTAGGCCTTTTTGTTTTTATGGCTATGCTCGATTAGGCTCCAAAATCACTTTAAGCGATTGCCCAGCTTCAGCCATGAGCCTAAAGCCTTCTTGCGCCTCACGGATATCTAAGCGATGCGTAATCATATCTTTAACATTAAGCTCACCCGTAGCCAAAACCCGAAGGGAGTCTTCGATGTCGTTGGGTGCAGCGCCATAGCTGGTGCGCAAGGTAATTTCGTTTCGCCAAAACTGGTTGATAGGCACCGGCAACTTAACAGATGGATCAGGCACGGCAAAAAACAAGATAGTTCCCCCGTTCTCCACGCAATCCATCGAGGACATTGCCGCAGAAGCGGCGCCGGTACACACAATGACTTGGTCAGCTAAATGCCCTCCTGTGATCTCTTTGAGTTTCTCGGGCAAATTCACTCGGGCGTCAAGTGCGTGGTCTGCACCGAATTTTTTAGCTAATTCAAGACGGAAGGGATTAATGTCAGCAACCATGATTTTTTCTACACCCCTAAACTTTGCAAGTTGGACATGCAAGATACCAGAGATACCACTGCCTATAACTAGCAACGTATCTTTAGCATGTAGATTAGCCAGACGTTGACCTCGAGAGACGCATGCAAGCGGTTCGATGAATGTGCCTTCCTCAAAACTCATTGCCTCGGGAAGTTTGTAAATACCGTATTCAACATTGATTTTCGGTACCTCTATGTACTGTGCGAATCCTCCAGGGTAATAATTGGTTGTGTGCAATGTGTGGCAGGCAGTATGGTTTCCGCGTTGGCAGTGACGACAATGAAAGCAGGGAACATGGTGGGAAACGAACACGCGATCTCCGACCTGAACAGTTTTGACTTTACTACCAACTTGAGTGATTACGCCCGTGGCTTCATGCCCAAGTACACGAGGGGCTTTAGGAACACGATACCACTCTATCACGTCGCTGCCGCAGATGCCGCTCGCCATGACTTTAAGCAGAACTTCTTCTTCCCCGATTTTTGGAGTAGAGATCTCCTCGACTCTAACGTCATGGTTGTTATAATAGAAGGCGGCAAGCACAAAAAACACCAAAAGAAAAAAGGTTAGGCTTTGCCTGCAACAACTTGGTTGTAGAGGTCATCGGCTTCTTGAACTGTGTAGCCGTCATGAATTATAGCGCGTATAGCTCGAATAGAGGCAACAGGGTATTGCGATTGCCAAATGTTTCTTCCCAAGTTAACGCCTGCAGCTCCTTTCTGTATGCCATCGTAAACGAAATCGAAGACTTCACGCTGCGTTTCGGTTTTTGGTCCACCTGCGATTACAATAGGAACTGGGCAACCTTCCACGATTTTTTCAAAATTATCTTTACAGTAATAGGTTTTGACTACGCGTGCACCTATTTCCGCTGCAATCCTTGCTGATAGGGCGAGGTAGCGGGCTTCGCGCTTTTCAAGTTCCTTGCCAACTGCACTAACTGCCATAACGGGGATGCCATATTCCTCGCAGTCGTCAACGAGTTTGGAGAGATTGGTTAAACTTTTGTTCTCATACTTGCTTCCCACAAACACTGACATGGAAACGGCTGAAGCGTTTAATCTAAGGATCTCTTGGATGGACGTAACAAGACTCTCGTTGGCTAAGTCTTCTCCCACTACAGATACAGCACCGGAAACGCGCATGATGATTGGCTTCTCTATGGCCGGGTCAACGCAGTTACGCAAAACACCGCGAGTCAGCATCAAAGCATCGGCATATTGAATAATTGATTTTATAGTTTCGGCTGGCCTCTCAAGACAGTGAGTTGGTCCTTGGAAATAGCCATGGTCAATTGGTAAGAAGAGGGCTTTTCCATCTTTCTGAAAAAGTCTGTTTAATCGGTTTTTCATTCCCCACTCCATAATCATTCCTCGAGAAAGCAGTTGACTGTAGAATTAAATAACTTTGCGCTTTGATGAGATTAACTAAAGTAGAGGCTTCTTCAAACTTTTTATTTACCGCCAAAGCTTCAAAAGCAGATAACCTTTTTTCGATGAGTCAATGGTTAAAAACGCAATATTGTCCATAGCCACCAAAAATCGTCTCATCAGGAGGTCGCTGCTGCTTTATATAAAGCGAAAAAGTAACAATAAAGTGGGATTTCTATTGTTACGTGTGGGTCATCGCGGCGCGAGGGCTTATGCACCTGAGAATACATTGGCAAGTTTTAAGAAAGCCATAGAAATCGGTGTTAACGCAGTCGAGTTAGACGTACGGAAAACAAAAGATAATGAGCTTGTCGTTATGCATGATGCAGACGTTAAGCGGACTACAAACGGGAAAGGCTTAGTTCACGACTTGACGCTTGAGGATATAAAAGGTTTTTCGGCAGGGGATACCGATAAGGTTCCGACTTTAGGGGAAGCACTGGATTTTCTGGACCGCAAAGTAAAGGTGCTAATTGAATTAAAAGAAGTAGGTTGTGAGGCGCAGGTACTCTCAATTATTCGCGAGAGGGGTTTAGAGAAAAACGTTATAATCACATCCTTCCTTGAAGAGGCGATAAGAAAAGTCAGGGACCTCGACAGTGATGTGGAGACGGGGCTAATTTACGTTAGGCACAGCAACCCAATCAAAACTGCGCTTGATTTGAAAGCAAATTATCTTCTGCCCCTCTACAGGTTCACCCATACCACCAACGTGCAGAAAGCCCACGAAAAGGGCTTAAAAGTAATCGTTTGGACCATAAACAACCCAAAAGAAGCAGTAGAATACGCTAAGAAAGGCGTGGACGGAATAGCCAGCGATAAACCCGACCTACTTATGACGGCTAATGCATAGCGACTTAGTCTTTGAGAACCTGCTCGATGCGCTCCACATCGGTATGGCTCTCGTCATTTAGCGCCGTGAGTTTTATCTGGTCAGGCGAGCGTACTCCAAACCCCAGTTCTGCCGCCCGTTTAATTTGATCCTGCTCAAAAACAGCGGAGCTACCCACTTTTCCTTTGGCGCCATAAAGCTTGAGAATAGCCACGCCAACGGCATCTATCGCCACTCGGTCTCGGCTAGCCAACATCAACCCCGGCTCCACCAACGCACCACTTTCAGGCCCACCTGACACAAAGGCTTCAATACCATCCATAACCACTACGTCTAGGTTGTAGTAATTGTTAACTTCGGCAATCATTTGCCTTTGAAACGGTGACCCATGCAGCTCCCACATGTAATCGTAGAATCCGCCGGGTACCTTCTTGGCAACCATACCCACCGCATTCTTCATAGATAAGGTGAAGTGTCCACCGAAACGATGCGTTTTGATGCAGCAGGTTGAAACGATTTTGTCGGCGTCATGAAAAACTCTCGGCAAGTAGAAGCCGTTTAGCCAATGGGTTTCTCTACGGTCATACTTCATCCAGCCATCCTTGTCCAAGTAATCCAAAACAACCACCTCAAAACCAAGCTCATTTGCCAAAGCATTAACACCCATCTTTTCAAGCACTTTTGCAGTGTCGCCCATACCGCTACGCTCAGCCAAAGTGATTTTGCTTGCGCCCGCCATTGTGAGGTTCTCAACGATGGTACGCAAGGTATCGAGGTGGGTGGATGCTGGGAAGGGGTCAGCGCTGTTAAAGTTTGCCTTCAAAGCTACTCTCGTGCCGGAGAAATCAGCCATATCAAACTCTTTTAGGAGCGTAGTTACTCCTGTGTTGCGGTCGCTCGTTTTGAGTATGAATACTTCACCCATTGAATCAGCCAAAAACATCGCCACAAAACATAGGAACTACGGTGATATTAGTCTTATCTGTATCAAGCTGCAACAACAAAACCGCAAACTCTATATTATTCAATGGAACCATTTCAAAAGCGAGATGTGCGGGCCCGTAGCTCAGTCAGGCTAGAGCATCGGACTCTTAATCCGAGGGTCGCGGGTTCAACTCCCGTCGGGCCCGCCAGATAACTCTTGAAGCGCAATCTATTTTGATATGCATCTTTGGATGTCGATGCCATGGCTCAGGATGATTAACAAATTAACTCCAAATCCAATTATAAAAATTTCTTACAGTAACCTTCTTGACTTGATTATTTACTTAGCCAAAATTATTACATTAAAAAAACTTCATTATGCCAAAAGATTAATAGGATAACATAAAAAGCCAAAAACCTTATTTTCTAAAAGCAATAAATAGCACTTAAAGGGCGGATGGAAGCTTTGGATACCGAAGCTAAAATTGCCCAAAAGTTCAAATCGAATAAAAGCGAATTTGGGCAAGTCAACCTCAAAAAAACATTAATCTATTACGGTCCACTCTTTTGCATTTTAATCGGATTTTTTCTAACTTCCCTCTCAGTTGGACCCTACATGAATGGGGATACTGTCAAGGAATACGATGCAGTATCAGGAATACTCAACAAAGGTCTGCCAATAATAGCTGGTGGCTACTTGATGGATGAACCACCTGTGGGTTTTTACATACAAGCTTTCTTTTTCAAATTCTTCGGCGCATCATTTGATAATGGCTTGTCAGTGATTTTACTATTTGGACTTGGATGCATTAGCCTAGTTTATGCTATCGGCACAGCTGCATACAACAAGACAACGGGTTTCTTTGCCGCCTTGCTATTTGCCTTCACACCCTGGCACCTCATCTTATCTAGGAGCTTTCTCATCGATGTACCCTGCTTATTCTTCAGTTTACTAAGCTTACTTGTAGGCTTGCTCGCATTTCGCAGACAATCAATCAAACTTTTAGTGATCTCAGGTATAGTGTTTGCAGTGGCCTTTAACACCAAATTATACGCTGTATTTATTCTGATTCCACTGTTAGCATTATTCCTCAAGTCTAAAAAATACACATTCAGAGAAGCATTAACCTGGGTTGTAGCATTTTCAATCCCTGTGATAGTTGCCACATTACTGTGGTATCAAACAATAACCGGTGTTGGACTGTCAGCCATCTATTCACATACGGACTTAACTAGCCTAAATCCAGCTGTTGCAGCCCCAACTCCTTTCTTTGCAACCAACTTTCTAATAAGTTATGGACTAGGCTGGTTCTTCCTTGACGCGGCTGCCTTAGCATTTTTTGTTAGTTTATGGCAAAGACACAGATTTCAAAAGTACTTGATTACAGACACAATCGTTTTAACAACAATATTATGCATTCTACTCGTCAACACTCTACTTGGAGCTGCACTAAATCTTAAAGCCCCCTATCTAAATGCTATCAAGTATGATTACCAATCCTTGCCATTCTTTAGCCTCTTGGCTGCATCATTAATCTCTAAAAGCCTCTCTTTGTACAATATGAGCAAAATAAAAGAAAAAGCAGCAAAGATACCCATAGCTGCTGTGGCCTTGCTATGTGTAGCTCTGGTTGCCTTAGCATTATTCTATAACATGAGCTACATTCACTTGTTTTCAACATGGGATTACCTAATTTTCAGAGTAGCACCAAACATTAACGAGGGATATTCACTTTTTAACCCAAATCCAATCGGCGTGAACAGCCTCGCAATGGGACTTCAATTTTTAGGCTTCATATCTGCTACCTTGGGAATACTATGGTTCAGTAAAGACAAACTTAAATTGACACTAAAGCGAATTCGAGCTGCCATCTAACAATTTTCTAAGACGCTGCACCAATAATTCACGCTCACTAGGCTGAGAAGTCCAAAACGCACGTTTCTCCCTAAACGTTTCCCCATCGATTTTGCCCTGCTTTTGCAGCTCGCCAAGCAGCTTCATAAAACCCTGCAACTCCAACTGCTCATTAGTAACTACATTTCCGATTTTTCTACCACCTAAAGCGCCAACTCCAACTGATTCACTATCTGGCGGCGGATAAGTTGCATATAAGAAGCGAGCAAAATACAAATTACTCCACTGCTTTGTTAGAAACAAACCATTCTTTGCCTTCAAAAGCTCCATAGTGTAGTGTTCATATTCTTGCCCCAGCGAAAAGTATTTGACTCGACCATTTGGCCCATCGACTACGCGAGTGGTAAAGTGCCTTAGATGCTGATTGTTAAAGATTGGTAAAATAGCATCTTTTTCGTAATTAAAGCAAAAGATGATTTTTTTAGCCAAATACTTGTCTGATCCCAGCCCACCGATTCTCTCCCAGGGACCATCTAGTTCTCTCTGCCAATGACTTGCGATTATCCACGACAAGGCGAAGCAAATTTTTGAATTCTTTAATTTGGAGCCGTGCATTTCGATAAACATTGGAACTATTAAGGCTCGATGCCCCCGGCATGTTGAAGTATTTCTCGATAAATTGGAAAAATTCGCCGATTTCATCGGGGTTAACTTTAAAGAGCTTATCAGGATCTAACCACTCGATTGAGGCTAGGTTTTCGGAGAAAGGAAACTTTTGCCTAAAGCCATTGAGCGCTTCAAGTACAATTCCAACTTCATGTTTGACTACTCCTATTTTGTCGAAATCAGATGCTTTTTCAAGAACTATGTTACTCTTTGACATGATGACTTCTAAGAGTGGTTTTTACTTAATAAGACTTGCAATCATTCAAGCGACCGATCTGAATTAAGCAAAATTATTATAGACCAAATATAGAATCTTGGATTGAGGGCAAATATCTGGCAAATAAATCAATCATCATAGTTGGCGCTGGCCTTGGAGGCTTAGCGACAGGATCCTATGGACAAATAAACGGCTACAAAACCAAAATCTTTGAAATGCAAAACAAACCAGGCGGAGTCTGCGTCTCCTGGAAACGCAAAGGCTACAATTTTGATTACGCCGTCCACAACGTTTTCGGCGTAACCACAAACTCATCTAACGCTGACTCGATCTACGCGCGTATGTGGCACGAACTAGGCGCACTTGAAGGCCTCAAAGCCTACAGCTTTAAGGAGTTTGTACAAGTTGAAGACAACAACGGCAAAGTCCTCACCGTATATAACAACCTAGACAAGCTTGAGCAGCATCTAAAAGAACTCTCTACATCCGACAACAAACTCATAGAAGAATACATCAAAGCTGCCAAACGATTCGGGGGATACGACCTTTTTTCAGCGATGACCGGTGGAGCAGTAGCCAAACTAAAGATGTTACCTTTGATGAGTTCTTTGATGAAGTACAGCAAAATATCTCTCAAAGAGTATGCACAACAATTCACCGACCCCTTCTTACGTAAAGCATTTTCCACAATACAGTATGACATTCCAGAGGTGCCCGTTATAGTATCGCTAATTTTCATCTCTACCCAAAGTAAGGGCGACGCCGCATGGCCTATCGGTGGCTCCATGGCATTATCCAAAAACATCGAGAAACGATACTTGGAGTTAGGCGGAGAAATAAAGTACCAAGCCAAAGTCAAAAAGATAATCGTAAAAAACAACATCGCTGCAGGCGTACAGTTAGAAGATAACTCAGAGCACTTTGCCGACATAGTGGTTTCCGCCGCCGATGGCTACTCAACAATTTTTGAAATGCTCGAGGCCAAGTACACAAATCAAACCATTAACGACTACTACAAAGCATACCCCAAGATGCAGCCATTTGGCCTTGAAGTCTGGTACGGCATCGCAATAAAATTACCCAACGAACCACATTCAATAGTGCGCTTTCTCGACGAACCAATTACCATAGAAGACATAGAAAGAGATAGACTCGATATCGAAGTCTTCAATTTTGATCCCACGATATCCCCTAAAGGCAAAACAGTAGTCAAAGTAGTAATGGAATCTGACTATGACTACTGGAAAACACAATCTGAAAACCCTGAAAAATACCAAGCCGAGAAACAAAAAATTGCAGATACCATCGCAGAACAACTCGAGAAAAGATTCCCCGGATTCAAAAAGAACATAGAAGTTAGCGATGTTGTAACCCCAATATCGGTGATTCATTGGAC
>CAWEOM010000032.1:0-25805 GCA_963810665.1 Candidatus Bathyarchaeota archaeon | reverse complement strand
TAGAAATCGATGTGAAAGCACCTAAATTCTTCTCAACTAATGCATGATCATAAACTGCGCCTCCGTCAACCACTGCTCGCCCAGAATATACCCCGCTATAGGGCTTTGCTGTAGATGCAGTAAATGTGCACGCGCTATCATAGGTTATCGCCTGTGTCCATGCGTTTAGGTTTCCGCTCTCAAAGCCATCGCTAAACAAAATGCTCGGAGCAGAACTGCCCTTATTTAGCGTTTGGTTGACAGTTGAAATCTCAACCCCTTTGCCAATCGTGTAGTCAAGAAAACTGGCAAAATCCTGTGAGCTAGTAGTGTATGGGCTAGTGGTGTCGCCTGGAACTATGTGGTGGAAGAAAATAATTACCCAACTATTTGTAGCGTAGGCTTGATCTACCATGTCTTTTAGTGACTGCAACTCGTTAGGGTATCCTTCTGAGCTAAAACCTGCAAGTCTAAACTGCCCCCCTACACCCATCAAATAAGGCTCAACATAGGCAGTTCGCCCTGATCTATAATATTCGCTGACGATGGAGTCAACATGATCATTAGTTACCCCATCTGGGTATGCAAAGTTACTAACTGATAAGCCGTTGGATTGTAGAATCTGTTTAGAAACAGTACATTCACTGCGTATGTCTGCATCTGAGAGCGCGATAAATTCGCTATGCGTTACGCTGTGACTGCCTATCTCATTGCCAGATGCCTGCAACGTCTGAAGATTTGCGATATTCATGTATCCTGGATCTTGTGAATATTCTCTGATTTGATTAGTCACAACATAGTATGTTGCTTTTAATCCTCGGCTCTGCATTAGTGGATAAGCGTTTTGATATTGATCTGCATAGTTATCGTCAAATGCTATAGACACAATGCCATGACCACTGGTTTTTAGGGTTTGAATAGGAGTTGCAGTCCATAATCCATCTGAATTGCTTGCAAACCAGCGATACGCTACAACGGTGCCTATGGCACTGTTTAATGTCTTAGTTGCATTAGCCCAACTAGGGTTTGAGTTGAAATTAACTGCCGTGTTGTTAACCCATGTACCGGAGTTGTTAGTGCTAAAGATGTATCTTCCTAAAGCAGAGTTGTCGCGCCACAAACAAGAGAAGACCGCGTTTGAGCCAGCCACCGAGGAGCTAACACTTATGCTGCTATATGTTGGACCTGATGTTACCGGCGTAGTTTCGTAGAGATAGATTCCGCGACCGTCATTTAAATAATCATAAGCATAAAAGTTGCGTGCTCCGTTGAAAAAGGCAAACATAACACTTGTCTCTGTTGAAATCGGATTACCGCTATATCTTACCCAGCTCACAAAATCTGTGGTGTAAGCATAACCATTTTTCCATGTAGAACCATCAGTACCGTGATAGCTAAAGTAGCAAATGTCCCCCTCAAAATATACGTCATCGCAAACTATGGCCATATCATCCCATGCTCCGCTGGGTCCTTTATCATAAACCATTCTTCGGTTGGTCCAATTTAGACCGTCAGTGGATTCGCATTTGCCAGTTTTACCTGAATCATAATCCACAGCTCCTTCATAGAGCATATGCCAAGTTGAACCTACTCTCCATACAATAGGTGACGCAACATAGGTTCTCTCCCACCCCGAACCCTGCTCCTCCAATACCACCTGATCATAAACCCACGTTAAGCCATTTGATGAGTGCATGCGAATGATTGATTCTTGAATCCCCCCTGGAGATTTCAACTCTGCATACAAGTAATACACCGAGTTAACTTTTAGGATGTAGGGATCTTCTAAGGTTCGGCTAGCCGGCATATTGTTTAAAACGCATGGCTGCTGGGTCCAGCTGATGCCATCAGAGCTGTAGGCGTATCCAACTACAAGATTAGTGTAGCCATCATCATTTTGATTATTAGTTGCGGTGTACCAGGTTTTGTATTCCTTGCCGCTGTCTGTGGGTTCATAGAGAACGTTGCCTATTTCGTAAATTCTCTGGTTCCAAGCTCCAGCTGCACCTGTGGGGATCACTGGGTTGCCAGGGTAGCTACTAAATCCCTCAAAAATATTAGCGGCTGGGGTTGCCTCGTTACCTAAAGCTTGAGCTACAGTAACGGTGGGGATTCCTAATGATATTATTAAATCAAGAAAGTTCCCAAAATCTTGGGTACTAATTGTATATTCTACATTATTTGCGCCAGGGAGTATGTTGTGGAAGTAAATTATTCCCCATTCATTTGAGTTATAGACGGTATTTGCAAATTGGGTGAGCTTAGTTGAGACGTCCGGTAATCCTGTTTCTCCCTCAATTCCGGTTATCACAAAATCCGTTACAGGAAGCGGCATAGTCCATGGGTCTCCCCAGGCGGTTCTTGCGGATTCATAGTAATCATCTACTATGGTATCTGTGTGTGCACTCATATCGCCATAGGGATATGCAAAGTTTACTGCTGAAAACCCATTGGATTGCAGCACAGTTTTTGAAACACTGCATTGTTCTCGAATTTGCTCATCAGTAAGCTCTGTGACATATGAGGGTGATTTTTGCTATGACTACCTATTTCGTTGCCGTTATCTTGCAGAACATGCAAATCGCTTATGGTCATAAAATCGTCAGCGTAATCTGGGTCTGTGGCAAAATCACTTACTATGTAGTATGTGCCAACCATTCCTCTGTCTCTCATCATCGGATACGCATAATCGTACTGGCTTTTGGTGCCATCATCAAAAGCTATAGTTATTACTCCATGAGGATAAGCTGCAAAGGCTGTTGCGGTTAAACCTGAAAAGATCACTAAGAATGCTAACAGCAATGTTATTGAGGCTTGAATTTTTTTCAATCTTTTTTGCTCCTATTCAGGCACGCTAAAGCAACTAAGTAGGCACTTGATTCTCTCCTTCTAACCGCAATCACAGCTACTTGTTTAGCATATAACCTGTTTTAGCAACATACCTTGTATTTTAAATAAATACTATATTTCGAAATCAACAATATGTAAAATCTTAATACTCGTGCCTTCCCAAAACCAGACCCTTTTGGGCAAAACTGCGCCTAAACCTTAGATTTAACGGGTTGAGGCTTTATTTTAGATAGACTATGCTGTGTCCTTGCTCTTTTAGTCGCTCTAAAGTCACTGTCAGAGCCTCAGAGTTAGCGCTTATGCCTGAGGTTATGGTAATTACGGTTGGGCCTTTAGCGTTATTTGTCACTTTGGTTAGCGCTTCAGTGGCGGGCTGGCTTTTTGCAGACAAGATTTTTGCTTCAAGCTCAAACTCCAGCAACTTCTCTAACTTTTCCGCCGATTCGCTTTCAACCTTGCTGAGTTGATTGATTGATCTTTTTAGTCTGCGCGTTTCAATTGACCCCAAAACTCTCTGCTTTGGTTCTACGATAGATATTTTCTCAGTTAATTGCAGGGCCTGTTTTAGAGTTTCTCGCGGATTCATCACAGGGGTTGCTGCAATGACTTCTTTCTCGTTGAATGCGGCTAAAGCTGAAGGTAAGCCTTCTGTGGCTAGTGTTAATGCTGACATGATCAAATTGTATGCTAGTTTGTCTGTAGCCTCCGCATTAGGTGTTGTTAAATCGGCAACCAAGATTCCAACTTGCCCTGTTGCGCCAGTGAATTGTTTAACAATCAGTTCACCCAGCATGTAGGAGTGTTTCCAATCAATGTCTTTTATTAAATCCCCTACTTGATATGTTCGACTGCCATAGTATTCAACTCCGCGTTTAGCTGCCTGAGAGGTTGGTCTTGCCAGGGCCTCGCCCATGCCGCCGCCTGATGAGGTTTGCTCAAGGTACTTGTTGGCTAGCCAAGCAGCGTATTTTGCTTTGGGGATAATGTGTAAGTCTATGGGTTCTAAGATTTGATTAGTCTGGATTAATCCGTGGGGGTCAACGACGGTTGCTTTTATTTGAATTTTTGAAGGTCCAGCTAGCGGAGGGGTGAAGTTTAGTGTTGCTTTAGTTTGGGTTCTGGATTGTAGGGTGCTGTGGGTCGGTTGGATTTTTACCCAGGGGTCGATGGGTGTTAGTGTGATGTTGGTTTGTTGGGTTGTTTTGTTTTCGATCTCAAATTCTTGGGTTTGAGAGTTGCCAACTATAGTTCTGCTCCAGGTTCTGTTTTCTTTTAAGGGTATTTTTGGGATTTTTAGATAGGTGTCGATTGTGATTGCAGCTAGATAGATGATTAATGCTGCTGATGAAAGGGATAGGGTTAGATTTTGGGTTACTATGGCAATGATGAATATTAAAACTAAGGCGATGGCTATGCTTTTTAGGGTGTTTGTGGGGTTTTTGTTTGCGTTTTTGTAGGAGTAGCTTTGAGTTTTAGCAAAGTTCCTTATTGAATTGTCTAGCAGCAGTATGCCTGGTAGCATGACAATGAATGATAAGGTTGGTCCTGTTAGCGCTCCAAAAGCTATAGGCGCCAAAATTAGGGTTGCGAGAACCAAAATTAAGTTGAGTTCTTCTTTGGGTTGCTTGTATAGCATATAGAGTTGAGTCGCTAAAAGAGCTAATGCAACAGCAAGTTGTAGCGGTGAGGACACCACAACAGATAGCACAAGAGCTACGATTAGGTAGGCTCTGGCAAGTGTTTGTGGTGTTAACAGGGTCATCGCGCAACTTTTTGGTTAATTCTGGATTTTTGGAACTGGAACCGCGTTTAGCACTCTATCAATTATGGTTTGAGAGGTTACGTTTTCGATTTCTGCTTCGGGTTTAACGCGGATTCTGTGACTAAGCACAGGTGTGACTAGTTCTTTTACATCATCAGGTACTACATAGTCTCTTGCGCGCAGAAAAGCTAAGGCTCTTGAGCCTTTGTAGAGTGCAACGCTGGCTCTTGTGCTGGGTCCTGAGAGGATATCGGGGTCTTCTCGGGTTTTTTCTATTATTGTGACTATGTAATTTGAGATTGCTTCTGAGATGTGAACTTTTTTGACGATTTCTTGAAGCTCGGCGATTTCGCTTAGTGTTGCCATTGGTTTTAGGTTTGGTTGCTCTATAAAGTCGACGTTGGCGATTACTTTTTGTTCGTCTTCTTTTGGTAGGTAATCGCTCCAGACTCTAAACATGAATCTGTCTGATTGCACCTCTGTTAGGGGGTAGGTGCCTTCTGAGCCATATGGGACTTGGCTACCGATGACCATAAAGGGGGTTGTTAGGGGGTGTGTGGCTCCTTCGATGGTGACTTGTTTTTCTTGCATGGCCTCGATTAGGGCTGATTGTGTGCGTGGGGTAGTTCGGTTGAGTTCATCTGCTAGAACTATGTTTGCGAATAGGGGGCCTGCTACGAATCGTGATCTGCCGTCGGGTGAGTATACGTTGAAGCCTGTTATGTCGGCGGGTAGCATGTCGGGGGTGAATTGGATTCTTTTGAATTCACCTGCTATGACTTGGGCGAAGGTTTTAGCTAGTAGGGTTTTGGCTGTGCCTGGGTAGCCTTCGATTAGTACGTGGCCTTCGCTTAGCAGGGCAATGAGTAGAATTTCTTTGCCGTTTTCTTTACCTACGACGACTCTGGAGATTTCACTGAGAATTTTATCTGGAATGTTAAGTTGGGTTTTTGATGTTTTTTTCATTTGTTTGTTTCTTCCAGATTGGTTTTAATGATATTGCCAATACGACGATTATTAAGGTTAGCGTTCCCAAAGGAGAAGCAACTAACCCATATACGAATGATAGATCTGCTTTGGCTGCGTCTAAAGGTGATGTGGGTAGGTGTTTTTGGTCTATGAAGATCTGGTTTGGTGTGCCCTGTATGTTTATGATGTTTTCTATGAAGAATGAGTTGTCATCTAGGTTCATGCTGTTTATGAGTATGCTGGGGTCTGCAATGGCGATTATGTAGCCTTGGTTTATTTGTTGAATTGCAGCGACTGGTAAGGGTCCTTTTGGTTCGTTGGTGTCGTATTCTGAGTTGTTGTTGCTGTCTTGGAAGCTAAAGCTAGATGAGGATGCAACAATTTCTATGCTGGGCGCGTTTTCGATGGTGGTTGCGTGGTTTAGCACTATGCTAGTTATGTTGGCGGTTGCGGTTAAGTTAGCAAAGTCAGTGATTTTTGGTAGTTGTTGGTTTCGGTAGTTAAAGAGCGGGTCTAGTAGGGTTTGGCCTGAAAACCTTAAGTCTGATCCTATGTTGGAAAGCACTTGATTTCCAAAACCGTAATCATCTAAGATAATTATGGTTCCCCCAGATGAGAGGTAGTTTTGGAGTTGGTCGAGTTCTGTGTTAGTGAACCCTTCATATGGCACCAAGATCAAGCTAGTTTGTTTGCCTGAGGAAGGTAAGTTTGTGAATGTTTCTATTGGTGTGATGTTTGCTTTGTCGTTTAGATTTGAGATGCCGTTCCAGAAGGGATTGTCAGCTCTAAAATCTCCGGTGGCGGGATAAAACCAAACAACAGTAGATAACCCCAGAATAATGACTAGGATTAGCAGTGAGAGTTTTTGGATTGTTTGCATCAAGCAGTCTCCTCTTTTATCGTGTTAGCTAATTCTTCTGCTTGGTCTGCATCTTGTGATTTTGTGGGGTGGGGCGAGTAGAGGCTTTTTTCTGCCAGACCTGTAAGAGTTGTGAATGGTTGGTTTGTTTTTATTTTTGGGGTTGTTCTCTTTAGGTATTCGCGCAGCGTCATGCTCGCGGTTAAGTTTTCTTTGGTGGTTGATTGGATTGCGGCTGCTGCGTTGATGTATGCTTTGAGTACTCTTCCTTTTGCTCCTTCAAAACTGGTTTGGGGGCTGATTTTTGAGGTTAGCGTTGAAGCTTGCATCTCTGGCGGGGTTGGGGTGGGTGGAGTGTTTGTGGTTTGTTTTTTCTGTTTCTTGGCTGGGCTTTTAGCGTATTTGGCAAATGTTAACGCGAGAATAATAACTCCCGACGCTAAAGCGACTGCTATACCGATTGCGTTTACTACTAAGAGGTTTGTTGTTTTCTGTGTTGTTGCTTGCCATGGCTCAACGGGTTGGGCTATAATTTTTAGTTCTTGATTGCCTGCAAAAACTGTGCTAAAGGGCACATCTAATGTTATGCTAAAGTTTCCATTGTTTGAGGTTTTTGTATTTGAGGTTATGTTTGCGAATTCTACGATGATGTTGGCGTTTTTTAGCGGTCCGGATGTGGATTGTGCGAATCCGCTTATTTGCAGCTGAGCTGGCAAAATAAGAAGCGAGGGGCTGTTGATTTGTAGGTTTGTGGTTCTTTTTTCTATGTAGATTGTTTTGCTCCTAGTAGCGTCAGCGTATGTTCCTGAGGGATCAACTTTTACGGTTAAGGTATAGTTTCCAAGTTTTGCTTGGGCTAATATTGTATACTTAATTGTGCAAATGCCTGTTTCATCTGTTTGGCTTTGCCCGATTTGGGTTCCGTTGAGAAATGCTCTCACTTGACGCGCGTTTAGCGGGGTTTTGTCCTGTGCGGTTACGTTTGCCTGAACTACCATAGCCAACCCGGGGTAAGCTATGCTTGGCGCGTTAATGCTTAGGCTGGTTTGATAATAAAGTAGTTTGATTTGGATGGTTGGGCTCACTGAGGATTGGTATGTTCCTCTGTCGTTGCCTTGAGGTGTGTAGAGGGCGTTAATTGAAAAATGATCAACATACCTGTAGGGCGCGTGGATTTGGGTGTAGAATGCTCCGTTGCTTGCTGTGTTAGCTGTCGCAATTACGTCTCCGTCGAGTAGGATCTGTATTGCTCGATTTGCTAGTTGTTGCCCGCTTGAGGTGGTGAGGGTTCCTGAAACCTGCAGCGTGCTTCCAACAAAGGCTTCTGAGGTATCGGAATTAATGCTAAGGTTGGTGAGAATGATTTGTTGGCTGCCTTCGATTTTCTGGTTGGTTGTCTGTAGCAGCTGATGATAGCGATCTATTAGCTCATTTAGCCTATCTAGCAGGCTTTGCAGCTGTTGGTAGGCTTGTCTTGCCTTATCTTCCACCGGTGAGGAGAATATGCCTAGACGTTGGCTTAACGTTTGGGTGGCTTCTTGTAGATCGTTTAGTAGAATTTGTGCCTTGGCGACTAGTACGCCCGCTTCATCAATTTTTTGGCGTGCTTCATCTAGCCGATACTGATCTAGCAGTGTTGAGGCTTGCGTTAGGGTGCTGTCTAAGCTGTTTAGGGTGGTTATTAGTTGTTGGGTTAAATCGTTGTATCTGTCTATGATGAAGCGGTATTCTTCAGGAACATCTATTTGGCTGAGTTTTTCGCTTAGTTCACTCGCGTTGCCATACTGTCCGTTTGCCATGAGTCCAAAGATTTCTACATACTGGCTTAGAAAGGAGAAAGCGTCTATGGTGCTTTGGGCGGCTTGGGGGTCTTCGTGAGGAATTGATGAGGGCTGAGCTTTAATGACAACTGGAGCAGCAAAAAAGGAGCTTACTAGCAGAATGGTGAGGATGATTGATAGATGCTTTTTCAAATCAGTCCTCCACCTAAGATTTGCAGCACCTTAAACGCTACAATAACAATGAACAGTGCAAAGAGGACATAGCCGATTATGTTGGTTATTTTCTGTGTTTTTGGTTTTAGCGGAGAATTAAGCAAGGTAAGTATGAAGTATTCAACTATGAAGACTGATAGGTACAGATCAATTGTGCTCTGGGCGTAGAATGCAAGTATGGTGGTTGTTAGCGCGTATGTGATGGATAGAGAGAAGAGGTATCTTTCATGGATTCTCACATGCTTCGCTCCAGAACTTTTAGCTCCACAAAAATCTTACCCTTACCATACTGCTCACTTGTAATTGTAATGGGCTTATCTGTTACTTCAGCAACCACTGAAGCTACAATAGATGTGATGGGGGTTCCTATGCTTTCATAGATCCACATCTTGTTATCTTGCAATCTAGGATTGATCACTTCAACTGTGATTTTGTCTTCTTCTATTTTGACTCTTGCGCCATCAGCCAAGTTTACTGTTCCCGAAAGCACCTGGGAAATGGAGGATTCTATGTCGCTAGCTGAATAGGCTGTTTTTGTTTCAATTTGGCTGGCGACTGCTGAGCCGGGGGTGGTGATTAGTAAGCCCATGGACTGCGGGGTATTGTCGTATTTGACAATTAGTCGTTTGGGGAGTGTTTGGGTGTTGATTTTTGTGTTTGTGCCCAGTGGTATTAGTGCTTTGGTTTTTTCTTTGGTTATGGATTTGGGTAGGTAGATGGCTTTTGCTTTAAGTCCTAATTCTTCAACTATAGCTGAGATGTTCTCAAGACCCGATTGAAGTAGAATGGCGCTGGCTTCCGGGGGGATTTTTGGTTGTCCTTTATCTATAGCGAAGGTGACTGCGCCTAAAATTATGGTTGATATTCCCAGCGCTGTTAGAGGTGTTGACTGGAGAACTAAAAATGAGAGGGTGCTTAACAATATGCCGCTTGCTGTTAAGGTTGTTGCAAGTGTTTTGTATGTTATTTGGTATGGAATGGCATTTGCTCTCCAGAGGTTTATTGAGTCCCTTGACTTCTTTGTTGTTTGGACTGTTAAGGTGTAACATAGCCTTCATATAACTTTTAAGGATTGAGAGTAAGTTTAGTCAAATGTTTTTTTGGATGAAACTTCTTTTTTCTTCGGAGTTTTAGGTCTGTGTTGGTTTTGTCAAATCTTCTTTTTGAATTGGTTGTGTGGTGTTTTAGAAGGGAGTAATTGGCGTTAGAGGTGTGTTTTCTGGAGGTTTTATTCACAAAATACGTAATCTTAATTATTAATACACAATGCTAAAAAGGTGAAAAAATAATAACTCGATAACCTTGGGGACCTACGTTGGCTACTTCCACAATTTGCGAATCACCAATTGTTCAAACCTCGCTTGGTTTTGGATCTGAGAAGATACGAATTTTGCATGTTGATGACGAGTTTTCATTGTTGCAGATTTCTAAGCTTATTCTAAAGGATATGGATGAGCGCTTTGAAATAGACAACGCTATCTGTGTTGATGAAGGGCTCGCTAAACTGGGTGTTGGACACTATGATGTCGTGATTTCGGATTATGAGATGCCCCAAAAAAACGGCTTAGAATTCCTATTAATACTTCGTAAACAGAAAAATAAAATACCCTTTATTTTGTTTACGGGCAAAGGTAGAGAAGAAGTTGCTATTAGAGCTCTTAACCTTGGTGCAGATGGTTATCATAACAAACAAGGTGACCCCGAAACCGTCTATGGTGAATTATCCCATAAAATTTGTCTGCTTGTGGAACGAGACAATGCAAAAACAGAGCTTCGAAAGCAAAACAGTCGATTTGCTAAACTTGCCGATCAGACCCCTGGGATGCTGTATCAATTTCTAAGGCGACCAAATGGATCTTATTGTGTTCCATTTACTTCTGATAGTATTCAAAGCATTTTTGGATGTTCCCCACAAGATGTGCGAGACGATTTTTCTCCAATCCTCAAAGTTATAGTTCCAGAAGATCAGGAAAAGGTAATTAAATCAATTGAGTACTCAGCTGACAATTTATCTTACTGGCAATGCGAATATCGAGTAAAGCTTCCTGGGCAAAGAATCCGTTGGATGTGGGGACAATCTATGCCTGAGAAGTTAGAGGATGGCAATATTCTTTGGAGCGGTTATAATGCAGACATAACTGAACGTAAGATCGCCGAAGAAAAACTGAGGGGGACTTTCAATGTTCTTGAGCGGGCGAGCGAGAGTATTGATGCGGGTTTAGCTGTTATCAGCAAAGATTATGATGTGATTTGGGCCAACAAGCTTTTGATGGATTTGGGTGTTTCGCCTGAAAAGAAATGTTATTCAACTTTCAATAGGCGAGATGATGTTTGTCCTGATTGTGGGGTGAAAAAAATCTTTGAGGAAGATTCGCCTTTGGATGTTCATGAGTTTAAATCGGTGAATGCAGAGGGTGAAGTTACTTGGATTGAATTAAGAGTCACCCCTCTCAAAGATGAAAACGGAAATGTAACTGCTGCTTTGGAATTGGCAGTTCCTATAAATGAACGGAAGAAAGTTGAAGCTGCACTGCATTTAAGTGAGGAGAAATTTAGAAACCTTTCTGATCAATCGCCCAACATGATTTTTATCAACAAACGTGGAAGGGTGGTTTATGCTAATAGGAAATGTGAAGAGACTACAGGATACACTCAGGACGAATTTTTGTCTCCAAAATTTGATTTCTTTTCTCTATGTTCTTCTGAAAATATAGAAACAATGAAGTCGTCTTTTGCTATGCATTTAAAGGGTGAAAATGTTGCTCCCTATGAATTTACCGTTGTTGCTAAAGATGGAAAGAAAATTGAAGCTATTATCACAACAAAACTCATAGATTATGAAAATGAACAAGCACTTCTGGGCATTATAACTGACATTACTAAGCTTAAGGCAGCGGAGAAGACTGCTAAAGAGGAGCTTGCTTTAAGAAGTACGTTGCTTGATAATGTACCTTGTATCGCGTTGTTTCTTGAGAAAAATTCTCGAAAAATTATTGCTTCCAACAAAAATGCTCGCGATATAGGGGCGATTCCAGGTAAAACCTGTTATGAAACATGTGCCAACGCCAATATTCCGTGCAATTTTTGTTTAGCTCCAAAGCTATGGGCAACTGGAGAAAAGCAGGTTTTGGAAGAGGTAGAACACAACGGCAAATACTACAAGGGTATTTGGTTACCTTACAATGAGACATCCTATGTTCATTACATATTTGATATAACTGATGCGAAAAAAGCTGAATATGAACTCAAACAAAATGAAGCTAGGTTTAGAGAGCTAACGAATTTTCTGCCAGAGATGGTTTTTGAAATAGATCTTAAAGGAAATGTCATTTTTGCCAATTCAAGGGCATTTGAAATAATTGGGTATTCCTCACAAGATTTTAGCAATGATTTTAACGTTATGCGCCTTGTTGCTCCTGAGGATTTTAATCGGGCAAAGAAGAATATGGCCAATGCAACCTTCAAAGAAATTCGTCATAGTGAAGAATATTTATGTGTTAAAAAAGATGGGACACGTTTTCCTGTTGAGATATCTTCTGCTCCGATTGTCAAAGATGGCCAAATTGTGGGTGCACGAGGAATATTAGTAGATATTACAAAGCGCAAAGAGGATCTAGAAAAGATGCAAAATGCGCTAGTAGAAACAACTGCCCGAGAGCAAGAAGTCTCAGCATTTTTGGGAACTGTCAAAGAGATATTGAAAAATGATGACTTTGCAGTGGTTGCTAAAAAGATTTTTGATGATTGCAAAGTTCTGATTGGTGCAACTGCCGGGTATGTTGCTTTGTTGTCAGATGACGGTTCTGAGAATAAGGTTTTGTTTTTAGATGCTGGTGGACTTAAATGCACTGTTGATCCCAGTTTACCTATGCCTATACGAGGTCTAAGAGAGATAGCGTATCAAAGCTGCAAAGTGGTTTATGAGAATGATTTTTCAAAGAGCAACTGGATTGGATTTATGCCCAATGGTCACGCGGCACTTAGGAATGTAATGTTTGTTCCCTTGATAGTTGAGGGCAAAGCAGTGGGGCTTATGGGTCTTGCAAACAAAGCATCAGATTTTACAGAAAGAGATGCATTGGTTGCCCAAGGATTTGGTGAGTATGCCTCCTTGGCATTAGGCAATAGTTGGAAATTAAGGGAAATCCAAAATCAGCAAAGGAGTCTTACGAATTTAAACGAAAAGTTACAGGTAGTTGGTAGTTTAGCTAGACATGACGTTAGAAACAAACTCTCGACAATCAATAGTTATGCCTATTTGCTTAGGAAAAAGCATGCAGACCAACCTGATCTGGTTGAAGGCCTTAGTAGAATAGAGATGGCTGTTAAGGAATCAGCTAGGATGTTTGATTTTGTAAAAATGTATGAACAATTAGGCATAGAAGAGCTAACATATGTAGATGTTGAAGCTAAAATTAACAAAGCTGTCTCGCTACTCTCTGGGTCACTTCCAAAAATAACAAATGAATGTGGTGGACTAAGGGTTTTAGCGGATTCGTTTCTCCGACAACTTTTCTACAATTTAATTGAAAATACCAAGAAATACGGCCAAAAAACATCTAACATTAGAATTTACTATGAAGTTGAAGGGGATAGTTTACGGTTAGTCTATGAAGATGACGGCGTAGGCATACCCTTTGAGAACAAAACCAGTCTATTTCGTAAAGGCTTCACTACTGGTCAAGGAACTGGTTTTGGGCTGTTTCTTATAAAGAAAATGGTGACTATCTATGGTTGGAGTTTAGTTGAAGAGGGTGTGCCAGGACAAGGCGCAAAATTTGTTATTACTATTGATAGGATAGATGAGAATGGGCAAGAGAAATTCAGAATTGAACGTTGATGCAGAAAACCTATAATCCTTTTTTGCCTTGGAATCTTGTTTTATTCTAGGTGAAGTTGTTTCTGTTTTTCCATTGTTTTGATGTTAAACGTTTTATTTTCGCCGTGATTATTCAAAATCCAATTATAGGCAGTAGCGGGCTGGAATGTCGGTCCTTTCTTCTTTATTGTATTTTCTTGGAGATCTTCTCTTTAAGCACAAAAGAATAGTCAACTTCTTGATGGAGATTTTTAAAGAAAAATCAGTCTGGTTCAACGTTGGTTGAGTTAACTTTAATCGATTGTTTGGAAGCGCAATTTATACTGAGAAGCTATTATACAAACTATCGATTGAATATCTTCTTGATGGAAATACTTTCGAAAAAACTACCTGAAGTAGCTTTGACAACGTGATTTTGATCAAAAATTGGCTGTTTCAGGTCTGTTTCAGTTTTGTTTCAGCCAACTACCTTAAGCCTCTATGCACATATTAGTATATGGTGATAAAACAAAATGACAAACACAAAAATAATTATAGCGATCGTCGCGGTCACGGCACTTACCCTGGCCGCAGTGGGGCTAGCAACAGCCCAAATTGCCCAAAACCAAACCCAAAACTTCGCAGGTACAGATGGGAACTCTGCGGTGCCTGCTGAGGGCTTTTGGGGCTGGATAGGCAACTGCTTTGGCTACCGCGCCAACCAAGCCTATGAAAGCCAATACATAGCTCCGCCAGTTGGAACTGATGCACCAGCACCTAACTATCAAGGCGGCTATAGCTATGGTTATGGCTATGGGCCCTGCTGGGCAAGATAAACAACCCTAAACCTCTTTTTTGTTTCCTTGTTTTTTATGAATAAATTCAACTTCTTAGAACATAACATTTTTATTAAATCTCAAGAAATCTCCTCTTTGAAGTGTTGTTCGGTGCTCAAATGCCCAAGATGCAGAACAGAGGTCATACAACTTAAAAGCGAAATCGATAACGATTACTTCTCACTAAAATACTACACCTGCGCTAACTGTTATCATGTCTTTAAAGTGGCCCGTGTAAAATATCCAACAGCCCAGTAGAGCTTAGGGCTTGTAAATAATGCAAAGACCCATGTCTTTTTGTATGCGCCATTTTAGGTTTTTTTGTTCGAGGAACTTCTGTAGTTTTTGGCTGCAATCGTCTTTTAAAACTAATTCAAACTTTCCGTTATTTTCTTTTAGGTAAACCGCGGTCGGTCGGGATAGGTCAAGGGTTATTATTTCTTTTAACAATGCTACCGCTTGATACCTTTCCAAGATGGTCCCCTAACATTTTAGGAAGTGCTCTTTGTATATAATACTTTGGAAGATTGCCGAGTTAGAGCATTCTTTGGGTGCAATGGCAACTTTTGCCTGGGTTTCGTCATTTCCAATCGGTTGTCTACTATTGTGGCTACGGTTCTTGCTGGGTATACTGGTGCCTGGGCAAAGTTTATAATTTTGTATATTCAGTATTAAGTATTGTGATTTATGTTGTCTGGGCGTGAAGTAAAAGACAAACTAATTGACATGTTAATTGAGGTTCTTCATGGCGAGTATTCAGACACAAGAGCCTTAGCTGCCATACAATTAGTTCTTTTAGGCAATAAATCAATTCCACCACTCTTGAATTACTTAGAAAAAGAAGAAAAGATACATTACGCCTTAGAATCAGAGCCTATTCAGAAAGGCGCTCTTTGCGATGACCCCCAACATTGTTCGGCTTGGCTGAATTTCACAAAGAAATGGGGACACACACCAGGCGAATATTCCTCAGGGCAATTTGCCGACTCAAGGAAATATGGCATACAGGGAGCGTTGAATACTCTTTCGTTGTTGGGGGTGGAAAACGCAATTAACGGGTTTCCCAGATTGGCTGCATGGTTGCAGGAAAAGACAAACTTTGCCCAAGACTGGCCATAAGCGCGCGCTGGTATCTATACATCTATCAACATACCCGTTGGTTTTTTCGATATTTGGTTAATCTTCATATTACCTAAGAGTTATTGAAGGCAAGAATTGAACCGAATTTGGGATTCTTGTATCATATTCAGGATGGCGAACACAGTTTAGTTTGCAATTTCCAAGAGTTTTATCTTTATTTGATTGACGATTTCTTAATTGTATGCTGTCAAAAACTTCGTAAGAAAGATATTGCTGTTACCGATTTTATGATTCATCTTAAAATGGAAAAGAAAATCACCTAAAAGAATACGAAACAGACAGTTTAGCTGAAGATTTCAACGCGTTTTTTGACCGCTTCGTGGATAGTGAGAAAATCAAGGTCGCAGATAGACAGACCATTGATACGTTAATTAGTGAGAGGCTCTGCTTTTTGCAAAGCATCTTAGGCATGAAAGAAAAGATTGGATCCTAAGAATTGTAGAACTCAGAAAATAAGAAAAACTAATTCACACTATTCTGCTGGAATCGTCATAACAAATTTTGCTCCCTTACCTGATTCGCCTTCTTCAACTAAAGTCCAGCCGTAAACTTCAACCATTTTCTTGGACAAAAACAAGCCAAAACCTGTACTTCCACCAGTACTAAATCCTTGCTTGAAAAGCTGCCCCTTATTCTCTTTAGGTATACCAACCCCATCATCCTCATAAATCAGCCGAAAATCACCCGAAGAAGCTGTTTCATAATAAACTTTTGCAGTTGTGGTTTTTTGACCATATTTTCTTGTGTTATCAATAAAATTATAGATAAGCTGCCTTAGCAAAGAATCCGCCTTAACAGCCAAACCTTGGCAGTGATTGATTACTTTAAAAGACAAACCTGAAAACATCTCAGAAGCCTCATCAACAACTTTTGCAACGTCGACATCAACGAGTTCCTCAACACCAATCTGCTCATAAGCCTTAGCAAAATCAAAAATCCTCATAGACTCAACAACAGCTGCAGACATCCTATCCAGACCCTCAACAACATCAGCCAAATCAAGGTGCTTCTTTTTTAGAATAAAAGAATAACCCGTAACAGCGCTAAGTTTATTGCGGACATCATGACGTGTCAAGCTACCTACAACCCGCAACTTCTCATTCATCAACTCAGTTTTATCCAAGTTGGCAGACAATGCTTCCAGAGCTAAAGTCAAATCACGCTCAGTTTTTTTCCTTTCAGTTATGTCCTCAAAGAACGCAACAGTTGAAACGAATTTTCCGTCTTTAAAAATAGGACAAGCATTACCCCTAACAATAAGTTCACCTCCATCCTTGGTAACAAAAACAGTCTCAACACTATGAACACGTAACCCCTCCATAACCTGCTTAAAAACTTCCATGCAATAAGGCAAATGATCTTTACGCACAACATTGCCTATGTTAATTTCTTTGAGATCTAATTCATTGTAACCTAACACCTTTTTCCATTCTTCATTAACGAATAGGTATCTGCCTTCAGCATCAACAGATTGAACCATTACATTAGCCGAATCAAGCATAGTCCTGTGTTTCTCTTCAGCTAACCTAAGAGCCTCTCCAGCGTTCTTGCGTTCAGTAACATCGTTATATATTGCTACGATTTCGTTGCTTGGTAGCTTATACACCCAGTTTTCACGCCAACCAATTTTTATTCTCTGATCACTATAGGGAGCCTCAGAAAAATACTCTGGTTTTCCCGTTTGCCAAACACGCTGAAATACCGAAAACAAGCCAAAATCCTTAATCCCAGGAAAAACCTCACTAACCCGTTTACCCACTACATCTTTCCTACTAACTCCATCAATTTTTTCAGCTGCTGAGTTAAATTCTTGAAAAATGAAATCTTTTCCATCCTCAATTGCTTCATAAATTGCTACTCCGCTGGGGATAGTTTCAAAAAGAGATCGGAATTTCTCTTCGCTGAAACTTTTTGGCAACCCCTTAGTTTCGGGTTCAAAGTTAGTGTTTAAGGTCTGCACTCCTGTATCCTCTGGCTAAAATGCTAACATGTTAGTATAAGTTGATTGTGAATCGTGAATATTGAAGAAAAATCATGAATGTGAGTAACAATACAATAGATTCCTAATAATTGAAAGGTTTTTCTTGCTTTTGCGTTGTACTGTGTTGTGTGTTGTGGTCCGGGTGTTTATGTGTATGTCTATATGAGTAGAAGAGTTAGTAGTTAAAAAGTCACCAAAGAGAAAGATAATGCCTCAATTAAGAAAGTTTGACGAAAAAGCTCATTAGCTCAATAGAAGATCATTTGAACTGAAATGAGGACAATATCAGCTTTACTTATTATTGGTTTGATTCTGTCAACAGCTTGCTTTGCATCTGTGGATGCTCAAGATTATTATGAACTCTATAAACCTACAATTAGTGGTCCAAACATCAATGTTACTTCTCCGCAAAATAATTCAATAATTGACGCTAATTCTCTGCAGTTGATTTTCAATGTGACTGAGCCACAAATTGTCAAATTGTCACCCAATTTATCGCCTAATATTATTGAGAGTAATGATGTTAGGAATAGCTCTGATGTTGTAAGCGTTTATTATAAGGGTGATTGGCAAACTACACATGCCATCATTTACCCAAATCAAGATACAGATATGGCTATCTTAGAATTTGATGAGATCATATCAAATGTCCCTAGTGGACACCATCAACTAGAGATTACTGCCACTGGTACTGTTGGGTTAATAGTTGCAATGTTTGGTTTTACATATCAGGTTAATTCTACTTCTTTAGTTATTTTTACAGTTAATTCATCTGATTCAAATAACCAAAATAATAATGGTTACAGCCCCTTTGTAGAAGCACCTTCTTTGAGTATAATTTATCCAGATAATTTTACATATTCAGGGAACTGGTCTCAAGCTGTTCCTTTGATGATTTACGCGAATGTCTTATCAGATGCTCCAGCAGTTGAGTCAATTAGTTATTCTGTTGATTATGGTGAAAATGTTACTCTAACTAATTTGCTCAGGACAGGAGAGTTTCCATCTCAGAATGGCAAAGCTGTGGCTTTTCACACAAATATGTTGTATTTGTACGATCTTACCGATGGGTCACATACTCTAAGAGCTTACTCAACTGATATTAATGGAACTGTAATGGACTCTGAAGTAAAATTTTTTGTGCTTAGAGAAACATCGGGTGAAAAAAACATTTTTCCAGTTTCTATTTTATTGTCAGTCTTCTTAGTTATTGTTGTTCTATCTCTATTTCTTTTTAGAAGACATCGAAAAACCCCTAAAACAAATTAATAGACCTTTTCCCAAGATACTTTCATGTTCATTTATCTTTAATTTGGTTGTTAAGCCACTAAAATCCAAAACCTCAAGGATAGTTATCTTAGAGAGGTGATTGATGTTATTGAGGAATGCAGTTTTAGTAATAGCAACCTTACTCATTATTTTTACCGTCTTGGGAGCAGTAGTAATTGACCTGTACCTGTCAAAAGATAATATTGTGGTGTCAGGGAAAGCAGGTGTTTCTTTTTTACCTGCAACAACAATTCAAACCATAGAATCTTTAGACACTCAAACAGGCATATCGATCGCTTTCGACTTTCATTTTACTCCACAAAACCTACTCACAGGTTATTTATGATTTTATGTATTGTTGTACAAATATGCATAATTATTATATCTTAGTATACAATACTTACTTTGTGGTGTACACCCGAAATAACATTAGCAATGAAAAGCGTGGTGCAACAAAATGGCGAAAACTGCAAATGCAATAAAAGAAAAAAAATGTTCTTTCAAAGCTACAAGGCTACAGACTAGCATGAATTTTAATGAAATCTTGCTTGAAGTAGTTGATGAAGCTTTATCCTCTCTTGGTGAAGCAGCGAAAACCGAAATCTACAATCTTTTAGAAGACACCTTCAAGATCACTAAAGAGCAAATTCCTCAACGCGTCCAGGATTTTTCAGATTCAATCGAACAAATTTTTGGAGTCGGAGCTAGATACCTTGAAGCTTTGTTAATGAAGAAGCTTCACGCAAGAATTGGGAAAAACTTGAGATTAACCTTGAGCACGCAGAATTTTACATTCCCACTTTATGTTGATAGTCTTCTACGTGCATTAGAAGATGATTCTGAAAACATGTGCAGCATTGACATCTGCATGGATAACTGCGAAGAATACATTATACCGCCAGCAACTAAGACTTACGGGGTGAAAAAATTCAGATGACCCATCAGCCAAGAATTATTGTAGTTGACGATGATGAATCAATTAGAGTAAGTTTGAAAAAATTGCTTGAATATGCTGGATTCATAGTTGATGTAGCAGAGACAGGCGTTGAAGCAATAGAGAAAGCGCAAAATACTTTCTATAATCTGGCAATTATTGATTATCAATTACCCGATTGCTTAGGAACGCAGTTGCTTACAAAATTCAAAAAGTACATGCCTAAAACAAGAAAAATATTCCTCACAGGCTACCCAACGCTGGAAAACGCTATTGAAGCACTTAATTGCCAAGCAGATGTTTACTTGATTAAACCTGTTTCAATCGAAAAAATGCTTAACACTATTAGAGAGGAGTTAAAAATTCAAGAAGATGAAAAGCGTTCTGGGGAATTAAAATTAGCAGTGTTCATAGAATCTAAGGCTAATGAGCTAAATTCAATTTCAAGCAATCTTTTGAGGCCTCGACGCGCACCTGCTACACGTGTAAAGTGAAATGTCGAAGCCGAAGAATTGACCGAGCCAACTGGTATATAGAGGTCTAAAAATAATGTAATGTCTATGAGAAGTATATACTCAACGATTGTCTGACAATAAATCAACTTTTAGTAACAATATCGGCTTATTGTTATGAGATATTATTCGAGAAATATTTTACATCAAATAGTAGTCAGGAACGGATTTTTTTTATCCTTCAGTAGAGAAGCCATATGCTGAAAATTCAAAATATTCCTTCGATAAAACATAGTACATTATATTAGCTGAATGAGGCGTTGAATCCTGCACATACAACTGGGTGCTGTTACTTATTTTTAGTGCTGGATTTGCTAGAGTAAGGTTAACCGTTTTTAGCCCAAAAACATCTAAAGAGCCGATTGTTTGACTCACTGTTTTCCAGCTGCCTTCAGATGTTTGATAATTTACCTTAACAATAGCATTGTAGAGCGGTTGAGAATTGTTATTAGATATTCTAAGGTACAAGTACGCATTTTGGGGTACTGGTATGTACTTTGGTTCGAATTCTCCATCAGGATAATAATATGCAATGACTGGGGAATTGCCTACCCAATTACTTGATGTCTGATATTTGTCAACTGAACAAAATAGTCTTGAGTCAGAAATTGTCGAGTTCGATATTGTGCTTTGAGTGGGAAGAGGCGTTTTTATTGGAGCAGGTGATGGTGTTGTTAAATTTTGGCTGAATTGTTCTTGATTTAAGTTTACATATAAAAGATAACACGTTGGTAATCCAATCGATAAACTGACTATTAGTCCTAGTGCTAAAAGTTTTGTCGACATTTAACGTCTATCTCACATTATTTAGTATGAGTTAGTTTATTATTGTTTACTTTGTGCGATTGATTGTTATTGGAAATACATTTCTGTTAGATTGTGGTAAAAGATAGCCAAAAATCAGCACATGTAAGATAAACTGTGGGGGCTTGATGAAGATTCTAAGGCAGGTTTTGTGTTTGTGTGTTGTACAGTTTAGTTTTGGCATATTCTAAGAGTGGAAATATTGTTTTTGTGTATTATTTCATGATTGGTTGTGTAGTTGTGTATTACACGTCATGCTCTAATATGCTGGTGTTATGTAAAAGGCTTTAACTAGCCAAATAGCTATACTTAAGTCATAAGACTCACAAGGAATTAACGGTTATGAACACAAAAAACAACCAACAAACACAAACAAAACTCACCAAAGGACTCCTAGACATGATAATCCTACAATACCTAGAAAAACAAAACATGCACGGCTACCAAATAATAACAAACATACGCAAAAACTACGGCGTCTACTTTGGCCCCAGCACCATCTATCCCCTACTTGGTCAGCTAGAAAAGAAGGGACAGGTTAGCAGCGTATGGGATATGACCTCAGATAGACCCCGCAAAGTCTACACACTAACAGAACAAGGAAAAAACACACTAAAATTCACCGAAAACTCTCTACTCATGATCTGCCAAAAAATAAGCTCTGATCTAACAGTTAAAGTTCAAATGCCAGAGATGATTTTAGCATAACCAACTTCAACATTTCATAGGATCTTCATGTCTTCTAATTGTGACCCTTGAAGATCCCAAAAGGAAATGGTATGTATTAAATACCCTCTCGAGTGCACATCTCATGTTGAACAAACATTGCAAGCGTACTTTCAAACACAGCCTAATCCCAGAAAATACCGGCTTAACGACTAAGCCACTTGAGTAGTTCTATTCTGGTTTTATTGTTTCTTACTCATGAAGGCGGTTTCGTATAGTATTCCATTAGCTGAATCTTTGATTTGCCTATTGTATTGCGCCCTAGCTTTCATCTCTTCACTATCGCTAAGTTGCTTTCGACCGCAACTCTTGCAATCTAGAGTGTAAGTTGAATAGTCATTTGACCTCTCAACTATTCTTCCTTCCTCATGGCAATCAGGGCAAATTACTATCGTGTTCTTCTTGTAGTGCTCAAACATTTCGATCTCATTGAGTATCAAGTAACAATAGTTAATAAATGCTTTTGGCTTGTTGAAGCCGCTATTTGCCTTAACAGATTTTTTTCAATCTCTAAAATAGCAACATACTGCCAAATTTTCTGGTGCTGGAAGATTTTCTGTTGTCATGTGCGCTTTCAACTTTCAGCAGAAAATATCCCGAGTTAGTCTTGCGATTGATATTCACCAGTAAGTATCTGCATCATTTTTCATTTTTTTCAATCATACACTTTAGGCGGTTAACAACTCGTCCAAGTTTTTAGGTTCGTTAGAATGATGCTTATCGTGTTAAACTCGACTTCATCCCAGGAAACCAGCAGGGGTGGGATTCGAACCCTCTAAGAATGAAGATGTGATCTGAGCATAATCTTTTTTTGTTCGATCTACAATTGAAAGAGTACTAACTTGTGGATTAATTGTATCAAACTGGGTATTGAAAAATATACTTATTCAGATAAATACAGAAGGAACTTAGATATATAGAGGGAAAAGGATTGACTACAAGTGACTAAAGATTACACAGAAAGGACCAAAGAAGAAGTTTACAAAGACTACGGCATGCTCAACAGTATCAAAAATAGGTCAAAAACCAAAACACGAAGACCCCCAAAGAAACTAAACCAGTGTTCCAAATGCGGCAGAGTAAGCGATGCAATGACCAAACATTCACTCACAGGTGAACATAAGCCACCTTTCATATGGCTATGCAGGCAACCCTGCCACGACGAAGTGCACAAATTCGGCCTAAAAATGACAAAAGAAGAAAAAGCAGCACTAAAACAGCAGCCACAATGTAGCATACAATTCCCCAAAGAAAATAAAATTGCCAATCCTTATACAAAACTGATAGAGCCTGAGTCGCTGTATGGACAAAAATTTAAGCAGTATTTTAAGCAAATAAACTCTGAAAACGAAGACTCTTCTTAGCTATAATTGCTATTCTATCGGTTTTGCTTCTTAGTAAGAGCGAAAAACCCATAACTTGAATAAATAGACCTTTCCACGTCTTTGGGTGTACCCTCTCTATTTGGTCAAGAAGGTCTTCTGCGTATTTTTCCTAAGGATTAAACTTGCTTAGCTGCATTTTTTGCCCATAGCAATGCAAGAGCTAAAGCTATAACCAAAAGTATAATGACTGGTGATTCAGTCACGAAACCTTTAACAAATGACCCTATCCAAGGAAAAATCGTATTAAAAATGAATGGAAGCGATAGAGCAGATAATAGCGAAAGAAGTATTAGCGCAATTGTCACAAGCAAAAATTTTCCCCTCGTTAGAAAAGTTAATGATATAGCCGTAAAAGCGAAGATGGAAATGTTGACTGTAATGTTATAGAATGGATAGCTGGAAGCGAGTTCATTTGATTGACTTATGGCTTGCAAATAGGGTACAGTAGACGAAAGTGCGGAAAATACAGAGATAATTAAGCATAAAATCAAAATAGCCTTCAATGTTAACAAGGGATTAATTTCTTGGTTATTGAATTCTTTTCTTCTTAAAACTAAAATAGTTACACTTATAGACGCAAGAATTAATATAGGAAGACCGCAGAACAATTGATAGATGGGAAGTAATCCTAAATTAGAGGAATGCGACCCGAATAATGATTCAATATGGGGTAGAGAGTTAAAGAGAATATTTGTGAAAAACAGCAACCCTGCAATTAGTAGAAAGGTTGCCCCTAAGAGGGATAAACTGAATTTTCTTCTGTTAGATATATTTACAGCCGAAAGCAGACCTAAAAAGAATGTGTATAGCTCAAAGATGATGATCGAAATAACAACGTAAAAGGGCTCTGTTATCACTCTGACGCTTCCAAGATGGGAAGGAACAAAATACTCAAACCAAGTAAATAACGCCATAAATAGAGCCGCAACTAAAGCTAAACAAGAACTGATGATTATCAAAATCACTGCTACCTTTAGCAGAGTGCTTTTTTGCATTAATATCGGATGTCACTTCTATGTTTCACGGCTATAAAATTTACCTAAACCGCTTTTTAGAAAATATCGAAAAACCCCTTGTCAAGAAAAATTGAGTGAGGGTAGTCAAAAAAATGAAAAAGAAATTTGGATGAGGTTATTTTTGTCTAAAACCATTATTTTTTCTAAAGTTGTAGAATAGTTGATGTTGTCTAAAACTTGTAGGATCATGCAAATGGTAGATTGGTTTTTAGCTGAGAAGTGGGTGGGTAAGGAATAATTATTTTTGGTCGAGTTGGAAGTATCTGAATCGGCGCACTACTACTGTTGCGGCGAGGATTTCTGTGAAGAGGGCTAGTGATATCATGATGGGTTCTAGTCTTATTCCCCAAGGGGTGTAGTTTAGTACTAATCCGATGAGGGGGACTATGGCTAGGCTCAGGCCGATTGATAGGGCTGCTTTTTCTAGTTCGTCCATTTCTTTTCTGGGGTATAGTGCTGACATAAGCATGAATCCTGGTAGAAATAGGATGAAGACGCCGCCTAAGATGTATCGTGCATATATGAGTGCGGAGGTGTTGATGGTGAAGACGGCTAGGCAGGGTTGCTGCGACTAGGGCGGTGATTGCCCAAAACCAGGCGCTTTCTAGGTTGAAGAAGTAGTTAGCTATGTTGGTTGGGGGGTTGGTGTCGGTTAGGGTTAGGGTGCCTTTTTTGTATTCTGTGTAGACTGCTTTGGTGGCTTGTTTTTCTTTGAGGCCTTTTTGTTTGACTAGGGTGTCGATGAGTTGGGCGATGGTGGGTTGCTGCAGGGATTTGGCGGTTTCAATAATGATTGGTGATAATTCGTCGCCCATTTGCTTTCCCTGATTTGTGTGTTAGTAGGGTATCGTATAGAATTTTTATATATGTCTTACGCTTAGTCATCGTTGTTTCGCGGACGAGAGATAGAATGAAAAAAGCAACAACTAAGCTTTGCATTATTCTTTTGTTATTCACAGGGGTTTTGTTTAGTGGTGCTTTTGTTGGTGCTCAGGTCTCTGTAATTTCTGATGCTGAAAATCAAGCAACCCAAGCTTACTTGGCTATTGCTGCGGCGGATAAGGCCGGTGGAGATGTTGATGCGTTAATTGGGCAGCTTAATTCAGCTATAAATTTGACTGCACAAGCTGAGGAATTAGTTATTTCCAATCCGGCGCAGGCTACTGATTTAGCAGAACAAGCACGGTTGCTAGCTCTAAACGTAACTGAGCAGGCTAATGTGGTTGAGGCGTCTGCTTTGAGTAGTTTTCCTGTTGTTGAGGTTGGGGTGGCTGTTGGTGCTTTGGTTTTGGGTATTGTGATTTTCTTTGTTGGTCCAAGGATGTTTTGGAGGGTTTGGTTTAGGTTTAGGCGTAATTATAGGGTGGCTGTCAAAAAAGTTGAGGGTGACGCTAAGTCTTTGGTGGTTACCGCAGAGCAGGTGTGTGCGGTAATTTTGGGAGTGACAGTTTTGGTGGCGTTTGTTTCAGTTTCTGGGTTTTTACTTCCGCTTGGGCAGGGGGAGCGTTTCTCTGAGCTAGGAGTTTTGGGACCAAATCAGGTCTTGGGTGATTATCCATCTGTGATTGTTGCCGGCGAGACAATCAGTCTTTTTGGTTATGTTGGTAATCATATCGGTGAGCCGGTGTTCTATACGGTTATGGTCAAGTTGGGGGATAATGAAACGGTGGTAAATCCTGCTTCCGTCGCCTCGATTCAGCAGTACAATCAAGTTGTTTCGAATAATCAAAGTTGGACTTTTCCTATTGATGTAACTTTGAGTAAAGTGGGTGTTAATCAGCGTTTGATCTTTGAACTTTGGGCTTATAATCAGACGAGGGGTCAAATTTCCTATCAAGATATTTGGGGTCAAGTTAGGTTTAACGTAACTACCCCTGCTAGCTAAACTATTCCGAGGCTATGGATTGCAGTCTTTGTCCTTTAAGGTGTTATTTCGCAAAAGGGGAACAGTGTCAGCTATCCTCGCCGTAGCACTTTTGGTTGCGATATTG
>CAWEOM010000031.1:0-69088 GCA_963810665.1 Candidatus Bathyarchaeota archaeon | reverse complement strand
CTTCTCAGCTAAATTGAAAACGCCTGCTGCGTCAAAGAAGCATTCCTCTATATCACCTGATGCAACGATTATTCTTGCAAATTCTCCATGCGCCGCATGCATCGCAAACCTCAGATCTTGTTGGCTGTGTCTTGTCGGCTGCCCAGTTGCAGGTCCACCCCGCTGATAAAGTGTTATTACCACAGGGACTTCGTTTTGGCCTGCCCAGCCTAAACCTTCAGCCATCAAAGAGAAACCGGGTCCAGAGGTGCTGGTAGCCGCACGCGCTCCGGATAGGCAAGCGCCTGACGCTGAATTTATAGCGGCAATCTCATCTTCAGTCTGCAGCACAATTATGGCTTCCTGGCTGCCGTTTCTGGTTTTTAGGATTTCGTGAGCTTCCAAGTACTCGCTCTCATCCGCCGCCGGAGTGATGGGGTAGTAAGTTTGGACTCTACATCCACCCAGCACTTTGCCCATGGCAACCGCTTGATTTCCAGTCAAGAAAATACGAGCCTCATTCGCGGGCTGTTTTTCGAGTTTCAGATTGAAGCTGTTAACGTTAAAGTTGTTTTCTGCATAGTCATATGCTGTGTCCACTGCCACGACATTCATGTTAGCGATTTTTTCGTTGAAGGTAGCTTTGATTGCATCCTCAACAAGTTTGCGGTCATATTTTAGCAATGCAAAAGATACGCCTATTGCTATGACATTTATCATTTTTGAGAGCATACCGATTTTTTCTATTTGGAGTTTTTCGCCAATTTGCTTTAGCAAGTCCATGTATGGAACCTGGAAAACCTGTATGTTTTTTTGTTTAGCGTAATTGAGCAAGTCATTGATGGTTTCTCCGCCCACGCCATTTTCTTTTATGAATTCGCGAACTTGAGTTTTGAATTCTTCACTGAAGGTTACTATGTCTGTTAGCACGTTGACGTTTAGGTCGCGTGAATCAACTATTATCCCTCCTCCACTCACGACTTCGCCGACATGACGCACCACGGTTTCAGCGTCAAACCCCGCAAGCAAGTTCACGTCACTAATGTTAGCTAGAGTTGGTTCTTTGGATATGCGCTGGTGGAAGTAGCTATGCATCGTTTTGATGTTGGAATGATATTCTCTTCTGCCGAACACGTAGAGACCGCCGTATCCACAGGCTTTACCGAAAATGTTGGATGCTGTGTCGACTCCGCTACCTTGTGGTCCGCCAGCCATCCAGTTTATACTTTCTATCACCATTTTGAAGTCACTCTGAAAATTGTTTGTTAGAAGCGTTTGCCTCTGCTATAATAATGGTTTGGGCTAATGGGAATTATAGGTTTCGGAAACAGTTTTCTGTAAAGTCAATATCCCAATTGGCGCAAAGTCTGTACAAAGGCCAAAAAAAGACTTATTTCCTTTTTTATTAGAAGAAAAAAAAGAAAAATAAAGTTTGGTTGCTATTTTACGAAGTCATCGAATGTCCAGAAATGTTCTTCTTCTTGAATAATTATTTCTTCAAACATTCGTCTTGTTGTTGTGTCACCGCGTTTGAGTGCTTCAGCGATGATTTGACGATAGAGCTGTATTGTTGCGCCTTCGAGTGCATGATCTAGAACTATGAAGTCTTGGGCTGTTTCGCCGACAACTGGTAATGGGTCAGGTTTGGTTACTGCTTCGCCTTCGAGGAGATATATGCGTTCGCTGATTTTCTCGAGGTGATCCATTTCTTGCATGAATATATCTTTTAGGAGTTTTCCTATCACATCAGCTTTAGTTTCAGATATTGCTTCAAGAGCAGTGTTTTTCATCCTAAGTTCGAGGAATGCTGCTTTTTCATGCTGATTTGTGTATTGTACTATTCCAGCGATCTCCGCCGCTACAGCCTTGTTCAAAAGCTCAAAGTAGTCGTCAGTGTAGATTTTTCGCCATTCCGACAATGGCAACTTGCTAGGTTCATCTTTCTCATCTTGGAATTTTGTATATTCCTGGAATTTGAAGAGGTGATCTTCTTCTTCTTTATAGATTTTTTCGAACAGTTCCCTAGTTTTCCAGTCACCAATCTGGCCGGCAATACTAATGATTTCTCGGTACAAGTTAAGGGCATCTTCCTCAGCTTTTACGCCAAGCATAGCAAATTCGCTTATGCTGTTGCCTATGATAGGTTTACCAGATTTAGTTGTAGCTTGCCCGCCTAGATAGTAGATCCGCTCCATTATTTCTGCGGCATGCTTCATTTCCTGAATGGATATATCTCTGAGAAACTTTCCAACCCCCGCATAGGTTGTCTTGTCTAAAAGGATGTTCTCAGGGATGGTTTTGCGAATCAGCTTCTCCATTTTTCCGTGCTGAAGAATGTATTGGAGGGAAACAGCGATTTCGCGCTCAACTGCCTTATTTAGTAGATCTATATACTCTGTAGTTATTTTGACAGACATAGAATCACAACTTCTATTGTGAAAGGAACAATCCCTCAGATATAAAATTTTTTGTTATAGAGTATCAATTAGCTTATTGCTCAGTAACCTTGTTGTTTCTATTGGAAAATTTCTATTGGAGGCTTAAAATAAGAATTACGCCGGCATATGTCTTACTGTTCTTTGTTTCAATCTCTTTAGAGTCTAAAAATTCTCCGAAGAAATAAAATAAATCAAACTCAAAAACTGAAATATAGGCTAACAGACTTACTTATTTATGCGTCAAAGCTCTGCTGGAAACCAGTCAGTTTAATGGTGCACCCACATTTACCACATGAGATTACCAGCTCAGCGAGTTCATCGTTGACAACTTTTGTATCTAAGATTTGGTAATTGTCTTCTGTTTCGTCATCAGGAGAAATTGACGTACCGCACCGGGGACATGGAAACGAACCATCACCATCAATAATAGCCAAGTTTATTGAGTGTTCGCATTCCTTTTCCAGCTTTTTCATCATCTTCCATCACTTCTTTTTTTATTGTTTCTTTTGTTAATTAACAATTATGAATTACTAGTCAGTAGAAATAATCCATTTAAAAAAATTCACCCATAAAAAAGGAAAAAAGAAGGTTGCTTTTCTCAAATTTTTAATTAAGCACCTGTTTCTTTTTCAAAACATTCCGGCGAGATGTATTCGCCGTACTTCGCTTTAGCTTCCATTAAGCGCTGGCGTTGCATGTATAGTAATCCGAAGAGTTCCAATGGAGTGTCAATAACGTTTTCTTGGTAGAACCGTTGTACGCGTTCAATTTTAGCGAGGTTCTCTGGGATGCGAATAGTGAACTGTTTAATGTATTCTTCTTTAGCGTAGTTTTGATTAAGCACTTGCTTAAACAGTTTCTTTAAGTCATCATACTTTGGTATGTAACCTGTAGGAGTCTTTAAAGCTCCAACTTCGTTATGCACGCGGAGTTCCATCCATTTAACCCAAATGTGCTTATCATGTGGACTGTTAAGGTAATTGCCGTTGCCCACTTCACGCAGGAAATAGTTGACGCCAAACACTTTAGGTTGATTTTCGAGTTTAGCTCCAAAGCTTAAATTGTTCTGAACGTTTCTGCCTAGTGGGATAGAGATGAAGTCTTGGATACTCATCATGTTGATTTCTGGAACACCCTCTTTACCTACGGTTGCGAAGGTTGTTTCAGTTTCCAGTGAAGCACCATATGCGATTATACCGTGTTCCCAGCTAAAGCTCTGCTGCACGGGTACGTAAGCTTTTGCATCTCTTCCACCGTACATAATGCCACCAAGTTCAACACCGTTGGGGTTGTTAAGTTCAGGATCAACGTTTTCTAAAGCTTTGAGTGCTACTGCATAACGAGCGTTTTTATGTGCTAAAGGAACATCGTTACCTTCTTCATCTTTTTTGCCTTCGTACCATGCACCTGTATAGTTGCAGCCGTCTTTAGGCAACTCTTCCCCCATACCGAGCCAATATGGTTTGCCGTCTTTTACCAGTATGTTAGAGAAAATTATTTCACCTGGATTAGTGAGAACGCTCCAAATTAATGCGTCTTCTTTAGCATTTACGTCTTTAATAATCCCAAATATGCCTGATTCAACGTTGACTGCGCGAGCTGCAGAGCCGATATCTCGAATGTAAGCAATGTCGTCACCAAGTATTTTTTCTCCGGGCAACATTGCAGTTGAGGTTTTCCCGCATGCACTTGGGAAAGCACCTGCAAAGTAAGTTTTGCGATTGTTAGGTCCAAAAACGCCCATGAGCAACATATGCTCTGCAAGCCATCCTTCGCTGCTGGCTTTACGGATGGCTAAGCGGAAAGCAAGTTTCTTGAAACCTACAGTGTTACCTGCGTACTGGGTGTTGACACTGTAGATAGTCTCGTCCATATGATCGATGTAGATGCGTTTTTTGCCATGATCTACGCTGACCATTTCACCATTGAGTTTTCCAGCTGAATGCAACACCTTTAGGAATTCAGTTTTGTTCCCCGCTTTCATGAACTGTTCATAACCCGACCTATAGAGGAGGGATTCTGAATGGGCAACATACCATGAATCGGTACATTGAAGTCCAATGATTGTAAAAACTGAGTTAGGGGGACCAAGAGAAATGAACCGGACAATCATAGTTTTGCCTACCATGCTGTTACGTAGCAAACCCAAAACTTCCAAGAGACCTTCCTGGCGATCCATCTGGTTCAGCGCTTTGCTTAGCGTGGAACCTTTAGCAACGAGATATTTTGTTGCTTGACGGTCTCTGCCTTGGTCTTGTTCACCATCGAAGTGGACGGTGTGACCTTGCAAGTTTAAGATGGCTTTCTCTTCCCCGGTTGCTATTGCTTGTTTTCTTACATGCTCAAGGTCTTCTGCACTGTCGCTGCAGATAAAAATTTTTCCTGGGTGACAGAGATCACTTCCTTTAGCGATAAACTCGTGAACATTCGGGTTATCGATAGCGCTTAGTTTTTTGAAGTCTTGGGGGCTTAGTTTATGTTGTAGCGCTTCAAGATAGGGATTCATCATGTTAGTCATTCCTTTAGAGCTCGTTTACGTTTCCAGGTATACGCGGGAAGGGTTGACATTCAGCGATGTGTTGAACACCAGCTATCCAACCGACTAAACGTTCCATTCCTATGCCTCCGCCAGCTGTAGGCTTTAGTCTGCCTTCCTTTGCCATCTTTAAGATGAGGGAGTAGTTTTCTTTCTTAACTTGGTCACGCTCAATTTTTTCGAGGATTTTCTTGTATTCGTATTCTCGTTTGGCGCCTGAAAGGACTTCTCCAAACTGGGGCAGAAACAGGTCATAGTTGTCCCATTTACCCGTCTTGAAATCTTCAAAGTCGTAAAATTCACGTGGAATGTTGGTTACCCAAATAGGTTCGCTGCTTTCTTTTGAGACCCCCGCTTCCCAGTCTGGACCGTATTTTGCTTCTAAGTCGAGGCGGTCATAAATCTTAAAGGGTGCCAGGGGGGCTTTTAGGCTGTCACACCTGCAAAGGGTAGTCAATTCAGCTTTCATGTCACGCTTTAAGTCTTTAATGAGGATACATATTGCTTCTTCCACGAGAGCAAAAACATCCTTTGAACTTGAATCTCGAAGTTCAAAGTCTAACTGTGTGAATTCGTAGATGTGTCTACCTGTTTTGGCGCGTTCAGCTTTTTCGATGCGTATGTTGGGTGAGAGGATGAACAATTTGGGATAAGCGGTAGAGGATGCAATAAGTTTGTGGATTATCATACTCGCTGTGGTTCGAACGGGTTTGCCGTATATGTCAACTTCTATTCGTTTCTCTATGGATGCGCCTGGGTCTGGCCAAAGAGGGTCTGTACTTTGGCTCAAAGCAACGGGTAAAAGCCATTGGAAGCCTTTGTTGATGAAGGTGTTTGTGAGGCTTTTTAGCGTGTAAGTCATAACTTTGCCTATACAGGCTTTGCGTTCAAGCTCAGTTGCTGTCAGTTGGTCTAACGGTTTTGGAATTTCAATTAATTCTTGTTTTGTCAATTTAGGTCACTATTAACTTGTATAGTGGTACACATATGCAGTGCAAGTAATAAATTTTTTATATAAAAACATAGATAATTTACAATAACTACAAGCTTTTATACCTCAAACATGTAATATTTACATATGAGCGTTAAACTCAGACGAAAAAGATCTTGCAATCCTCAGCCTCATCCAAGAAAACAGTAAACTCACAGCCAACCAAATAGCCAAAAAAATCAACGCTCCAATTACCACCGTCTTCGCTAAAATCAAACGCATGGAAGAGTTGGACATTATTAAATACTACCGCGCAATCCTCAACGCAGAAAAACTCAACTTTGGCACCGCTTCCTTCATCCTAGCTGCCGTTTCTTACCATACAAAAAAAGAAGACGACACGCTTGTTTCTCAAAGAGATGTAGCAGAAGAAATTTCTCGATTCCCTGAAGTGCAAGAAGTCCATGTAATAACTGGAGACTGGGATTTGCTAATTAAGCTTCGAGCGGAAAATGTGGAAACAGTAGGCAAGTTCGTTGTTGATAAACTGAGGCGCATCAAAGGCTTAGAAAAAACGTTAACTTGCATGGTTTTTGAGACTGTAAAAGAAAACACTAGCTTACCTCAAATGATAAGGAATAATCAGTCCAAAACTTAAGTGGAACTCGAGTAGTAGAGCAAAGGCAAAGCAAGCAGCACAGTGTTTTTACCTTTTGAAGTTAAAGAATACGCCACTCTTAGAGGCGGTCCCGCAGTGACTTTTCTTGTTATGTAGCCGTGGGTTTGCAGCATCTTGAGCTTATCGGATAGAGTTCTTGAGTTTACCCCCAAAGTTTTTTTGACCTCGCCAAAACCTATGGAGTCCTTAAGCATCAGCGAGTAGAGAATCTCTAGGCTCCACTTCTGAAAGAGCAAGTTAAAGCGATCTTGAAGGCTCTCTAATTCGTCTTTTAGTTCGGCAGGAGTTACGTTTTGTTTTTCGATGATTTGGTTAAATGTCTCCTCAATACCTCGAAGGACGTGGGTCATTCTGGCTTCGACCATTTTGCGGAATTCTGCGCTTAACGTTAAGGGGGCACTCATAGGACCTACACTCGGTGTGGTTTTGCTCACTTCATAATTTATAAGCGTTTACTAATTCAACAAGGTATACAAAGTAAAGTTCAGAGTGGAGGAAACATACCATGGAAAAGTATGACGCGATAGTCGTAGGTGCAGGAACAGCAGGCTGCATAGCAGCAAAAACCGTAGCAGAAAAAGGTCTAAAAGTAGCCTTAATCGAAAAGAAACCCAAAGAGGAAATCGGAGAAAAAATCTGCGGAGATGCCTTGGGTGAGCATCACCTTAAATTCTTGGGGCTCGAGAAACCAACAGGTGGCGAGTTAGAAGCAAAAATCGATGGAATAAAAATATATTCACCCGACGAAAACACCGTCTTTACTATCGCAGACAAAGACTTCATTGGCTATTTACTCAACCGGCGCCTCTTTGGCCAATGGCTCCTCGAAAAAGCCACCGATGAAGGCGCAGTTCTCCAGGACAACATGAATTTCCGATCACCCATAATCGAGAAAGGTTCCGTTGTCGGCGTCACCGCTAAGAATATGAAGACAGGTAAAAGTACAGAGCTACGAAGTAAGGTTGTGGTTGACGCTACTGGATATTTCGGCATGGTACGTAAACAACTCCCAGTCGAGATGGGCATAGACCGCGATTTAGCAAACGAAGACGTAGAAGCATGCTATAGAGAAATCCGCCAGCTCAAACAAGAAACAGAAAATACCCGTTTCTGCGAAATCTACTTAAACCAAAAAGCCTCCCCTGGAGGTTACATATGGATTTTCCCCAAAGGCGGCGCACGCGTAAACGTTGGCATAGGCACCTGCATGCGCAAAAACTACCCAAACCCTAAACAGCAACTCTACGAAACAGCCTTCAAAAAACCAATATTTGACAACTCATTAGTTTTGACCGGCGGGTCATGGTTTGACCCCGTCCGCAGACCAATCGATAACATGGTTTCCAACGGAATAATGTTGGTTGGCGACGCTGCTTCACTTGTGAACCCGATTCACGGCGGCGGCATCGGACCTTCGATGCTCAGTGGTTATTTTGCAGGACAACAAATAGTTGAAGCACTCGCTCAAGGCGAACCCACAAAAGAGGCGCTTTGGGGTTACAACAAGAAATACATAGACACCTACGGTAAGAAACAAGGAACTCTGGACATATTCAAAATGTTCCTTCTATCTTGTAGCGACGAGGACCTGAACTATGGCATGAATGAAAAACTCATGACTGAAGATGACGTGCTCAAGGCAGGCATGGGTGATGACTTCCACTTAAACATCACTGAAACCGCAAAACGTGTTTTCCGAGGCATACGACGAGTTGGATTCCTCAACAAGTTACGCTTAACGGTTACAATGATGAGAGCACTAAGTGCACATTACAACACTTACCCAACCTCACCTGAAGATTTCGAGCCTTGGCGATTGCAAACGGTAAAGTTAATTGAAGAAGCTAAGAAAAAACTCGTATAATTAGCACCAAAAATTTTTCCTTTTAATTTTACTTTCTTGGTTCCAAATGCTTAAATTGGAATTGCACCATCCCAATATTACTGGTGACCAAATATGGTTTATTGCTCAAACTGTGGCACACAAATTGTCCAAGACGCTTATTTCTGTTCCAAATGTGGCACAAAAACTCAAACAGGTAAGGCAGCCAAAGTTTCCTACCCATCTGGAGAACTGCAAGATGCATTCTATCGGGTAGGAACCGAGCTAGAGAGGGCTTTCACGATGGCAGCGCATGAAACCCATGCAGCCCTTAAGAAAGCAAGTGAAAACATTCAGCAAAAATCCACTGCCACCCAAAATATACAAGGGAACACGGTTGTTTGCCCCCACTGCGAAGCAAAAAACCTTTCAAGCACAATCTTTTGCAGCAGTTGCGGCAAACACTTAACTCCAGAAACAACCTCATAAGAGGAAACACCTTTGTTTGTTCGGGTTGTGCTGGCGAACCAGCAAAATAATCAGTTACTAAAGAAAATTTGCAGAATCACCCATTACTAAGTTTTCTAAAATCGCCCATATCTCAATTGAATTCATCAGCGGACACTAAAATCACGGGAAGAATCTTGATACACATTTAACATCAACTAAGTCGAAGCTATGCTAAATATTTAATAAAGTTTTCACCCAGCGATTTATTACCTCGAAAAGCTATGTCGTATTACAAAGATGACTGGAAATGGTTACAAATAAAACGTTAATCGCTTATGAAACCAAACTGGGCTCCACTGAAGAGGTAGCTAAAAAAATTGCGGATGCTTTGCGGTCTAAATTCCAGTTAGAAGTTGATTTGGTTAATCTAAAAAAAGCTGCAAACCCGAACTTAACATTATACCGAAACGTGGTTGTAGGCGCCGGTGTTCGGGGCGGTAGAATCTATGGAGGAGCACTCAAGTTCCTTAAGCAAGACTTTAGTGGCAAAAATGTAGCCTTCTATACTTGTTCTTCTTGGGCAGGCACCCCTGGAAGTTATGAAAACGCAAAAAAGAAGTACACCGAAAAAACATTGGCAAAATATCCTAATATAAAATTTGTTTGTGCAGAGGCTTTAGGCGGACGCATACGATACTTTGGAAAAACTATGTTGGACAACAGAGACCCTGAAAAGGTTGAAGTTTGGGCGGAAGAACTTGGCAAAAAATTCATACAGTAAACTCAAAGGTACCAAAGCAGGTGCTTTGCTTTGTCCTTCATGCTGCATCGAATACTTGGAAGTTCAATTTGATTTTGAGGTTGACGGCATAGTGCTGCGTGACGTTAAGGCGCTTAGGTGCCCGTTGTGTGAGGAAGAAGTTTTTTCGCCTGAGCAACAGGAAATAATTATGAAAAAAATCGGCTTTTAACAGCCGGTTTTATCGGAATAAGATAGGTTTGCGTTTTTTTCTATTAGTTTGCCAAATTCCAGAGCTCGTTTAATCAACCGTTCGAAGGTTTCAAAATCGGTATGTTGCAATGTTGTCTCTTCAGAGCTCAGGTAATTACCTTTTTTCGCTTTGGCAACGAAGCGTTCGAATTCATCCTCTAAAATATCGCGTATCATTATTGGTTTGCCGTCAAGTAATCGTAGGCTGCAGTCGAGGCAGTATTCAAAGTCAAACCCTAACTTTCTTCCTTTAGAGTTCCCTTCGCCAAAGTATTTTGTGTCTACCAGTTTGGTAAATATGACATCATCAAATTCTATGATCGTGACATGAGTCTTCTTCAGGTTGTGTTTATGGCGCAAATATGCACTCTCTTAGCTGCGTTAATGATTACATTATTGTTCATATGTGTTTATACTACCATAATAATTGCTAGCATAGAGCAGAGTTTATGCTAAAAACTAAACAATATTTGCATAATCGTATTGTAGAGCCAATTTTTCAAAAACAATCTCCAAAACATAAGAGAACTTTTTAATCGCATTTAGTATGAGCAAGGGCGATGTGCTTGCAAAAAGCAATAGTATTGCTATAGTCTTTTTGTCAACACCAGATTATCCTTATCAAATGTATACTCGCCATATCGCGTGGTATAGTAGAGTCTGAGATATTCGGCTGCAAAACGTTGCTGGAATGGCAAATCAGAAGGCAATAACCGTTCCTTGATTTTAAGTCCTTCTTTAATGGCTATTTCCGCCAATGGATAATTAAGTAGAAATTCTTTGCGTTCGGCGTAAATACCTAAAGTTTGTAAAGCCTCATCCATATAACCAAGGTATGCAGAAAGACTCGCCATTATCTGGTTTATATGGTAACTCGATTGGTTGGTAAGCATCTCTTTTGCTTGTTCAAGCCGTTCACGTAGAGATTCATTTTTCTCCCAAAGATAGTCCTTAGTTGGTAACAGGCGATCTATGGTTTCTTCGGCGCTAACCAACGCAGAATAAAGCATCGAGAGCAAATCATTTGCCATCGAAATGAACTCCTGCAGATCCTCCTTTAAGGCAACGACGTCTTGAATGTCAAGCTGCTCCTTCTCAGAGCGCTTCTGAGCAAGCAACTTAATGCCTTCAGCTCTCTTTGCGTAGTCGAGCACTTTGGCGGTGCTATCACCGAAGACCGCAGGTAGAGTCTCACTTTGGCTACTTAATTTTGCGATTGGCTTAAACGAACTCTGCAGATACTTCATCGTTGCTTGAATTTCGTGACCATATTGACGAGCCCAATTGTTGAGCGCATTGTACAACGCCTCGACCGCGATCCAAGGTGCCTCTTTTGTCTCCAGCTTCTCCGTCGCAAACTCCACAGCATTACTTTTTTCTGGCAACGAAGGGTCATATAGTGGCCGGATTATACCGTAAATGGGTTCTGCAACCGAAGAAACTTCCTTAACCAATTCTCTTCCAGCGTCTATGACTGCTCTGATGGCTTCTATTCGCTGCTCCAGTTGCATATCCTGTTGATAAGTGACTTTCACATTAGTTTTGACGTCTAAACCTGCCGCTTTAAGTTTTCCCACCCAGTTAGCGAATTCACAGTTAGAGAAAATCAAGTATTCAGAGAGTAATGTATTGAGCTCAGTTTCTATAGCTTCATGGTCTTTTCCAAGTTTGTCAAGATCGTTGAATTTTTCATCCAGTTCTTGCTGCTCAAACTCTCGAAGGGAAGCTTTCTTTAGGATCTCGTGCAGAGTATCTTTTAGGACGAGAGTTTTTCCAAGGGGCGAGCTCACAATTACTGGAATATCGTCTTTCACGTTACCTATTTGCTCTTCAAAAGCTATTACTTTGTTTAGAAGCGTTTGGGTCTTATCGGTAATTTCTTGGTTGGTTGCGCGTCTCTTAGGTGTATAATCCATGAACAAAACTGGCAGGGTCAATAGTGTGGTCCCGAAAATGCCCATAATCATCGTTGTTGCGCCGATATCAGCAGTAAATGCAAGTGGAGTTTGAAGTGCACTCAGCAATACAAAGAACAATGCAGCCGAAACCGTAGCAGTGAAACAAGGGAAAAATTTGTCTGCTGACCCGATAATTCCCTCTTTAACGAGCATTTTGGTAAAGAAAATCATGGTCAAAGCCAATCCAGCGACTATTACAACGAACATTAGTATACCTGGAATAGAATCAAGATATTGTGTTAAGGCATCTTGGATTGTACGCCCAGGCCAATCGGGAATCCAGGTTGTTTGCCCTGCAATGTCATAGATAACCTTGGATGTATCGTATAGTCGGAATTGGTTCATGGAAACTGTAAGGTCGTTTGCGATTGAAGTTAAAGGCACAAACACAGGAGGAGCCGAACCAGGTACAGTCCACCAGTCATCTTGAACGATGGGCAGAACCGTATATTGAAAGTACTGAATAAGCTGAAGCGGCACCGACAACAAAACATAATAGACAAAGGTTAAACCAACGTATTTTTTGAAGAAAACCGCCGAAGCCAAAATCAGCGGTATAGCTAAAAAGTAAGTGGGCTCAAAGAAAAGCGCAACGAATGCCAATATGCCAAAGTCTACCGCTAACGCGCTCTTGTAACGGTTAAACACCAAGGGCAAAGCTACAAACAAAGTCATCCAGATAACGATAAATGCTACCCGCGCAGGGGTATCACCGAGAAACGAAATAAAATATAGTTCGGATAGATGAAATAGTAAACCGAGCCCGATAACGGCTCCACCGATTGGCATGCCGAAACGCGGTTTCTGGTAAGCTACAAACGCAACTAAGATACCCAAGAGCATAGGCAAGGGTTGAGGGAAAAGCGGCAACAAAGACATACCCATCCCCATAGCAACCGCGGTAACGACAAAAGTAATCATCTTAAGCATAGGAGTTTCAGTTTGACTTAACAGCTCCTCTTTTTCTTTCTTTTTCTGCTTTCGAGCCTTATTCCAATTGCTTACGCCAGAAATTTCCAAAGAGGGCTTCTTCAAGCAATCAACCTAAAACCTTATTTTAAGTAAACTGCACTTAAATGTTATGTAGGTACCTCGGATGAAAGACGGCGAAAGCACTTTTAACATTATAACAAATATTGAAAGACATATAGAATCCCTAAATCCCTTGCTGCCTAAACAGGTCTTAGTTTGCATCGGCGAATACCCAATAAAGCTGTTACTAAAAGAGCCCAGCCTAAGCAGAGAAAACACTTTACCTATTTTCATCGAAAAATCTAGTGAGGACGTCTACAAATGGATACCCAAAGGCTACAAAAAACATTTTGTGTTAGGTTTTGAAAACTCAAAAATAGACACACACTTCTGGTACAATGTGTTACCATCCATCTCAAAAGATACATCAATTATGGATAGTTTGAAAAAGAAACCCCTTGAAAAAATCCGCGGAGCAATAATTGTCTCGTCTGTTTGGGACGGAGTCGGTAGCGCAGCCCTTCCAACGTTAATAGGCAATTTTAGAGAAAAAAAAATCGATTCGTTGTCCATCGCGATTTTACCTTCAAAAATACAACCCCCCGACGCCCACTTCAACGCATACGCCACATTGCAAATGTGCTTGGCAACGGAGAGCGCAACGGTTTTACTTTTAGGTAGAGACCAACTGGAAACCTATGAAGGCGTAGACAAGAAAGGTTTACAAATCAAGGGCAACAAGGTAGTCGACTATTTACTGGATTTATTTTTGGCAAAGGAGTCGCTGGTCGAAGAAATAACAGAGTTATCACGTACCTTTAACGTGAAGTTTTTTAGTGCCATAGCAATAACGGCTGCAAGCTATCGGGTTTATGGGTCGCTAGAGAACATGCAAAACACTGCTTTACTAAAGCCGCTTTCAAAGTTTGATTTATCCAGCGCAAAGTTACTCTACGTTCTATTTCGCATACCCATTAACCTAAAAGAAAAGATTCCGCGTTCAAAAATCGAGTTGGCAATCACAAATTGGTTCAAAGAGAAAACAAGCCTCCAATCAATCCACATAACAGAACCCATATACACAAACGATATGAGCGATCGCATAGATGCAGTATTGTTCATTGGCGGTTTTGACACAACAGCGACGTTTGCTGAATATAACAAGAAGGGTGAGTCGCTAAAGAAAAAAGCAGTTGAGATGGGTTACATTAACGAGGATTGGCAGGTTTTGTCAAAGGTCAAAGAAGAAGTAAACGCTCCAGAAGAAAAGCAAATTGACAAACCAAAAGCCGTTAAAGAAACAATAATATCATCCATAGAAGAGGTTATAACAACACCCAATAACTCAGAGTCAACCATAAAATCAAATCAAACCGAATTAGAAGAAAGCGCCCAGAAACTAAAACCTAAAATGAAAAAAAGAAACCAAAGAACCAAAAAAGTCCCAAAAGCAGCATCTGAAAAAACAAAAAGGGCACGCCGAACCAAAAAAACGCAATCAGAAGAAAAGCTTGAATAAAAAAAGTTGAGGCAGAATAAAACTTCGGTTAACTTTAGCTATTTTTTAGGGTTATTGCCGTTATTTGCGGGTGGTAGATAACCGTTGTTTCGGTTGATTTCTTTAACTACGTTTGTTGCGTGGACACCGTGTTCGAGCAGGAATGAGCGTGAGAGGTAGCGTTCAAAGTCGTTGGATTTGCTGTAAAGGTTTTGCATTTCATCGTAAGCTTCCATATCTTCTGGTTTGCCGCGTCCGCCGACCACCAACACTCTGGTTGTCCAGGCATCTCTGGATTCGACGACTCGCACGGTTATGGTTCTGGAAACTTCGCTTGTAACGTAGCCAGCCAATGCAGTGTAGACTTCCTGTGACATGTCCTCTGTCCACATCTTAGGAGGCGTTGAAACAGTTACCCAGATATAGTCCGTTTTGTATGTTGGCTTGTAACCCATTACACTGGGCGTTTTGAATGAACGGACAACGCTTTTCATGTAGTCTTTGAAATGCCCCATGTCAAGGATGTCTTTGTATATGACTTCGCGTGTGAGGCTGTCTTCTTGTTCGGTTAGAATTTTAAAGACTATTTTTAGTTGTTCACGTTCTGTCAGGTCTGCAGATTTTTCGAAGTACCGTTTAGGCGAAGTTATCTCTGCCATCTTGGCGTGATATTCGCGATTAGCATCAACAATTTTGTTTAGGCGTTTTCGGTATTCAGAGGTTAACTCGAAACGTTTGCTCAGTTTCTCATAGAGTTTAATAGTAGAGTCAACTTTGTCCAGATTCTCCAGAGCAATTGCTTCTTCTTCAGCTATTCTTCGCAGGTCGCGGTCGAGACCCAATAGTTGTTCTCGAGCATATCGCTTTGAGCCAAAGAATTTGCGAACTTGACGCTCCATCTTGCTCTTATCGAATTCCTTGCGCTTCTTAACCTCCATAACCCTCATAACTTCATTGTCAAAGTTGCCTCGTTTTTGTAAGCGTTTAGACAAGATTTCTGAAATATAGGTAAGATGCTCATCAATCATCTTGGACTCATCTGATGGACTCCGGAGCATTAGCTGTACAAGGAGGTAAATAGTACCCAATTCAGCATGGATGTCACGAAGTTCGTCTAGTTCAACTTGACATTCGGGAAGAACTTCGTAGTATCTAATGAGAGCTTCAGTCACGTACCGTGTTTCATCGTAGAATTTGAGTATGTTAAGTGTTTGTTCGGCAAGTTCAGCGATGTTAACTAAGTCTTCAAGCACCTTCTTTTGGCGCAAAGTGAAAACCTGTGAACTGGGAATTAACTGGTTTAATCGTTCCAAGATATCTGCTTTGCGTTGTGAGAATTCAAGGTAAGTTTTAGTAAGAGTGGTAAGGAGCACTTCTAGGTTATCGAGTTTCCTTGAACCTTCCTTCTTAAGGGTAAGGTTAATTATGGCTTGTTCTATAGGCCCTATTTTTCCCATCAATTTTATGGTTGAGAGGAATTTCATTATGTCGTCTAGCCAGTTTTTCACTTGGATCTCGACGCCTTTTACGTGTAGGACAATGTCGTCTTCGAGACGTGGATTACTGTTTATTATTGTTTTAAGTTTCTCGTCAAACTGTTCTTCGTTAAAGGTCCCTGTTTTTATGAGGTAGTTTTTGAAGAGTTCGCGTGTTATGTCGTTGTCAACTTTGATAACGTTTTTAACTTCATTTAAAATGTCGAGTTTTTCTTTGCGGGATTCCTGCATTAGTTGCATGCCCTCAAAGCTTAGTTTGAAGGCTGAAAGGTAGTCTTCTACGGGATACATGACTTTAATCATGCCCAAGGTATGAGCGGAATTGTTCGTCAAGCCGACTTCGGTACCGATACCGCCTAGGAGGTCTGCTAGATCAAAATCCATCAGGACATATAGAAGATCTACGACCATGTCATCCATTTCTTTTCTAGCGCTAACGATGTTGCCGACTTTAGAGAAAGCAGGAAGAAGGGGCAAATAAACTAATGCATTAAGCGGGTTGCGGTATACTTCGCCGTAGGTTTTTACTACATGTTCGTTATAATCCTTATTTAACAACAAAGAAAGTTCATTCATGGCTACGAACGCGGAGCAACCTTTCGCTGGAGGGTCATCTCCGCCACAGGGGGTAATTACAAATGCAATTATTGGTACGCCTGAACCCATAACTTTTCGCAGGTGACGGACAAAATCGAAGAATATACCGCTACCTGTGCCGCCACCCATACCATAAACCAAAACTACTGTGGGAGTAACTATTGATGAGAGAGCTTGTTCTTTAAAGGTGTTGATGCAGTTTCGTATAATGCCGAGTTGGTAGTAGTTTAATGCATAGATAGCTTTGGCAAGTGCACGTCTACGTCCTGCACCACCCGCCATTGGGGGAACCGCCATAGTTGATTGGAGCCATGGAATATAGTTTTCAAGTTTAGAACCTTCGTTAACGACATATTCACCGTATTTCTGGTTTATGAAATCAAACATAGCTTCGGCGGTGGGGAATTTTACGGATTCTGCGACAAGGCGCCATCGTTCCCGAGGCACACCTGCTTTAATCATGGAACGGGCGAATTGCTCGTGGGTTTCTTGGAGGCTACGGATTTCTGGGTCAGCGATGTCTATGGCTAAAAGAGAAAGGCGAGTTAGATCATTGGCGATAAGTTCTTTGGTTTTGCTGCTGGTTAGGAATGATTCAACTATGTTTGTGCCTGCTGAACCCAGTCCAATTAGTTGTACGCTATTTTGGTAGATTCTCGTAACTGTCACATCCCAACTATTCTTTTCAGTCTATCTTTAACTGAGTCTAAGTTTGCTGACATTGCACGGTCTATTTTCGAGGCACGTAGAGTTAAACCTTCTAAGTCTTTGATTTGGTCTTCAACCACGAGTTGGAAGTAACTAATTTTACCGCGGTTTCTTAGGAATAAGACCGCGAATATTACAGCTATTGCAGCTGTTACTCCGATAAGAGGGAGAAATAGCATTTGCATTGTTGATCCAGCTGGTGCACTGGCAGTATTGAGACCGTTTAGGAGAGCAATAGCGTTTTCAACGTCGCCGCCTTCAGCCACAGCTTGAGCAACTGTAAGTACGTTCTGGTACACTTCAGTGTATCCCGCATCTACGCCGCTACTTTTTAGTGATTGCAGATTATCTTGTTTTTGGCTGAGGAGACTTAAGAAAGTGTCCATTTCCGCGCTTGTTGAGGTAATTATAATTTTATCAAGCGATGTTCCTGATGGCCCGGCTAACGTAACAGCAGTTATTGCCTTTGAGGCACTGGAGCTTGATGGCACCTTACCGTTCAAGGTTATTTGAAATTCACCCTCAACCCAGTTGAAAGTTGTTGCTGCAGTATTAGGACTATAAGTTGAACCTAAATCATAACTATCATCGCTATACACCCAGTAAGTGCCAGACCCTGGCTTTGACAAACCAGTTGTGAGTCTCAAATTACCTTCCCCAGAGGCGATAACGTTTACCGTAAAAGTTATCCTAATTTCTGCTCCAGGCAAGACAGGAGAATAAGTGGATGTCTGGTTTGTGGAAGCGTCATACTCCACCAAGAGCTGGTCGGTCTGGGCATTATAAATCGTGTAGTCAGTTATCCACTGCTCATCACTAGCAGCATGAACAAACGAAATTGAAGTTAAAGAAATTGTGATTAATAATAAAACGATACTTAACGCTAAGACCTTTTTCATCATTTCGGTCATCCTCAATTTGCTTATTGAATGATACATATAACATTTGTGCTATTCCGCTTGCAAAGAGTAAAAAACATGAACAAACGGTGTTTCCAACGCTGTTCCACCCGAATGCTAAGTCTCTTCAAGTTTTCTAACTCGTTTCTGCAAAAATTACCGATTTTTCAAAGAACTAAGATGAGAAGCATACTTTACTTAGTAATGCAAAAGTATCACAGTGAAGAATTTGGAAATCGTAAACGTACGGTTACCTGATAAAGTTACATCAGACATCGACAAATTAGCTAAAAAGCACAACCTTACGCGCTCGGAGATCATCCGCCAAGCCCTAACTATATACATTCACTTAACCGAAAACGTAGGCAAAATGCTAAGACCAATCGTCTTCCAAGTTAAACCAGCTCAAATTGCCTATACAAGAAGAGGAGATGTATCCATCCTAAAAATGCCCACTGGGCACGCCATAGTTACGGGGTCAACAGCCACCGGAGCAGTTGGGCCGAAAGAGATGGATAAAGTAAAAGTTAACGGATGTTTGCTAGGCAAGTTTTTAGCAAGAGTTGGGCTTATGGATGTAACAGCAACTGGCGCGTTTCCTCTACTTTTGTCGGTGACTTTGGGTGTGGAGAAGGAGCCAACGGGCAACGAAATAAGCGAGGGCATAAAACGAGAAGTAAGAAGTATAGGCCTAGACCCAAACCAAGTGATACTGGAAAACACTGAAGAAAATTTTCAAACTGTGCAAACGGGCGCAGGATTAACCGTAATCGGCTTAGCAAACGAGGATGAACTTCGTCTGGGAAAAACGCTGCCTGGAGATCTGATCGTGGCAATTGGCAGACCTAAAGTAGGTGCCGAAGTCATAGCGGCAGAAGCCCGTGGCGAAATTGCTGACCTCAAAAACATAACACAGCTAGCCCAAAGAAAATACGTGCATGACATAGCTCCTGTAGGAGGTTTTGGAATTGCCAGTGAAGCAAAGATGATGGCGTACAGTGTTGGCAGACAATTGAAGCTTTTGGAGCCAGCAGGGTTGGATATGAATAAGTCGGCAGGTCCAGCCACTGTTGTGCTAGCCACAATTGACAAGGAAAGATTAGAAGACTTGAGGATACTGATTCCTAAACCCATCAACGTAGTGGGGGAAATACTATAGTACTATAGTCTATCTAGTTTGTCTTAGCATGTGCCCATTGCGATCCATCTCTCCGCTACGAATTCTAGTAGTTGAGATGGGGTAATCGTTTTCTGCTGGAATCATATTTACTGTGAATATATGAAGTGGTGAAGTCCCAGCGCTTTGGCGTTTTTGGTTGATTGCCTGTGCAATCTTCGCTGTCTCTTGACTTACAACTATCGCTTCGAGGCCTTTGCTTGAAATAGTTAAGCCATACGGATCGTTTAGGGGCACAATTTCTGCGCGTGTAGTTAGGCCTTGCTCCGCAAAAAAAGCTTCGAGTTCTCTACGACGTTCCAAATAGGACGCTGTCCTGTGGGGTTTACCCATCTTCGAAACGAAATCGTCAGAAGATAAGCCTATGACGACTTTTTCAGCAACTTCAAAAGCTCTATCGAGGAGTGCTTTGTGTCCTTTGTGAAGTTGGTCAAAGGTCCCGCCAACCGCTACTTTTTGAAATTGCGTCATTTTATCAGCCTAGCACCCTGAAAATCTAACTTACTCACTATGACCTGATTCGATGGCAAGGTTTGTTTAAAAGCTTCTGCTACCAGCTCAACGTTCTCCTCAGGCACCACGGCATGCACAGCTTCGCCAATCATGTTCTGTGCAGCACCTATCGCTCCAGCCTTTTTTACTGCCTTTACGAGTTGGCGTATTTTATCCGTGGTGAATCCTGCTTTTTCTGAGAACTCCAAGCAGCAAGCCAGAAAATTTTCCAAACAAGGTTCACGGAGGATGGCGTCTAAGGTTTGTTTGCCGTAGAGATTAATTTCCTGCTTTCTTTGTGGTGACGTGAAAATGGGTTTCTTAGGCATATTTGATTGATGGAACCCTACTACGACCATGTAATCGGGTGTTAGGGGTATGCGGTCTATTTGGCAGATACCTGGTGCACCTGGTTCAACTACGAGCACAAGGCCCCCACTGAAAGTTAAAGAACTCACTGTGCCCAATCCCGTTTGGCACTGAATTTCTGCTAAATGTGCTACTCGGCCTATTTGGTTATAGGTCAGTTTCAAACCTAATGCATCTCTTAACGCAAGCCCCGCAGTTAATGCTCCGCCTGCGCTGGTACCGAACCCCATACCGATGGGTACCTCGATTTGGTGATCTACGATAATTTCATATTTTTCACTTATTTGGCCAAGTAGAGTTTCAAGCACATGCCGTGTGGTTTTTGCCTGGGCAGCTTGATTGTTGATTGATATATTAATACTTGTTTTCTGTGCTTCTTTAGCGGTTACCGTTGTATAGACGCCTTTAGAAAGCCCGAAACCCCCGCCGAATGCGCCAACTTGTTCAAGATCAACGAGGGGCTTGGCGTTTTGGGTATCGTGAATTTCGAAAAAACTTGAAATTGCACCTGGTGCGAAAGCTTTAGCGACTTTAGTCACTGCGGTTCACTTGTTTTTCCTTTTCGTCTTAACGATGGAAATGCCCTATAACACGCTTTTATTATTGGGGGTCCCACGAGCAAAATAAATGGGATTTCCGTCGCGAAAGTCCAAATGAAAAGCGGTAAAATTAGTGTCGCAGAGAAAGGTGTTCCGAAATAAGAGAGAAAAAGAGGACTTACAGCCCATACAGTTATAGAAAGTAAACCAGCTCCAACAACTTGTCCGACCACAGAGCCAACAGCGTAGCTTCGCCACTCTTTCCACCTGATGGCAACTAAGGCAATAATGGCAAGACTCAAAACGACTGTCAATGTGAACGTTAGAACGAAAGCTTCGTTCGACAATCCTGTGAAGGCAGAGAGTTGAGGAAGTAAAAATATCGTAGGGAGTATCAAACCAACAGCCGCTATTGTTACGCCTACAAGGGTTTGTTTTAGGTTTATGTTTCTATGTGCCATGTAACCAATTAAGAAGAATAAAATAAAGTTTGGAGGTACACCAGCTGCGAGACTCAAAGCAGCGTTCCCATGGACGAACATGTCTCTTATGAAAATGCCTATTGCACCACCGAATCCACCTACCCAAGGCCCAAACAACACGGCAAAGACAGCAGGTATAACAACAGCGGGCAAAAGACCCACACCTAAAAAAGTAACACCTGCAGTCAAATATCCAACTACGGCATAAAGTGCTGCACAAATACTGATAACGACGATATCTTGAGTTTTTAACTGCATTTTCAATAGTCATCTCTTTGAGACTATCTTAGCTTTCACTTAACGTTTCCAATTAAGCATTCCGTATATACTGTTTAAACATGATTAAACTAAATCCATTTTCAATTTTCGGTTAGAAAGTTCTGCCTGTGCTCTCCTCCCGTAAAAACATAGTTAATTATTTGCAAAGCGATAAGTTTACGACAGCCTCAGTTTGCATTTCCTGCACCTACAAGTTGTGGCGAAAGATAGTTATTCTAAGCTCATTTTGAATCACAAATTTAAGGACGGTTGATGTATTGCTTCGCATTTGCCTAGCAGTGGGTCTACTATTCACCGAAACTCCGTTTTCACGGACACGGTGATTTCAATAGAGGATAATAAGGGAATGCCTCAGAACCGAAAATCCAAAAACATACTATCAACTAAGATTACCTAAAAAGTGAAATAATGAAAGGAGTAAACAAAAATTACTTGACTATTTCTTGTGGCGTTTGATTCTATCTGATCGCTGCGTTTTTTTACGCCAATCTCTCTTGCGTTGTGTCTGCATAGAGAATCTTTCTTGACGAGGAACATCTGACTTTCTAAAGCGCGACACGTTTGCGTAGAATGATTCTGGGTCGATTTTGTTTTCGCTTAACTCTTGAATATTTCTGTTCAGTTCACTTTTTGCATGGTCATCACGTACATTATCGAATGCATCAGCATAAACGAGGTACGCGGCGTGAAACTGAAAATTCTCGGGTATGTCTATTAAAAGTTTTTCAATTTGGGGTTGGGGGTTGTTTTGCTCGTTTGGTTGTTCGGTCATGTTTATCCGCTTTTGATGTAGGCAATGATTGTTTTTCACCCTTTTATAGGTGTGCCTTTATAATTGTGCTTTTTTAGAGCATTCTGTTTCAAGTTTGCCATTTACTGCGCTCTTTGCCACCCCGCCCTCCTATTGATATTCAAAGGTGATAGCTGGAAAACAGGTCTCTCATCGGAGTCCCCGCCTTCATATAAAGCAGCTATAACTGATTTGCCTTTTATACATTATAGCAATTTTAATAAGGACGGCACTTAACGATTTGTTGATGATTACTTTGCCTGAAAAAGTTCTAGTTACATCCGCTTGGCCATACATCAACGTCACGCCACATCTGGGCAACCTTGTAGGTTCAGTCCTATCAGCCGACGTAACCGCCCGATACTACCGTTTGAAAGGCACTGACACGTTAATGGTAAGCGGTTCTGATACACATGGCACCCCTATTGAGGTGGAAGCCATCAAACAGGGCATAACTCCCAAAGAGTTGACTGATCGCAATCACGCTCGCGTCGCAGAGCTCTTCCGAATCTGGGATGCATCATTTGATAATTACACCAGCACCGAGAGCTTAGTTCATAAAGAATTTGTACAGAAAACTCTTCTGGAAATCCAGAAAAATGGATTCATCTTTGAACAAGATACTCAGATGCTCTATTGCGAGCATGACCAGCGCTTTTTGCCCGACCGCTTTGTGGAAGGCAAATGCCCCTATTGCGACTGCGAGAAAGCTCGAGGCGACCAATGTGACGTATGCGGCAAACTTTTGGAACCGACTTTGCTGCTTGAACCGTACTGTGTTATCTGCAAAAACACTCCAACAGTCAAAACAACACGGCACTGGTACATTGATCTCTCTAAACTCTCCGAGCAATTAATGCAGTATCTGAAAGATAATCAGCAATTACCCACTAATGTAAAAAACTTCAGTCTCAACTGGATTAAAGAGGGTTTAAAACCCCGAGCGGTTACCCGCGACATCGAATGGGGAATCCCCGCCCCGTTTGCAGGCGCAGAAGGAAAAACAATCTATGTTTGGGTGGACGCCGTTTTGGGTTATGTTTCAGCAACGATTGAGTATTGTCAGCGTTTAGGGCAGCCTGAGAAGTGGCGTGAGTTCTGGTTTGGTAAGAATGCAAAGACGCTGTATTTTGTGGGTAAAGATAACATTCCATTCCATACAATAATTTTGCCAGCGTTGTTATTGGCTTCGGGACAAGGCTATAATCTGCCATGGAACGTCTCCGCGACTGAGTTTTTACAGTTCCGCGGACAAAAAGCATCTAAGAGTCAACGAGTAGGCATCTGGATTGATGAGGCCCTAGAAATGTTCCCGGTTGATTATTGGCGCTTCTTCCTAATCGCAACACGGCCTGAGAGCAAGGATACAAACTTTACGTGGGATGCACTTAAAGACAAAATTAACGCTGACCTAAACGACACCTTCGGCAACTTTATTCACCGCACACTTTCGTTCATCACCAACAAGTTTGAGGGAATTATTCCAACACCAACAAAAATAGACAAAGACGACGAAGCCATCCTGAAGTCAGTAAAGGAAAAAGTTGCTCAGGTAGCTAAAGAAATCGAGGATGGATGGCTACAATCAGCCGCAACTACACTAATTGGGGTTAGTCGAATTGGCAATCAGTACTTAAACACGAAAGAACCGTGGAACCTCATGAAAACTGACAAAGAAAAAGCGGGGACAATCTTCTATGTAACAACTCAGGTAGTGAAGGCTATTGCGGTGGTTTCTGAACCCTTCATTCCCAAAACAGCTCAGCAACTTTGGCAAACATTAAACCTCCCAGGAACTGTGCATCAGAGTAAATGGAACGATGCAATAGTAGAAGTTGAGTCGGGACACAAAATCAACAAGCCACAACCGCTATTCCACAAAATCGATGCTGACGAAGCCTCACTTGATGAGCAATTGGCTAAAGTACGGGATAAATTGGGTCGGAAGTAGAGAGGCTGCCCCATGCAGATAAGAGCTGACCTCCACGTCCATACGACCTACTCAAAGGATTCTCTAATAACGCCTAAGGACCTCGTGTATTATGCAAAAAGGCGCGGCTTAAACGCGGTCGCAGTGACTGACCACAACTACCTCGATGGGGCCTATAAAATCGCTAAAGACACCGATTTTCTTGTTATTCCAGGCATGGAAATCTCCAGTGCTGAAGGACATATAGTAGCCCTTAATGTTCCCGAGCTTATCCCAAGGGATCTTAGTGCAGTTGAAACCGTTGAGCGCATTCACAAGGCAGGCGGAGTTGCGATTGCATGTCACCCATATGTATACTTTAAGGGCTGTTTACGCGAGGCAGTTTGCAGCTCTTTTGACGCAATCGAAGTCATTAATTCCCGGGCGTTTCCGTTTGGTCATAGCGTCAGGTTGGCTCAGCAAACCGCAGTGCGCCTCAATCTTTCGAGGGTTGCGGGAACAGATGCTCATTATGGACCTCAAATTGGCTATGGCTACACAACCATCGAAGCAGAGGAGCCCAAAGTTGAATCTATAACAAAAGCAATTATTGACGGGCAATGCACCCCACATGGTCAAGCAATACCAGTAGTTTTGAATGCTCAACAACAACTCTTGAGGCTCAGACGTATGGTAAGAAGTTAAACTCAAAAAATAGCTAATTATCGTGTATTCTCTTGGCATTCAAGCAAACAGCGTTTTGTTTGCTCTCAATACAACGGATATTTAAAGAAGTCAATGAACGGTAAATGTTTAAGCAAACACCAAAAGGTTATAGATTAAGCCTAAAAGCGAGCATATCTAAGACGATTTTTTTAGCATCACGAAAAGGATTCACTTTAGAACCCCCCTTGTTCTTCTCCTGCCAACTAACCGCCACTTCTGTGACGGGGTATCCAAGTTTTTTACAGCGCACAATCATCTCTGTGTCAAAAAAGTAACCGTCTGATTTCGAATCATTCAGCACAACTTCTGCGAGGCTTCTACTCATGGTTTTAAAGCCGCATTGATGGTCATGCACTCCGTCAAAAAACAACAAACGAACAAAAGCGTTGTATATCAAACTAAAAAAAGTCCTAGACAAACGACGCTGCACAAATGAGCCTTCCACGTGGCGTGACCCAATTGCCATACCACCATTTCTCTTAACTACTTCAAAGAGTTTGGGTAAACATGCAAGATCAGTGGCTAAGTCTACATCCATGAAGGCAATGATTTCACCTTTTGAGACATTAACTGCGTTTTTGATGGCTTTACCCTTACCCAAACGCGTAGGGGAATGGAGCAGGACAAGGTTAGAATTCGATTCAGCCATCTTCGCGACTATGGCGGGGGTACCATCGGTACTACCGTCCTCGGAGATGACAATTTCAACGTTTTTGGCGAAGGTTTGGAGCACCGCTTCAACTTCAAGGATACACTGCTCAATCTGCGCTGCCTCATTGTACGCGGGCAACAAAATTGAGATTTCCTTTTGGGGTTGTCTATATGTCAAGCGGGATCCAACCTAAACTTTGATGAACAAAATGTTTCTTTAGCATAAATCACTTGTGTATCTCACAGAGAAAACCAGAAAGGGCTCTGTTAACAAAAACTCTTTTAGATGCAGCCCACTAATTCTCAACTCAAAAGAGGGTCGCTAACATTACCAAACCAATCAGCAGTGGCGGTCAGCTTCTGTACAAAGAAAGAAAGGTAGGTAAGCGACTAAAGAGCAACTTGAATCGGGCTTGGTTAAGAAATCTAACCTTCATAGAAAAAAATCAATACAGACCCGTTCTCTTGATAATCTTGGTAGCCTTCGGCATTGCCGCCATGTACAATTTGGGTTATATGTCGGTGCAATGGGATGAGATGCCACATCTATACGGTGGAGTGCTGCTCAGCCGTGGACAAACATGGGATTACATGACCACATATGGGTACTATCCACCTGTCTTTGATTTGTTCACTACGGCGTACTTTCATATTTTCGGCGTCAATGAGTTTGCGGGAAGACTCGTAGCAGTAACCTTTGCGGTGTTGTCCATTTGGCTGCTCTTTGAGTTCACCAAGCGCACATATGGATCCAAAAAAGCCCTAATCGCAAGCGTCTTTTTGGCTACGATGCCAGGGTTCTTTTGGCTCAGCCGCGTAACCTTGCTAGAAACTATGCTTATCTTCTTCTTCACACTGGGGATGTTTGCGTTTTACACTTGGCTTAGCAAAACTGGCAGTAATCGAGCACTCATTTTTAGTGGTTTGGCTTTAGGCATCGGGGTGTTGGCAAAGTACCAAGTCATCGTTGGCGCATTAGCCATGCTACTTAGCATCTTATTTATAACCCGAAAAAGGCTGAAACTTAACTTGGCCAAGTTCTTGCTAATCATGATCATCGTAGTTTTGGTTGTGTCACCATGGTTTTTAGCGATTTACCACTATAATGGAGTAACCAAGTTTGAAACCCTCCAGTACGTGATGAGCGAAGGCGGACAGGACCGCCCAGCATATAGCAATCGCTTTCAACCTATATCCGTTTTCTACCTTGCCGAAATGACATGGCCCTTTAACGATATCCCTGTTCACCCTATTACACTACCCATCTTCATATTGGGTTTGTGTGGACTGGGATTATTCGCATACCGCAGAAGTAGACAGGACATCTTTTTCCTAACATGGTTCTTAGTGGTTTACGCGTTCTTTACGATAATTCCTAACAGACAATGGCGCTATGTAACCCCTCTTTTCCCGATACTTGCAATATCAGCAGCTTGCTTTGTGATGTTCCTCTACTACAAAGTACACGGTTGGAAGCCTCAGAAGGTGGGAGTCGAAACAGAACGGCGGCTGAGGAAGCTTGCTGCAGTTACATTCATCACCATTATAATCGGCGCAGTAGCCTACAGCGGCTTTGAAGCATATGAGATGACTGTTCGCGACCAGATTCATATTCCAGTAAGGGAGGCCACCAACTATCTTGCAAGTAACTTGGATGAAAACCAATCGGCGGTGCTTGTTTGCAGCTACAACCTCTTAAGCCAAGACATGTTCCGCTTCTATCTGCCCAAAAACATGACAAGTGAACAAATCTGGCAGTACCCCGCCTTAGCAGTTGACGCTTTCACACCTGATTTCAATATTACAGAATTTGTGAACCTCTGCCAACAAAGGCATGTTAAATACATCATATTGTACGATTTTGGAATTCACTATGAATTCTTTAACACAACACTTGATTATACACAGGTGAAAACCATGATTGCCGCTACTGGCAAGTTCGGTGATCCGCTAGACCAACCTTTCTGGGGCGACTACAACGGCTGGATGGGAAACAGAATCTTTCTCGTGCGCTTTTTAGGCTAGCATTCCAAAAATTCAAAGCCTGTCTCAGCGTTTTTGACCCGCTTAGCTGAGTCGCATATCAGCTCCAAAAGAACGACTTCGCCGATTTGCCAAACAGCTATACCAGCACGCACACAACCTGTAACTGCATTGTCATTCCTGCCGAAACTTGCGTGCATGTGCAGTTTGGGCAAACCCATCTCGTCTGTGAATATTGTGCCTACGCCAACGCCTTCATGAACGCCTTGTAGAAAGGTAACAATCGCTTGCGGAGGCATCACTTTACCGTCTTTGGGTCCCACAATGACTTTGCTTTTGTCTTCTGCACCGCCTAAGAAAAAACAGAAGGCACTTTTGATTTGTTTCTGAGCAGCAAATTTTTCGATTTCTTCATGCAAGACTTCATTTTGGTGCAACCTTAGAATAAATATTCTGCCAAGATTCGCTTCAGTATATTCCAAGCTTATTCGTCTCGTGGTTAGAAGGGATGATGGTCAAGTATAAAAGAATTCAAGGAGAAAATTTGTCATCAAAAACAGGACTCTTAACTCTTTCAAAAAACAGCGTGCTCGAAGAGAACAGATTTATGAGCCAATCGGAGTTTAGAGTTGATACTCGATGCCAATTAAAGCCGTTCTCTTTGACATGTTTGACACTCTGATGCTGATTGAGAAAGATCACGAATTCTATACCCCGTCAATTCAAAGAATGTACAGGTATCTATGCAGACAAGGCATCGATGTTCCTTTCCAAAAATTTATCGACACCTACAACATAGAACGCGACAGACTCTATGCTAAAGCAAACCTAAAACTGGAGGAACCCCACTTCAATGTACGTATTACAGAAACACTAAAAGCGCTGGGCTATACCTATGAGGTTTCAAGCCCAATAGTGTCGGCGGCCACTGGCGAGTTCTGTGAAGAATTCATGAAGTACGTACGCATAGAAGAAAACACCAATTCAGTCCTCAAAGAACTTCACAGCAAGTATAGGTTGGGCATAATCTCCAACTTTGCCATCCCTGAATGCGTCTACCAACTGCTTCGCACAGAAGGCATCGATATTCTCTTTGAGGTGGTTGTGGTTTCAGGCGCAGTCAACAAACGCAAACCTAGTCCAGAAATCTTCAAAAGCACACTATCTAAGCTGGGAGTTTCTGCTTCGGAGACAGTTTTTGTCGGCGACACCATCGATGCCGACGTTGAAGGTGCTAAAGCCGTGGGGATGCGAGCGGTCTACATTGAGCGGCGAATACAGAAGTCATCCTTGAAGTTTTGTCCTGACCAAACTATAAAAAGTCTCACCGAATTACCAATTGCACTTGAGCAGTGCAGAATATTTTAGAGATAAACTAGTTTTCCTCTTTCAATTACGGCTTTTCTATCATTTGTACGAGTTCGCGGTGTCTTTGTAAAAAACCTGTGCCCTTAACGGTTGTTTGATAGATGTCTTTGCCTTTAAAACTGACTTGTGACATCAAATGGTTAGCCATTAATAAAGTTAGATAAATGTTTAGCTGAGTGAAGCTCAAGTTGGCCCTATACATTATCTGCGTTTTTAAAATGCCTTCTCTAGCAATGTATAGTATGTTTGCAGCGATGCTTAGTTGGTCACGCCTTCTGTGTTTAGTTACAACCAATCGAGATATACACGATAACGCTTAGACTCAGTTCGCCTTATAACATTTTAGAATTACAGATATGAATAACAGCTATAACAAGCTAAAAAATTTCACTTTTTAGCTGTACTGCTCTTTTCTGTTTGTATAGAAAGCCTTTTTTGCTCCAGTGAGAAAAAACAAACAGTGAAAACTCATGTTGATTGGCGCAATTTCAGATTCTCACGACAATTTACCGCTTATAGAAAAAGCCGTAAAAACCCTAAACATGAAGGGTATAAGCTTGGTGTTACATGCTGGAGACTACGTGACACCGTTTACAATCGCAAAATTTTCAGAGCTAAAATGCCCCTTTATAGGAGTTTTTGGCAACAACGACGGCGACCAACAACTGCTAAAAAAGCGTTTCAGTGAAACCAGCAACTGCACCATACGTGACCACTTTGCACAAATAACTACAGAGGGCTTTAAAATCGCGTTGCTGCATGGAGACGAGACCGAACTCTTAAGTACAATAATCGATTGCGAGTACTTTGACGCTGTAGTTCATGGACACAGCCATATACAAGGTATCCAACGTAAAGGGAAAACCCTCGCCATAAACCCTGGCGAACTCTGCGGATACCTATCTGGAAAATCCACGATAGCAATCCTTGACACAACAAAAAATGGAGCAAAAATAGTAGAACTATAGTTTCAAAAATACTACCAAGACTACTGTTCTAGCTAAGTGGGAGTTCCACCTTAATGTGTGCACTCATTAAGAAAGATGAAGTCGTGAAATTAAAAAATAGAAAATCTCACCGCCAGAATTAAGCCAAATAGGCGGGGGGTAGGAAATTAAAAAACATCAAGTAAGTTAAAGAACATAACGAGGAATAAGTCTAAACTTTTTCCCATACTTCAATCAATTCGGCAACGGCTTTCGCTTTTGCTGACTCATTAAAGCGATACATGTGGATACGACCGTATACGCGTTCCTGCAAGATGCCTTCGGCTTCCAAAATTTTAAGGTGTAAAGAAGTAGCGGTATAATTCATTTTTAACCTACGAGCAACATCGGAGACGTTAAGTTGTCCTAACTTGTAAATTAGTTTTAGAATTTTCATGCGAGACTTAGATGAGAAAACTTTCTCGAGTTCCACTCTACTCGCGTCCCCGTTCAGATGCTAAACTTGCGCTCAATTGTTTTTCTATCTCCGCTGCTGGAATCGTAGGCAACGAAACCCGAGTAACCCTGCCCCTTGTCTCAGCGGATGCAACTTCAGTCTTCAGTATCCCCAGTTTTGAGAGGTAGTGCGCGTAATTCCAGATTTGAGTGTGGCTGTTGGGACCTTCCTCGAATTCCTCGCAAACCACCGCATAAACTTTCTCTAACTCTGAGAGGTTAGCGTATACTTCCTCGTTTTCTTTGAAGTAACGTGCTACCGCCAACAAAAACATCCTCTCGTGCAGCCCCAGAGATTCGAGTTCGCTACGTCGCAGACTAGGCACAATACTGGACATTGCCTTTCTCACGCATTCAGGCTCAACTGAACTTGCATCATCGGCATCTGCGTATTTACCCGCGCGCCACAAAAGCTCAATTCCAAACCGTGCGTTACCCGTCTCAGAGTACGCCAGATCCGAAACCAAATCTACCACATCCTCACTTACCGCTCCTAATTCAAAGGCTAAATTCATACGGTCAGTTAAGATGTCTACTAGTTGGGGTTTTCCATAGCGTTCGAGACGGATTATGCTGCGTTGCAACGTGCTTTTTGCGCTTTCATCAAGTTGCTCAATCGCTTTGAGGTCACGCATGATAAAGATAAATGAAAGTCGCTGTGGTTTATCTTGGCGCATCTCCTGTAGTCGCGTGAGTTTATAAACGGCGTCAGACCCTTCTTTCTCAATCAAGCTGTCGAATTCATCTAAGGTAAGTATCATGTTGGCTTGTTCTTCGTCGAGCACCTGCATTAGCGTGGAGAGGATTTCTTCGGCGCCGTACCCACGGGCTGGGTAGTTGGGACGATAGACACTGACAGCGCGGTACATTATCGGCTGGAGACTACCTCGAAATTCACGGCAGTTAATATGTACATAACGAAATTTTATGCCTTTTTTGTTTGCCTGGGAGGTGATGTTGGCGCCAAAATGCTGTGCCAACGCGGTTTTTCCGGTGCCTACATCTCCAGTTAAAATGACACGCTGGGCCATCCGCCCCGGACAGTTTAGGATGAAACTGAAAAATTCCATGATTAGCCGCTGATGTGTTTCTCTGTGAAGCAACCTCTGCGGAATGTAGTTTATGTCAAGCTTTGATTCGTCTTTGAATACGCTTTGGCGTGGCAATAAACTATTCCTCACAGTTACAGCTACTTCTCTTGAGTAATATTACCTTTCTAAGGGAAGGCTATTAAGTTTTAACGTGAGTATAGTAAAAATTAAGGTTGTACCTGCATATGTTACTTCGTTTTTGGTTGAACTTACAAAGCAGGCAAGATAAAAAAAAGGAAGGTCTGAAATCTTAGAGTTTAATTTTTAAACAAAACACTAATAAATGAATGACGCAATCCATATTTTCCGACACTAAACATGATACCAAAATACTTCTTTTTCACAAAAGGAGTTGGCAAACACAAAGAGCAACTCCAATCATTTGAATTAGCCTTAAGAGATGCAGGCATACAAATGTGCAACTTAGTCAGCGTATCTAGCATCGTGCCTCCAGGCTGCGAATTGGTTCCACGTGAGAGAGGCCTCAAGATGATTCATCCTGGCGAAATCACATTTGTCGTTATTGCACGAAATTCAACCAATGAACCACATAGGCTTGTAGCCTCATCAATCGGTGTGGCTATTCCCAGCGGCAAAAATCAGTACGGCTACCTCTCCGAACACCACAGTTTTGGACAAACCGATGAGACGGCAGGCGATTACGCCGAAGACCTAGCAGCAACCATGTTAGCAACCACAATGGGCATCCAATTCGACCCCGAAACAGCCTGGGACGAACGAAAGCAACTCTTCAAAACCACCGGCCTAATCATAAAAACTGCCAACACAACCCAATCCGCAGCGGGCGACAAAAACGGACTTTGGACAACCACAGTCTCAGCGGCTGTACTGGTTCCGCCTGAAAACGATAATTAATAAAAAACGGGTAAAAAAGTTTTTTAAAAATGCCCGCCCCTATTTCAATTGGGACCAGGCTAATTATTTTTTACGCATCTCTCTCTTTCAGACCTCTAAGATGAATTCTACTACAACAAAGTGATTCTAAAATAGATAAATTACAAAAAACTCACTCATTCCATACCAACCTAAGCAGAAAAATAGTCCAAACCAAAAAGCAAACAACTCCGCACCCCAAAGATAAGACGGGGAAACTTTAGAGAAGACTGCTATACAAAGAAGCAAAAATCATTATCCTCAGCATAAGGTCGGCAGCAAAAATACATACTCAAAAAGAAACAATCCAAAACAAAGAGAAAGTGATTCAATTTATGCATTCCCAAAGCCGAAGTTTACCCAAAGAAGGACTCAAGCTTTGAGTTCCCAGCTTTCCTCAGCACCAACGCACAGACTTTGGGGTCTAGCGCCTTAAACTCCAAACCCATCGACACCAACAACCGCTGTACATCCTTCCCAAGACTGGGCGCAACTAACACCGCACGCACAGGACGATTCACTTTGGCTTTTATAGGTTCAATGTACTTCGCCAGTTGCAACGCAGCTTCTTTGGATGCAGTTCTACGTTTGACTTCGATTATAACAAGTTTACCGTTCTTGTCCTCGCCGTAGATGTCTACAAAACCAGGTACCACTTTTTTCTCCCAGCTAATCGGCTTGAAGCCCTCCTCGAACAGTTGAGGTTTTAGAAGGATTGCTCGGTGCATATCGTCTTCGCTTGCATGCAAAATGAATTCTCCTGAATCCGCCAAGTTCAAGGCGGAAGCCATCAGAACTTCTGCAAAGGTCACCTTGACGGTTTCGCGGGGTTTCTGGCGTACTCCATGAACTTCGAGTTTGTCCCCTTTTAATTCAACATGAAAAACGCTACCTGAAGGTTGCCAGTTAACGGGTTCATAGCCGGTTGGGCGATGAACAAGCAATGAACCATCGGATTTGATTATTAGGAGGCGTTCGCCGTTTTCCAGCGTGGAATTTGCCCTTCCAACGTAACGCACATGACAGTTTCCTGCAAGAACAAGGGTTCTGCGTTGGGCAAAAGCGTTCTCCATTAATATGGCGGCTTCTGCTAAGGAGGGTTCCTTTAGAACTGCGAGTTTGTTTGATTCTTGCAAGTTGTATTCAGCCAACATATTTTAGGGCTGCTATGGTAGATAAGATTTCTTGAAGGAACGGACAAAGATGGCTTGGAGAGACAAGCGCAAAGTAATGCGAGCTTACGATTCAACCGCAGAAATGTACGATGACCGCTACAGCGAGGAACAAGGCAGAAAATATCGGAAAACGTTTGAAATTATTGATATTGTTGGCAAGGTTATTTTGGATGTTGGATGCGGCTCAGGTCTATTTTTCAGCCAAGTTGCAGTTCAAGCAAAAATAGTTGTAGGCGTTGATATCTCACATAAACTGCTTATGAAAGCGAAAGCGCAAGCAAGTGGTTTTGAGAATGTTTTTTTGGTGCAAACCGACGCAGACCATTTGCCCTTTCAGGACAATTTGTTTGATGCAGTTTTTGCTTTTACAATGTTGCAGAATATGCCCAAACCTACCCAAACGTTAGGCGAGCTTAAACAAGTAACCAAAATTAACGCAAAGATCATAGTAACCGGTTTGAAGAAGTTTTTTTCAATTGAGAAATTCATGGATTTCCTCGAAAACAGTGGTTTGAGGATTGTGACTTTCGTGGATGACGACCCCATAAATTGCTATATTGCAGTTTTATCCACTTAGCATCTGAACGTCGGCGACTTCGCCTGTATCCGCGTAAACGCCAACTCCAGCTTCGTTTATTCCGCCAGAATATGTCCGATCTAGACGAAACACAATGTACCAATATGGAGCAAGAGCTACTGAGTCGCTTCTTGGATGCGGCAAGATTTCGGCTGATACGAATTGGTCTTGGGCTGTAAAGCCGCTGGTTTGCTGTCCGCTGATGGTCCATGTTAAGGTTTTTAGGTAATTTTTGGCTATGGTTATAGCTTCTTCTTGGTCTATATTGAGGTTAGTGTTGGCTACTGTAAAGAGAAAGTAGCCATCTGTTAGGGCAGTTAAGACACGATTTTCAAATGTCACCCGCAAACTCTTCGCCGAGAAGTCAATGCCTTTGTCTGTGTACATCCAAAGAAACTCAGCACTATCGCCCATCAAAGTGATTTGAAGTTTTAGGTTCCCCTTTGTTACGGCTGTGCTTTCTGTGATGTTAACGGTTGAGAGCAGGTTGCTCATTTCGTATAGGTATGTATCTCCAGAGTAGGTTATGTAACGATTGAGCATGGCTTTGGCGGTTTCCAAAATGTTGATCGGCTGATTCTGGGTTAGGATGGGTGTGCTTTCGATTAGGACTAGTTGGTAGCGACTCAGATGGTTTTCTCGAAAACGGAAACTTGCATCAAGGTTGCTTGTGGGGCTAGTCAGGGAGTATTTGATTACTTCTTCGGCGACGTCAAAATCTGTTCGGTAAGCTAATGTGTTGCTGAGGAGATCGATTTTGTATTTTGCAGTGTCAATTTGGGCTACATCTCTAAGGAAGTCTGCGACTTTGCTTGTTCCGATTCCCCATGAAAGTAGTTGCTGGTTTTCGGCTTCCAGACTGTTTTGGTCTGCTGCAAGCTGGTTTAAGCTGCTGTACTGAAAAACCGTAAAGCTAGATAGAAACAGAACTGCCACCATAAAAACCGCAAAAACAGCTTTCCATTTAAGAGACAATTTTCTTGAGCGCTTAGTTTCTAGTTCAGGGGCTTCCTCCACACCCTTCATAGCGCTCACTGTAGCTCTGCCAAAGCTAGAGAGCTTATACTGACCGTTTTCCATTTTGAAAACAAGATCGCCTAAGCTCTCAAGGTGATAAGTCAAATGCGAGCTGGATACACCTATATGCTCAACCATCTCCATGAAACTCATGGGCTTATCGTTTAGCATGCGTAGTATTTTGCGGCGAACAGGATGCTTAAGTGAGGTAAACATGATTGAGTAGATTTCTTCTTCAGTAGCAGCCATGGGAATCCACAGTTTAGGTTTATGGTAATGTATGTTTATGATAGCGTAGGTGTATAAAACTTGCCGAAAGGACCAATTATACGAGCAAACTTATTTGGTATATTTAAGGGGTATCTTTAATTTTTTAGGTACCGTTTCAACGCAGCAACGTCAAAACTATTAACTTACATAAACCGACATATCTAATCTATTTATCCGCACCAAGCGACTAATTGAAAAAGCCGTTCAAACAATAGCTGTAGCCATTATTTGACCAACAAGTAATCGAAGATGTTTAAAAAAATGAATTCGTTTGAAAATTTACTATAAGTCAAGTATCTTCTGTTTCTGATTCGCCTACAGACTCTTTTTGTGGTTGTTCCGCAACTTCTGCTTTCTGCTTTTCCAAAGATAACAACATGTCAATTAACGCTTTTTGATTCACCTCAGCGCGTGTCCGCCAATCCAGTAACAACTGTCCATTATCATCCTGCGTTAGGTAGCCGTAGCGAATATAGCGATCAAGGTTTAAACCAATCTTCCAATTGGGCATCTTCTCAGAGAGAAGTTTCTCAACGTCTTTACGTGTTGCTTGCCCTTTTTTGCTGATTATGTAGCTGATTGTTATAGCTAAGCCTGCAAGATCGTCAATTCGCCAGCCCATCAACTTGTCTTTTGTGGCGACTTCACGCAAGGCTACGAAAAAGCGGGCTTTGTCCAATTCCTCTACCGTTGGCTTCTCGGGTGTCTTTTCTTCTTCGAAAACTGTTTTAACCTGCAAATCTAGTGGTTTTAAATAATCATCCAAAACATCAAGCACTTTAGGGTAATCGCTACCCAGCACCTTGTGGAGTTCCCAGCCTTTAACGCCAGGTTTCAGGTGGCGTTTGTAAAAGAGCAGCTGTGCAGCTTTCTTAACTTTGCCTGTGTAGAGGCCTTTTTTTCTTGCACTCATTGATGTTTACCCTCCGCCCATTTTTGCCAATCTTCAACTGAAACTGCGATGGGAACCGACGCGGACTGCACCGTCAACGCTTCCTTTCGGGGGTTGCAGTATGGTATGATGTGGATAGTTTCTTCGAGTCGATCAATTTCCAGGGTTGCATATCCATAAGTGACTATGAATGCTGTCAGGAAGGCTCTCTGCACAGTTTCTTCGTATGTGTCAGCTCCGATGAAATCCCAATATGCGATTTTACCATCTGCCCCTTTTTCAACAGTTTTGACTTTGAGTTCCTGCCAGCAACATTCGAGTTCTTCACCAAATTCTTTGTCGCTGAGCACCCGCTGCTTTATCATTTCTCCACGGGTAACCGAACCTATCTCGACGGATAAAACGTCAATGGCCTTCCAGCGGTCAGACAACGGTGCCAACGCATCCCAGTACAGTAGTCCTTGTGCCAGACCGTGAAGGTTCAGTTGCTCGGATTCCACCAATGGCGTCCAAGCCGAAAGGAATACGTCTACCATGCCCTGCTTATTGGTTTGACGAATCTTCTCCTCCAGCAGGAACGGGTCAGTATAAAGTGAGGTTGAGCGTTGCTTTACCCATTCACTCTGCATCTTAATCACAGATGCCAAATGATGCAACGCTTCAGCGTCCAGCTTCAACTCGTCGGGATGTTCCCAATGCGGAAAATACTCTTGAACAACCTTAATAATTTCATCAATATCCAACGTGAAGGGGTCAACTTGGCGGGTTTCGATGGCGACACACATCTCAATTATGCGCTCTAGACGCTCTTTGCCCAGTTTCTTCTCATGTTTTTCTTTTAGCATTAAGAAACCTCACGCACTAAACTTTTACCCTCTAAATTCTGAACAGTGATTACGTTGGCATCTTGCTGGGCAAAAGTGATTTGGCTGGGTGTAATAACGACGTATTGTGAGGTGGCATCATTAATCATGGAAACGAGAACTTTGGCTATCATTTCGCGGTTTTTGGGATCCATGTGGATATCGTATTCGTCCACTGCACGGAAAGGAGAGCGCACATGCTGCTGAAGCGCCAACAAAAAGCCCATAGTTGCAGTGGTTCGTTCACCGCCGCTCTGCGTATAAGCGTCCAAGGCTACGGGTTTGCTGCCCTTAAAGCCAACATATATTTCCAACCCCGCAGTTTCGATATCCTGCGAGTTAGAAAGTAGCACCTCGCCGGTTGCTAACGTTTGGATCATTATGCGCTGGTACTCAAGATTAACGCGACTGAGCAACTGCTCTATAACCGTGCGCCAAGCTGCAAGTCGAGTTTTGACTTCCTCAAGAGTTTTCTCACGATTTTCGGCCACAAGCTCAGCCTTTTCTTTTAGTTCCAAATAAAGCTTTGAGTAGGACTCGTATTGCCGCTCAATCTCCTCCGATACGTTAGCAAGTGCTGCTAAGTGGCCATCTGTTAAGGCCATTTCCTCTTGGATTTCGCTGGCGCTCTGGAGCACTACAATACGTTCGCCTAACTCTTGTGCTTTAACGACGGCAACTTTAAGGCTTTCTTGAGCTTCTTTAAGTGTTCTTTCTGTGGTTTTCTGCTCGTTGACAGCACGTTCACGCTTAAACTCGAGAAGTGCAAGACTGACGCGCTTGTCGAGGGCTTGCGTCGCGATTTTGTCGTTGGATTCCTCAAGTCGATGAAGCTTGATTTGATTCTCTTTAACCTGTATAGTGGCTTTTTGGATTTGCTGAGTGGAGGTTTTAAGCATCTCCTTGAAATTCTCGCTTCGTAACAACTTGAATCGGCTTTTGTCTGATAGGGTTTCTAAAATTTGGGCTTCACCAAGCAACTGGTCTATTAGCGACTGGGTGAATTGGCTTTGCGCGATTTTACGCTCCAAACTCAAGCGCTCAGCATAAACGATTTTGATTTCGCCCTTGAGCGTCTGCTGCTGACTCACCTGCCCATCCAAATCCCCAATAATCGATTGACGTTCGTCTTCGATTTTACCCAGCGCTTGCTGAGTCTTGTTAAAATTAGCCTGCAACCCCTTTACGATACCCTCGCGGCGATCAACCTCAGCCCAAACTAATTCACGGTCCAAAAACCGCCGTTTAATTTTCAGTTGCTTCTTTTCTTGAAACTTCTCGTATTGTTCCCGCCAATAGTTAAGGGTCTGCTGCGCTTGCTCGAGGAGTTTACCTACAGATTCCTCTTGGGTTAAGATGCGGGAGAGTTTAATTTTAGCCTGCAGCACGTTATTTCGGAAGGGTTCTAAGCCAACGGCGTCTTCGACCATGCGAAGTTTGTCTACGTTACTAAGAACGCTAAATTGCTCCACCATATTCTGATGCATAATGATTAGCATATTGTCGGGATCCACTCCGAATTTGCCCAGCAGTCGTTCTATGTCTTGTTTGCTTGCGGCTCGATTCTCAAGCTCAAAAAAGTACTTGCCATCCCTGCGTAAAACCCGCGTGAGGAAAAGCTGATCCTTGTTATACTTTGGTTCAGGGCGCCTGTTACCGACCTTGGTGTTATCTAGAATTAGGGTAACGCGAGCGTGGTCTTGTCCCCAGCGAATCAAGTCGCTAAGTTTTCTAGACCGTTCCGTATATGTTTGACCCAAACCCACCGAAATGGCAAGAAGAAGTGAGGATTTACCTGCGCCATTTGGTCCCCCTATTACGTTGACGCCCGGCTTAAACGGTACTCGGGCGTACTCGTAACTCATAAAGTTTTCAACAATAAGCTCTTGGATTAACATTAACTATTCTTTGCCTCTACGTTGAGCGTCACACTATGGGAAGTGTGTCTTATTAAAACAATTTGATACGATTAGGTATACTTCCAGGTTAAAAATAGAAGTAACATTTAAGGGCGGACATTTCTCATAAAGAAAAATATTCGAGGTCTCTTTACCGACTATTTTTCTCTTTTAAACGAGCCGTGTCCACCAACTTTCGTGATGTTTTCAATCACAGTCCCACTTACCTTGTCGAGAACCTCTTCCGCGCGCTTCCAGTTGTCAGCTGAAACTTCTAGACTATATTTTGGAGCAGCAATTACGGCGAATTCGATTTTCGCATCTTTAGCTTTTTGTGAAACCTTCGCCCCGTGGAAAGCATCTTTTATGCATTTAACGCCGTTAGGCTTCATGCAACGCACTTCAAGGACACCGCGAACTTTTACTAATTTAACTTTTATACGTTCATCTGCGACCTGAGCAATTACCTTAGCAATATCTTCAGGTATACCCATCTTAGTTAGGAATTCTGCGCCCTCGGTCACAGTTTTCTCGAATCCCTCATACAAACCGAATTTTTCTTCAAGAGGTGCACCTGCAATCTGGTAAACTTGCTCCAATGGCAAGCCGACTTTTTCTGCCACAGCATGCAACAGTGCATCGGCTTTGCGCTCCTTTTTCCAGGACTTAATTTTCTCGATTCTTTCGCGTTTGGTAACACGCCTAAGCGATAAGTCAATATGCCCTTTTTCGACGTCCATACGCACTACTTTGAGGACTAACTTTTGGTTTTCCCGTACAAAGTCGCGCACATTCCTTATGCGTGCGCTGGCAATTTCAGATATATGAAGAAAACCTCGGCGGTGGTACTCATCAAGGTTCGCATACGCTCCATAATCCATAACGCTCTCTACAGTAGCGATGACAAGATCTCCAGATTCAGGCCATTCAGCTTTATGTTCGGACATTATTTCACATTTCTCACATTTTTTCTTGAGTTCTTGAAATAGAAAATTCATGTTTTCTGTTTTAAGAAGCTTAAAGGAAGATTTGTCCCGTTAAAGATAAGGTTTTCCACCAGTGAACTAAGGTATGTTGTTGATAGGAAAGAATTTGATAAGACCCCGAGCTATAGGATTAAAAGTGAATAACTTTCACGTCAAACATGTTCATTTGTACTAAAACGTTTTTATTACAACATGCATAGACATACTTATGAAATTTGCTGAAATTGCGATTCTGCTAAGAGAAATCGTTGACCGATGTCCAGGGTTAGATGGAAGTACTATCACGCTGATTCCCCAGAAGGCTATGTATCCTCTGTATCAGGGATACCATATCAACATTAAAGCTAACTTTACTAAGGAAAGTTTAGGAGGCCTCAGGAAGATAGTGGAAGGACATGATTTGGTCATGCAGATTAAATCAGATTGTATTGTAGTTTATGAAACCAGACCATCATAAGACCATATAGATTGGCCGTCATTTTGGCGCCGTCAATAGAAAGACAAACAAAAATTTATTTTGGAAATGTTGCATGGGGTTTCAATAGCTAAAAAGTAATAGGTCCCATAGAATTTTAACTATTTTGGCAACCACAAACTCCTATCAAAACCTACACTTAGAAGAATCAATAATAGGCGAAAACTAATTTGGGTTTGACAAAATACGATGAATCAGCAACGCCCCATGGCATAGTCAGCCGTTTCTTCGGACTGGACTTAGGTGATGCTTACGTTCTGAATGTCAAAGTACCTTTTTGCCAAAAAGCGCAAACGTTCAGCGTTCTTGCCGTTCTTACCTATCGCGACGCCTTTATCCTTAGGGTTAACTGTAATGACAGCCATCTTTTTACCGTCAGTACGTTCGCTAACACGAATTTCACGAACTGCTGCAGGTTTTAGGGCGTTTTTCATAAAAGTGACGGGGTCTTCGCTGTACTCGATGATTTCGTGTTTTTTGCCTGTCATACGTTCAAGTGTGTGGATATTTCTGCCGCCTTTCCCGATGGCAACACCAACTTGTCCTTGGTTGACAATGAAGATTGCGCGTTCTTGTTCTTCGTCGATTATGCAGTCTTTTACGCTGGCGCCGCTTATGCTTTCGAACAGAGCTATGTAGCGCATTTCGTCGCAGGTAATCTTTATGCCAGTTGTCAGTTTTTTTCCTCCATTTAATTTTTTATTATTGATCGATTATTTTGAGAATATCTGAGTCCCCGGTTTCGCGAATGCTTAAAGCTGAAATAATGAATAATTTGCTACAGACTTCGGCGAGATCCATTGAACCACCTTTGTATGTTATCACGGGAACTTTAGAGATTTCTCCATAGTATTCTATCTGTTCTTTTATGTCTTGTGGACAGTTTGAGGCTAAAATTATCATTTTAGCTTTGCCAGTTTTGGCGTTTTGCAATGCAACATTGGATCCGAAGGATACCTTACCTGTTTTCACTGCGGACGCTAACGCTTTATCTATGTCTATCATGCTTCTGTTTTTCCTCCATCTTTATCTTGTCTTTCGAAAGTTGACATATACAGTTCTACTAAGCCTGTGCCGATTGGTATAGATTGCCCAACTATAACGTTTTCTGTTACTCCAGCCAAAGGATCACTTTCGCCCTTCACGGCTGCCTCAACAATATTGGGAACAGTAATTTCGAATGCGGCGCGTGCGAGGACACTAGCTTTTTTGCCGCTGATTCCGTGCCTGCCGATTTGTTGAACATCACCAGTAGTAGTCATCATATCTGCTACGAGCATAACGTGACGAACGTCTACGTCTAAGCCTTGATCTTCCAAGACACCTTTGGCTTCGTTGACGAGGGCATTTCGGGAAGCTTCCACCCCGAGGGTCTTAGCGATTTCGTGAATGTTGTTGGTGGTTGTACGAGAAGTGTCTACGCCTGTAACTTCTAGCACTTTGGATAGATTTGAGCCGTCAGTACGGATAACCCATTCCCCGCTTTCCTCAGTGACGAGGACACGTTTAATGTCGGGTACACCTTTAACTTGGAATCCGGGAAGCTTTGTTAGCATTCTTTTTATTTGTTCAGCTTTCTTGGGTTTAATTTCAACGGTGGTATCGGTTACTGTAACAGTTGCATTTTGGAGTTCCAAGCGTTCTTTGATTTCGTCCATTGTTATGTTGCGATCATCCATCATTTGCTTGCTGAGCTCAACTATAATTTCTTCGCGGACTGGGTCTTCGTAGATTGTTGATGCTATGTTTTCAACTGAAGTGTAAATTATATTTCTTGCAACTTCAACGGCTGCTTCCTTGCTCTTGGCGTGTTCATTCATCAAGTAGATGGTCATAATGGGAGTAGATGGAATTCTGCGGGCGTCCACTATTTCGATTAGTCGGGGTAAGCCTAAAGTGACGTTTTGTTCTTTGACACCTGCATAGTGGAAGGTTCTAAGAGTCATCTGAGTGCCGGGTTCGCCAATTGACTGTGCAGAAACTATGCCGACTGCTTCGCCGGGCTCCATGAGAGCACGTTTGTATTGTTCAGCTGTGATAGTTGCGGCTTTCTCTACACCTTTAGCGGTGAGTTTTTTCTTGGCAAAGTTCTGTTTCAATTGGCTTAGCAATATAGGCGTGATTTGGTTTTCTACATTCTTTAGCTGCTTTTTGATGAAATCAGCAGAAGCTTCTTCGCCTTTTTCTTCGCCGATTTTAATTTGGTCGATTAGTCTGCTAACGTTTACAGCTTTGCCGTGGTCGCTTTTTGCTGGGTCGACGCCATCTTCACCATATCTGAACTGGATGATGTCACCTGCTGAATCACGAACAGTACTGTCGTATTCTAGACGGATGTGTTCTAAGGCGTTGATTAGTCTACGCTGCATGTAGCCGCTTTGTTGTGTGCGAACGGCTGTGTCGACTAGACCTTCTCTTCCACCCATAGCATGGAAGAAGAACTCAATGGCATCCAACCCTGTTTGGTAAGAGTTGTAGACGAAGCCTCTTGCTCTTGGGCGAGGGTCATTGGGTGTAAAGTGTGGGAGTGCACGTCCTGCATAACCTCTTAAGACACGTTTGCCTCTGACGGACTGTTGACCAACGCAAGCTGCCATCTGACCGATGTTTAAGCTTGAACCTCTTGCACCAGTTCTGGTCATAACGATGCCTGCGTTTTCCAATGTAAAGTCGTCGTCGGCTATTTTGCCCGATTCATCTCTGGCTACGGCAAGTTCATGCATAACGTATATTTCAAACGATTCTTCCAGCGTTTGTCCTGGTAAGCGTGGCAAGGTTCCGTTGCGGAAGTTTTCTATGTGTTCGTCAATTTTCTTTTGGATGCGTTCCATTGTTTTAGCCATACGATTGCGTGCTCTGGGCGAGAGAACTAGTTGTTCATAAGTATAACTGAAGCCCCTTAGTGAAATGAAGAGTTTCAGCAGGTGTGTAATGTTGTTTAGGAATTGACGTCCCGCCTGGGTTCCGTAGTCTTTAATGATCCTGTGAAGTAAACTCTCTGATTGCTCTGAGCCGATAGAGCGTCTATCGATTATTCCAGAAACAAGCTGACCGTTCCTAACGACAACGTATGCATCGTGTTTGCATTCTTCTTCTTCGCATCTTGTGCAGCCTTGACAAATATTTGCTTTCAACACGTAATTGAGCGTTTTTGGCAGAAATAGGCTGAAAATTTGTTTGCCTGACCACATGGGCTCAGGTTCTTTTATTTCAGGAGTGGGCAGATCTCCGGTGTAGCTTGTTGAAGTTAGTATTCGATCTACTTGTCCCTTTGTCAGGTAGTTACCTTTTCGGGTAAAGTAATAGGCGCTTGTAACGAAGTCTCTGATGGCACCAATGATGGGTCCGCCGAATCTAGGTGATAGTATTTGATCTTGCACCTGCATGAGCAGTAAGCTTTCTGTTCGGGCTTCTTCGCTTTGTGGAACGTGAAGGTTCATTTCGTCGCCGTCAAAGTCTGCGTTGTATGGTGGACAAACACAAAGATGTAATCTAAAAGTTTTGTAGGGCAAGACGCGAACGAAATGTGCCATGATGGACATACGGTGAAGTGAGGGCTGTCGATTAAAGATTGCGATGTCCCCATTCTTGAGGTGGCGTTCAACCACGAAGCCTAATTCGACGGCTTCCGCAATTTTAGTGCGATCAACGACGAATTCGAGTCTGATACGTTTGCCATCTGGGCGAATGATGTAGAGTGCGCCAGGATAAGTCTCTGGTCCGTTAACGACGAGTTTCTTCATTTCTTCAAGGTTCCAGGCGGTAACTTTCTCTGGAACTGAAAGCCTCATGGCGATGTCGCGCGGAACTCCAACTTCGTTTATGTCAAGGTTAGGATCAGGGGAAATAACTGTGCGGGCGGAGAAGTCGACACGTTTACCGGATAGATTACTTCGGAACCGGCCTTCTTTACCCTTCAAACGTTGTGAGAGAGTTTTGAGTGCTCTGCCGCTTCGGTGTCGTGCAGGTGGAATACCTGAGGCTTCGTTGTTAAAGTATGTTGTAACGTGGTACTGCAGCAGTTCAGAGAGGTCTTGTATGATAAGTGTGGGTGCACCTGCTTCCATGTTTTCTTTAAGGCGCTGATTAATGCGGATGATGTCAACGAGTTTGTGAGTTAAATCGTCTTCTGAACGGATACCTGATTCCAAAGTAATTGAGGGACGCACATATACAGGTGGAACAGGTAGAACCTGTAGAACCATCCATTCTGGACGCGCAACCTTGGGGTTAAAACCCAAAATCTCTAGGTCCTCATCTGAGACACGTTCAAGTCTTTCACGTATCATGCTGGGTGTTAGAGGCTCAGAACCTGCTTCTGTTTGTTCAATAAATTTGGTTGGTTTCTCAAATGTAATTTTGAATTGAGCAGCAGCGCAGTAGGGACATTGTTTGGCTTTGATATCAGTCATAATTTCCTTGTAAACCTCATCGGGAATAGTGCCCAAAAGTTCGTTGAAGTGCTCGATTCTCTGGCGGGCTTTTTTGGTTGCTTCTTCAGAAAGGAGAATACGGCCGCATGTACGGCAGGTTGCTTTTAAGAGGTCAAAAATAATTTTGGTGAATTCTATGTGTACAATTGGAACGGCGAGTTCTATGTGACCAAAGTGGCCAGGGCAGCGGATGGCCGTATTTCCGCAGGTTTTGCAGCGTTGGCGTGGTTCAAGGGTGCCTAGTCGACCGTCCATTAGACCGGCAGTGATGGGTGCGCCGTCTTCGTCGTATGTGTCGGGAGTTTGGACTTCTACGACGGATTGTTTTCTAAGGTCTTTGGGTGAGATTAGTCCGAATGAAATTTCATCTACTACTTTATGGATTAATTCTTCCGATGACATGTTAAGCTTTCTCCTTGAGTCTTAGTTTTGGTGTGATACATAGGCTCTGAAGCTCTTGTAAGAGAAGCTTAAAAGCGTAAGACACAACTACGGGGGCAATCTTTGCTTTTTCGTCACATATTTTGCAGACATAACGCCGCTGCTTCATATCGAAGAAGGCGATTTGGCCGCAGTTCTCGCAGATATAGAGAGTATACTTGTCGGATTCTTCTAGTAGCCGGTCTCTGAGCAACATAGCTGCACCGTGTCCGATGAGGCAGTCTCGTTCCATTTCTCCGAACCTAAGACCGCCACCTCTAGCTCGACCTTCAGTTGGCTGCCGTGTGAGCATCTGTACTTGACCACGAGCTCTGGCGTGAATTTTGTCAGCCACCATGTGGTGAAGTTTTTGGTAGTAAACGACACCTACGAAAACATCTGCAACGAACTTTTCTCCCGAAGTGCCATTGTAAAAAACTTCGCCTCCAGTGTGGCTGAAGCCGAGTTTGACGAGGTTTTTGCGTACTTCGTCAGGACCTTCGTTTGCGAATGGTGTACCGTCACCGGGTTTGCCTCTTGATGCTGCAGCTTTGCCTGAGAGGGATTCGATGAATTGACCTATGGTCATTCTTGAAGGGATAGCATGGGGGTTGATGATTAAATCCGGAACCATACCGTCGTCTGTGAAGGGCAAATCTTCTTGCGGAACGATTAAGCCAATTACACCTTTCTGCCCGTGCCGACTTGCAAATTTATCGCCAAGTTCAGGAACTCTTTGGTCACGAACTCGGACTTTGACGAGTTGGCTACCTTCGCCTGATTGAGTAATGAATATACCGTCCACGGTTCCTGTTTCTGAGGGGCGCATGTCTATGGACGTGTCACGCATTGAGGGCCCTTTAACTTCGAATTCTTTGTATTCTTCGAGGAATCGAGGTGGGCTTATTCTTCCGATGAGTACGTCTCCACCGACGACTTGGGATTCAAGGCTAATTATGCCATCAGGTTCGAGTAAACGATAATATTGTTCGCCACGATAGCCACGGGTACCTGGCTCGGGGACTGTGAATTTGTCTTTTAAGCCTCCGAGATATTGGCGACACTCGGCTTCATAGATACGATAAAATGTTGAGCGTGCTAAGCCGCGTTCTATAGAAGCCTTGTTGAATATGATAGCGTCCTCCATGTTGTAGCCTTCGAAACTGAGCACAGCAACGACGCAGTTCTGTCCTGTGGGGCGTTGTTTGTAGCCCATCACATCCATGTTTTCTGTTTGAACTATTGGAACTTGGGGGTAATGAAGTATGTGTGAGCGTGAGTCGACGCGATGGTGGAAGTTTGTGCCGTAAACACCTAAAGCTTGTTTTGCCATGGCGGCTTGGTATGAGTTGCGCGGGGACTGGTTATGTTCTGGATAAGGTATAGTGGATGCACAGATGCCGAGAATGGTGAAAGTAGCAATTTCTGAATGAGTAGTTTTTGGTTCTATGTTTTCGTATGATAATGCGATAAATGCATTTTCTTCTTCTTCAGCATCGAGGTATTCGACTAAGCCATTTTTAACGATGTCTTCCCAGGTCCATTCGCCCAAGCCTATTTTTTCAAAATGTTTGCTTTGTAGTTTGGGAATACCATTTTCTACAATTATAAGTGGGCGTCTAACTCTGCCTTCGTCGCAGTTAGCGTGTACTTCTTCGGTTTCTGTTTGGTCTTTGGAGAAGTATGTTACGTTTACTTCTGTTGAGATTTCACCGGATCGTCTTTTCTGGCGGAAGGACTGCACCATGTCTTGTGGGTTATTGCAATAACCGATTATGTTTCCGTCCACAAAGACTTTGGCACCTGACATCCGCAATTCAATACTGGATTCAAATGCTGGAACTGTTCCCATTTCAAAGAGTAGTTGTTTAATTCTGTCGGGGTTTACGCCTACTGCTATTGAGGCTGATAATGCGAGATTCTTCACGAGACCGCAATTTGAGCCTTCAGGGGTCTCATTAGGACATAATCTACCCCAGTGAGTCGGATGCAAGTCTCTGGCTTCGAAGTTAGGTTGACTTCTGCTCAACGGTGATTGGAGCCTCCTTAGGTGGCTCAAAGTTGAGATGTAATTGGTTCGATCAAGGAGTTGTGTAATGCCAACTCTACCTCTGCCCCAGTTACCAGTTGCCAATGCATGCTGGAATCGTTCGGTAATTATTCCTGGGCGCACGGCTGCAGAAACTGTAATTATTGGACCTTTAACGCCGATGCGTTCAAGTTGGTATTTTATGTCACGCGTAAGGTTCCGGAATGAGACCCGGAATAAGTCAGCTAAGAAGTGGCCCTCCGAGGCGTAGACGTTTATTTTTAAAGTGATCTTTGTCGTCTGGTTGTCGTCTGCCTGTTTTTAGTTGAATTACACGGGTTGCCATTTCGCCTAGGAACGCGGCTTTTTCCTTCCGGTTTTGGTCGCTTCTGCCTAGATGTGGCAAAAAGTTTTTGTCAAGCGCGGTTTCTGCTTTTTGGAGTCGATATTCTTCGACCTGTCCGTGGGCAACACGGTTCCCGATGAAGAGTATAGCATCTTGAGGTGTGTCTACGCCGATGGCTTTTTCAAATGATGCGCCAAGTTGGCTTTGGGTGTCAGGATCGAGAGAAACTGCTTCAGCGATGTCCCTATCTTTCTCCAACGTAAGTGCACGCATTATGACAACGAATGGAATTTCTGTCGGCACACCCGGCATGGTAACATAGATAGCATCGTCTGATTTCAGCTTGAGTTCAATTCGGGCTCTAAATCCGACTGTGGTTGAGAAGATTTTTGCTTGATATATTGGCGAGGTACCCTTTTCATCTATGTCGACGATAACTCGGTTTGGCGCGAGGTCTTCCATGGCGACGATGACGCGCTCAGACCCGTTAACGACAAAATATCCACCCTGGTCATCTGGGTCTTCTCCAGCGGATATAAGTTCTTCCCGACTGAGCTGACTGAGGAAACAAAGTTTGCTTTTCAGCATAACAGGAATATTGCCTATGTAAACTAGTTCTGTGTCTTGTTCTCTGCCGTCAATGATTGGAGTCATTTCCAATGCTATAGGGGCAGAATACGCCAAGTTTCTTAGACGGGCTTCCATCGGGTAAATTTCATGTTTTGTCCCGTCTACTTCGGTCGCATATGGTCCAGTTATACGTGATTGGGGGTCAATCACCCAGATTTGGCCGAGTTTGACTTTATAGGGGCTTTCTGGCACTTCAATGGGGATTTCAGCCACTTCGTCAACCACTTCTTGGAGGCCGTGGTCGATGAATTCATTGTAGCTGTCAAGATGCTGGCGGACTAGACCTTTGTCGCTAAAAAAGGTTTTTAGGAGGTTATGAATGTCGTCTTTCTGGATATTTTGTATGGTAGTCAATTTTTTAGTTCTCCAATAAATTTAGAATGAACAAGGAATAATGATGATTGTGATTTTTGATGCAGCATATTTTTTTCAAACCTTTCAGTTCCCCCGATGCTGGATGTTTCCAACTCGAAAAAGGGTTCTCTAAAGTTTTCTAAGAGCACAAACAGAAGCTGCATAGCTAACTAATAAACTTTGTCGTGTATAATGCTTGATAAGCTAAGGACTATAAACTTTCATAGAGTATATTGTCGAAAAAAGCCGCGGGTATTGCGTTTCATGAAGCAAAACTGGAAAAAGGAGTAAAAAACAGCTAATAAGGTAATAAATTGCTGCTAACTGGTTTGGTTAAGCGTATAAGACCAAATAACCGTTTTTTCATTATCCTAAATATATAAACTGATTAATTGTGAAAAAACATATTCCGTGAATGATTTTCACCTAGAAAAAGGCTTAGTTATTCAACAATAGCTAAAAGGCAAAAGGGTTCGTTGTACAACTTCAACCAAGTACTCAGTATCTAACAAGTCTGTAGCGACCTCGTAACTTTTGCTTGCGATTCAGCTGCTCCTCTGTAACCCTGGAATTAGCGGTTTTAACCTCAAACACTGTTGCCTCCCCCTCTTTCTCGCCGAAGAAATCCCGACGCTGAACCAAAAAATCGCCACCCCTTCGCACTTTCTGACAATCGTGACCCTGTATGGATTGGTCGAAAGCAAAGCGATCTTTGGCGATGCTACCTTTTTGGCGTCGCGGGTGGGGAAAGCGGCGTGCAGTGTTACCAAACCCATAAGGTTTATCCTTGGTTGAGGTTTCTTTAGTCAATTACCCTGACCTTTGGTTGAGCTTTTGCTTTGGCGGTATTAAAAAGTGCCGATTGCCTTGAAAAAATCTGCAATTGACAAGTGAGTAAAACGATAAAATTCATAAAGACCAACTCAGAGGCGTTTTGCAATTTCGACGTTAGCAACATGTCTATTTTAGCCTGCTGAATCTTCGTTGTTATTGTTGATAGCAACTTGAATTCAGACTCATAGCCTATATGCTGTTCCACTCATTTTTTATTGAACTTTTGCAGTTGTTCCGGATCCCAAGAAGGGGTCCAAACGGTTTCACCTTTGACACTAAACATTCTGATTAGCTGTTCTGCTATTTCGTCGGGATAAGCAGCCTTGCGCCGTTCTAATTCACCCGAGGTTTTGCGTGTACCTTTTATCGCCCATATCTGGCTAAACCACTCTTCCCGTTGAGTCTTTGTAAACGCGTTTTCATAGCGCTTAGTGTGGTAAGGTTCAAACTTGGGAAGTTTACCCTTCCTGAAAAGTAGAATAAATTCGCAATCCAACGTAATATAGGCGTTTGGAGGCAAAAATCCTGATCCCAGAAAAACGCCTTTTCCTTTGGGCAGGGGTTTGGTAGCAGGTTTTTTCCATAAATATAGGGCAGAGCAGTGAACCCGATTTTTTCACATACCTCGGTTACACACATGTAATTTGGAAAAAGTTAAAATTTACACTTGATGTTACGGGTGGCATCCCCGATGTTTATTGCTGCTATGCCACCGTCGCATAAGACGCGGTGGGTTTCTGCCCAAACTTGGGCGAGATAAGTGTGCATCGTGTCGTAGATTTTTTGCACCGTAGCCCATTCGCCGTCTGCCTCTAGCTTCGGCCACAACTCAGCTATCGTCGAGTCGGCATTGCAAAATAGCTCGTCCCACATGACCAACATCGGGTATGGTGGCGAAGTCACCATCAATTGGATACATCCATCTCCAAGTTCACTCATTTGTTGACTGTTGCCTATTATTATTCAATGCAGAGTTGAAATACGTTGGTATCTACAGTGGTAAAGGTGTTTTTACTTTTGCGGTGGATGGGAATGATTAATAAGCCAGAATCCAAACCTTCTGTACTGCATCACAGGCTACGGTAACCAAGCCAGGTCAAAGGTGAAGGACTCAAGATCAAAATTTGGCCAGGTGAGTTTTGGCCCTATGATGGGAAATCCTTTCCCGCAGGGGTTCGCAGGTTCGAATCCTGCCCGTAGCACCATCGCATCTTGGTAAAACGTATTTTAACAAAAGCAAATGCTCGTTGGTATAGGCTTAAACTAAGTTGACCCCCCCCCAACAATGCATCCCCAAGGGGGTTACTCACAAGCTATATCAGTCAGTGGAGAACACAAAACAATATACATTTGCGGGCAAAACGCAATTGATGAAAAAGGCAACATTGTCGGCAAAAATAGCCTAAAAAGAACAAACAATGCAGGTTTTAGCAACATCGAAAAAATACTCAAAGAAACCAGCGCTGCGCTTGAAAGCATTGTGAAATTCAATATTTACTTTGTGCAAGGCCAAAAGCCTCTGGAAAGCTTCCAGCTTTCCAGGAAAATGGAGCGGAAAAAAGTTCTCAGTATTACGGTCCTGTTTGTGGCAGGTTTAGGTAAACCCAGATTGGCTGGTTGAGATCGATGCATTAGCGATTGCACCAATATTCTGTCTGGTTTAGTGAAATTTTAATAACGCATCCGCCTATTTTCAGAGTTGTCTACTTGGTGGCTTTGTTGGTTAACGCGGTCGTTCCGGAAAAGTAAAAAAGAACCCTTAAAATTGTAGCGTTGGAGCTATGGGAAATCCGCTAACTCATTGACAAACTCGCAGAGAGGCTTGTGAAGGTAAGTGACAATGAATTACTGAAGAATTTTAACGACAGTCAAGACGACATTAAAGAAAAACAGATATTATAGCTAAAAAGAGGAACTGGAAAAACAAGTAGGTATAGTTGAAAAAGAATTTCGATTATAAAAGGTTGAACGGTAACACTTGAAGGGGGGAAATCCTTTTCTGCTCGGATTCTTAGGTTCTATGTTGCGTGTGGAATTACAGACCTTTGTTTTGTACAGAAAGGATTAATAAATAGATGCCAATTTTAATGCTAAGTTACAAGTAAGCTGTTTCTATAGCTGTAGTCAGAAACTAACGTTACATGCTTAATTGGAATTGAACTAAAAATCAGGGAGGATAATAAATGATAGCAACGATAATGTTTACTTGCCCAGAATGCAAGTCGAACTTTGAGTTTGACGCCGTGGAACAATTCGAATTTGTTCCCTGCCCAATCTGCGGAACACACTACGTCACAATCAAAAAAGGTAGAAAACTAATTCTTGAAGTCTTTGAACAAACCCTAATGTGCTAAAACCAACAATTCAAGGTTAAACCCAAGTAGATTTTGGTTCGCACATTTTCATTTTTTATTTTTTTTAGCTAAGTCAATAGAGTATGTTACCCGCTCAATTTTGGAAATGCCGATTTGCTTTATCTTTCAATTTCCCAGAATTCTCAGAGAAGCGTTGACAATTAGAAGATGGGCATGATATTTCAAAATGTCATATCACAAAGAGACATAATCTGAGAGACTGCAAGAACAAACCTGAAATCAAACATAACAATAAAAACATGAGCACAATAAATTCTGCATGTTTAAAACGTAGTTAGGTAACACAATACAAAATAACCCAACTACTAATACCATAAAAGAGGCAACAGTCTTTGACTACCCAACAAATCAGATGGAACTTAACGGAATTGTTCCCAAGCAGTACTGACCCAAAAATCCAGCAAGCCATCTCCCAAACCACCATATTGGCAGAAGAGTTTGAACGGAAATATCGCAGCAAAATTGAAATGTTATCAGCCGAAGGCTTACTTGGATGCCTTCGGGAGGTTGAGGCATTTGACTCAAAAATTAATGACATTGGTCTCTATGCAGGCCTCTCGTTTTCTGCTGATATGACTCAACCCGAGGCACAGGCTCTCAATGATAAAGTGGACAAACTTGAAGCTAAAATCAGCAAACAACTTGCATTTTTTTCACTGGACCTCGGTAAACTCCTTAAAGCAAAACCCGAACTGATTGAGGAGCCTGCTTTAGCTAGTTACAAGCATATGCTCCAACGTGCCCAGCGCCGGGTGGAACATCAACTAAGTGAGGTGGAGGAACAGCTTATCATCGAGAAGGACCAGTTCGGCGTCAACGCTTGGGAGGAACTCCAGAGTAAATGGCTAAACACTCGCTTGTTTGATGTTTGTGTTTTGGGGGAGAAGAAGACTCTGAGCTACGGTGAAGTAAACGGACTTTTGTCCCACCCCGACCGTGCCACTAGGGAGTCGGCAAATCGTGCAATCTATGGTCTACTGGGCAAAGACGGTGAAATCTTCTCGGCAGCACTACGTAGCATATGCAACGATTGGGTAATGGTTTCTAAACGCAGAAAATACTCATCGCCGATGGAGTCAAGCCTGATCAGCAACGACACGCAACAAGCCATAATCGAGAACTTACTGGCGACTGTAGAAGAAGGCGCAGTTGCTTATCGACGTTACCTTAATTTGAAAGGGAAACTTATGGGTTTAACGGCGTTAGGCAACCATGATCTCATAGCACCATTGCCCAGTACGGAGGAACGCAAATTCACTTATCAACAGGCAAAGGACTTAATCACCGACGCTTACAGCCGTTTTGATCCATCTTATGCCGAGGCAGTCAAGGAGATGTTTACAAAACAACACATCGACGCGTCGCCAAGGTTCGGGAAACGTAACGGAGCCTTCTGCGCAAGCCACTACAATGGCAAATCTGCCTATATATTACAAAGCTTTAACGGAACCCTAAGCGACGTCTTCACACTCGCACATGAGCTGGGTCACGCTACGCATGACTGGTACATGTCAAGAAAACAAACCGTACTCAACACGAGGGTGCCCTCAATTGTCGCAGAGACTGCATCTATTTTTGGCGAACTCCTCCTTACTGATCTGATGCTAGATGGGGCAAATGATGCAGAACGCAAAGCATTGCTTTGTTCAGTTTTGGATGAAGCAGGAATGACAACTTTCCAGGTCACAGCGCGGGTGCGATTTGAGCAGGCTCTCTATGCTTCGATTGAACAGAGCGAATTCTTGGATTACAACACCATCTGTCGCGACTGGACAATAGCTCGCGATCACATATTTGGCGACGCCGTCACGTGGTTTCCGGAAATGCAAGCTGAATGGACCATGAAGCCACACTATTATATGGCAAACTACCGCTTCTACAATTACCCCTACGTTTACGCGCAAATGTTCGTCTACTCCCTCTATGAGCGTTATCTTGAAGAAGGGAAAGGTTTTGTTCCTAAACTCGTCGGTTTGTTGTCCGCTGGCAACAGCAAGTCGCCTCTGGAACTCGGTAGCATTGTTGGGTTGGATGTTGCATCGCCTGATTTCTGGAGGGGGGGTTTGAAGGTGTTTGAGCGTTTCATCGCGGACTTGGAGAAAACAATCTAAAATGTTTTTTAATGAAAGCTCAAATGCGCTACCACTTTTAGCATCACTATGTACAAATACAACCCGTGAGATAGCCAAAGTTTATAGCGTTACCATAAACATCCCTGGTCCTTAAAGTAAAAAGACGTACAAAACGGGGAGTTATGTGTGTTAAAGTTTTTCTTTGGCTAAACAGTAGTATATGTGTGAAGAAAGATGGAGAAGGCAAAACAAACAACTAAAACACTTCATGAGTTAACCGAATGCTACGCTGATACGCATAGAGCGATAAAAAGCACCGCAAAAGATACAGAGAAAACAAAAAAACTCTGGCGTGAAGGCAACAAATCCAGCCTCATAAAAATAGGCGTCGCGTGCATTGTGTTTCCAGATCCTTCTCCTGTGGGAGAAATCATAGGTGCAGGCTTCATTGTTGCGGGGGCTGTGCAGAAAGCAGTTCATGACCGGGCTGCTTATGTTGGCGACATAAAGAAGAGTGTTGAGAGCACCCTACGGGAATTAAGCAGAACTCGAGCTGATCTACGAATTTAGTTTGAGCTAACTAATTTCTTCGGGGTCACTTTTTAAAGTACTTATAAAATCTGCTTTGCGGCCCGCAATGCGAAAAATCATTTTTTATAGTCGATTTGTTGTGGTAATATCCGTTTATAAGTCTTGTATTGAATATTATGTTGAATTTCTTTTACATTTTTTAGAAGTGAATATTTGGAGCTAAAAAGAGTAGCCTATAGTTGAAATTTCATTAAGGATAAATGCAAATGCCATAGGCAAACAAGTATGTGACATATAGGAGAAGATTATTAAAACATTTCAAAGAAAACACACAAAGTTATTGTAAAAATAACTTAAAAGGTGGATTTAGGCTAAAAAAATTGCCTAATTATTGGGCCTCTTCTTTTTCTTGGAAGAGCTTTCTGATTGCGCTGATTCTTGCTTTCTGAGCCAGCACATCGCTTGTAACAACTGTTAGCGCCTCTTCAGGACACCACTTAACACATTGCGGACCATCGGCTTTGTCTTTGCACAGATCACAGACATAGACAACCTTAGTTTCTGGGTGCAACATCATAGCGCCGTAGTCACAGGCCTCAATGCACCAGCCGCAACCGTTACATTTGTCTTTGTCTAAGACAATGTTTCCAGTATCTTCGGCTTGTGATAGGGCGTTTCGTGGGCAAGCCGCGACGCATGCGGGGTCTTCACAGAGTCTACAGGTAACGGCCATGTTGGCGAGTTGATTAACGCGAACTAGGCGAATACGTGATTTTAGCGGATTGAATACTTTTTCTTTATTCATTGAGCAAGCATATTCACAGATTTGGCAGCCGACACATTTCTCAGGATCAGCAGAGATGAATTTTCTTTTGTGAAGCCTTACCATTCTCTTTACGCCTCTTTGCCTTTAATTAGACTTGTGAACTCCTGTAAATCCAATGCTTGAAGTTTTGTTTTGGTGGGGATTCCTTCAACGGTCCAGCCGCGGGCTTGATAGTAATCGTCAAGCAACAAATCTAGTTCTTCTTGAGTTACCAAAGCGCCCTTTGCAGGACCATCGTCTGAGACGGGTAAATTCATTACTTTCCAAGGTAGAGTATCGTCGTTTCGGGTCATGCCTTCTCGGACGTTGATAAGTTTGGCAAGGGTATTTATCCGTTCTCCTGCAACAGCTAATTCTTCGGGAGTAATTAAGAGACCGGTTGTTGAAGTGTAGAGTTTTGCCATATCAGCTAGTTCTTGGTAGAACGTGCTCTTAGCATTTTTACAGACGATTAGTGAATCAATAATTACGAAGAGGTCTTCGGAGTCTTTGACGAGTTTACCGCGGCCTTTCTCAGCTTTGAAACGGTCAACGGAACCCTTAATGTCTAAAGCATAAGCACCGCTTCGGTTATGGTCCGCACCACGGAATGAAACAGCTGCAGCCAAAGCCGCAGTCTTAAGGCATCTTAAATCGTAACCTGTAACTTCCAAACCTTTAATGTGCTGAGCAAGTTCGGCTGAATTTTTGCCGATTTTCTGTGCTGCAGCCTTAACGCCATCAGCTAGCAAGTCACCGATACCTTCTCGTTTACCGATTTTATCTACAAGTTGAACTACTGCATCTCCGTTCCCGAAGTGCGCGTCGATTCCACCGAGTTCTTCATGAGTTAATATACCCTTTTCGTGACAGTCCATGATGAAGCTTATTGTTACACCCGTGCTTGTTGCATCTAAGCCGTAGTAAGTGCAAAGTTCTGCAGCTTTAATTATTGGGTCTAACTTGTCTACACCGCAGTTAGGTCCAAGAGCCCAAAGATTATCGTATTCCATTCTTGCCAATGCGCCTTTGTAAGGTCCTTCTCTGACGATAGCTTCATGTTCGCAGCGCATCGCGCATGAGTTGCAACCTATGATTTTTGCGACATGACGTTGGTTTAGTTCTTCGCCGCTAACTGCTGCCGCGTTCTCAAAGTGTGAAGTGCTATAGTTACGGGTTGGCATGCAGTAAAGGTTGTTAGTTATCAGGACGTTTTCAACTGAGCCAAGCGTACGATATTTCTGTGCAGCAGGCCCCTTCATGCGTTCATGGAATTCTTTGACCATATCCATGAATTCTTCGGGTTTTGCAACAATTATGTCGTGTGTACCTCGAACGGCAATAGCTTTGAGGTTTTTGCTACCCATGACCGCGCCTAAACCAGTACGACCAGCAGCACGAGTCTTCTCGTTTATTATGCACGCAATTTTAGATTGCTTTTCTCCAGCTAAGCCGATGGCTGCAACTCTGATATAGTAATCGCCGAGTTCATCTTTTATTGCGTCTTCAGTCTCTGAAGGTGACTTGCCCCAGATGTGGGCTGCATCAAACATTTGGATTGCATCATCGTCTATCCAGAGATAAACTGGTTTTTCTGCTTTGCCAGTAAAGACGATTGCGTCGTATCCTGCGCGTTTGAGTTCTGCACCAAAAGTTCCGTGGCTTACTGCTTCACCGACACCGTTTGTTTCAGGTGATTTAGATATGAAAGCATGCCCGTTACCGCCTGTCGGAAACATAGTTCCTGAAACTGGCCCAAGGGCGAGAACGAGTGGGTTTTCCTCACTAAGGGGGTCAACACCTGCTTTTGAGTTAGATAACCAAAGTTTCATTCCTAGGCCGATGCCGCCGATGTATTTTTTTGCGGTTTCTTCGTTTAATTTTTCTGTGCGGGTTTTGCCCGTGGTTAAATTGACGTATAATATTGTTCCTGCGTAACCGAGCAACCTTGTTCCTCCAAGAGGTTTAGAGTAGTTATTTCAGTTGAACAGTATATTAAGCTAATGGGTTCTTTGTATAAAAATTAATGTTTTTCCATGCAAAGTATTACCTGTCAGGATCGATTGTAAAGTCGATTAGTGGGTTGAAGTATGAATATTTTTTGTCTAAATTCTTAGATAAGATAAACAAAAGCCTCTCATCAGGCAAGTATACGAGAAAAAACAAAAAACCAGTACCAACAACCCAAATAAGAGAACCGAAAATTTAAAACAACCTAAACAATTGCCTATCTGCAGGCGAAACAGTTGATACGAACCGACAGACTTAAACAAGCCTCAGCCAAGCAAAAAAAACCAGAAAATTGGGCGCTTTTCAACCCTGCAAACATAACCTACTTCACGGGTTTTCAAGGAGCAAAGGCACTTCTTATACCACCGCAAGGCGAGTGTGTACTTTTTGTGTCGGGTGTCAACTACCAGCAAGCCAAAGCCGAAGTCACGGGCTTTAACATAGAACTTTTAAAACAAGGCGAGAATTTGATGGAGAAAATCGCACGAAGAACCTCAAATGAAAAACTTGCCGTTGACACCCTGTCTATTGACAGTTGGCGCGCACTCTCAAAGGCAATGGGCGGAGAAGAAAAACTTGAACCAGCCAACCATATAATCCGTGGGCTTCGAGAAATTAAGGACGCACAAGAAATCAAACTCATACGGGAAGCCTGCAAAATAGCAGATATCGGAGCCAAAGCCGCTGCCGAAACTATTCGATTAGGCGTAACAGAGAAACAAATCGCCGCCGAAGCCGAGTATGCAATGCGCAAGGCAGGTTCGGATGGGCTAGCATTTGAAACAATCGTTTCTTCAGGCTTCTGCTGCGCGTACCCCCATGGCACGTCTATGGAAAAAACGATACAGGAAGGAGACTTTATAACGGTTGATCTAGGCGCAACATACCGTTTTTACAGATCCGACATTACCCGAACATTCATAGCGGGCAAACCAACGAAGAAACAGAAGAGAATCTACGAGACAGTTCAATTGGCACATCAAAGGGCTTTTGAAACAATCAAACCCCATGTTTTAGCACGCGAAGTGGATTTGGCGGCTAGGCGGGTGATTGAAGATATGGGGTTCGGCGAGTTTTTTGTGCATAACCTTGGGCATGGGGTGGGTTTGGAGGTTCATGAAACACCAACTTTGAGCCCCGATAGCGAGGAATTGCTGGAAAAGGGTAATGTTGTTACAGCTGAACCCGGAATTTACATACCTAATTTTGGCGGGGTAAGAATCGAAGACACAGTCCTGGTCACAAAGGATGGTGCAGAGAAATTAACTATTGCAGCCTATGGGCCATAGACAAAACTAAGGATTACATCGTTGAAAAACGTACATACAGCGGATACTACGAAACGGGACTGGCCCCCTTGCAGCTAAGCCTTTATGGGGGCGACGCTTTCTTCCGTATCTATCATAGTTTAATTGCTGAGGATGGGATAGAATCCTTCACCGAAGAGTACCATGTAAAAGGGCTGAATTATCGGGAGTGCGTTTAAAAAAAAGATAATGGCAATCAACGACATATTCAGAGAAATAGTCGAATAAAATGTGCTTATTTTTTTGCTTATGGTTATAGTTGAGCCTATCAATACGCTCAATCCTAATCCATAACTGCTTTAGCAAAAGTTGATGTAAATCGCTTACTTGAAACCTAAATCTGAACGTAAGTTTTTGTTGAAGCAGAGTCAGAAAGCCAAAAACACGATTGTGATTATTTGAAACGGAGAGCTATCTATGGTAGACAATTACTTTTTGTGCATAGCCAGCCATGGTGTTCTTTTGAGAACAAAAGTTGTTCTATCACAAGAACATACCAACGTAAATGATAAAAAAAAAGCAGAAAAATTAATGATACCGAATACACAATTTGGTTCGCGGTTATGAGACTAATTCGGCATCAACTGCACCGCTAATTAGGGCAGTTATCCTTACTTTTACATGCGCGTTAAGTTTTGCATTTTTAATGAAGACAGGGAAGCCTTTGATTTTCCCAACACCCTCCCCGTTAGGAGCTATATCAAAAATGTCAACTTCAAATTCATCTCCAATATTCATCGGGTAACTAATGCCTCGACCTCTGTTTTTGGCGTTTCTCGGAGCTCGTTTTTTGGGACTAAAAGCGCATCATTCCTCTTTTGCAATTAACAATATCTTCTAAGGGCATAAGGGTTTTGTTTTTAATCTGGGGAAACTCGTGGGTTTCATCGTTAAATCTGGACCCTCTTAGATTGTGGATGGTGGGCCCGAGGTGATTTGAACACCTGACCAACAGATTATGAGTCTGGCGCTCTACCTAACTGAGCTACGGGCCCAAACCGCTGTACTCTTAATATTGCTATTGCAGATTGGATTTAAACATTTTCCGCAGAAGAATAAAGTAAGCAAGCGGCAAAATGAATATTGCCTCACCGAGGTAAAAAGTTGAATGCTTTAATCAGGAAAAACAAATATTGTGTACTTGGCGAGCCCAGCTATTCTAGTTCCAACTATAAAATAAATTATCTTAACATTGACAAAGACTAAATATAGTTCAGGATAACAAGCTTACCAGGATGCTGGAAATACTTGCAAATGTAAAGTGCAAAAGCATAGAAAATTCAATAATTAGTCTTCTCCAAACCATTTCTTATACCATGCTGTGTACATTTGGAGGCACTCTTTTTGGTGCGCTTCTTCGCCTTCTTCGCGCAGACAACTCGCGAGTTCTAAGTTATGTGCTAATTCCAATCTAGCCTCTTGCAGCGTTGCTTCGATGTCGTCGAGCATATCATTACCGCCCGCAGAGTAATCTTTCAAAGCTTGTGTTAGGAAAACTCTTTTTTGTTTGATTAATTGATCAATTTTGCCCTCACTCATATGTTTCACCAGCAGGAATTGCTGAATTACAGAATTTTAACGTTGTGTTCTCTCGTAATGAAAGAGATACTCCTGAGCGTAACCTGCATATCGCCCAAAGTACGCGCGTGCAAAATCACCGATTTTTAAGTATTCACTGTTGGTGAGAGAGTCGTGGCTACGCATTTTCTTAATCAGTTCCACTGGAAATTGATTTGCGTAGTGATTTAGGATAACGCGTTTTACCCAGACATCCACGGGAAACGCCTCCGACTTCTCCAGAGAAAACAGCAGCACGCAATCGGCTACCTTCAAGCCCACGCCTGATAACTCGAGCAGTTTCTTGCGCGCATCCAAGTAGGGAATTGCTTTCAAGGTTTGAAGGTCAAACTGTTCCTCACGGATTTTTTTGGCGGTCGACTCCAAATACTTAGCGCGGTAACCCAAACCACATTCCCGCAGTCCATTCTCACTTGCCAACGCAAGCCGCTCAACCGACGGAAAAAGATAGAATTCTTTGCCGTCAAAGAAGCGTTTTTCTCCGTACTTCTCTGACATTTTCCGTAGCATCAGCTCAATGGCGGCGATGTTTTTGTAAGTGGCACAGATGAAACCGATTAGGCAGGCCCATGGCGGCTGCCGCAGAATCCGCAAACCCTCAAAGTGGCTTAGCGCCTTTTGGATGTAGGTGTCTTTGGCGATGCACTGGCTGATCTGCTCTAAATTGTCATTTAACCCGAAGTAAAGCCGAACAAATTCCTCGTTCACCCCCTCAAACTCGAGTTCGCTACCGTATTGACGGATTTTCAGGATGTTTTCGCCGACGACGCCATACCACCATCCTCCGATTTTTTTCCACCGGAACACTTGTCCGCAGCAAAGCGAGAAATCCAAGTCAAACGGCACATCGAGGTGCATAATTAGGGCTCCATAAATTTTTCGGGCTTTGGTACCTCAGGCGCCAAGCCTTTGCGTTTCCGTAAATCGGCGATGACTTCTGCAGCGAGTTTGGAGGGCATTTGCTCCCAGTGGTCAAATAGCGATTGCCAGATGGCTTTTCCTGAGGATGCCGAGCGGAGTTCCTGTGAGAAACCAAATGTTTCTGCGACGGGAATGTATCCTGTAATTTGTGCTAGAATACCTTTCTGTTCGAATTGGGTAACTTTTCCATGACGAGTGCTAAGTATCCGTGAGCATTCGCTTGCCAATTCCGATGCCACAGATAGGACGATTTTGTATATGGGCTCCTGCAGGGTTGGTTCTGCGGTTAAGAAACTTGCGAAGATGGCTTTGCCCACGCCCCGCATTACTTCTGAGTTACCTGCCGCGTCTTTGCCGAGTTGAAAATCGATCAGGTTTACTTTAACTTGCCGCATGGGTTCACCGCACAGCGGTCCCGCCTTGCAAGCGTACTCAAACCCAGCGATTACCGCTTCAAGGACATCTCTAGAAACGGCATGGATTTTGTCGCTCCTATCAATTAGCGCGTTGCGGTGTTCATCAACCGTAAAAACAGTGCCCTTATCAGCTGCTGACAATACGGATTGTTCTTGCCGGGGCTCCACCTGCACCCAAAAGCTGCTTTGCTTGTCGGGGCTCTTCGCCAGCGCCACCACGCCCTTCCTCGATAGGCTTTCCGCATAAACAACCCGTGGCGATGAAACCGAAACGTCTATGCCGCCGCGTTTAAGTTGGTTAACGGCTATTTCAAGGTGTAACTCACCCATGCCGCTTAGCAGGTACTCACCCGTTTGCTTGTCCATGGTTGCTTTGAGGTTAGGGTCTTCAGCAGCAAGCTTTTCAAGCACAATCTGCAACGTCGCTATGTCTTTGGGGTTTTGGGGCTCAACAGCCAAAGTCACCACTGGCTCGGAAACGTAGTTGATGCATTCAAAAGGAACCATGCCATCTTTGTATACTAAGTCAAGGAGAGTTTCACCAGACTCAACCTTACCTGATAGGATTAAGGTGGTTAAGTTACCCGCAGAAACCTCGCTGACTTCTTCTTGTAGGGCACCCATGTCCAGGTAAACGGTTTTAACCTCTGTTTCCGTTAACGCATCCACAAGTTGCAACCGATCGGCCTTTGTAATTTTACCAGAAAACACTCTGCCAGTTGCAAGTGTGTCACCATTTAAGTCGGCATGGACGTTAGTGACGTACATCACAGCAGGCGCTTCATCAATGCACTTAACCAAGGCTTCGCCGATTCTTGAGTTGATGTCTCCACCCCAGATTTTCCTAGTACGGTAAATTTGTGCCTGCCGCGGGTTCGGAAGGGTTTTGATTGCCAACTCAAAAATGGCTTCGTGGACGGGAAAGGTTCTCTGCAGTTTAGCCGATTCTGAATTTTTGTAAGCAGCTATTATGTCTGAAAACTTAATGCCTTGCCGCTGTGCCATGCCGAGATTGAAGCCCCAGCCATGCAGTGCAGCGCCAAAAGCCACGTTGTAATGGGATGTGCTAATTTTCCACTGATTGCTAAACTGTGGTTCAGTGTAAAGTTCGATTAAATCGTTGAAAGCACCGATTATCTTATTAAGTTTCCGTTGGATTTGCTCCTCAGTAAACTGCAACTCAGTGATTAATCGGTCCACCTTGTTGATGAATAGCACGGGGCGCACACGTTCTTCGAGCGCTTGGCGTGTAACAATTTCGGTCTGCGCCATAATCTCCTCCACCGCATCCACAACCACTACCGCACCATCGATAACACGTAGCGCCCTTGTGACTTTGCCCGTGAAATCTACATGCCCGGGTGTATCCACCAAGTTAATGATATAAGGTTCATTATCTGCCTTGTAGAGTAAAGTTATGTTGGCGGTTTTTATGGTGATTTTACGTTTCTGCTCTTCAGGAAGATAATCAAGCACCCTTGCCATTCCAGCCATCTTAGGCGAAAGCAACCCAACCCCAGACAACAATGAATCCGCCAGAGTCGTTTTGCCGTGGTCGATATGTGCTATTATCCCTATGTTTCGGATGCGCTCCTTCTTGCACATTAGCGCTTGTATTTGGGGGATTTGCTTGAAACGCGGCATTGCTCTCCCTTCAGGATAGCTTTATGTTGGAACATAATGTTCCTATTAAAGCTATAATAAAAAGAGACCCTGAAATGAATCCGCCAATCAAAGTACCTATCGTAGAGATCTATGCTGAACCTTATGCTTCAGTTGTTTGCTATCCAAGATCAAGTCTCAGCGAAATGCAGGAAAGAATCTGGGAACTCCGAAAACTCGGAGTCGATGTTTTGGAGTTTAGCGGCAAAGCCTCAGCTTTCACTCTCTCGGTTCTTGGCAAAGGTTATGTGGGTATAGTTGTGATTGCATATGTCGGTAATGAGAGGTTTGCGCTTAAAATGCAAAGAGTTGACTCAGACCGCGAAAGCTTAGAACGCGAGGCTGAACTACTTGTTTTGGCCAACAGCGTGATTGTTGGACCAAAATTTTCGGCGGTGAGCAAGCACTTTTTGTTGATGGAACTTGTGGATGGGGATCTGCTGGAGGTTTGGCTTGAGGCACATAAAGAAAAAGAAGTCGTCCACAAAGCTGTAACAGATATTTTGGAACAGTGCTGGCGCCTCGACGAAATCGGCCTAGACCACGGCGAACTCAGCAAAGCACCCAAACACCTCCTGATGAATAAAGCGGACAAACCCTTTATTGTGGATTTCGAAACCGCGAGCACAAAGCGCAAAGTAATTAATGTCACATCGGTTTGCCAGTTTCTATTTCAAGGCAACAGTAATGTTGCAAAAGCGTTGGCTCAAATCATCGGAGAAAGAAATAGAAGTAAACTGGTTTCTGCTTTGAAAAGTTATAAGAAAGATAGAAACCGCAAAAATTTTGAAGATATCCTAAAACTGTGCCTTGAATAAGTGGGGTTTAGGCTACGACAGCCTGTAGCCGTTTTTGTTTGACTGCTTCTTTTATTTCGACTGCGATGCGTCTGCCCATATACATGTTCTCGCCGTAGCGCAGGTAAGCGTATGGAGATGTGCCGATACCGACGTTGGTGCCTGCCACAATGCGAGCACTGATTTCGAAGGTGTAGATTTTGACTTCGTCGGTGATGACAGTTTCGAGACAGAAGGGTCCGATTATTCCTGGCGGGGCGAGTTCTTTGGCTTTTTTGTGAACGTTATCGCCCATGCGCATCATTTCAGGTAGCAGAGATTCACGGAGTACTATTGGGAAGTTGCCTACAACTGTATAGGTGGGGTTGATATCAATTTCGAGTTGTTGGCTGGCAGGAATTTTGCCAATCGAGTCCACTGCAGATTCGTAACGGCGGTCCATCGCAAGCAGTTCCACATCGTCATTTATGATGGAGCTAAAGTAGCTAGGGTACACGTTAACGCCTAAGGCATATTCTTGCAGATGTACCGTCTCCAAGTCATCCTTTGTGAGTAAGCCGCGTTTGATCATTTCGTCAGCTTTTTTGTAGAAGCCTGCGGGTGAGTTGGCAAGGAAGTAACCTCTGCCACCTTTAGCTCCCTGCAGTTTAACGATAACTAAACGGTCAATGTCCTCGGGTGACTGGAAAGTGGCCGGCAACCTTAGTCCCGCCTGTCGTAGCCAGTCTTCTTGGCTTTTGCGGTTGGCTTCCCAGTGGAGCAACTGTCTATTGCCGAACATGGGAACGTTGAGATGGTCTGTTAACTGTTCAGTGCTGAGGTATGCAGTGAAGGAGCCATGGGGAATTAAAATCACGTTCAGATTGCGCAGCCTCTCCTGTAGCCGTTCGCTTAGTAGTTCTGTGAAGTCCTTAACTATGATTAATTCGTCAACAAGCGGGTACTTCTGGTACATGATCGCGTCTTTCTCTTTACAGATGCACACAGTGCGAAAACCTTCTTCTTTGGCGCCCTTGAAAATGTTCAAGGAGCTATGCGAACCCAACGTGCCGATGGCGAGCTTGCTATAGTCATATTTAGCTGTAATTTTGCCTACGGCATCGCTATCAATCATGTAACCACTTCATCGAGACGATTTTTTCTTAGCGCACGCTTAATTTCCATTGCGACGCGTTTGCCAGGGCCTACTTCGATGCCGTATTTGTATTTCATGTATGGCGATGTTGGATCAACGCAGGGGCAACCTGGGACTCGAGGGCTAACGTCGAAGACTCGGAACTGCAAGTCCTTGGTGACTGCACCTTGCAGGGCAAAAAGCCCGATCATGCCTGGCGGGAATTCTTTTTGGCAAATCTGCACCCACCGCTCGGCAGCTTCAAAGATTTTTTCAAGCTGACTCTCACGCATGGTGACACCCATATGGCCAATTTCGATGTTTTGGGTGGCAACGTTAAGTTCAAGCTGCTCTCTTGCGGGTAAGTCAAGGACTCCATCGAGGTCGGTTTGGATACGGCGGTCAAAACCCAAGAGATCGATTTCGTCGTTTAAGGGAGAGTAGAAGTAGTTGGCATTGAATTTGGCGCCCAAAACGTACTCTTCGATGACAGATTCTTCTAGCGCCTCGCGTGTGATTATACCTGCTTTAATGCGTTTTTGTGCTTCCAGCTCGTACTCTTCAGGGGTGGAAGCGTAGAAAAAGGCGCGCTCGATTGTTCTGCCTTTTTCGGCGACTTTCACGATGACTGGACAGTTGATTTCTTTGGGCGACGTGAATGCTTTGGGAAGCGCTATGCCCGCTTCTTTGAGCAGCCACAGCTGGTTTTTTGGTGCAGTGCGTTCCTCGGTTTTTAGCAGGTAACGGTTTCCCATCAGCGGTACAGTGAATTTTTGTTCGATCGCTTCGTAACCTGCGTAGACGCTAAAGCTGCGGTTGGGCACAAAAATCGTGTTCAACTCAGTTAACGCCTTTACGCATTCAGGGTTGGTTATTTCGGAGAATTTGTCGAGGAAGATGAATTTGTCAAATATGTTTCGGTAGTAACGTGCGTAGGTTTTTTCGCGTCCATTTTGGCAGACCACAACAGTTTTGAAGCCCTCTTGTTTTGCACCTGACGCAATTTCCAAGGCTGAATGTGAACCCAATACACCTATATGGACTTCCTCGGGGTCGTAATCCATTAGGACTTGTTTAATTTTGTTTTGCATATTCATGGTTTTTCACTCATAAACTCTTTGTAATCGTCAATTACTGTGGCAAGCTTTGGCGTCTCGAAGAGTTTTTTGCCACTCATTTCGTTTGCCACTGCCATATACATTTGGCTGATAACTGTTTTAAGGTTGGCGTCGAGTTTAGGCGGTTGCGACTTGCATAATGACTTCCAGTCTTGCACGCCTTGGGCTTCAGCGTTCTTTTTTGCTTTCTCCAAATCTTTGTACCATGCAGTTTGTTTGTAAAACTGGCGAGCCACTTCCTTGCTGACGTGCACGCCATCGAAGGTGAAGCGGCACTCATCCAGCGTACCCAACACGTCAACAAGCATAAGCTGGCGTTGTGCATTGAAGGCTAATTCGATTTTGCCGTCCTCATTTTTCAAACCTGCGTTGGCGGCGGCTTTGTTGATGGTTTCATCTGCCTTGAGCAGGACAGCTTTTATGTCGGTGAGCTCTTGGTCTGTTAAGCCTGCGATTTTCTTAGCCTCCGTCCACGTGATGTAGCGGTCGGTTTCCTCTAGTTTTGTGCTTACGTCAAATATTGGCTTAGCTAAGGTTTCGCCTGGAGTGGGCTGGTGGTCTAAGCCAAGGTCCTGCAAAGTGATTTTGCCTTGTGTGAGCCGCTTAAACACCGATGATCCCTCAGGTAAGCCGTTGCGGTATATAATTTCGAGTGGGATGAGACAGTTTTTTAGTGCAGGCGTGTATTGGCTGTAGTCGTTGACGACTTTGCCGCCTGTTACGCTGGTTTGGGGTTTGTAAACGTTGACCAACGCGACCTCCATTATGCTCGAGGGTTCTTTTAGCTCGGCAAGTTTGACGGCTTTGCCCGCAGCATTTACTAAGCCGCGGTAATGGGTCTTAACACCCTGCTTATCTAGTTGCTCAAAACAATAGGCACCCATAAGGCAGAGTGCGGCGCCTTTCCCCTCAATGTAGTCGGGCATTTCTCCCCAATCAAAAACGCTGTAGCGATCAGAGAAGAGGAATCTGCCTGTACCCATTGCGGTTTGAGTTGGTTTCTGGATTACTTGTAGGTCTTTTACGCTACCCATCTTTGTTGCCTCAGGTTTGATTATTTGTTTTTGTCCTTATATCGCTTTATCTATAGGTAACCAAAAAACACTTGGTAATAGTAATATTCACCAATATTGCATAAATCACGGCTTTACACACTACCGAACGAACAAGTTTACGAATAATTAAGCAAGCAAAGCAGTCATTGACTATTCAAGCTTAAGCCCAAACTCTACCACTGCAACATGAGATAAAACCAAAGAAAACGAACACCCCCTTTTTAAAAAAGTACAACCCAATCCATCAAAGAAGTAGAGTTTATCGTAAGCAAATGATTAATTGAGTTTTTTCACTGACTCATTGGCTTTTTCTAGTTCGTTCTTTTTGCCCTCTTGATAGCCCTTAACATTTGCCAGAACTTCCGTGTTTTCTAACCCTAAAATTTTTGCAGTTGCAATCGCTGCACCTTCAGGCTCAATGGTGACTACGCTCCCGATGCCGCTTGGAACCCTAAGCGAAGAGTAAATATCTACTCCTCCAAACTTTTCGCTGTATGGTGGACAAGCAATTACAGGCTTGGCAGTGTTACCATCGATAAAGGCACTTAAGGCGTTCGAGCGTCCAGCAACGGTTATGTAAATCACTTTTTCGGATTCGAATTCTTTGAGTATCGCCAGCACCCTCTCAGGAGTTTTATGTGCAGAAGCAACACGAAACGCATAACTTACGCCAAGAAGCTTTAGGTATTTGGCGATTTCACGAGAAAACTCCAAATCCCGATCTGACCCCATAACGATTACTGCCTTGCCAACCATGCAATTCACAGGGTAGATAACAGACAACTGGCTAATTAATTTTTAACACAAAGAGCAAAAATTAAGGTTCGCCGAAGAATCTCTGCTCAAACCTCTTAAGCCAAAGGGGAGTATTCAGCAAAGTATAAACTAAAACGCCAAAAACACTTATGCCAATGGCAAACATTACAGGCAAAAGAACGAAAACAATAACAGGTGCACCCTCCGTAAACGCAACGTAACCTATGTAGCCCCACATGGCCAAGATAACTGCCATCACAGTAATACCAATTATCAAAAATGCTTTTACTAAAGGTTGAAGACTCCTCTTCTGAGACCGAGACGCAATTTTGACGTATCGCTCATCTTCTGAAGACGTTCTTTGCTCGATAAGGTTTAGGTGCTCAACTGTTTTTTTTCCAAACGGTGTTAAGACATAGTAGCCAAGTGGATTCTTCTCTAAGACACCCTTGAGCTGCTCTAAATGATAGTTAAGCTTTCCAGTGGACAAGCCCAATTCAGTAATAATATCAGTATATGAAACACCTTGGCTTCTTGACTGCACAATTCTTATGATTGTGCGTCGAGTTGGATGCGACAAAGCTTGAAAAGTTACATTTTCGATTTCCTCATTTTGGCTTAACATTTCACTCTTCACCCTCAAAAGCTATCATGCTTAAGCGCTTAAATCGTTTTTTAACAAATTATCCTTGACAAAGAATTGCGTTGTTGTAACGAGACAGCCTCATCTACTGACTTTCCAAAATATTTATGAAGAAAAACAGTACAGCACTACAAAGTTTGAATCAACCAGAAGAGCTGCAACTACTAAAGTAGTTTATCGTCGAATGATCGTTGGAGATATCGATGACAACCGCGAAAGGCGAAGTCGGTGCAGGATGGGCGAAATTACTGCAACGAAGTTGGATTCGGCATAAACTTAGAAAGCAATACCTACATCGAAGCTTATGAAGGCTGCTAGTAAAATGACCTCTGGATGCTTGATGCTACCACGTGGCAAGTGCACCTCCACAGCGTAACCTTGATAGCGAATCCCACGACCACATAGCCAAATAGAGAGGATAACTCACTCAACTTTAGAGTTGAACTTAATGAGAACCTGTTAAGACCAAGATAAAGAAGAATACCTCATCGCGCATTGGGTAGTCAAGGACCAGATTGAACTTATGAAACCAACTACTCTAAAAATAAAGCGCTACTGACAATTGATTATTTGTTTAAGAGAA
>CAWEOM010000030.1:0-43208 GCA_963810665.1 Candidatus Bathyarchaeota archaeon | reverse complement strand
ACCAACGCACATGACCCACCATGGTCACTACCAACATACTCCTTCATCAACATCGCACCCGCACCCATCGGAGTAGGACAAACAGTCAACGTCAACTTCTGGCTCAACGTACCACCACCCACAGCAAGCGGCGCTTATGGTGATAGATGGCAAAACATGTACGTAAACCTCACCCACCCCACGGAACCCAAGAAAACCCCTAGGACCCTTCAGCTCAGATGACACAGGCGGAGCATACACCACCTACACACCAAGCACAACTGGCGAATACAAATTCCAAATGTCCTTCCCAGGAGAAACCCTACAAGGCACAAACCTACAATTCCCCAATGCCTACGTTGGCGACTACTACGAAGCATCCGAGAGCAACGTATTTCTCTTGACCGTACAAGAAGAACCCATCTCATACGCACCAGTAATCCCACTGCCAACAGAGTACTGGACACGACCAATCTATGGCCAAAACAATGACTTATGGTATGCAATCGGCGGTGCCTGGCTAGGCCTTGGAGTTTCAACATTTGCAAACACCGGCCAATACAACCAAGCAGGAGACTACGCACCCTACACTACCGCGCCAAACAGTGCTCACATAATGTGGACCAAACCAATCGCCTTTGGAGGCACCATGGGCGGAGAATTTGGTAACGATCAACAAAGCAACTACTGGTCAACCTCACAGTACCAACCAAAGTTTGCACCCATCATAATACAGGGCATACTCTACTACGTTAACTATCCAGGTTCAACTGCTAACCCTGCAGGGTGGTCGGCTGTGAATCTACATACCGGCGAGACGATTTGGACTAAAGACTACACAACTAATCTTAGATGCGGCCAGATTATGAATTATCTCTCACCTAACGAGTATGGTGGGCGAGCGTATCTTTGGGCAACTGGCAGCGTACCTGGCGTGGTTTCTACTGGAACTACTTATAGTATGTATGATGCAATGACAGGCAACTATATTCTTAGCATAGTGAATGGGTCTAACTTTAATAAGCTAACTCTTGATGATCACGGCGGATTAATTGGCTATTATGTTAATTCAAGTGCAGGACAACGGTCACTTACTGTTTGGAATTCTACTAGAACAATCCTGTTAGGGGAAAACGGCAATGCTGATCTTGGCAATGCGTGGCAATGGAGACCAACCCAAGACGGAGTATATTCATTCGAAAATGGTATTGAATGGTCAGCGCCAATAGCAACTACAATCGATGGCAACCCAATATCACTTGGCATATCAGGAATGGATGAAGATGTTGTTCTTATGAGCTACACAAGCGGTCAATCATCATTCTTCCAGCCAGGCTGGTACATCACAGCAGGCTACAGCGCAAAAGACGGACACTTAATGTGGGGTCCAAACAACCGAACCGAAGTTGTAAACTCTCGTGTCTTATTTGGCTCAGAAACCATGAATGATGGTGTTTGGGTTGAATTTGACTCAGCTGAACTTACCGCAACAGGCTACAGCTTAACTACAGGGCAAAAACTTTGGGGACCAAACCCCATGCCAAACGTAAACCCCTTCTCATCGCTAGGACAAAGATACACCCCAGGACCAGACGGCACAATTTTAACTTGGACTTATGGTGGCGATGCATACTCTATTAATGCTCATGATGGCACCTACAACTGGGAATACCACGCACCAGCCAGCGGCTATGAATCTCCTTATGGCACATGGCCATTTTGGACCTTTAGCGTAGGCACCGCAGCAGATGGCAAACTATTCCTACCAGTGGGGCACATGTATAGTCCACCGCTATTCCATCATGCACAGCAAATGGCACTAAACCTAACTGATGGCTCAGTAGTTTGGTCGATAACTGCTTTTGATGTAACTAGCGCACCGGCAATCTCTGATGGCATAATGACAACATTAAATGCGTATGATAATCAGCTTTATGCTTGGGGTAAAGGACCCACTAAGATGAGCGTGACTGCACCTGATGTTGGGGTAACAACAGAGACTCCGGTAACGATTCGGGGTACAGTTATGGATATCTCGGCTGGTTCTATGCAGGAATCTCCCGCGGCAAGGTTTGCTAATGGTTTGCCTTGTGTTTCTGAGGATAGCCAGCAAGCCTTTATGGAATATGTCTATATGCAGCAGCCAAAACCAACCAACACAACAGGAGTACCAGTACAACTTGATGTTATGGATGCTAATGGCAACTACCGCAATATCGGCATGACTACTAGTGATGACTCTGGCATGTTCACTTATACTTGGACCCCTGACATCGCAGGCGACTACATTGTGTATGCTAGCTTTGCAGGCTCAGAATCGTACTATGCTGCCTCGGCTGAAACATCCTTCCATGCAGCTGATGTGCAATCAACACCGATGGCAACCACTTCAACAACACAAAATGCAGTTGATAGCTACTTTGTTCCCGCAGTAATCGGCATAATTCTTGCGATTGCTATAGGCTTTGCCATAACAATACTAGTGCTCAGAAAACGCTAGAAAAATAACATTAAAAACAATCTTTCCCTTTTTTTAGTTTTAAAGAAACGATAAAAACAGGGCTAAGCGAGAGCTTGTTTTTACGCTATTTACTATAATGACTAATCTTTCTCCTTTAGGTGTCTGGAGCCTCAGCAAACCTTCTAGCTCTATTTCTAATCAAAGCACAATAAGAAAACTTCAATAAGGTCTTGAACAATCGAAAACAGTTATCTAAAACCGCAAGCCTTTAAACCTAAAAATAACTGCAAGGTGTGGAAGCCAAGTTCAATGAATGATGAAGACTTATTTTTTAGCAATAAACCCATAGACGAATGAGAATGCAAACCAGTTGGTTTAGCTTCTTCTTATATCAAGCCTTTTCTACCTATAGCATTTGCAAAGCTGTTTACCGCCAAGTAAGTGTGCTATCTATTGTCTTCATCTGGGACGCAATAATCTTCTCATACTGCTACAGCAATCCGATAATTAAATCTCTTCTCGCCTTAGTCCCAACAATCACGACAATCGGCCTATAAGCGATGGTGTTGTTGTTTGATAATATCACTTATTATCTTTTAGTTTTTTAGAAGCTTTAAGTAAAAACCTTAAATATGACACATGTCATATTATAGTCTTGAACGACAGAAGAGAATCCAAATGAAGCGGCCACTCATTTTAATATCCATAACTATGCTGATACTATGCTTAATTCTTACGTCCTTTAGTTCTGGTATATTTACGGCTCGCGCAAGTTCAAGCGATTCTGTCTGGCAATTGAGCGTAAGCGGCCTTGTTAATAACCCTTCAACATTCACTTTGACTGATTTGAAAGCCATGTCCCAAACAACCGTTTCAGCTGAATTGTACTGCGTTGACTTTCCATTTACAGTAGTTACGTCGGGTAACTGGGTAGGTGTAAAACTCTCGACACTTCTAAATGAAGCAGGCGGAATTCAAGCCGGAGCAATTAAAGTTGCTTTTTATGCAAATGATGGCTATTCAACAGATCTAACAATAGAGGCTGCTAACAGCGATAATATCATCTTGGCGTACGCCAAAGATAATTCATCTCTAAATGAAGTGCTACGTCTTGTTGTACCTGGACATTGGGGTTACAAGTGGATAGCACAAGTCGTGAACATAGAAATCGTTAACTACAACTTCATGGGCAAATGGGAAACTTTAGGCTACTCAGACAGTGGAGACGTAAATGATCCCTCTAAGCCACCAAACCCAAACATACAACCTCCCGTAACTATACCGCCTATAACTTATCCTTCTCCATCAACATCGCCGAACCAAACACCTACTTCAACTATAAATCCTGTAGAAACGCCTTCGCCCCCCGTTTCAAACTCAACCTTCCAAGAACCCGCAGAACAATCAGCGAATCAGAGTCACCAAAACAGTAACCTGCTAATACCAATAGTTGCTACGTCAAGTATGCTTGTAGTTGTAGTTATAGCATTAGTTGCATCAAGGAAAAAGAAAAATAATTAGTATTCTACTCATGCCAATTTCAGATGTTCTACAAAACTGAATCTCAAATTATCTCTTCAGTTTTTATCAGAGACGTTACTTGTTAAATATGATACCGAACTTTTCATTTGTTGTTGTGTCAAGCTAACCACACACTTTTAATTCGGCTGGTAAGAAATTTTCTGGCTATTCAATTTTAATGAATTAGGAAAAAACAACTCCCCGTAGTTGACGATAACATTAGTATCTTGAGGATTAAGATTATATCGGAAAAGCACGAAATAAACTTGAAACAGTTGACACAGCTAAAGACGCCATAAAATTCCAAACGAAAATTTAAATTCTACTTATTTGACGTTAGGCTCTATGATATAGATTAAATCTGTTTTCCTTGGAATTGCAAACGCTCCAGAAATAATTGCGTTATATTTACTTGTTTTCTAAAAAAAGAAGGTTTGCTCCTGCGATTACTCTTCGTCTTCGCAATCGCAGTCTTCGCAACAGTCCTCTTCTTCTTCCTCGAAACCAAAAATAATTTTTTGCATTCATTAGACACCTATGGATTTATGATAAAAATGAGTAACTAAATAAACCCTTTGTTACATTTCCTACCTTTTTTCAAAGTAGCTTGTCATGGTTTTTTGCTACTTTAAAAGTTAGGATACCAGATTTCAAAGAACTCAAAACTTAATCGCTAATAGAGTTGCAGGTAATTTTAAATCGACTTCAAACTATGTATAATCAAAAAGTTCAGAGGGTATGATTGAGATTGGCAATGGATTGTTTCCTTCCTGGTAAAATGATTTTGATAGATGCCGCAGGGTGGAGCGATCTTTTGATGGGCGTAGTGGTTGGGGCAATTAAGCCACCTGAACGTATGGTGATGGAACGTAGGATTTCCGTGTCATCGTTTCAGCCGCCCAACTTCAAGAACAAAAAATACCTAGATGACTCAGTAAGGATAGCTGATGAAATCGTTGCGGTTATGCAGCCAAACAGTGAAACCTGCTTTAAAGTCTGTTCAGAATATGTCTTATCTACTGTAATTGGGCATTTGCAAGAGCAAGGGTTTAAAGTACAAAAAGTCGAATCTACAGGTGAGCTCAAGCAATTCGTTGAAAAGGGTTACGTTAGATGGTGCGTTGAAAAAGGCGTTCCAAAAGAATTGCTTGAAGATAAAAGGCGTTTCTGGAATTTTCTTCGCTGGGTAGCTCAAGCTCCTCGTCTAAGGGAGGGGTTGGTGAAGACCGGTTGGGCCAGCTGGGAGCAGAAATGGCGCGAAGAAATCTTTAAAAACAATTTCAGGCAACCGGTTAAGTAAGCTCCGGTAGACTCAATTAAAACTCAAATAATTAAAATTTTAGAAATATTTCTACCCTGGCGGGTAGAAATTAAGGCGATCTTGAAATTTCCTGCAATCCAGCTGCATATTAACAATTGACATTTTCTGCCGGAAGGCTTGACAAGCAAGATGCTTTTAAAGGCTTTCAAATCCCGAGTTAATGGATATACTGCATAAATAATAACGACTAAATTGCTATTTGATAGCTGGACGAATGAAAAATATGGTTTGCCCCCTCGAAAGGAAAGTAACACAGCAGCTGCTAAAGGAACAATTAGGTTGGGAAACTTTATCTGTTTGTCAGGCTGGGTTTTGGCTTAATAAAAATACGTTTCTAATGTCAGATGACGTAAAGGTGTTTAAAATCAAACGCCAAAAACTCGATGGCGAAATAAATACCGGCCCTCTGCCCCTCCTGGTGCTAGTCGGCGTTGCCGAAATGACTGTTGACAAAGATAGAAAGATAATAGATGTCGAGACTCGAGAAAAGCTTGGTTTATGGCTGGATGCAGTTGTCCGCAGGTTGGCTCCAAATTAGTTTTTCTATAGTAGCCCTGTTAAAATCGTTGATAGCTGCTTTAATTATAAAAATAGTTGAAGACAATGTAAAAATGAAGTAATTTAGGCATTACACAAAATTAATCGATTGTTGCTGTCCACATTGAAGGTGTTTGGGGTTTTGGCTTGAGGATTTAAAGAGAGATCTTCGCTTTGTTACAGTAAAAGAAGGTTTTAGGGATTAAATTAGCTTAAGGAACCGAAACCGAAATCGCTTGAATCAACTTTGACATTAAGTAGGACTCTATTGTTAATAGAAAAACTAAGAAAAGGTTGGTGGCTAAGCTTTGTCGAGGTTGAATTCCTCGTGTATTGCCTGCACAACAGCGGGGCCATCCTTCTCTTTAACAACGAAGGATATGTTTAGTTCTGAGCTTCCTTGTGCAATCATGTGGACGTTTATGCCTTTTCTGGCTACAATGCTAAAGATTTTAGAAGCTACACCCAATGTGCCCTTCATTTTGGCACCCATGACCGCAATGACTGCAACGTCGTCTTCAACTGTGACTTCGCTGATTAAGCCGCCCCTTTCCAAAAGTGCGATTTCCAGGTTACTGATGGCTCTGCCGAGGAGCGAACGTTTGATTATAATGGATATGTTGGCTTCTGAGACCGCGGCGGATATCATCATTACGTTGATGTTGTTCTTTCCAAGAACATCGAAGACTTTTGCGTAGCTGCCGGGTGCTCCAACCAAGGCGGCGCCGTAAACGTTTAGCATTGCGACGTCTTTTATTATTGCGACTGCTTTGACGGCTTCTTTAGCTTTGGTAATTGGTTCTTTTGTTATAAGTGTGCCTTGATTATCTGGGTAAGCTGTATTTCGGATTCGAACAGGTATGTTTTCTTTAATAACTGGCCCCAATGCGCGTGGATGCATAGCCTTTGCGCCGAAAATCGCCATTTCTGAAGCTTCCTGATAGCTCAAATGGGGGAGCATTCGTGCCGCTGACACGATTTTGGGGTCCGTAGTCATTATACCGTCGACGTCGGTCCATATCCACACCTCATTTGCTTGCAACGCAACGCCGAGGATAGTGGCTGTGTAGTCTGAGCCACCGCGGCCAACAGTGGTTACAACGCCGTCTTGGTTTGCTGCTATGAAGCCGGTTACTACTGGAATGACGCCGTGTTCGAGCAGTGGGCTTAGCCGTTCGCGGATAAGGTGCGTGGTAAAATTCATTAGTGGGTCTGCTTCGCCGAAGTTTGAGTCCGTTACAATCCCCGCTTCTTTACCTGTGAAACATTCTGTTTTGGCTTTATGATCTTTTATTGCGCCCCAAACAATAGGTGCAGATAACCTCTCCCCGAAGGACGCAACATAATCTCTAGATTTTGGCGTAAGCTCGCCGACGTAGCAGATGCCTGTTAGGACTTTTTCGAGTTCAGCGATTGTTTCCTCAGTTAATTTGATAACTTCTTTTTGGATAGCCTTGCTGGTGATTGCTGAGGAGATAGCTTCGGTGTGTTTTTTGAGCAGATCCGCGGTGAAGGTTTGGATCTGTTTTTCGTTGCTCTTCTTTGCTTGGCATCCAACTTCAATGAGACTGTTGGTGACCCCAGCTAGCGCCGAAACAACAACAGCTATTTTATAGTCTTTTTGGGGATATTGCATAACTAACTCTGCAACATGACGTATGTTTTCGCCAGTGCCAACACTTGTTCCGCCGAACTTCATTATGATTTTCAAATTTTAGGACTCCTAATTACTATTTAGCAGTTTATTTGCTAACTTATGTCTTATGTCTAGCAGGTCTCTTAAAACTGCACTGGCTGTTTCTACTCCGCCTGCGCCCCTGCCGACGAGAGTTTGTTCCCCTGCGTATTCGGTAGAAAAAGTTATTGCGTTTAGGACTCCACTGACGCATAAAGGATGGTTTTTGGGGAGCTCCGTTGGTTTTACGCTTGGTTTATTGTCGATGTCGATTGAGCCGATAAGCTTGATTGTGTTGCCCTTTTTTGTTGCTTCTCTAAGTTCTTCCAAGGAAACATCGCGGATGCCTGTTCTATCAACATCTCTTAGTGTGATTTTCCTGTTTAGAATCCAGTTCGAAAGAATAACCACTTTGCAGGCGGTATCAAATCCATCAATATCCATCGATGGTTCTCTCTCCGCGTAACCCAGCTTCTGCGCGGTAGACAGTGCATTCTGGAAGGTTACGTTGTTTTGGGACATCTCAGTTAGTATATAGTTGGTTGTACCGTTCAAAATCCCGCGAATAGCTATGATTTTATCTCCTGCGAGGCATCGTTTAGCAAACTCTAGCATAGGGGTTCCGCCGCCGACAGTACCGCTAAAACGCAAGTAAACGTTGTTGTACTCGGCGAGTTCAGTGAGGGTTGGCATCGCCAATGCTAATGGTCCCTTGTTTGTGGTGACAACATGTTTTCCAGTTTTGAATGCTTTAATGATATGTGAGAGGGCTGGTTCAGCGTTTTGGATATTGACGGGTGTAACCTCGACTACAACTTCTGCCTCTACTGATTCTATTACTTCTAACGCTGACAATTTTGGTTGACCAAACTCTGGGTCGGAAGAGATTGGGCGGGTTGTTTTGAGTGTTTCCAGCTTTTCTGGGCTAAAGCCTCTTGGGTTTATGACTGCGCCGTCTATGTCTGCAATGGCGACAATTTTTGGGTTAAACCCGTAATCCTTCACTTTTTCGGCATATCGCTGAGCGAGAATGGTTGTTACGCCCTTACCGACTACGCCATAGCCAATCAAGATTATTCTCATTTCATATTTCACCTTGCTAATATTGCTGCCTGCTTCTTTAAACCCAATGCATCCTCTATTGCGGATATCTCAGTGTCGACCTCTATGGGTTTTTCGCTTTGTTTGATTGCAGTATCAGGGTCTTTTAAACCATGGCCTGTTGTGATACACACTACCCGTTCATCTTTACTGATAAGACCGTTTTTCACCAGCTTCCTTAAACCAGCTATCGATGAAGCACTTGCAGGTTCTACGAAGATACCTTCGATGCGTGCAAGGATTTTTTGTGCATCCAAGATTTCGTCATCGGTGACTGTTTCAGCAGTCCCTTTGGACTCATTGATAGCGTTAACTGCCTTTTTCCAACTCACTGGCGCACCAATTCGAATGGCGGTGGCAATTGTTTCTGGGTTTTCAACGGGTATTATTTTGTCACTGTTATTTTTAATTGCCTGAGCTATTGGCGCTGAACCTGTGGCCTGGATTCCTGTCATTTTAGGGAGCTTTTTGATGTACCCAAGTTTGTAGAATTCAGTAAAGCCCTTCCAAACAGCGCTTATGTTCCCAGCGTTGCCGACGGGTATGATGATGCGGTCTGGGGATTCATTGTTGAGTTGTTCAATGATTTCGTATCCCAATGATTTTTGTCCTTCAATGCGGAAAGGATTAATAGAGTTTAACAAGTAGATATCTTTGTGTTTTTCGGCTAGTTTAAATACAAATTCTAGTGCTTGATCAAAGTTGCCTTTTACCTGAAGAACTTTGGCACCATGTATCATGGCTTGGGAAAGTTTGCCGTAAGCGATTTTCCCAGAGGGTATTAGGACTGTGCATTTTATGCCTGCCCTTGCGGCGTAAGCAGCCAGGCTTGCACTGGTGTTCCCCGTGGACGCACAGATCACGTGGCGCACACCCAGTTCAACTGCTTTGGTAACACCCACGGTCATCCCTCTGTCTTTGAAGCTGCCAGTAGGGTTTTCGCCTTCATTTTTAATGTAAATATTTTCTAAATCTAATTCTTTGCCGAGACGCTGTGAGCGATGCAGACCTGTGCCACCTTCACCGAGTGTCACCAGCTTTGCAGTTTCGTGGATTGGCATTAATGGGCGATACCGCCACACCGAAAGTGGCTTAGTCTTCCAGTCGCTAGTTTTCAGCGTTTCCGTTAATTCGTTAAAGTCAACCTTTATCTCTAAGATATCTCCGCATTTACTGCAGAAATAAACAATCTCGTCTATACCGTAGGTTGTTTTACAGTTTATACATTCTTGATGTACCATTTTTTTATATCTCCGCTAATGCGAACTGGTAATGCGCTCTATTGCGGCACTAAACATTATTTAGTTTTGCATTCAAGCCTATGGAGTCAACCCACTAAGTTCGATAGAACCTCATAGGTTTTGAGGCTGTCCTTCTTCTCAACTACCATAATGGTTTCAGTCCAACAGGAAATGAACTCAACGATGTTTACGTTCTGCTCCGCCAACAACGTAGCTAAGAATGCGACGACTCCAGGGGTTGCTTCCAGTTCCTCAGGCGAGTGAATCACGATCATGGTGCAGTTCTCATGCTTCACCAAAGAGCTTATGCGTTCAGGTAAGTCATTTCGATCAAGCAGGTAAACATGTTTGTCGAGCAAGTCTACTTTCATGCCAGTGTTTGAGTCAAGTTCTTTAGCGGTTATTATGACGGATTTGCTGTCGTAGACCGCTATTCCACTACGTTTAAGAAGCTGGAGGACTTTTTCCTCCCGTTTTTGCCTATGTTTTTGGAGTTCTTCGGAGTAGCGGCGCAAGGCTGCTTTTATAGCGCTGGCGTCACTGATTTTGAGTTCCTTTTGGATTTGTCGTGAGAGCTCGCTGAGGTTTACTATGCCTTTTTCTAAAGCTTCGAGCAAGTATGGTTTGTTTCGCAGGTAGTTTCGAACGTTTTGGGCTACTGTCATACGGTTGTGTGATGTATCAAATGGGACATTTAAAGCTTGTTAAGTAACAAAAAAGTCACAACGTTTAAAAATATAGCCCTTAAGGTAGTGGGAATAATTCAAAACAAAAAATTGGGGGAGCAACAGATAACAGATAAATTTGTTTTAGCGTACTCCGGCGGATTAGACACATCCGTGTTAATTAAATATCTGCAGGAAAAATGCAACGCTCAAGTAATTACAGTAACTGTTGATGTAGGTCAAGGCGAAGACCTAAAAGCCGCAGAAGATAAAGCTAAGACGCTTGGTGTAGTAAAACACTTCGCAATTGATGCTAAGGAAGAATTTGCTAAAGAATATATATTCCAAGCCATCAAAGCAAATGCTCTCTATGAAGGTAAATACCCCATAAGCACAAGCCTTTCCCGGCCATTAATCGCTAAAAAGATGGTGGAAATCGCCGAGAAAGAAGGCGCAAATGGTTTAGTTCATGGTTGCACCGGCAGGGGCAACGACCAAGTCCGTTTTGACATCACATTAGGTTCGCTTGCGCCTGAAAAGCAAATTTTAGCTCCAATTCGTGACTGGGGATTGACGCGTGAGGAAGAAATTGAGTACGCTAAAACAAAGGCATCCCGGTTTCCGATTCAGCCAAAAAATATAGCATCGATGCAAGCGTTTGGGGACGCGCTATAGAATGTGGATTGCTTGAAGATGCAAGCCAAGCACCACCCGAAGACGCTTACGAGTGGACAACTTCGCCCGAGAAAGCACCTAACTCACCCGAAATTGTCACCATAGGATTTGAGGCTGGAGTTCCTGTTTAAGTTAACCGCAACCCAATGAAGCCACTGGCAATTATCGAGGAAGTTAACCGAATTGCCGGCAAGCATGGCGTCGGCAGAATAGACCATATAGAAGACCGCTTAGTTGGCATTAAATCCCGCGAAGTCTACGAGTGCCCCGCCGCAACAGTGCTTTTGGAAGCCCACAAAGACTTGGAGAAAATGGTTATGACACGCCATGAAGTGCTCTTCAAACAGCAAGTTGACGCAGAATGGGTTTTCCTATCTTATGTAGGATTATGGGTCGACCCTTTGAAAGATGATTTGGACGCCTTTATCAACCGCTCACAGGAAAATGTTACTGGAGAAGTAAAACTTAAACTCTACAAAGGCAGCCTCCAAGTCATTGGGCGCAGCTCACCCAATTCACTCTATGACAAAAACCTAGCAAATTATAACATCAAAACCACATTCAATCAATCCTACTCAAAGGGTTTCATTGAGCTTTGGGGACTACAAACACGAATGTATAACTCGTTGAAGAAGGCTGAAAATAAGCAGAAGGCAACGAAAGACTAAAAAAATTTTGAATGTGAAAAGTTGGAAGGAGAGCAAAAAATTGTCTAAAATGCTGCATGGTGGGCGACTCAGCGATGTCCGGGCGGACGTAGCCCAATTCGCATCATCCCGAAAAGACGATGCACGCTTAGCCAACTCTGTTTTAGCCATCAACAAAGCCCACGTTGCCATGCTAATGGAACAAAAAATTCTTCAATGGCAAAGCGGAGCAAAAATCTTGGTTGCTCTCCAGAAACAATCCAGGCCAAAATCTTGACCGAAACGCCGAAGACGTACACATGGCCGTCGAAGAGGCGGTTTTGAAAGACACGAGCCCAGAAGTTGGCGGAAACCTGCACATTGCCAAGAGCCGAAACGACCAAGTAACCACTGCCATACGCATGGCATTGCGAAACGAGCTCCTAACAATTATGGAGCAAATAATTGGAATGCAGCAGGCGCTGCTTGAAACCGCAGCTAAACACACACAAACTATAATCCTCGAATATACTCATTTGCAGCCAGCACAACCAGTCACATTCGCTCATTACCTTCTGTCACACGTTGACGCTTTGGCACGTGACCTTCGTCGGCTAAAAGGCGCCTATGAACATGTTAATTTGTGCCCTCTCGGCGCAGGAGCCTTGGCAACCACTAGTTTTCCGATTAATCGCAAAAGAACTGCCAGGGCTCTTAGGATTCGGTGAAGTTCTTGAGAACTCGATTGATGCCGTTGGAAGCCGAGACTTTATAGTGGAAACCCAAGCGGGCCTTGCATTGCTCGCCCTAACTTTGAGTCGCTTTTCCGAAGACCTTATAATCTGGAGTTCACCTGAGTTTGGAACTATAGAACTCCCTGATGAATTCACTTCAACTAGTAGTATCATGCCTCAAAAGAAGAACCCTGAAGTGCTTGAAGTTATTCGCGCACGCGCCAGTTATGCCTTGGGGGATTTCGTGGCTGCGGCAGCTATTCTGAAGAGTTTGCCGACTACCTACAACTTGGATTTCCAGGAGATAACCCCAAAGCTTTGGGCATCTACAGAAAATCTATCTGCATCTCTGAGCATTTTCACTGCGTTGGTTCCAAATTTGAAGGTGTCCACAGATGTTGAGACTAAGGCTGCGGCGGGTTTCGTTGGTGCAACTGAACTTGCGAACATGCTCGTAAGCAAATACAACGTCGCTTTCCGTACTTCTCACAAGATAGTGGGCGCCCTCGTGAAGGTGCTGATTGATGACAAAAAAATCTTGGGCGACGCTAACACCCCAACTTCTAGAGAAAGTTGCTTTGGAATCTGCAAACATTACATTTACGGTTAAAAGTCAAGACATAGTTTCATGCACAAATCTTCGCGAACTAATCGAAACATATAAAGTGCAAGGCGGTCCATCACCCGCGGAAGTTGAAAGAGCAATCAAAACAACAAACAAAAACGTAGCTGAAACTAAACTTACAATATTAAAACTCAAAGAGAACCTTGCTAACGCCGAAAACTCACTTAACAATACAGTTAAGGATTACTCTCTTTCAACTCTCAAGAAACCGTAAAACTTAAAAATTCAAACTGATAGGTTGAATAGGGCTTTGGCTCCACAACATAGCACGTCCAAGAATAATAAAAAAGCTATTCTGCTTCTGGAAGACGGAACGTCATTTATCGGTAAAGGTTTTGGCGCAGTAGGAAAAATCAGTGGCGAAGTAGTTTTTTCTACCCAGATGGTTGGTTACCCTGAAGCTTTGACCGATCCCTCGTATAAGGGGCAGATTTTAACTTTCACTTATCCAATGGTAGGAAACTACGGTGTTCCATCCAGTGAACTTAGCCTTGGGTTGCCGCTCTATTTCGAGTCTGATCACATTCAAGTTCAAGGTTTAATCATCCATGAACTGTGTCATGAGCCTTTCCATTGGGCATCCACACGCACGCTCGATCAAATGGCTCGCCGACGAAGGTGTTCCCGGGATCTACGGCGTCGACACTAGGCGCTTAACCAAGAAACTTCGTACTAACGGCGTAATGCTGGGAATCCTGCAGGCTTTTGAGGAAGGTGAAGAGCCCGAAATAGATTTGTTATTTAAGAATGGCAAAAATATTGCCGATCCCAACTTAACTGATTTGGTTAAGGAGGTTTCGGTACAAAAACCCCTTACCTACAGTGTAGATGGAAAAAAGACTGTAGTTCTAATAGACTGCGGCGTTAAATTCAGTATTATCCGCAACCTGCTTAAACGGGGTATAAACGTTGTCCGAGTTCCATATGACACTTCAGCCAGCGACATCCTTACATACAACCCTAACGGCGTATTCATAAGTAACGGTCCAGGCGACCCCAAGAAATGCGTAAAAACAATTGATTCCATCCGTCAACTCAGTGAAAAAACCCCCATTATGGGAATCTGTCTTGGTGCCCAAATTCTCGCGTTAGCAATGGGCGGAGATACCTACAAACTAAAGTTTGGTCACCGTGCCCAAAATCAGCCTGCGCTTGACTTGACCAATAACCGCTGTTACATCACTACTCAAAATCACGGCTACGCAATAAGCTTGGAGTCGCTAAAAAATACTTCTTTGGAACCATGGTTTAAGAACCCCAACGACAAAACTACGGAGGGCGTTTGCCACAAAAATAAACCTGTCTTTGGTGTACAGTGGCATCCTGAAGCTTCACCGGGACCATACGATACTGAAATATTGTTTGATAAATTCGCTAAAAGCTTGGAGGCACCATAAATGCCAAAGTTTGATTGGATAAAGAAAGTTCTGGTTTTGGGAAGTGGCGCTATCAAAATCGGCGAAGCTGCTGAATTCGACTATTCAGGTAGCCAATGCCTAAAAGCGCTCCGCGAAGAGGGCATAGAAACCGTTTTGATTAACCCAAACATCGCGACCATCCAAACAGACCCACGCCTCTCAGGCAAAGTCTACCTCTTGCCAGTTACACTCGAATACGTCGAGAAAGTTATCGCCAAAGAGCGTCCCGACGGCATACTCTTAGGGTTTGGTGGACAAACCGCGCTTAACTGCGGGTTGGAGCTTGAGAAAAAAGGTATTCTTCAAAAATATAACGTGAAAGTTTTGGGCACACCCGTTCAAGCCATCGAAGACACAGGAGACCGAGAAAGATTCCGCCAAGCCATGCAAAAAGCGGGGGTTCCTTACTTAAAGAGTAAGACTGCCACTAGTGTCAAGCAGGCGCAGGAGATTGCTGAGGAAATCGGCTACCCCGTTATGGTTAGGGTGGCTTATACTTTAGGAGGTAAAGGTGCAGGCGTTGCACATAACCAAAAAGAACTCAAAGAAATAGTCACAATCGGAATAGCCCAGAGTCGAATCAGTCAAGTTCTCGTTGAAGAATACGTTGGGCACTGGAAAGAAGTCGAGTACGAAGTGATGCGTGATTATGCAGATAATTGCTTAACTGTGTGCAACATGGAAAATTTTGATCCTATGGGCATACACACTGGCGACTCCATAGTAGTCGCACCTTCCCAAACTATGACTAATCGAGAGTATCACAAGATTCGTTCAATCTCAATAAACGCTATCCGCAACCTAGGCATCGTGGGAGAATGCAACATACAGTGGGCGTTGCATCCAAAATCTGAGGAGTGTCGCGTCATAGAAGTTAACTCACGAATGTCCCGCAGTAGCGCGCTTGCCAGCAAAGTCACAGGGTACCCGCTCGCATACATCGCAACTAAACTAACTTTGGGTTATACGCTGCCTGAACTCATCAACAAAGTCACTGAAGTCACGACCGCTTGTTTCGAGCCAGCGTTGGACTACATAACAGTGAAAATCCCTCGTTGGGATTTGCAGAAGTTCAAGAATGCCGACCGCCACGTTGGACCACAAATGCGTAGTGTGGGTGAAGTCATGGCGATTGGTCGTTGTTTCGAGGAAGCCCTCCAGAAAGCCGTTCGTATGTTGGATACTGGCAAGATAGGTCTAGGTCTGCAATCCAGAGGATGAAGAACCTGAATCTGAAGAGCGCCTAAGAGACGAGATGGCACACCCCTCGGACGAGCGTCTCTACAGCATTGGTAAGGCGCTCAAAATCGGAATCCCAATAAAGGAAATATATCGCATAAGCGGTGTGGACCCATTCTTCCTCTACAAAATCCAAAATATCATCGACATGGAAACCCAACTCTGTAAGCTAAATCTAGCTGAAAGCAATGCTGCAGAAGTCATCCGTGAGGCAAAACGCCTCGGCTTTTCGGATGAGCAAATTGCAGTGTGCCAAAAAACTGATGAGAAAAGCATCCGCGCGTTTCGAAAGAACGCAGGTATTCTTCCGGTGGTAAAGCAAATTGACACGTTGGCGGCGGAGTGGCCAGCAAAAACCAACTATCTTTACTTAACCTACGGCGGAGACCAAGATGATATAGAATTTAGCGGTACACAAAACAAAGTTATCGTCCTCGGTGCAGGCGTGTTTCGTATCGGTTCCAGTGTGGAGTTCGACTGGTGCGGCGTCAATACGATTTGGGCGTTAAAGAAGAACGGTATAGAAGAAGCCATAATGATCAATTACAATCCAGAAACTGTCTCAACCGACTACGATGTCTCTGACAAACTCTACTTCGAAGAATTAACGGTCGAACGCATCCTAGACATATACGAAAAAGAGAATCCAATGGGAATAATCACCAGCGTTGGTGGACAAATCCCAAACAATCTCTCACTGCCCCTGTCTGAGGCGGGTACAAAAATCCTTGGAACTACAGCTCAAGATGTTGATTTGGCGGAGGACCGCTCTAAATTCAGTGCACTCCTTGATCAATTGGAAATTTCTCAGCCCAGCTGGAGCAAACTCCAATCCATCGAGGAAGCCAAGCGGTTTGCAACCAAAATTGGTTACCCTGTTCTTGTGCGTCCCAGTTATGTGCTGTCGGGTTCGGCGATGAGGGTTGCCTATAACGAGGTGTCGCTGGTTAATTTCCTGAATTTGGCGGCTAAGGTCTCACGTGACCACCCAGTGGTCATCAGCAAATTTATCACTCGCGCCAAAGAAGTTGAAGTCGATGGTGTCTCAGACGGTGAAAACGTCTTCATTGGGGCAATCATGGAACACGTCGAAAACGCGGGTGTTCACAGTGGTGATGCAACCATGACGATTCCGCCTCAAGCGCTAAAGCTTGAAGTGCAAAAAGACATCGAAGAAGCCACCATCAGCATAGTTAAAGCCCTCAAAATTCACGGTCCATACAACATTCAATACCTTGTTAAAGACGACGTAGTCAATGTCATCGAATGCAACCTCCGCGCTTCACGCTCAATGCCGTTTGTGAGCAAAACCCGTGGAATAAACCTCATAGAACTCGCCACACTTGCGATGTTGGGCAAGAAAATCGATGGCGTAAAACTCTCACCGATGCATGTTGCGCCTCACGTGGGCGTTAAGGTTCCGCAGTTTAGTTTCATGCGTCTTAGCGGTGCAGACCCCGTGTTGGGTGTTGAGATGCTTAGTACGGGTGAAGTTGCGTGTTTAGGCGAGAACTTCTCTGACGCTTTCTTTAAAGCACTACAGGCGGCGGAATTCTCGATTCCCCCTAAAGGCGGCTCAGTCCTCATCAGCGTCGGTGGTAATGACGAACGCAAAAAACGTGTTGTTCCAATAGCAAAGTCTCTTGCTGATATGGGATTTAAGATCTATGCGACTGCAAACACTGCTAAAGTTCTCAATGCCAACAGTGTATGCACAACCGTCCTCTACAAAGTCAAAGAAGCTGAAGTCACTCCCAATATCCTTGATTATCTACAGGAACGCAAAATTGACTTAGTTATCAACGTTCCCATGGCAAACCGCCGCTCAAGCATAAGCGAAATCTTAACCGACGGCTACATCATACGACGTCAAGCAGTAGAATTCAACGTGCCAGTCATTACTAACCTTCAGCTTGCTGCAGCGTTGGTGGATGTGCTAAAGCATAAAGACCAAAACGGCAACACAATACGCAGCCTAAATGAATACATGGATGACTTGCCCTGGAAACAATGGTAAACTATGGTGATATATCAAGGCAGGTCTCACCTCCTTTTTTAGACGTGAAGTGGACTTAACCAATGAAAAGAGCTGTTGCTTTTGTAGAGATTCTCCATTATTTATAGATCCACTGGCTGATTTAACTGACTATTGACTGCATAATGCCTGTTTGTCTCCTCCTCTATCATTTCAAAACTTTATTTTTTTTACTAAACTCAAATGTGCTCCAACATAAGAAAAAGCTTCTGGAGATGCGAGTTTTGCGTAAATGATATATTGTTCCGCTACCTAGTCGGGTGGCATCAAGGGTAAGGCTACTTTGTCCAACCAAGGTGAAACACGAACAATCGAGGAAATCAACGCGAAAATCCGGAAGGGTGACGCTCAAGTTTTAACCGCTGAAGAAATGAAGAAACTCGTAGAAAGTAGCGGTGTTGAGGTTGCATTCAAAGAAGTAGATGTTGTTACAACAGGTACGTTTGGCGCCATGTGTAGCTCGGGTGCAGTCGTTAATCTTGGGCATTCTGATCCGCCGATTAAGATTGACCGCGCCTGGTTCAACGGTGTGGAAGTTTGTCATCCAGGAGCAGCAGTGGACTTATTCATAGGTGCCACTAATATGTCCGTCAAGCAGCCATGTGAGTATGGCGGCGGGCATGTTATAGAGGACCTTGTTGCAGGCGAAGAGGTTGAATTCAGGGCGACCGGTTTTAGTACAGATTGCTATCCGCGAACTTCAGTCAAAACAAACCTAACAAAAGATGATCTCAACCAATTCTATCTGCTTAATTTCCGCAATTGCTATCAACGCTACAACTGCGCCGTTAACAGTAGCGAAGAAATCATCTACACCTACATGAGTAAACTCTTGCCCCGATTTCACAATGCTACTTACTCGGGTGCTGGTGAACTCAACCCACTTATGAACGACCCCGACTATGAGACGATTGGTATGGGTACCCGTATTTTCCTTGGTGGTGCTCAAGGCTACGTTATAGGCGAGGGTACGCAGCATAGCCCTAAAAATCAAGATGGTACCTTGATGGTGAAGGGTGATGCGAAAAACATGTCGTCCGAGTTCTTGCAGGGTGCTAGTTTCACGCGGTATGGTACGTCGATGTATGTGGGGTTGGGCATTCCGATTCCAATTCTTAACTTGGGGTTAGCCAAAAAAACAGCGATAAGAGATAGCGAAATCTTCACTAGTATTGTGGATTATAGTGTTCCGTGCAGAGAAAGACCAAAGTTTGGGAAAGTAAGCTACAAAGAACTAAAATCAGGATCCATAACAGTAAACGACAAGAAAGTGCGCGTTAGCTCACTGTCGAGTTTAAAGATGGCTAACAAGGTTTCGGTGACCCTTAAATCCTGGATTGAAGAAGGGGCTTTCACCCTAACTTTACCCGTGGAACGGTTGCCAACTAACACCGTTTTTAAGCCTATGCGGCAAACAGAGGAAGTTACTTTCGTTGTCAGCGTTATGCATCCAGCCATAACCTGTACCGAAGATGAAGAAATCCGTGCCATCGCCGAACGCATAGTCACTAAATCGGTTAACCACATCGTAGTGGTTGATAACGATTGCAAGCTCCGCGGCATTGTCACTTCTTGGGACATAACCCGATCCATGGCAGAGGGCAAAAAAGCCTTAGCTGACATTGAATCACGCAATGTTTTCACAGCAAAACCCGATGAGCCTCTTGAAATCGCCTCCAAACGCATGGCACAGCACAACATCTCGGCGTTACCTGTGATTGATATTGAAAAGAAAGTACTTGGCATAGTCACATCCGAAGATGTGTCAAGGCTATTAGGAAGGTAACTGAAATGGGCAGAATCTTAATCCGCTTTAATGAGGAACAAACATCCGAACCTATAGCTTCGCAAATAATCATTGAGTACAAGGTGCCAATTGCCATCCTCTCTGCACTTATTAACTCAAAAGGCGGAGAAATCCTAGCAGAAGTCCCCGATGAATCCCTTGACAAAGTCGTATGGGCTTTCCGAAAACGAGGCGTCACCGTAACAGTACCCAAACTCATCGAAGTCGACAGCGAAAAATGTTTTAGTTGCGGTAGTTGCATCGCGTTGTGTCCAGTCGAGGCTATCAGTATGGACAAGGATTTTACTGTTCAGTTTTACAAGGAAAAGTGCCTTGGTAGTACTTGTAGTATCTGCGTTGACGCGTGCCCAGCCAGAGCCATAAAATCGGTCAAGAACGGTGCTGACAACGCAAAAAATAGGGTAATCAAAAGTTGAAAGGAAATCTCCATAAAGAGAGTTTCAATCTAAAAGAGTCGCAGTGCACTATCGTTTCTGACAGTCACGAAGCTATAACCACCGCCAAAGATTCCATCAAACACAACTACCAGGAACTCGAACTTTATGTCAGGGCGAACCCCCAATTTCTATACACACTAACACCCATTCCTGCACCCGACAAACCGTTAGTGGCGAAGATGATGGCTGAAGCAGCTCAGAAGACGGATGTTGGACCGATGGCAGCCGTCGCAGGAGCCATAGCTGACCTAGCAGTGCAAGAAATGCTGAAGACAGGTTGTGGAGTGGCTGTTGTGGAGGATGGCGGAGAAATCATGGCAATCTCAAATCAGAACGTGGATGTCGCCGTTGCCGCAGGAGAGGAACCACTTTCAAAACGTTTCGGTTTCCGCCTCACAGAATTTCCAATAGCTATAGGGACAAGTTCGGGGAGGTTTAGCCACGCTTTTAGTTTTGGGGATGCTGAGGTTGCGACCGTTTTCTGCAAAAACGCCAGTTTGGCGGACGCGGCAGCGACGGCGGTTGGTAACTTGGTGAAGGGCGATGACGTCCAAGCTGGAATTGAGGTAGGTATCGGTAAGGCACTGTCCATAGAAGGAGTTGAAGGTGTGCTGGTAATCTACAAGGGGCAAGTTGGCACGGCTGGTAAGATTCCGCAGATGATTAAAGTTTGTCCATAACATTCCGCAAAAATTGGTGATTGTAAATAACCCACGTGAACAGCAAATTTACGAAATGCTGTAATTGAGACGCTCAAAATATCTAAAGGCTTGAAAAGAGCCTGAGTTTTTAGTCAACTGGTTAGCTTTAATCTATTTTTTCGGAGTAATAATACAGAAACGCTTATATTTTTTGTGAGAAGAATCATTGACAGGTTCGAAGCAATGTCAAACGATCAAGCAAAAAATGAAGTCAGTGCTTCACATTTCCACAGCTTCGACTACGGTTTTTATTATCTTTCTTATTTTCCTTAAGCCCAGAACTGAAAAATTGTTCAAGAACGGTTCTGGGCAAAGCATGGGTGTAAAATAAAATGGCAAGACAATTCTCGCAACGCAAAATTGTGGTTAAATTTGGTGGTTCAAGCCTCGCCGACCACGAACGCCTCCTTCGGGCAGTTATGGCAGTGGTGAATGAATCCAAGAAAGGTACCAAAATCGCCGTTGTGGTATCTGCGATGGGAAAAACAACCGATGTACTTATGACTACTGCTAAGAACACTTCAAACGGCCAACTTGCAAAACATGATTTAGACGACATCCTTTCTATGGGCGAACGCACAAGCATACGGGTATTCGCCGCTGCTTTACGCAATAACGGCGTGGATGCCTGCTACTTTGACCCCATGGACTGTAAGTGGCCCATCATAACCGATGAAGCTTTCCAAAACGCTAACCCACTGCTCCAAGACTGTGCAGAAAACATCCAAAAATGCATTTTGCCTCTCATCGAGAAAGGTATAGTACCCGTTATCCCAGGCTTCCTGGGCAAAACCCGGGATGGAAAAATCACTACACTTGGCAGAGGCGGAAGCGATACGACAGCTTTCCTCTTAGCGGAAGGTCTAAACGCCGACCAAGTTGTTCTCGTTACTGACGCAGATGGCATAATGTCTGGCGACCCAAAAGTAGTGGACACACCCCGCCTCCTCTCAGAAATTAACGTCAACACATTGGTGGGTTTGGCGGATTCAGGCGCGAAATTTATTCACAGCAAGGCGCTCAAGTATAAACCCAAACATATCGATGTTAAGGTCATGAATTCCGCCTATGGCGACTTAACTAAAGAAGGCACTCTGATTAAGGGTGGTTTAGCAACCGAGCTAGACGCCGAAATAGCTTATCCAAAATCAGTCGCGGAAATCACCGTCATCGGTGATGGGTTGTCGGCCAATCCACAGATTATCACGCAGATGGTCGAGAAAGTCCAGGAAAACTCTATGCTTTTGGGTATGTCTATGAATACAAACTCAATAATCCTCTATGTGCCCCAAGAGAACATGATAGATAATCTCTTTAACCAAATACACAAAATAACCATAAACAACAAAGAAACAATCGCTATGGCAGTCAAAAAGGACTTGGTTTTTATCAAAACCAGCGGCGTTGGTTTAGAAGAAACTCAGGGCATAATCAGCAGAATTAGCCAGGACTTGCGTGTCAACGGTACAAACATCAGCGGCATACTCACAATTACATCAAGTATTTTGTTGTTTTTAGATTGGAACGAAAAGGAGAAAGCGTTAAAGTTAATTAAAAACGCCCTCAAGTCACATTAGAGTGGAATAATATGAACGTAGGCAAAACCCGCAGACTAAAAAAAATCATGCAGAAAGATAACCGCACAGTAATCGTGCCCATGGACCACGGTGTAACTATCGGACCCGTTCAAGGCATAACCGATATGCAAACTATAACAAATCAGCTTCTTGAGGGCAAAGTCGACGCCATTTTGGTACACAAGGGCATAGCAAAACGCATAGACATCGACGGTGCAGGACTAATCGTGATGTTGTCAGGTATGTCTAACCTTAGCCCTAACCCCAACGGTAAAGTCCAAGTTTGCAGTGTAGGCGAAGCCCTCCGCCTCGGTGCCGACGCCGTAAGTGTACACGTAAACATAGGTGCACAAGACGAGGACAAGATGCTTGCGAATCTGGGCAAAGTCAGCGAAGAATGCGAACACTACGGGTTGCCTCTGTTGGCGATGATGTATCCACGGGGTCCCAAAATACAAAGCGAACATGACCCTGCTGTCGTTGCCCACGCCGCTCGCATCGGGGCGGAACTTGGAGCAGACATTATCAAAACCAACTACACCGGCAACATTGAATCGTTCCGAGCTGTTACCGAAAGGTGCCCGGCCCCAGTAGTCATCGCTGGCGGACCCAAATGTAAATCTCCCAAAGAAGTTCTCGAAACCACCTTTGACTCACTCAAAGCAGGTGCAGCGGGACTCTCGATTGGGCGAAACGTGTTCCAATGTGATGAACCAACCCAGATGGCAAAGGCGCTCTCGGCTATAGTCCACGAAAATGCTACTGTTGAGCAGGCGATGAAAATATTCGGTGAGAAAAGTTGAAGGAACTCTGGTTAGAAATCGAAAAAGATGATGCTGCAGGCTCTACTCATGGGGTTGCTTCGAAATACAGCGATGCAATCATTGAAGAGGGCTCAGTGGTTTTCGTGGCAGCCGACGAACATGTTGCTGTCGTTGCCCTTAGGGAAGATACACTTAACGAGGAAAACATAACGGAAAGGATTTTTCGAATCTGCATAAGCGATAAGGAATCGGAGAACCTAGCCGTTAAAGCAGCAGAGTTGGGTGCTAATTATTTAATCATCGGCTGCGCAAACTGGCACGTGATTCCACTGGAAAACCTCATCGCGCGTATAAAGGGGAAAAGCAAAATAATTGCTGAAGTCACCAACGCCGAAGAAGCAAAGGTGGCGCTGGAAACCCTCGAGTTGGGCACCGATGGTGTACTGCTCAAGACATCGGATCCCGAGGAACTCCTAAAAACCGTGGCAATCGTCAAACCCGATGCGCTAAAACTTGAGATGGCGACCGCGAAAATCCTATCCATCAGACCCATAAGCACAGGCGCACGGGTCTGCGTGGACACCTGCGATATGATGACTGCCGGCGAAGGTATGCTAATCGGTAGCCAAAGCGCAGGCTTGTTCTTGGTGGAAGCCGAAGTTACCGAGAACCCCTATGTGGCCTCGCGACCCTTCCGCGTAAACGCTGGGTCATTATCGATGTACACGCTGGGCAACCTGCAAGCTACCCGTTACCTCTCCGAATTCAAAGCGGGCGATGAAGTCATACTCGTCAACCGAGAAGGCAAAACGCGCAAGGCAAACGTGGGACGCATAAAAATAGAAATCCGACCCCTAATACTATTAGAGGCACAGGTGGAGGGAAAAATTATAAAGACCATACTGCAGAACGCCGAAACCATTCGTGTCGTCACCCCCAAAGCGTCAAAACCTGTAACTGATCTTAAACCCGACGATGAAGTCGTTGTACATTTGGCAGCCAAGGGAGGACGCCACTTCGGCATATCTGTGCCTGAAGAAATGGTGATTGAAAAGTGAGTTTGAGAATCTGTGTTTCGATTCTCCCCAAAAACCAAAAGGAAGCATTAACCCTAATCGCGCGGGCTGAAGAAGTCAACGCTGACTTTATTGAAGTTCGTTTTGACCGCTTTGAAGAAACTCCTGACTTAAAAGCCCTTGTGGATGCTACACAAATTCGTTTAATTGCCACAATCAAACTGCAAAATGAAAAAGGTTCCTTTTGTGAAACTGAAACTCAGCGGTTGCAAATTCTGCTGGAAGCCGCAAAAAAAGGGTTCGAATATGTGGACATTGACTTTTTCAGTTCCCAACGCGACGAAACAATAACCAAAATCAAAGCGTTAGGAGCTAAAACTATCATTTCATACCATAACTTCGACGGCGTTCTCCCCGTTTCCGCATTGGAGCAGATTCTTGATGAGCAGATTACTAGTGGTGCTGTTGTGTGTAAAATCGTTCTAACAGCAAAGCAAATCAAAGATAACCTGCCCATACTCAGCTTCGTTTCCTATGCTTCTAACAAAGCGAAGCTAGTGTGTTTTTGTATGGGTGAAGAGGGTAAAACCTCAAGGTTGCTCTCGCCAGCGTTTGGCGCTTTCTTCACCTTCGCCTCGCTTGATGGTGGTAGCAAAACCGCGGTGGGGCAAATGAGTATCGCAGAAATGAAGACGGCGTATAAGCTGTTGGGGATAAAACCATGAATATCTCGGGGAAAACTCGGGTTTGCGGTGTCATCGGCTACCCCATAGAACACACCTTAAGCCCTCTAATGCATAATGCAGCGTTTGAGGCTGTTGGTCTTGACTATGTGTTTTTAGCTTTTAAAGTTAAGCCTTCCAGGGTTGAAGACGCCGTGAATGGGCTACGGGCCCTAAACATACGTGGCTTAAATGTAACGATGCCTCATAAAAGTAGGGTTATGGCCCATTTAGACCGCATAGACTTGTCCGCGCAAATCATAGATTCCGTTAACACGATCTTAAACAAAGAAAATCTTCTTTTCGGCTTCAACACCGACGGCGTTGGTGCCCTCAAAGCCCTAAAAGAGAACGGGGTGGAACTTAAGGGCAGAAAGGTCCTGCTTTTGGGTGCAGGTGGAGCAGCGCGAGCAATTGCTTACACGATGGCTAAGGAAGCAGATGAATTAGCAGTTCTCAACCGTACCGTAAAGCAAGCCCAATCACTATCCAAACTTCTCGAGAAATCCTTTAACAAGAAAATTGTGGCTGGCTCGCTGTCACCTAGCGACATCCAAAAGAACCTGCAAGACTCAGATATCCTAATCAACGCTACCTCAGTTGGCATGAAACCCCATCCAGACGAGAGTCCAGTGGTTGCAAAACTGCTTAGACCCAACTTAGCTGTCCTGGATATAGTTTACAATCCACTCGAAACAAAGCTGGCCAAAGACGCCAAAGCGGCAGGAGCTAAAGTGGTCAGCGGCGTTGAAATGCTTATCTATCAAGGTGCTGCATCCTTTGAAATCTGGACAGGCAAATCAGCGCCCGTTGAAGTTATGAGGAAGGCAGCGCTTAATCACCTACAGCAGAAGGTGTAGATGGTTTGGCGGGTAAAGCACAGGCGATAGCTCATGGTGCAGCGACAATCGTTAATGCGATTGCACTGGGCAGAGGCGCAGCGTTCGGCGTGGATTTATGGACCAAAGCAGAAGTGAAATTAACCAGCGAAGCAGGTGTTTTCGAGGTTGAGATTGCCTCTGATCCAAAAGAAAGCGTTCTGCTAGTCGAAAAAACCGTTGAACTTGTTTTTCAGCGATTTGGTTTAGAGCGGTGTTTTGGAGCTAAAGTGAAAACAAAATCAAACATTCCTATCGCTCGGGGCTTGAAGAGTAGTAGTGTAGCTGCAAACGCAACCGCGCTCGCCGCAACAGCCGCATTGGGTAAAACGCTTGACGACTTAGAAATCATTAAAATCGGAGTTGAAGCAGCGTTTGACGCTAAAGTTACCCTTACAGGAGCGTTTGATGATGCTTGCGCTTCATACTTCGGCGGCGCAGTCATAACTGACAACCAAACCCGCGTAATCCTCAAACAAACGTCGTTACCCGAGGAGTTAGTGGTCCTGTTCCATGTTCCGCCACAGAAAGCCTACACAATCGACTCAAACGTGGCGCGGCTGCAAACGGTGAAGCCGCTCGTCGAAATCGCATTTGAACAGGCAATGGAGGGCAAATTTTGGGAAGCTCTGACGCTTAACGGCTTAATCTATTCTGCCGCGTCTAACTTTAAAACGGTGATTGGTATTGATGCATTGGCTGCTGGGGCTGTGGCGGCTGGACTCTGCGGCAAAGGACCTGCTGTTTCAGCTGTAACCCCGAAAGACAAAGTTGAACGGGTCAAAGCGGCGTTGCAGAAGTACGAAGGAGAAATCCTCATGGCGCATCTCAACAGCGAGAAAGCCAAGGTGCTTTAGTCAATGGCGGACGTAGTTGTTAGAAAAGTGGATTATTTGAGTGGTGTGGTCTGTGCGCCACCGTCAAAGTCTTATACTCAGCGCATGGTTATAGCAGCAGCTCTCTCAGATGGTACCTCTAAGCTTTCTAATCCGCTTTGCTCCGAGGATACTGAAGCTGCGCTCCGAGCTGTAACTGCGTTGGGCACAGAATTCAAAGCTGAAAATGGCTGCTGGGCAATCACAGGCACGAAACCGCTTAAAGCCTCAAAGGAGCCAATTGACTGCGGCGAATCAGGCGCTATTTTACGCTTTATGATTCCTATTGTTGCGTTGGCGGAGGGGACTTCAATATTGCTTTTTAGGGGTTCAATTAAGAGGCGCCCTGTGGAACCCTTGCTAAAAAGCCTCAAAAAACTCGGTGCTGAAGCCCACGTAGGTAAAATCGGCGGCGTTGATGCGGTCTTTGTGCCTGGCGGCGGCATTCCGGGGGGTAAAACCCAAATTGCGGGCGATGTAAGTTCCCAGTTCATTTCGGGTTTGATGTTTGCTTGCCCTCTGACCAAAAAAGATGTCGAAATTTCGCTTACTTCGCCATTGGAGTCGGCAGATTACGTAAAAATGACTGAAGCGGTCCTCTCCAAACATGAAGTTGTTGTTGGCGTAGAGGACGACCGCATAGTTGTTCCTGCCAATCAAACCTACACGGCAGCCGACGGAATCGTTCCCGGTGACTTCTCTTCAGCTGCGTTCCTTTTAGCCGCTGCAGCCATCACAGACTCCAAAGTAACCTTAAATAATCTTGATTTTGAGGCGGTTCAGGGTGACAAAGCAATCCTCACAGTCCTAAAACGCATGGGTATAGACGGCAAGGTTTGTCCTGACAGCGTCGAAATCCAAGGCACAGGTGCACACCTTAAATCCATTAAGGTCGATGCAAAAAATATTCCTGACCTTGTTCCAGCCATCGCGGTTCTGGCATGTTATGCAGAGGGCACCTCAAGGATTACTGGAGCAAGAAGGCTAAGGCTAAAAGAATCCGACAGGCTGCAATCCCTCTATACAGAACTCGGTAAGATGGGCGCTCAAATCACCTTAACTGACGATGGCTTAACCATCAAAGGTAGAAAATTGCACGGTGCAGTCATTAATCCGCATAACGACCACCGAATCGCTATGGCCGCAGCCGTAGCTGCATTAGGTGCAGAAGGTGAAACAACTCTCAGGGATGCCGAGTGCATCAGAAAGTCTTATCCGCAGTTCTTCCATCATCTTAAGCAATTAGGAGTTGACGTTGTTGGCGGGAAACTCGATAGGTAAAGAATTCACAGTAACCACATTCGGTGAAAGCCATGGCGCAATTGTCGGTTTAGTCGTGGACGGTTGCCCCGCAGGTTTGATGCTCAGAGAAGAGGATTTCCAAGAGGAACTCGGCCACCGAATTCCAGCAGAGCCCAAAATCGTTTCGGGAAGAGTCGAAAAGGACGTACCTAAAATTCTAAGCGGAATCTTTAACGGATTCACAACAGGCGCACCCATCACACTAACAGTAGAAAATAGGGAAACCAAATCCAGCGACTATGAATCCATAAAAGATCTTCCACGACCCAGCCACTCCGACTACCCTGCCCGTGTTAGGTACGGAGGTTTTAACGATTACCGCGGCGGTGGACGCTTCAGCGGCAGAGTAACTGTAGCCATCATAATGGCAGGTGTTATCGCCAAGAAGCTGTTGGGTAGATACAACATTGACGTTTTAGCTTATACCCAAGCCATCGGACCGATAAAAAGCCACAAAGACTTCAGTACTTCCGAAATCCGTAGACACCGCAACGCAGCCCCAACGCGGTGCCCCGATTTGGAATGCGCAGGAAAAATGGAGGAAGCAATAATTGCCGCTAAAGAGGCAGGTGACAGCCTTGGTGGAGTCGTTGAATGCATAGCGCTAAACATTCCCGTAGGCGTTGGGGAGCCCCTCTTCGATGCGTTAGACGCTGATTTAGCTAAGGCGTTATTTGCTATTCCGGCCGTAAAAGGTGTGGAATTCGGTGCCGGCTTTAAATCTGCAGAACTACAAGGCTCCCAAAACAATGATTCTTTCCTCCTTAAAGGCGGCAAAGTGGTGACAGCGACGGAGAATGCAGGCGGCGTCTTGGGTGGTTTATCCAATGGCATGCCAATCGTTATTCGCGTAGCCATCAAACCCACTCCTTCAATTGCGAAGGAACAGAAAACAGTCGATTTAGTTTCGATGGAGAACACCTGCATAAGTGTAAAAGGTAGGCATGACCCCTGTGTGGTACCTAAAGCGGTGCCAGCAATAGAAGCGGTCGTTGCAATAACGTTAGTGGATCACTTGATACGATCAGGAGAAATCCCAAAAATCCTCAAGGAGCGATAAAAGATGGATGATATATCAACATTACGTGAAAAAGTAAACGCAGTTGACGACCAAATCCTAAGAGACATAGCTCAACGAGTAAAAATTTGCCGTGTTATCGGCGAATTAAAGAAAAAACAAAGCAAACCGATTCATGATATTTCAAGAGAGGCTGAAGTTTTCAAAAGGGTCAAAGAAAGAGCTGAACTATTCAAGATTGACCCCGTCAAAATTGAGCGACTATACCGCGAAATAGTTAATATGTGCAGTAGCGTTCAAGAATAAAATGCTCTCAACGGAGAGTTGTTAAAGTATGTTGTATGAAATAAACGAGAAAGCTCTAAAACTTGAAAGTGAAGGAAAAAGGATAATTCGATTAAACCTCGGTGACCCAGACATGGCTACGCCCCCAGAAATCGTGGAAGCTGCTTATGCGTCTATGAAGGCAGGCAAAACCAAGTACTCCTCTTCCTACGGCGAGATGCGGCTGCGGCAAAAAATCGCTGAGGTCCAAGGCGTTAAAGCAGAAAACGTCGTAATTACCCCCGGCTCCAAATGGGCGATTTTCTCGACAATGTTTCTGATGTTAAAAAACGGCGGAAACGTCATCATCCCCACTCCCTACTGGACCGCTTACGATTTAATCGCGAAGAGTTTAGGTGCCAAGGTCAAGCTACTGCGTACTGAGATGGAGACCGGCTGGAAGGTTGACCTCGATAAACTAGAGGCGCTAATGGATAGCGAGACGAAGATGATTATCCTAAACAACCCTAACAACCCGACCAGCAAAGCTATAGACACGGAAACATTAGATGGTATAGTTGCGTTAGCAAACAAAAAAGATGTCACTATTCTCTCGGATGAAGTCTACGGCGCCATTAGCTTCACCAAAACCAAAAGCATACTCGACTACTCCGGTGAATGCAAGCACATACTCAGCAACGGCTTCTCCAAGACATTTACAATGACTGGTTGGCGGATCGGCTACCTAGTCGCCGACAAGTTGCTCGTTGACAAAGTCACGAAACTCAACCAGATAACCATAAACAACGTACCCGTCTTCATCCAAGATGCGGCGTTGAAGGGCTTGGAACTGCGTGAGAAAATAGCAGCCAATATCAAAGCTAAATACAAACAACGTGCTGATCTCGCATCCGCCAAACTCTCTGAGGCTGGCTTCAAATTCACAAAGCCGGACGCACCCTTCTATGTGTTCCCCAAACAGGATGGTTTAGATAGCGAAAAGTTCACTCTTGAATTGCTTGACAAAGGTGTTGCTGTAGCTCCAGGCACATCTTTCGGTGACTACCGAGAACACTTCCGCATCTCACTAACTGCGTCCGATGACCAAATCGAGGTTGCGCTCGATAAAATCAGCGAGGCAGCCAAATGAGGACCGCGGTTCTTGGCGCGGGAAAAATGGGTGTTTGGTTCGCAAAGTGGTGTAAAGAGAAAGGCGACACAGTGGTGCTCGCCGACCGAAATCCAGCTAAGCTTGCCAAGTTTGGCGGCGAGTTGGATGTTGAGACAGCTGATTTTTCAGTCGCAGTTTTGGGCGCTGACCGCGTCTTAATCTGCGTATCCATATCCTCTTTTGAAGAAATCGTAAAAAAAATCAGTTCTGCCATCCATCAGGGTCAACCAATTATGGATGTTTGTTCTATCAAAGAGTTTCCTGTTAACGTTATGCATCAGTACCTCAACGGCGCACTTGTGTTGGGTACGCACCCGATTTTTGGTCCGGGCAGCAACGGCGTCAAACACAAAGCCTTCGTGCTCACCCCAACCAACCACGAAGAAGCGGCGTACGCAGAGAAGTTCAAGGTGTGGCTCGAAAAAGAAGAAGCACACGTCTTCATTATGACACCCCAAAAACACGACGAACTAATGTCCATCATTTTGGGGTTCCCGCATTTTCTAGGCTTAGCCGCTTGCGAAACCCTCCTCGAACAGCCAAGCTTTCCAGAATCAAAGAAGCTGGCGGGCACAACCTACCGCATGCTCTTCACTTTAGCGGAAGCGGTTGCCATGGAGACGCCTGACCTCTATGCCAACGTCCAGACAAAACTGGCTGGTTTGGGCAAAATGGAGGAGCTCTTCATCGCCAACGCGCAGGGTTGGTTAGATTTGATGAAGAAAAAAGATTCCCAAGCCATAATGGAGCGAATGGCTCTTTTACGCGAGAAGCTTGCTCAGGTTGATAACGACTACGGCAAAAGCTATGAAACCATGTACAAGATGCTGCAATCAACCGAGGAATAGCAATGACCAAAACCTTACTAATCAACTGCTACACCGACAGCGCCAAAATCAACGAGTTACGTGATGCACTCAACAAATATACCCAGTGCAAAGTTGTTCCTTTCACCAACATCCGGCAGGACTACCAAATTGGCGAAGACATCCAAGCTGTCGTTATAAGTAGTTCGGAAGCCCGAATAGTTAACGCAGAGAACAGGGTGAAATATAAGGGCGTTATGGACCTTATTGAATACTGCACTATGCCTCTTCTTGGCGTTTGCTTTGGGCATCAACTGCTATGCACAACATTCGGAGCCAAAATCGACACACTCCCCCAACCAGTTCTCAACAAATTCGAGCAAGTCAATGTAGTTCAAACGGGGGACATACTTTCAAGATTCAGAAAAAGCCAAACTATCCCCTTAGCGGAGTATCACAACGACTATGTGCTAAAAGAAAGTCTTGATGATGCAGGCTTCAACCTGATAGCTGACTCCGTCAGCTGCGAAGTGGAAGCCGTAAAACACAAATCAAAACTATTTTTCGGCGTACAATTTCATCCCGAACGCATTATGATAGGAAATAAAACTCACGTTGATGGTCATAAATTAATAGACAACTTCTACTGCAACAATGTAAAACGATTAGGTATGTAATTAATTTGCTATTTTATTACTGAACTAACTGCTGCGCAATTATAATAAACCCCTTAAAAAGCTAAATTACTCTGGGATAAGACCCGAGAATCTTTACGAATGTAGCATATTTTCCCAATGTCTGCAATGCTTCAGTACAGCGTTTTTCTGTTTTATGCCCCTCGAAGTCGAGGTAGAAATTGTATTGCCACGCAGTCGTTTTGGTGGGTCTGGATTCAATTCTTGTTAAGTTGATGTTCCTTGAGGCAAACTCGCCGAGGGCATGGTAGAGGGCTCCTGGGGCATGTTTTGTGGAGAATATGATTGAGGTTTTGTCATCACCTGTTGGCGCTGTATCTTCATGTGAGAGGACTAGAAAGCGGGTGTAGTTTGAGGGATTGTCGGCGATGTCCCGAGCAATGATTTTCATTCCGTAGAGATCGGCGGCTTTTTCGCTTGCAATGGAGGCAGCGTCTAGAAGACGTTTTTCTTTTATGTTTTTGACGCTTCCCGCGGTATCGTAGGCGGGAATGATTTCCCATTTGTACTTTTCAAGATAAAGGCGGCATTGCGCTAAGGCTTGGGGATGCGAATAAATGGTTTTAATGTCTTCAAAGTTGGTTTGTGGGTTAGTGATTAGAACGTGGGCGAGTTTTATTGCGACTTCGCCGCAGACTTTGAGATCGTAGGTGAGGAATAAGTCGTAGTTTTGGTTGACGCTACCCTCGATTGAGTTTTCAATCGGAACTACGCCCTTCGGCACAGCGCCTATTTTTACCGATTCAAAGACATCTCGAAAATCTTTGCAAGGCACTGGCTCCACTTTGCTGCCGAAAAACTTGTAGACCGCCATTTCGCTGTAGGCGCCAGTTTCACCCTGATAAGTTACCTTCATTGTTTCTTGCCTTGACGATTCTTTAGTAGGCACTTGTTTATACCATTTATCATTGCCTCCACAGATGCCATGACAATGTCTTCTCTAGCTGCACGTGCAGATACGATGTTGCCTTTTTCGTCTTCAACCTTTATGACTACTTCTGCCACTGCGTTGGAGCCACCTGTTATGGCTTCAAGTCGGTACTCGCTTAAGCGGATTTTCTCCAAGTTGCTGGTTAATTTCTGGATTGCTTTTAAGACAGCATCTACTGGACCTACACCTGTCTCGGCGGCAATGTATTCTTTTCCATCTAGAGTTAAGCGAACTGACGCGGTTGGGATTACTTTGATCCCTGTGACGACTGCCATGTCGCATAAGTCAACGATTTTCTGCTCACCAACAACTTCACCCAAAACAGCCGAAGTCAAAGCAATGAGATCTGCGTCGGTGACCATCTTGCCCTTATCGCCTAAGTCCTTGACACGCTGCACAATCTCTTTTAGCTGAACCTCATTGGGGCGGATACCGATTTCTTCCAGCTCCGCTTGGATTCCGCGTGTGCCCGCTAGTTTGCCCGCAACGAGTTTTCTTGTTCTGCCGACTAGTTCAGGGTTGATTGGCTCAAAAGTCAGCGGCTGCTCAGTTACGCCTCTGGTGTGTATTCCGGATTCGTGCGCAAATGCGTTTTCACCGACTATTGCCTTGTTAACCTGCACGGCTATGCCTGTTAGAGAGGCGACCATTCGGCTCGTGCTGTAGAGTAAGCGGGTGTTTACGTTTGTCTTGTATTTATAAATCACATGTAGCGCCGTAACCACTTCTTCCAATGAGGCGTTGCCTGCACGTTCGCCCAAGCCGTTAACTGCTACGTGTACTTGGGAAGCTCCTGCTTCAACCGCGGCTAAACTGTTGGCCACTGCCATACCAAAGTCATCATGGCAATGTATGCTGATGGGCACGGTGACGACGTTTTTTAGTTCCTGAATTAGTTTGGCGGTGGTTTTAGGTATCATGATACCGACAGTGTCGGGAACATTTAGGGTGTCCATGCCTGCATCCTCTGCGGCTCTGCAGATTTGCTTTAGGAAAGGCAATTCGGTTCGGGTGGCGTCCATTGGTGAGAACTCGCATTTCACGTCATTTTTCTTCACATATTCAATAGAATCAACCGCGGCTGCCAATACCTGTTCGGGTGTCAAGTTAACGGCATGCTTCATTTGAACTGGAGATGTTGGGATGAAAACGTGAATTAAGTCAACGTCGCAGTCAAGGGCCGCATCAATATCTTTCCTCGTTGCCCTTGACAATGCACAAATTTCTGAGGTTAAGCCTGCTTTGACGATATCTTTGACGACTTTTCTTTCACCCTCAGAAGAACTTGGAAAACCAGCTTCTATGATGTCCACACCTAGTTTGCTTAATTGGTGTGCAATCTCAATTTTATCTTCAGTCGTTAGGGAAACTCCGGGGGTTTGTTCCCCATCCCTCAGTGTGGTATCTAAAATTCGGATGCTTCTTTGGTTTTGAGTTGTCATAGGGGTCAGCTTTTTTCTGTTAAGGCTGCAGCAATGGCTTCCGCCATGCCCACGGTCGTGGTTTTGCCGCCGCAGTCTGGAACAGATTGACCATTACGCAACACGTAAACTACACCTTGTTCTATGGCTGCGCCTGCTTGTAAGCATTTCTTGTCGTTGTATTTCTCGCCTAGCCATTCTAGCATCAACTTAGCAGAGAGTATCATTGATAATGGGTTTGCTGTATGTTTACCTGCACGGTTAGGTGCAGAGCCATGGATGGGTTCGAATAAGCCGAAATTGTCGCCTACGTTTGCGCCTGGAGCCATACCTAAGCCTCCGACTAGTTGTGCAGCTTCATCGCTTAGGATATCGCCGAACATGTTGCATGTGCAGAGTACATCGAAGATTTGTGGTTCTTTGATTAGGCGCATGGAGGCTGCGTCGACGTATAATTCGTTAAATGCAATGTCTGGGTACCCTTTTGCGACTTCGCGACATACATCCCGGAATAAGCCGTCGGTTACACGCATAACGTTTGCTTTATGTATGGCGGTGACCTTCTTTTTGCCGTTGCGTAGACGTGCAATTTGGAAGGCTTTGTGTGCAATGCGTTCACAGTTTTGTCTTGTGATAACTCGCAAGCATAGAGTTGTGTCGTTGCCGATAGTGAATTCTAAACCTTTGTAGACGTCTTCTGTGTTTTCGCGGACAAAGTACATGTCAATGTCTGGGCGTAGGGCTGCAACTGCTGGGTAAGTCTTTATTGGACGCAGGTTTGCGTACAGGTCGAGTATGTAGCGTAGTTTTACAATGACATCGGCTGCGGATTCACCGACTGGTCCTTTCATACACGCGTGGCTATTCTTGATTTTCTCCACAGTGTCTGCTGGAAGAGCGACGCCGAGTGTCTCAAGAGCTATATCTCCTGCTGGACATTCGATTATTTGTAGTTTTATTCCGAATTTCTTTTCGACGGCGTTAAGGACTTTCAATGTGGCTTCGGATAATTCGGGTCCGATGCCGTCCCCTGGAATTAAGGATATTTTGTATTCAGTCATTTCTTTTTCATTCTCCTTCGTAAATTCTCAATTAATCCGCCGTCCGCAAAGATTTCTAATATGAAAGGCGGTAGCTTCTCAACCTGGAACTTTTTGCCGTTAGAGTTGTTTTTGATCTTGCCAGCTTCAAAGTTCACAGCTAATTCGTCGCCATTCTTAATCGCGCTTGATATCCCTTTGCATTCAATTACGGGTAAACCGATGTTGATTGCGTTGCGAAAGAAGATGCGGGCAAACGATTCTGCAATGACGCATTTAACACCTGAATACTTCAGTGCTAATGGAGCTTGTTCTCGGCTAGAGCCGCAGCCAAAATTTTTGCCGCCCACCAATATGACGCCCGGTTTGGCTTTGTTGACGAATTCAGTATCTAAACTTTCCAGTGCATGCTTTCCCAAATCGTAGGGATCAACAAGAATCAGGTATTTGCCAGGCAAGATAACGTCGGTGTCGATGTTGTTGCCAAACACTATGGCTTTAGCCTTAATTTTTTCGTTCATTACGCTTTTATCTCCAGTGTTTGTGGATTAGTTATTTTCCCTGTGACTGCGGAAGCCGCCACTGTTGCCGGCGACGCTAAGTAGACATGAGCCTGTGTGCTACCCATGCGTCCAATGAAGTTGCGGTTCGACGTGGATACGCATGATTCACCTGCTGCCAGCAAACCGATGTGACCGCCTAAGCATGGTCCGCATGCGGCGCCGCAGACGATTGCACCTGCCTCGGTAAAGATTTCCAAGAGACCTTCCTGCATGGCTTGCTTGTAGACTTCCTGAGACGCTGGAATCACCAAGGCTCGGACGCCATCTTTGACGAATTTGCCCTTCAGTACCTGCGCAGCTAAGCGCAAATCTTCCATTCTACCATTGGTGCAGCTACCGATGAATGCTTGCTCAACAGTTACATTGCCGACTTCCGAAATTGGTTTTACATTGTCCACTGACGATGGACATGCCACTTGTGGTTCCATCTTGGTGACGTCAAACTCAACTGTTCGCTCGTACTCTGCGTTACTGTCACTTTGTAGGGCCTTGAAATCAGGTATATCTTTTACTCTGCCTGATAGGAACTCCTGTGTTATTTGATCCGGTGCGATTATGCCGTTTTTGGCGCCCATCTCAACCGCCATGTTGCACAGCGTCATCCTACCTGCTATACTCATGGTTTTGATAGTTGGACCTACAAATTCGGCTGCCTTGTATATAGCGCCGTCCACACCAAGGTTGCCGATGATTGCGAGAATTAGGTCTTTTGGGGTGACGTATTTTTGGAAGTTGCCTTTCACATTTACTTTGATTGTTGGTGGTACTTTAAACCAGATTTTTCCTGTAGCAAACGTTGCTGCCGCTTCGGTTGAGCCGATACCTGTAGCAAAAGCTCCGAATGCTCCGTAAGTACATGTATGGCTGTCTGCGCCCACGATGACTGAACCCGGAACTACATGTCCCCTCTCTGGCATAACTTGGTGGCATATGCCACCTCTTCCCACATCATAAATTTGGAGGTTCTGGTCTTTAGCAAATTGTCTTATGGTTTTATGTAATTCCGCTGCCTTCACGGATTCAGCGGGAACCTGATGGTCTAGAATCACAACTACTTTTTTGTTATCCCACACTTTTGGGGTGCCTATTTTTTTGAATGCTTCCACCGCTAAAGGTCCAGTTAAGTCATGCACCATAACCATGTCGACGTTTGCGTCGACGATTTCTCCTGGATGAACAGCATGTTTGCCAGCGGCTTTAGCTAAGATTTTTTCTGTAATGTTCATTTCAGTTTCTTTTCCTTTTAATTAATCTAATCAAAGATAGGATATTGGCAAATTCTAAAGAACAGACAATTAAGTATTTCCGCTTTTTCAGAGTCGTTTATTCGTCGATTCTTATCGATTTTGCTCCTCGTGATAGAGCTGTTATACCTGTGCGTGCGAGTTCAATGATTCCGAAAGTTTTCATGAGATTTAAGAATGCATCGATTTTGTCGGGAGCGCCTGTGATTTCAACGGTTAAGCTGTCAAATGAGAGGTCGATGATTCTGCCTCTGAAAACCTCTACGAAGTTGATTATGTCACTGCGTTCCTTAGCGTCTTTGACTCCGACTTTAACAAGCGAAAGTTCGCGCATGACAAAGTTGCCTTGCTCCAGCTCGCCCACCTTTAGGACATCGATTTGTTTAGCGACTTGCTTGACGACTTGCTCAACAGTTTTATCATCTTCGTTGACGGTTATGGTCATTCGTGCTATGTCAGGTTGTTCTGTGGGTCCGACGGTGATGCTTTCGATGTTAAAGTTTCTTCGACGGAACAAATTCGAAATCATGTGTAGAACACCCGGTTTGTTGTCTACTAGTACGGATATGACTTTGGTTTTTCCAGCTTCCATTAATAGTCACCTATCTGTTGAGGTAAACCGCAGCCCGGCGGCACAAATGGAACTACATCCGTCTCTGAACCGATGGGCACATCGATTACCGTTGTGACTTTACTGGACATTGCTGTTTTAACTGCTTTTTGGAACTCTTCCATACTGTTGGCGCGGATGCCTTGTGCTCCGTATGCTTCTGCCAGCTTAACCATGTCGGGCGTTTTGCCCAAGTTAACTGCCATGTAGCGGCGTTTGTATAGGGATCGCTGCCATTGCGCCACCATACCTAGTACACTATTGTTTAGGACTATGACTGTGACGGGCAAGTTTTCTTGGACGCTACTGGCAAGTTCCTGCTCAGACATTATAAAACTGCCATCACCCGCTATATCTACGACGTGTCGGTTGGGGCATGCGGCTTTGGCACCTATGGCTGCTGGGAAACCGAAGCCCATTGTTCCAAGGCCGCCTGAACTGATGAATGTGCGAGGCTTTAACGCTTGGAAGTACAGAGCTGACCACATCTGGTTCTGACCCACTTCAGTGGTGATAATAGCGCTCTCTGGCAACATTTCCCGCAGTGCCATAAGCAAGTGTTTTGGCACAATATCCCTTGGCAGATCTTTCATCAAGGGGCTTAGTTGATCTTTGGCTTCTTTGACACGCTTTGTCCATGTGGTGCCCTTGCCTTCCTGCAGCTTCTTTGATGTAGCAACCAGCAACATACGCACGGCTTCCTTGGCATCTGAAACTATTGGTAAGTCAACTTCGATGTTTTTGTTAATTTCCGCGTTGTCGATTTCTATTTGGATTTTCTTTGCATCAGGAGCAAAGCTGTCTATGTTGGCTGTTGCCCGGTCAGAGAACCTTGTCCCCACTGCCAACAGCACGTCTGCTTCTCCCAATAACCTGTTCGCCGCGGGGTTGCCGTGCATGCCGATACTTCCCAGAGATAGGGGGTGATTTTCGGGGAATGCGCCCTTGCCCATGAAGGTTGTTGCGACTGGTGCCATCAACAAATCAGACATCTGAACGAGTTCGTCTGATGTACCTGAAGTTATTGCTCCGCCTCCAGCTAAGATGATTGGACGCTCTGCTTTTGACAGCAGTTTGGCGGCTTCGCTGACTTTGGTTGGGTCAGGCTTAATTGTCACTGCATAGCCCCTGACGTCGACTTTGTTGGTTAATTCGACTTCACCAACCTCAGCTTGAACGTTTTTTGGCAGGTCAATTAGGACGGGGCCTGGTCTACCTGTAGTTGCCAAATAGACGGCGTTGTTAACGGCTAAGGGGATTTCAGCTATGGTTCGGGGTTGGTAGCTGTATTTGGTGACGGCAGTGACAATGCCAATGATGTCTGATTCTTGGAAGGCGTCTCTGCCTATCATGTATGATGTGTTGACGCCTGAAGATGGAACTTGGCCTGTTATTGCGATTATGGGTGAGGAATCCATATAAGCGTTGGCGATGCCAGTTACTAAGTTGGTGGCGCCTGGGCCGCTGGTTGCCATGCAGACGCCTGCTCTTCCGCTGGCTCTCGCGTAACCTTCGGCTGCGTGGGCTGCTCCCTGCTCGTGTCGTGCGAGTATATGTCGGATTTTGGTGTTACCACAGAGTGCATCATATACCGGAAGAATGGCTCCGCCTAAGATGCCAAATATTGTGTCAACTTTTTGTCGTTCAAGTGATTCTAAAAGTGCTTGAGCACCGCTCATTTGGGTCATATCCTAACATGGTCTCCTTTTATTGTGAAGTTTATACTTTCTTTTAGAAAAATTGTTTGAGAGAATTTTGTGGTGGATTTAGAGGTATACCTATGCAAATTAGAGAAGTTGTACCCGACGATCCCAGCTATTGAGGTGACGATCCCTCATTGTTCTTGCCTCTTTATACTCCACGTATTTAAAAACCTAAGCGGTTTTCACATAAAAAGATTGTGGTGTAATGTTAAACTATTAACGGCAAGAAGTAAACAGGTAAAATGCCCTGCCACGAAATGTTGATATAGGCTTGTCAATAAACCTGCATACTAAGCCTTTAAAGCCAAACCAAGCCCCGAGTTAACTGTGATTTCATAAACAAAACAGCCTCAAATATTTTTTCTTATCCTGTCAGCATCAACCTTAATTACTATTCAATATGCATCCGCTGTGGTCCCACGCCATCTGTGCCGGATGCATTTCAAATACGAATACTCGCATCAATGGAATAAAATCCAAGTCTTAGGTTGATTTGGATCGTTGTTTAATCCACACCTAACCTGCTTTTTATCACTGTTTTGTGTGGAAAGTTTAAAGATAAGTCGTCTTCTCGCCCAATTTGGTTCTCTACACATCATGAAGTTTTCTTGTGCCCTTGCGATTGTTTGCCTTGCTCTCGCGCGCGCAATCTTCATTCAAGACGTAATTTAGTAGACCGATTTCCTAACAATTGCTTTTCTCCAGAAACTTGCTCAAGGTTTTCGCTTCACGGGGGGCATTTCATGAGTGAGACAAATTCTCTCCTTAATGGCACTCTCACGAAGGATGCTCTTGAGTCCTACACTTACGACCCTACGGTCGATATGACCGTCACACTCTCCCCTCAAAGCGCATTGATAAATCTAAACTGAAACCTGAGGTTGTCTCAAAGCCCTTTTTTATTGACAAAAAGTTGGATGGCTCTGTTCCTCGCGCCATTAAACCCCTTGGTGGATGGATTTCTTCTGAGGTTCGCAAAAAAGGACGTATTTTCCACCGTGCTAAAACAGGTATTAAATTAGCTCTATCCCGTGGACTTCGCTTACGGTGGTTAACAGTCACCACTCACAAGGACTATGACATTTCTCGACTTTCAAAGGACTTGCAAATTTTCCGCAAACGAGTCGAACATGCAACTTTTAAGCGTGATGGGTTTGACGGTTTTCATTTAGAATATTGCGGCGTTTCGACTTCTGAGGGCAACGGCGTTTTTCATCTGTTGTATGTTGCTTCTGAAATAAAGCATTGTCTTAAGAAAGGTTACTTTAGATAATTTGCCTCACGTTCGTAGGCGCAAAGGTGGTTTTCCTGTTAAGCGTTCAACTGATTTAGGCTATATTCCCAATTCGGGTTCAAATATGTGGCTAAAGTCAGTTTGGGCTGAAATAACGGGCAATCCAACGCCTAATTTTCAACAAGTCAATATTCAATCTGCTTATGGTGGGGACTTCTCGGATTGCCAATTATTTATGTCAATATGTTAGTGGGCAATCTAAGGTTAGGCATATGTCTTGGTCTTTTGGCTGGGTTTATCGTGGCTTTGTTCGGGATTGGAGAAAGTCTTTTGCTCCTCGATTGGCACGATTATACTCTGTGGGATGTAATTTTGACGAGTTGAATGCTGTTTTTCGATTGCGATAAATATGTCTTTTTTTGCTCATCAATTCGGCTAAACAAGTAAAATTGATAAAAAAATGAACTTAACTGCTTTACGCTTAGAACATTTGCCCAAATAAATTAACGTTAGCCTTAAATTTATTAAGGTTAATTCTAAAAATTAGGCAGAAATACTAATCACAAATACTTGAAAAAGAAGGGCTAATATACCAAATCAGTACATAATAAAATTTATGAGTAGCTATTCTCGAGTATTGAAAACAGTTTTGGCAGTTCTGGGCGGAATAAGCCCTGCTGTTAGTGCTGTACTTGCTGCTCTTATTTTGGACCCCCAAATTAGCTTAAGTCCTTATTATTATCCGCTGTTGGCAGGAGGTTTTCTTACCTTTATTATTTCATTTGGGGGAATCCGTGGAAAAAAAGCATAGTTGGAAAAAATACTTGTGGAACATAGCGGGTGTCTTTCTCGCTGGATATGTACTTGTTTCTTGGGCCCGATATCAATCCTTTACATTGAGTTTAATAGTTCAGTTCATAATTTTAGGGTTAATAACAGGTTCCTTACTCCTTAGTCGTAAAAGATTGGGTAAAGCTTACAGAAAACACATTCTTTTAATCGTATGTGCTGGAATCGTCATTGTGGGTCTCTTGCCAGTTACCGCTATAATTCATAATGTCTGGAATTCTCCATTAGTGCTCGTTTCACCTTCATAAAATTTGTTACCATTATATACCAACTGGATAAGAATGTGTAAAGTTCACTTCATAAAAATAACCAAGGCACATCCTGAAATGCTTGGGACTTTAAACTCACCACAAAAAGCATTGACCCATCAATTGCAGTGTTTATAGATAATATAGAAAACGGAATCGTAGAAATTCCTTTCCTCGAAAAGAGGAAGAGTTCAACAGTCAGAACTCCTAATTGAAACTTCTCCCCAATTAGCCAATGAGACTTACGTTCTGACTTTGGATTTTTCATATAGGGATGCTGGGAAAAACATATGTTGACTGAACCTGTATATCGAGCTAGATAACAGTGGAGTTGCAGTCGAAGTGACATCTTGGATTTTGATTCTCTTTGTTACTGTTGTAGCTGTTATAATGTCAGTCGTAATCATTATTTCCGAAAGAATTGGCAGAAAATATTTATTCCGAAAGAGTAAGGCGTGCTTTCTCTTACTTTAATCGACCATACATCGACATTTTTGGTGCAAATGACAGAGGCATTGTATGTGGGGGTAAACAATGCGGGGCTGATATGCGCCCCCTTTGCCGTCGTCGTTGTGGCGACAATAAACCTTTGCCAATACCCTACACCGCTCGGTGTAAGGGTAAGGGGCTTTCGCCAAACGAAAGACTTTCCGCACATACGGAAAGCAAGGGTTTATGTCGACACAATATTAAACCGCAAACAACAAAAAAAATAATCAATGCGGTTCTGACTGCGTTGCCCTCACCGAACAGGGCAACACTGACAACAATTCGAGCGGACAAAGACTTAAACTTTTGACCGCGCGACATAAACAAAAGCCCAGATACGAACCAACGATGCGTTCGTGGTAGTCGGTGCGGGCGGGCTTGCCCGCCCGCATTACTTATCTTATAATACTGTCATTTCGTTCCTCATGGCTTGTTGGTTTGCTTCATTTCTGCATTATGAAAAATATATTTGGTGAGAGTCTTCTATTCGGTTTTCTCTTTTTTGTTTAATTCTTCTAATGATTTTATTCGTTCTGTGAAACCTATAAGGACTTCATTCCAATCTATATGATATACTGCCAGTTCTTGTTTTTGTCCAATTTTCACTTTTTCTTCTGGTGATAGTTCTTATCATAAGCATCCGTGTGTTTTTCAAGCTCTTCTCTAATTTTTCTAATTTTTTCATCTTCAGTGTTTCTTCCTCTTCTGTCATTTTTGCCTTCTTAGGTAGTTCTTCGTAAGTTTCTTGTTCGTATATTTCTCTGTCTTTATTTTTTGGGTCTGCGATTAATAGAGTAGATTGGTGAGATTATTCACATGCTGGATTTGGCTGAATGATTCTTTTTTTAGTTCATTGAAAGTTGCTTTGAGTTCTTTAATTTCTTGGCTTTGCTTTTCAAGTTCGCGGTCTTTTTTAGTTGAGTCTTGAACTAATGCGTTGATGATTGTTTCTTTCGAGTTGATTTTTTTGCTTAAATCAGCTATTTTGTA
>CAWEOM010000029.1:0-88586 GCA_963810665.1 Candidatus Bathyarchaeota archaeon | reverse complement strand
AGCTGCTTTAAAGAGGCGATCTAAGAGGAGTTCTCTGATCTATTTGCTACTTTACAATATCGTTAAAAACGGTTTCTTCATGATTATAATGTGAAGGAAGTTTTAAACAAATTAGATCGTAAACGGAAACCTGATAAACCTATTGAGGAAAAATTACGGAAAAAAGTGAACAGACATCCCAGTTAGCCTGCGCTAAGAGTTTGAGTGGGTAAATAAAATTTTTATAGAAAAAATGAGCTATCGCTTTTTTACATGCTTACAAAACGACTTTCTGAGAAGTCTATATGAAAAAATAATTAGACCTACTGTGAAGAAAGCAAGAGATTCAGAAGACATTGTTCCTATAGTTACCAGCCGTATCGATTATGGTTGGTTGGATTAAATTTAGTGTTAGTGAATTAACGGCAGTCTAATAAGCACAATTAACCAATCAAGGACATAGGAGACCCGCGTTTGAAAGTCCTTTTCATCGAGCCGCCTAAAGACATTTGGTTTGTTATGGGCGAATATCTACCGCCGCCCTATGGGATAATCCAACTCGCCGCCTATCTTGAAAAGAAAAACAAAAATATCGAATTAGAAATTCTCGATTGCAACGCAGAGAAAGTTGATTGGAAACATATGGAGGATCGCATTGCCACCTCAAATCCAGATATGGTGGCTTGTGCTTCTTTGGCTACCTGCAATACTTATGCAGTTGTGAAAACACTTGAAATTGCTAAACATATAGCCCCAAAAGCGCTCACCTTAACAGGTGGACAGCACTTCACCTCGACAGCCCAAGATAGCCTCAAACGTTACCAAGAAATCGATGTAGTTGTCCGTAATGAGGGGGAACAGACTTTATCTGAATTGGTAAATGCACGCCAACAGGGGTTAGGTTTGCAAGATATTGAAGGTATATCCTATAGGAAGGGCAATACAGTGGAACATAATCCTTCGAGGGCATTGATTGAAAACTTGGAGGAGTTACCTTTTCCAGGCTACCATCTCATCAAAGACAACATGCCCAAGTATCACTTCTCAGTCATGGCAGGCAAGAGGGCACCATATGCACTAATTGAAGGCGCACGGGGATGTAACCATCAATGCACGTTCTGTACGCAGTGGCGTCATTGGCAAGCCTGCTGGCGCCTAAAATCGGCGAAGCGTATTGCTGACGAAATGGAATATTGTAGTAGCGAGTTTGGAAGTGAGATGATTTGGCTAACAGATGACAACTTTGGAACTGGACAGCGCCCAACGGAAATCGCGGAAGAAATTATTGCCAAACAGTTGCCTGACGATATGACGTGGTTTGTCCAGGCAAGGTGCGACGACATAATCCGGAATAAAGAAATTTTGCCGAGATTGGCTAAATCGGGGTTAAATTGGGTTCTGTTAGGGGTGGAGAATTCTAATCCTGCCACGTTGGACTACTTCAAAAAAGGCATTACACCAAATGACGCAAAGACCGCTGTTCGGCTACTGCGTGATAACGGCATCTTTGCCCATGCCATGGTCATCATTGGGAACCGCAAAGAAACCTATCAATCCATCCGACAACTCAGAGAGTTTGCCAACGACTTAGATCCAGACTTCATCATGTTCGGCATTCTAACCCCGTTCCCCGGTACAGAAGTTTATGCTGAGGCTGAACGCAATGGTTGGATTGAGGATCATAACTGGAGCCATTATGATATGATTCACGCTATAATGCCAACTGAAACGCTATCTACTCATCAAATACAAGAGGAACTTTATGGCTGCTACCGCGAGTTTTACGGTTCTTGGAGCAGACGATTGGGGGGACTATTCTCGAGTAACGCGATGAAACGGCGCACCTTTAGACACATGGCTACATGGGGCGTGATTGGCAAAATAAAGTCAATGATATAGGCGAAAACATGATTCATACAGGGCCTTCAAGATTTTTCTTGCTGTTTTTAGTGGCGGTTTCAGTTTTTGGGTTAGCAGTTATCCCACTTTTTTTACTCCAATCTAACTTGCAAATAGACTCCTCACCTTTTAGACGTCCACTCGTAAGCGCCTTTTACGCTTTGGTCTGTGTCTTAGGTGTAGTTGCGGTGTTTTATCCTGGAAAGTGCCGGTTGATGTTCCAAAAGCCAAAAGGTCCCCCGTATTCTAAGAATTCATCTGCTTCAGAGGTTCAGTTTAGAGGGCATCATCCAGACTGTGAAAAGTTCGCGTCTAATCGAATCACAATCGGGAGTTCGGTTTTTTGTGCTGCATGCAGTGGCTTGCTGATTGGGGCTGTAGTTGCAATCTTGGGGATAGTTTTGTTTTCTTTAGACTTTTTTTATTTGGAAACTGGAGGTTTATGGGTTTTGGTGGCAGGGGAAGTTTTGATGGTTGTTGGTTTGGTTCAAATAAAACTGCGTGGTTACGTCAAAATGGTAGCGAATGCATTGTTCGTGGTTGGGTCCTGTATTAGTCTGATTGTTGCGGATTTAGTTGGTCAAAACTTGCTGATTGACAGCTATGTTTTGGGGTTGATCATATTTATGTTATGGGTTAGGATTTTAATCTCAGAATCAAACAATAAAAAGACGTGTTTGGCGTGTGGAAAATGTGACTAAGAGGTGATAGAGGGATGTTCAATACGTCTTCTTCGACCAAAAACCCCGCCTAGCACGATAAGCACACCGAAGATAATTATTATAAATGGCCATATATCCACAGATATGCCATAAGTAGCTTGCAAGAATAAGCCTAGCCCTACAAGAACTATGATTAGACCAATCACGATACTTACAATCATGCCGCCGTTGGGCAAGCCAAAGCATTCATTTTCCACTCGACGGTAATGTTCTCGGTCGCTACCAGGATAGCGTTGACCGACAGTATAGAGGGGCGCACCGCAGTTAGTACAATGGGCGTTAGTGTCGGGGTTTTGGGTACCACATTTACTACAGTAAACCATTAGATTTCCTCAATGATCAAGTTAATGTGATTTAGTTTTAAGATTTGCGGTTACAAAAAATTCGTGTTGACAGTTTGCTAACAAAACTTATGATAGCGCTCCGATTTCGAAGGCAAATAGGTTAAAAATTAAAAATGGAAAATGAAACCTTTAACTTAGCTCTCGACCACTTAGCTGTTAATAGATATGGTTATAATGCATTTTGAAAATGTCATATTCCCGGATTCAGCGGGCTTTGTTTGTAGGAATTGTGGAATTTGTTGCAGAAACCAGCCACCAGATATCAATTTAAAAGAACAACAAAGGATAGAAGCTATAGGATTCGTGGATTTCTTGGAAGCCCATAATGATCCTTATAACAGGAATATTCGCAGAAAGAAAAACGGAAGCTGCTTTTTCTTAACCGATGAAAATAACTGCAAGATTCAAGATGTCAAACCATCAATTTGCATTTTGGAACCATTTATTATTACAGATTTTGATTACAAAAGAAACAAAATTTTTGTCAACCTTAATCCGCTTGCAATTAAAAATTGCAAAGGTGTTTTCAAGGGAGAAATGTTTGCGCCAGAAGTAATAGGAAAAGCTGCCCAAACTATTGTAACAGATTTTTTAGAAATAGTTGCGGAGAAGACAGGACTTCCGGTTACAGATAAGAAAGTTGGTTCAATAACAAGAAAATTATTACTTCTTTAATTATGTCCTAGAGATGTTTAAGCCAATCAATTCTTGGCAATCTGTATTGTTTTTTGGATTGAAATAATGCTCTGCAGCAGGCACGATAAAATTTTTTCATTTTTTAAGAATTTATAATTTTTTATTCAAATTCCTTTGCCTGCACCAAATACAACCACTCTCAGTTTAACGATTAATAGAAACTTGCTGAGGGGCTATAATCTTTATCTTAAAAAAATTACAAAAACTTGCCTAACAGAATTAGGTTGGTACTTTGATATAAAATATGTCGGATTTTGAAATAACAGCTATTATAACGGCTAACTTCTTTTTTTCTATGTCGCTTGTAACTGTTAATGAATGTTCATGCGGATGTGATATAGCCAAAACTACTGTAATCAAAGGACAAATCGTAATCTCTTGCGCTAAATGCTCAAAAATTCGTTACAAATCCTGGTCCTAAAGCAATTTGACAAGGCAAGTTAGAAGTCCGCTTAAACAATCGCTGTAGATACACAGCAACGGCGTGATAAAAAAACATCCGAAGAGAAAAAACAAAAGAAGTAAACAGCATTTAAAAATTTATTTACTTTCCCCAAAGTTGACATTGGCTTAACTGATTTTTTATTCTCTTGGTTGGTTAAAAATTAGAAATTATAAATCAAGGAAAGTTTTGGCAATTATGACAAAGGCTAACAGCATTCTTAATCTTATTGTTACTTCCATTAGACAACCATTCAATGTGATTAACTTCCAGGGGACATCATATAAGAAAAAGATGCAGGTGCGAATATTACTTCTAGGCAGTTCAATATGTCATAGTATGTATAATTCTGAGCCAATGTAGGACTGATTGCATTAATGAATATCAACTAAAAGGAGTATATTTAGAGCATCTAATATGGGAACTATAGCAATAGTAAAGTTTTCTTTACGTTCCAAAACTATTTCTTTAAGACTAATTAAAGCATTTAGAAAATAGGTTTATCCTAAGAAATAATCTATGGAAAACTTGGGTTAATTATTAACCATCCAATAACTAGAAAACTTAAAAATACTAAAATAAGCAAATTTAGCAAAAAACCAAAGATGCTATTCTTTTAATTCTTTTGCTTTAGCTAATATTTCTTCTTTAGCTTTTCTTGCTTCTAGCTTTTTGAGATACTCTAAGGAATCTTTTAGAAATTTCTGCTCTAGAGCTATTCTTTCAGGATTTTTCTTCATTGTCTTCCAACTGCTTCGCTTATATCATCTGACAACTGCCCATACACTTTCTCGATATCACCAATTTTATCAACAAAACTAAAAGCACCTAAGCTTAGAGCTTTATCTTCTATCTCTTTATTCACTGAGAATATAATGAAGGGTATCTTATTTCCCTTCTCTTTTTGCAGCTTTAAAAACTCTAAACCCTGTCCATTCTCAACATAATATTCAGATAAAATTACACCATACTTCTTCTTTGCTACAGCTTGATTTGCATGCAATATAGAGCTAACACAATCAACTTCAAAATCACTATTAGTGTATTCAATAAGCATTTTCACAGTTTTTAGTACTACTTCATCTCTGTCAATATACAGAATTTTTATACATGTTGAACTTTTGTTATCTGTATCCATATTATCACCTTCTCTATCCAAAAATGAGCTGGACACAGATTAAATGAGGTCTGCTTCAGGTATGTTGACACATCTGGTTTACATTAATAGTATAATGTATGTCAAAGATATAGATGTTTAGAAACTTGCTAAATTGTATAAGCCAATTAAACAATTGAATCTTCTTTCATACTTTTTTTATTATCAACTACTAAAAACTGTTTGTTAGAAGAACCTTATATGCAGATTTGACCAGTCCAGGGTCCAAATTAGGATTTGATTCAGTATGTCCAGAATCAAAGGTTATAGGTTGAATGTGAGGTTTGTCAAGTTAAGACCTCAATACAAGTATCTTACCGCAAGGATAAACAAGTTGGATATACCAGAGCAAGACATCTTGGAAAAAATAAGAAGTTCTATTATCACCAGCAAAGTCTAGAATACGTCAATAGAAAACTCAGAAAATTATCAAACATTGAGCATGACCGAGGTTTTGATAGCAAAATCATTGATCAATCAAAGACAGATTCAGGGTTAAAAGGGAATTTGATGGTGGGCCTCCCGTCTTCACCTCTCGGGGGGTGCATTTGAACCATCTGGGGATCTTGCCGATTCTTGGATGAGTTGTTTTAGCTGGTTCGCAAGGACGCTTAGTTGGTGGTTTTCTAACTCTTCCTGATTTTTATGAGTGGTTACACCCTCAGCAAGTGCATCTTGTGCTAATACTTGTTCGGGATTCATGCCCCATGCCCGTATAATTTCCTTGAGTCCAAACAATCGATTTCAGGCAAATCTAATTAGAGCATATTATTATGATGCTGTCGTTAACCAAAACGCCCAAGAATATTGTAAGCAGAAAGCATATTTTGATGCTATCCCTGAGAATTACTTTTATACAGTTCGATTGGGGAGAGCTGTCAGGTCATCGACAAAAGGATTGAAACAGAAAGGTGTTGATATTTTAATGTCAGTCGATGCAGTGGCAAAAGCGCATCAAAATCCATATGACACTGGAATTTTCTTGTTAGGAGACGCCGACTTTATTCCTTTAATTGAATCAGTCAAGGACGCGGGTAGGAAGACTATGTTGGTTTATAATGAAGCACATAGTTCGAAAAAATTAGTTAACTGTTCTGATATGCGCATGCTCATCGCTGATATGGATGTAAGACTCTTTATGAAGCAACCTCAGACCTAAACAATTTAGAGCACGTCAAAATTTTCCAGAAAAAATTCCACAATGTCTCACACACTGAATCAATGATTTGATAGAAAATAAAAAAAAGAAAAGTGATTGCTTATTCTTCGTCTTCGCAGTCGCAATCTTCATCGCAACAGCAGTCATCGTCTTCTTCTTCAAAAATCATAAGGCAAACCTACCCTGAAATCAATTTTGAGTTTAATAGCCATTTCTATACTGGCCCCAAACAATGCACGCAATGAGAGGGGGCAAAGGTCTGTTGCCGATTGGACCGGATAGAATAAGACAAACTCGAAAGTATTCATTATATTTATTTGTTCTAACGATAAGATAAAATCATGAAGACCTGGCTTCGTCTATACCCCCCAAATTTTGGGGGCCTCGCGTACAGCGAATAGTGGTTATCGCAGTATCCAAAAGGATATAAAGAGAGTCTGACGAACTCAACTTAGGAGACAAAGCCAATGTCATTTTGCAATAAATGTGGAAAAGAGATATCTAACGACATGAAATTCTGCCCAAATTGCGGAACTCCAGTTGGAATGGAGGAAGAGAGCTTTTCTGTTTCTTCTGAGGATTTGGTTCAGAAAGTCAAGGAATTGTTTCACGAAGGAAATGTGAGGCGAATAACTATAAAGAGCGAAGAGGGCAAAACACTAATTGATATTCCTGTTACAGTGGGAGTCATTGGGATTGTTCTTGTTCCTTGGCTTGCCGCGATTGGAGCCATAGCGGCTTTAGCTACGAATTGCACTATAGTGGTTCAAAGGCAGAAATGAGCAAAGGTCTTCAAAATTCAGGCGGTATAGAAACAGACAACCTGAATATTATTATTTATTTTTTATAGGTTCTGATGATAAGATTTTAGGCGGAAGACCTCTTTTCCTCTATGGGGCCTAAATTTGGAAGGCCTTGTTAGAGCGTGCTATGGGGTGCCGAAAATTAGTCCTCATTCGCACAGTAACAACTTATACACTTTAATACATACACTTATAAGCGTGTATGCACATATACGTTATTGTGAATAAGCGTAATCAAAGGGATAACACATGAAACAAATAAAAACAAAACAAAGAAAATGGCTGCTCGCTTATTACAACAATATCTAACCAGCAAAAAAATAAGTGACAAAAATTGGGCCGCATCAACGTAGACATCACAGACGAAATAGAAAAGCAACTAAGAATAAAAACCGTTGAACGATTCGGAGGCAAAAAAGGAGACCTATCCAAAGCGGTCCAAGAAGCAATACAAACATGGATCAACAAAGACACGCCTCCTAAATTCCAATAACTACATTATAAGAAGCCTAGGTAAAAGGCGCAGGGAAGCCAGTTAGCCTGGAACTCCTCGTATGAGGAATATGGGCAATCTAGCTGCAAAACCCTTTTTAGAAAGTTTATCAAGCAAACAACAATAAGTTCTTTTAGCTGTTAGCTTTGGGTTCATTATTGGGGAGTTCGCCTTCACTTCTTAATTCTCGTTTTAGATAAGCAACTACCTCAAAATTTTGATTAATTTGAAGCGCAAAATGCAAAGGTTCTAAGTTCAAAAATTCTAAAACTCTCAAATGTACTAAATAGCCGACTTTGAACAAAACAACTGACAGTGGAAATTCTTAACAAAATAGTTTATGATTTTCTTCTAACATATATTTCTAAATAAGTAAAAAAATAGAAACCTGTTAACGTTTTTTCTATCGAAGAGATATTTTTGGGTTTAGAAATTATAAAGTGTAAATTTTTGCGTTATTCTAATTTTAACACAACGGCAACTTTTTTCTTGGTTAAATCTTCAACTATTTGAATCCATGCACATGGAATATCCACTTTCTCTTCTTCTGTGAGTTTCCTTACTTTGAAATCGCTTTGAACGAAAAAAGAGCGTTTACATGATTTACAATTTAAATATGGAAAAATTCCATCTAACGGCCTAGTGACTTCTTGTTTAGCTCCGCAATAAGGACATTGTTGAATCTTGTGTTTCTCGAGGCTATCTGTAACGTTTGATTTAACATCTATACTACTTTCTAATTCGTCCCAGGAAGAATACATTCGATGCAAAGGGGAATTTCCGCTAGCCCATAATTCTTTGAAAATGCTAAGGGCTTCTTTTCGATCATTTTTTGTAGATGCTGGATAATCATTTTGATCAACCATTTGAAATCCTCAGTCTACACGTAAAATGGTGTTAATTAAAACTAATAACGTTTGTGAAGAAAACAAAAACGAGCTACATCCCTAATGCTTTGACTATGTGGACTGAATTTATAGGATTATTTGCAGTCCCAGAGAGCCTACTGTGTATTGTTTGCATGCGCTTATTAGCATCTTGATGCTATCTTTGTTTTGAAAATATTAGTTTCGGCTAGATCTCCACTGAATCTAAGCGTCGGATTGAGGTTGGGTTTTATCTTTTCTTTTGTTCTTTGTTTTGTTTATGGATTTTTTGTTGTCTAGGCTTTGTGATGCTTGCGGAGAATTGGTTGGGGGCGGAGTCTATTATTGCCCTTTCTGCAGAATTTTTTTCTACTATCACTGCTACAGCCAACTGTTAATTGTAGAGGTTCTAAAAGACTTGAATCACTTCTATGTTGATTGCCGGATGTGCAGCAGAAAATTAAAAGCCCCATAGCGAAAAGCTGCTATGTACTATAGTCATCGTCTATAATGTGTTTTAATTCGTGTTCTAACGATTCTTGCAGGGGGGGCAGATTGCTTAATCAAAATAACAAAATAGGTTTCTGCTTTAAACGAGAAGGCTTCAATTAGGGAATTATCAAAATCTATCCCATACTCTCTGATTCTTGAGTCTTTAACGCCTGGGTTTTTCTGAACGATATCCAGCATATAGTCAAAGTCTTTGTTGTTTAAAGTGAAGGCGTGTGCTTCTGGCAGAGGCTTATTCGTGATAGTTTTCCAGATAGTTGCCAATGTTTTTTCGGGTATGCTTTTGATAGAGGGGAGTTCAGGTATCTTCAAATTATCATCTATATTTTGGAACTGTAAAATGCATTCTTAAGCTTTACAGCATATTTAGAAATTTTTTTTATTTTAGAAAAATAATCAAATGCCCAAATTTAAATAATCATGATGGTAAAGGGGGGCTTTGAAGGTCAAGCCCGAAAAAGTATCTTGAAAGGTATTGAGACGTAAGACCAGATTTAGTTTCAGAAGATTAGCTAAGAAGGAGAATTAACTTTTTAGCAGAAAACTAAATATTAGAGACATCTTCAACCTTGCTAACTTTGGTTATTTTTAACGTCATTTGACAAGGCTAAATACTTAAAACTTTCCAAAGCGCGTAGCTTGCACAATTCATTTTGTGAGGTGAAAAAAGGATATGATATTCGAGGAAGAAGAAGAGGACTGGACAGAAACCGAAGATGAAGAAGTTGAAGAGGAAGACTGGTAAAATAAACCTACATTTTTACTTTTACTATTTTTTATTTCTCAAGTTATCACTTAAAAGTTTAAGCCAAAATAGCTATTGAAGGTAGAATAAAGAAAACATTGCTGATGGCGAAAAAGTACCTAAACAGGTACTAAGAAATAAAGCTAATCATATTTTGTTCTTCTTCAAAAACTGTTTAAGCGATTGAGTTTCAGAATCATTCCAAACTTGTTCAAAGAAATCACTTGCAGCATTAACTAAGTCAGGATTACTTGTTTTAATTCCGGCATCATACCTTTCTGTTCCAATACATTCAGTATCATAATCAAAAGAACCAAGAATTAAAAGTGAAGTGAGAGGGTTTTTTGCAATAAGCAATCTAGCATGGAGTCTATAATTGAACCTAACTTCAATGCCAGATTTAGATAATTTCATCAACGCCTCCAAGTTTTTTTTGTCTCTATTAGACCCTAACTGGAAATCAGGAGAAATTAGTCTCACCTGATGAGCTCTATTTGAAGCAATATTCTCTAGTTCAGTTCTTATTGTTTCAGAAAAATAGCCTGTAAGGCAGATATCATTAAGATTCATCAAATTTGATGAAAGATTATCGCAGAAACTCTTGAATGAATCCCTATCAAGAAACTCTATCTCAAATTGTTTCATGTCAGCTTGTATACTGGTTATTTTATCATCCAGTTTTTTCCATTCTACAATATGAACGTCCAAATCCTTATTTTTAAAATCAGGGCTTGAGGAGATTTGAGCATCTATGAGGTTTAAGTCCTTGGTTTGTAATACGTTTATTTCTCCAAGTTTCGCTGTTAAATCTTTTGTAACATCTTTTCCAGAATTAATTACATGCCATTCATCAATGTGAGGACCGCTAATAGATGGATCTAGAAAAAGTTTTGAAACTGTTTTGCTGAAGGTTCTCTTTTTTGAACCAGTCGATAAAATTTTCTTTGCCTTTTCTTTAGTCTCAGTTATTCTAATGCTTTCTATTTCCAAAGGTTGAATAACAAACTTGCCAAACATGAATGAACTCTTTTTCATAATGGCTTCTGTTAACTTGTCAATCTGTTGTTTTGATAAATTAAATTTAAAAACTAAAGGGCTTTTTCCGCTCTTTTTGTTTATCACTACATGATAGTAAGGCATTGAATTATCTCCTTCAATTGTATATATTATCGCTTAAAAATTTAAGCAAAACTCAAACTGTTGACGCATTCCAACTTTATAAATATCATTTTTAGAAATATAAAATATACTGTTTGTGTACCTAAGAGCTTGCTTGATGAAATATCAAATTCAAGCAAAGTTTCCTACAATGCCATAGATAAGCGATTAAACAAAGCTAACTTGCCTATGAGAGTAAAACAACTAAGATCATACTATGCTACTGAAATGAGAAAGATAGGGTTACTCTCAGAGCAAATTGACCTAATAGAAGGAAGAATAGGAAAAACCATATTCTTGATGCATTACTTCAAAGAGAACCCTAAAGCGTTGAGCGAGAAAATCTTGGAAAATATCCCTAAATTGGAATCTAATTTTGACTGCCCACTTGAATCTTAAATAGATCTTATCCTACCAGGGGTCCAAGGTCTAAAACGAAAAAGTACTATCAACAAGTATTGAGACGTATGACCTGATTTAGAAAGAGTGTTTGATAGGCATTACCTTAAGGAAAACATTGCTGAATTTCAAAGCAGGATTTTGGAAGGTAACCACAAGATAGAATCATTTCTCAAATCATAAATAGATAAACATGTAGCTAAAGCTGAGGGAATTACTTGAGAAGATATCAAGGCTATGGTACATACACTGCTCAAGGTATGCCTACTATCGAAGGAAATTTCACTTTAGAATTTGAGGATAATGGAAAATACTCTATGCAGCTGATTCCTGAAAACCTCACAAATGCGGTTCAATACATGAAATTACCATTTACATTAGGAAAGTTCTCTGGTAGTTCAAGTAATCCCTATTCTAAAATAGAAATTGATACAATCTATCTCAACAGCGTTAAAATAGGTTCTAAGGTAGGTACGCATGTCTCTTTTCAAATATTTTCTCCAATCAAAGTATCAATCATACCACAGAAGTCTGAAGATGTTGTTGAATTCAAGAGGGGCATTACAAACTTTCTTTTTTGGGGAACAGAGATAATTCAACAAGGAACATATATGACACGTGGAAAAACCACTTGGCAGTAAAATGGGCGAGATATCAGCCTACAGCAAGTGTCAGATTATGAAAAGGTAAGCAAAAATTTGAGTGAGTTTAAAGATGTTGCAGTAACTTGTGAACTGAAATGTACTGGTGCCTTTAGAGAAGTATCAGTTATCACAAAAGAAAACAACAAGCTAATTTTAAGAAAGAAGAGATGCAGAGGCGATTAATACTTCTAGCAAGTTCTATCTGTTTATAGAATGCATAATTCTAAACCAGTGTAGGACTAATTGCATAATTAATGCATATCACACAAAGGGAGCTCATTTAAAGCATATTAGGTTAAAGTTTTCCAATTAATGTTTCGTTATCATCTACATCTTCAAAAATACTTTCTTCTAAAGGCAAGAAAGTCCTTGCATCAATCTGTATTATTTTTCCACACTTAGGACATTTACACTTTAACGCTTTATCCTTTTGAATTAAATCATTGATAATTTCTACTTGGGGAAGATTAATCGTAAACCCTGTAGGCAATCCCTTCTTATCATGACAATTAGTACAATAAACGGTTAAGTCCAGAGTTTTCCCCTCAAAGCCTTTATAAATTGATTTTCTAAGCGAGAATATCACATATGCTACCAAAAGCTCAATTGAATTGAAATTCTCTAAAAATAGAATATCGTCAGAATCTTTAGTGATAAAGCCTCTTAAATCTACATTTTTTCGGCTAATAGGGATAATTATAGGTATGTCCCTGTTGGGGTTAAACTTAGCTTTCACTACAGCTTTATTGTAAAATTTAACAGCTAATGCAAAACCCAATTCTTGGTTAACAAATTGAGAGGACTTCCCACTTTCTGTCAACAAAGCAATAACAAAGAAGCTGTTAATGATTGCATCTTGAATACGTTGCTTAAACCCCACCTCAAAACTTAGGTAGTTTTCTGCTTTGTATGGTCTAAACTGAACTATTCTTCCTAGTGAATCACAAAGATGTTGCGCTAAGGTGTTATCTGCACTAGAATATGAGATGAAAATGTTATAGGGGTTCACTATGTAAAAGTCATGTCTGTTCAAAGTGTCATCCCTTGATTTGATAATCAGTACTTTTGATATTAGCTATAACTTTTTTGTTGTAGCTTACGCTCCAAACTTATTTTTTAGAAGATCTTTATATGCGAATTTGACCAGTCTGGGGTCCAAAATTAGGATTGGTCAAGTATGTCAAGAATCAAAGGATATAGGTTTGAATGTGAGGTTTGTCAAGTTAAAACTTCAATACAGGTTTTTTATCGTAAAGATGGACAAGTTGGATACTCTAGAGCCAGACATCTTGGAGCAAATAAGAAGTTCTACTATCATCAACAAAGCATAGAATACGTCAATAGAAAACTTGGAGAGATATCCAATATTGAGCATGGTCAAGGTTTTAATAGTAAAACCATTGATCAGTCAAAGGTAGATTCAAGGTTAAAAAGGAAGTTAATGGTGGGGCCTCCCGGATTTGAACCGGAGTCTATAGAGCCCAAGTCTACAAGCCTGGACCAAGCTAGCCGAAGGCCCCCAAAGTGTTTGTGGAAACAGTATTTCCCATGCACCCATAAAAACCTTGTCAACCACGAAATCTAAAATCTCATTTGCAGCTTTCGGTGAGAGTTAGCAGAATATTTTTTCCCTTTCTAAGTTAACGGTTTGCTTTTGCTGCAACTCCCTACAGAATAAATTGATACGCCCACATACGGTTAGTCACATAAGCATTTTGCTAACAATTATGCATGGAAAAAAACCTATTGCAAACTTTAATTATCTATAGAATTGGTCTATCTGCCCAAGCACAAGGGGGTACAGAAACTGATTGGAATCGGCTTAAAACAACCATGTTTAATCAAAATGGCTATATTTTCGTGAAACTTTTGAATGGAGAACACCACTAACCATAAATAGGCAGAAGAAGGATGATGCAGTGAGGCTTACAGACTACTAATGTCATTTAGAGATCCCGTTTGTGGTGCAGTTCTTGACGAGAACAGCGCTAAATTCAAGATATCGTATGATGGTGAAACCTACCATTTCTGCAGCCTAGTCTGCAAGAAACGTTTTAAACGTCATTCCACAAAATACATAAAATAAGTCAGTAAGCGCTGAGTAGCTTGCCCTTTTATGAATATTCTACCCAAACAGAGTTAAAAGGCCGCCGTTACAGCTTTTCGCCAGCAGAAATATCCATCAGCACCAAACCCGAAACAAGCTTTGGATAGAAGTCGGTGCTTTTCTCAGGTAAAAGCCCATGCTGCAACGCAATCTCCAAAACAGTCTGCGCTGAAATTGCATTAACCAAAAAAGCTAAACTGGCTTCACCTTGTTCAACTTTTTGAAAGGCTACCCGAGTCCAGCGCTCATATAGAATTGTGTCATCTATGCTTAGTTCACCGGTTTTGAGGATAAACTTGAAAACTATATCTCTCAAGATGACCACGTCGAAAATTTTTGTTTCCTTCGAAGTGTTAGCGTTAACAAAGTCATAGACTGCTTTATCATGTTTTAATAGTAAACCGTATGCTTTTGCACCATCGTAAACACAGAACACATGCTCGTTTTCGTAGCTTTTTAGAAAAGTTTCTACAGCATCTACAGTAGGCGGTATTTCGTAGAGTTCAAAAAAGAACTGGAAGGCATGCAAAAGTTCAGCGGTCAACTTGTAAGCTTTGAGCAGTCGATGGGTGGGCAACACTATTAGTCCTTCTTCTTGCACTGGAACCATGTAACACATATGGAAGTTAAACGCTGAATCCTCAGTCCAGCTACCGTTGCTACGCATTTCCTCACAATATGCTAAAGCACTTTCATAGCGATGGTGACCATCATTTATCACCATAGTTTTTGGGCTCAAAGCATCCCGCAAAAAGCGAATTTTTTCGGGGTTAGACATCTTCCAAACCGTATGCTTAACACCAAGTGAGTCCGTGACCTGAGCAATCGGATTGGTTTGTGCTACTTCCGCCAGCCACTTTATAGTTTCTTGTTGAGGGTCTTGGTACATTAAAAATACGGGTTCAAGATCTTTTTGCACAGTCCGCAACATGTTTAAGCGGTCAGCTTTCGGCGATTTGTATGTGCCCTCGTGTGGAAACACCATGTTTTCACTGTAAGGATAAAGTCGCAATGCAGCGATTATGCCTGTGCGGGAATATGTTTTTCCCTCTAAGTTGAATTCTTGGCGAGAAACAAAGATTGCGGGCTGATCTTCCTTTGCCATAAAACCTTCTTTGATCCATTCGCTGATACGTTGATTGGCGACTTTGTACTTGTCTGGTTCAAGTGGCAAAATCAAGCGGCAGAAATTGTGCGGCGAGAGTGCATAATATTCTCTCTGCATCTGAACATCGATTTTGTCATACGGTTGAGTAATAAGGTTCTTAGTGTCGCCGGCTTTAGGCGTGTAAGTTATAGCTTTAAACGGTCTAACATCAACCAAGCATAAGTCAACTCAAATTCAGCTTTTCCAGCGCATCTATAACATTATTGGCTATTTGTATACTTGCCCTATTCTGAGCCTCAAACGTTTGAGCCCCCATATGCGGCGTAGCAATAACATTACCCAATGTGAGGAGTTTGTTGTTTTGGGGTGGTTCCTCTTCGAAAACATCCAAAGCGGCACCTGCAACCTTGCCGGAAACCAACGCTTGATAAAGCGCTTCCTGGTCAATTACGCCACCTCGGGAACAATCAACGACGCGCACACCTTTTTTCATGAGGGCAAATTCATTGGAGCCAATTAAATGACGAGTCTTTGATGTCAACGGCACATGAATAGTGATAAAGTCCACCTTTGGCAACATATCCGTTAAGGGCACAAATCGGTCATAGACGCATTCTTCAACAACGATAACTTTCATCCCAAACGCTAAAGCTAACCGTTCAACGTCTTTACCTATGAAGCCACATCCGATTACACCTAATGTTTTGCCATTGATTTCGTTGCCCATCAATTGCTCTTTTTCCCATTTCCCCTCACGTAGTGTTAGAGTACTTTGAACGATATTTCGGGCAAGAGCAATCATGTGTCCAATGGCGAGCTCAGCAACACTTTGGTAAGAAACATGTGGCGTATTTACCAAACTTATGCCCAGACTTTTTGTGTGTGCATAATCCACGTTATCTAAACCTTCACCAGCGCGACCAATTACACGCAGTTTTTTGGCGTTGTCTAAAAGTTCACCCTTAACCTTGGTTGCACTACGGACAATTAGGACATCATATTCTGAGATGACTTTTGGGAGGTCAAGTTTGGGTATATCCCAACCTCGAGTGACTAAATAGCCGTTTTCCTCAAGAATTTTTATGCCTTCGTCAGCGATTTTATCGCTAACAAGGATTTTAATAGTCACTATAATCCCCAAATCGAATCGATAGTCGCGATTAATTCTTTGATGCCGGCCATGTTCCATTCGCCCATGTGACCAATGCGGAAGGTTTTCTCCGCTAGTTTGCCGTAGCCAGCAGAAATCATATATCCTTTTTCGGCTAGTTTCTGGTTTAATTCTTTGACGTCTTTGCCGTTTGAGTTTATGCAGCTAACAGTTACTGATTCGTAGCCTGCCTCCGGGAACATGGAGAAATGCTCTTTTGCCCATTGTTGGGTGTAGTTTGCCATGTCTAGGTGACGCTGGTAAACTTTGTCGTAGGTTTCTTCCAGCAAAAGGTCCATGCGTTTATTGAGTGCGTAGAGCAGTGAGATGTTTGGAGTGAAGGGTGTTTGATGCTTCTTTTCAAATTCGAATATATCTACTAAATCGGTGTATGCGCCTCGGTTGGGAACTTGCCTAGCACGTTCAATTGCACGGTCGTTAACTAGTGCAACTGCGAGACCGGGTGGCAAAGCGAAGCACTTCTGGGTACTCCCAAATACTATGTCACAGTTCATCTCTGAGGGTAATGTTTTGTCCCCTGCCATCGAAGAAACCGCATCAACCGCAAATATTATTTCAGGATATTCCTTTTTAACCATCTTACCGATCTTCGATATAGGACTTCGAACACCTGTGGAGGTTTCGTTGTGACAAACCGTTAGAGTATCATATTTGCCGCTAGCGAGTTTTTCAGCGACCATTTCGGGTTTGATTGCTTTGCCCATTTCCACCTCCATAATGTCGGTTTCTTTACCGCATGAATTCAATGTCTGGGCGCAGCGCTTGGAGAATGCGCCGTTTACACATGCAAGTGCTTTCTGTTTTACGATGCTTCTGCCGATTATATCAAACCACAAAGTTCCTGAACCAGTAGTAACAGTGGGTTTGCAGTCAAATGTTAATTGGAAGAATTTTGCGATTTTATCCGTTATTCCTCCGTATAATTCTGAGAACACTTTTTCTCTATGACCGATAAGGTAGCGGGTTTGTTCGTTTAGGATTTCTTTACTTACTTCTGTTGGACCCGGAATCGCGAGTTTTTTATGCATGACTAATCCTTCAGTCAGAAAGGTTAGCTTTCAAAATATAAGGCTTATGTGCAGTTAAAGCATGCGTTCAATCTTCAGCAAGCATATAGAGCGGTCGCCTCGTCGTAAAAAAACTATCCACTCTATTTAAAGTCAGATTAATGCACTCTTCTGTAGCTATTATTCCTCGGTAGTTTCTCCAGTATGTGCCTGAAAACGTTAAAAAGAGTGCTACAACCAACCACAGAACTGTTCTGCCCAAGTATATTATCAGCCTTTTGCTCCTTACGTTTTGAATTAGATTAGCTTCTTTTTCTGAAATATATCGATTTCAGAAATCTAGTTCTTAAATGAAAATTACAGATATCGTTTTAAGAAGGAAAGAGAGGTATGTACCACTTTCAATCATCGATGCTCCCGAGTTTCTTACTCGTGCTCATGGGGTCTATTGACTGCATAACCACAGTTGTTGGTGTCCTCTATTTTGGAGCAAATGAACTCAACCCCTTCTTAGCAGGCATAGTTAGCAACATCCCCTTATTTATGACGCTCAAACTTTCTGCTACCGTCTGCATCGGTGGGACTTATATTTTAGCAAATAAGATTTTGAACTCAGCATCGAACAAAACCAGCAAAAGCTTCAGATATTCCAGCTATTCATTGAAAGCAGCATACACAGGCTTAGTTATCTTCTTAAGCACAGTTGTCTTAAACAATCTCACAGTTCTCATAGCATAATCAAAGATGCTCTTGCTATAGAAAAAACCATTCCTGTAGCATAATTCCTCTTCACATATTGAGGGTAAACGTGATGTATCGATGCCGGGAGTTGAGTTGAAGTTAATTTAAGCCGCTACCGCGGGCATCATTTAATGTCATAACAGCGAACTGTATTCAATAAATCCATTTAATAATAGAAAAACAAGCAAAAGAGACTAAACAACCGTTTTGTGAGAAAAAAATCCGGAGCGTACCGCTTGTAGCTTTTTGATCAAGTATTCTTAGTGGAAGATAGGAAAAAATAGTCCAAAACACACCCGAGCTAACTATAACATATGGCGGATGAAACGCAAATCAAATATTCAGGTGACAACAAATAAAGAAGCGTCAAGAGTTAAAAGTAAAGAAACGCTTAACTCTAAAATCACACTAATATCAAGAGACGATAAAATGCCGTTCAATATATTCCACAAAAAGAAGCAAATAGAAGAGGAAACGTCAACCGTGCCTATTGATGAGGAATCACAACAAGAAACACCTACACAACCACAGGAAACAACAGAAGAACCAGTTGACGCTGATGAGCGCGTTAACGCACTGGTGAGCGAAATAAAACCTGAAGAAAAAGCAGAAACGACAGCAGCTACCCCAACTGAGGAACCTACCGCAAAACCTGAGGAGCAACAACAAGAAAAAATTGAACCTGAACAAGAGCAACTACCAGAAGAACATGCTCCACCAGCTGCTGAGACAAAGCCAGAAACCGTCGAATCAGCAAGCAAAACATACTTAAAAGCTATGCCTTTAAAAGACATATCCGACGTAGAAAACGTCAAAACTGAAGTTATAAACGGCAACATAATCATTTTGCGTGTTACACCTCTGGCAAGCAAAAGCATAGAGGACGTGAAAAACGCAGTAAACGAACTTTATCAGTTTACAGAATCAATCAGCGGAGACATTGCAAGATTAGGTGAAGAACGCATCGTTATATGCCCAAAAAATATTAGGATTTGGCGGGAGAAAACTCCAGCTCCAGTTCCAACTGAATCTTTACCTACAACAGCCTAAATGTTTCAAGCGTAGATGGAACAACTGTATATATTCCGGCTTTGCTATCTAAGAAGCGACCAAAATTCAAAGTCTTCTGTTTTTCGCCGTGAACAACAAAGATTCGTTCAGGTTTAGGCGTTAAGTGTGTTAGGTAGTTGACGAGTTGCCGGCGGTCGCTGTGTCCTGAAAATCCTTCGATTGTATTTACGCCCATCTTAACACTAAATGCAGCCATTTTTCCTTCGTTATCCATCATAGTTACTTCGCCCACGCCTTTTTGGACGCGTCTACCCATTGTACCTTCAATCTGGTAGCTGACAAAGATAATTTGGTTCCGTTCATCTGCTGCCCAGTTCTTGAAGTACTCTATTACTGGACCGCCTTCAAGCATACCTGAAGTCGCTAAAACAATACATGGTTCACCTTCGAGTATACTTGACCTTACGCTTGGGTGTTCAACTATAGTGAAGTAGTCAGATTTGAACGGGTTAACTTCTTCATGTAGTATGCTATGTCGGACTTCTCTGCCAAGGTATTCTGGGTATGCGGTATGGATTGCAGTAGCTTCACTTATCATACCTTCAAGGAATACTGGCGCCTCCTTCATCATACCCTTCTTCATGTAACCATCGATGATAAGCATGATTTCTTGGGCACGTCCGACTGCAGGCACTGGAATTAAGACTTTACCTTTGCGCTCTAAGGTTTGGTTGATAACTTTGGTTAAAGTTTCTTCAGCCTCTACACGGGACGGAACGACATCATCAGGTCCACTGTAGGTGCTTTCGGTTATGACAGTTTCTATTCGTGGAAACTCTGTGGCTGCCGCTTCTAGCAGCATGGTTCGGCCGAATTTATAGTCACTAGTGTAGACAATATTGTGTAAGCCTTCGCCGATATGAAGATGAACCATTGCACCGCCGAGTATGTGTCCTGAATTATGCAGGGTTAAACGGATGTCGGGAGCAATGTCTGTGACAACGCCGAAACGCAGCGGAATTGTATGTAAAACGCATTCACGCACATCTTTTTGATCGTAATGTGGTATTACTCCTTGTTTATTGGCTACATCCAAATAATCCAACTGAAGCATAGTCATCAAATTTGATGTAGGTGCTGAACAGTAAATTGGCCCATCATAACCGTATTTGTAGAGGAAAGGCGCTAAACCGCAATGGTCAAGGTGAGCGTGGGTGATTACAACAGCATCTAAGGAGTCAATCTGAAATTCGGGTGAGTCGAATCTTGGAAACGACTCAAAGGGACGGTTAGAACCAGGATGAATACCGCAGTCAAGCAGTACACTGCTTTCACGGGTTTTAATAAGAAAAGCAGATCGACCGACTTCTTGGGCACCACCGAGCACTGTCATGCGTATGTCGCCTACATCATAGGTTTTAGGACGGAAGATCCGCTCGCCTACGTTTCGCAAGATACGTTCGCGTTCTTTGCTTTCCGAATGCAAGTAATGGCGCATATGAGTAATAATCTTGGATTTAATCGGTGGGCTACGCAAGACATGGGGACGCCATTTAGTTCTCTTTATGATTTCTTGCAAAACCGCGCCATTCCTACCAATAACTAAACCGGGTTTTTTGGTTTCGATTATAATTTCGCCAAGGCTAGGATCAAAGGTTATGTCGGTTATCTCAGCTTCTGGCGAGATTAGTTCACGCGCTATTTTTTCTGCTTCAACCTCAGGAAGACGCACAGAGGGATCGGGTCGTATAACGATTCTTTTTCGAATGACACCGACAATTTCAGACACAATACTGCCCTGATCAACTAGAATTTCAGGTCGTTTAGTATAAACAGCAAGCATCGGTCCCTCATATTCAATTCGGGTAACCTCTGCTTCCCGTGGAACTTTTTCAAGAATATATTGGCTTATTTCTATTTTGTCCTTGTCTTTGTCGTGGGTTCGGGCCACAGTTTTTAACTTCCTGCTTTGAGCAGCTCAGATTTCTCTTCCGCGGTTAACTCTGTGTAACCGGTCGAGCTGATAACGATGATGTTGTAGCTGTTACCGCTTGCAACATCTCTTTTCATAGCCGCATTCACGGCTCTAGCTATAATTGGTAAAGTTTCGTTTATGGTCATACCTTCATGGTATTTGTCTTCAAGTATGCCATACGCGAGAGGCGAACCGGAACCTGTAGAAACAGATTTTTCCTCAGTTAAGCTTCCGTAGGGATCTAGATTGTAAACATGTGGTCCTGTATCGTCTATGCCACCGACTAAAACCTGAGTTGCCAAGGGAATATATCTTGCTGAGAACAAGAGGTTTGCTACTAACCTTGCAGCGGAACCAACGGGCAGAGGACGGTTCATGTTGATTTTGTATAGGTGAGCGTTGGCAATCAGGATATCAACTACTCTTTGTGCATCTGCAACTGTACCAGCAATGGTCATACCTAGATGGTCATCGATTTTGTAGACTTTCTTACCGAATTTGTGAGCAACATAATAACCCATGGTTACTCGAGTATCTGAAGCTAAGATTACGCCATCTTTGCAGACAACGCCGATTGTTGTGGTTCCTTTGAGGACTATTTGGCTAGCTACATTATTTTGTGACATAGTTTTGTGCTCCCTAAAACTCCATTTTGCGGAATGCCATCCACTAGGAAGTAGCATCATGTATTCTTTCAAGGGCATTAATTAAATATTTCGCCGAAGAACCCCAAACAAATGTAGTTATGGTCATGGCGCTAACTAAACATTTTTAGGCAAGTTTGAGGATTCTGTGGCAATTTGGCGGGTGAGTAGGGTCTCCCACCCGTTCCGCCAAGGACAAATAAAACCCGGGAGTAGGGAGGCAAATATATTTGAAAAATCGCACAAAAAATCTAGCCTTAATATCTATATATGCTGCACTCTATGCAGCGCTTGTAATTTTTCTTCCAGGATTATCGTATGGACCTCTTCAAGTCCGAGTAGCAGACTCTTTAGTTGCTACAGTTCCCCTGTTTGGTATAGCCGGAGTTCTTGGTCACACCCTGGGAGTATTCATCGCCAACATTTTTTCTCCTGTTGGCCCAATCGATCTACTAAACACTATTCCTTCATTGGCTATGGCATTCATAGTCTACTTTATCTACAAAAAAACCAACAATGATTATACGGTAATTGGAACCTGCATCGCTTACTCTGCCGTCTTAGGAATAACCGTTGGGTGGATGCTATCTTACCTATTCGGATTCCCACTACTCTTAACCATTGCTTATGTAGCCGTTGGAAACATAATAGCAAGCGTCCTCATAGGTTGGCCACTTTTTAAGTTGTTAAAAAAAACTGGAGTATTCCAAAGATGGTTGGGAAATTAGAGAACAAAAACTCCGTAATCGTCCTTAGCGGCGGTCCAGATTCCGCCACAGTCGCATACTGGGCAAAATCTCAGGGCTACACAATTTATCCCATAACGTTTAACTATGGACAAATCGCCTACAAAGAGACAGAATCGGCCCAAAAAATCGCGAAAAACCTTGGCGCAACCACCAAAGTCATTGACCTTTCCGCACTCAAAGAAATCTTTAGCAATGTCACTTCACTCTGCAATACAAACATTCCCCTTACATCAGAATTCAGCGCACCTATCATCGTACCCTTCCGTAACGCCATTTTCCTCGCGGCAGCGGTGGCTTACGCGGTCGCTGTTGGGGCAGACAAAATTTTCTATGGGGCCCAAGGTTCAGATGAACCGTTCTACCCTGACTGCAGACGCGAATTCTACGAGGCATTCGAAAAAGCTGCCCAACTGGGCACTGAAACGAATATCACAATCAAAGCGCCTTTCAGCGGACTCAAAAAGTCCGAGGTTATCTTGGAAGGCGAAAAGTTGGCGGTTCCCTTCGAGCTCACATGGTCCTGCTACCTCGACGGCGAAAAACACTGCGGTAAATGCGAATCGTGTGTGAACCGCAAAAAAGCCTTTAGGGAAGCAGAGGTGGCTGACCCAACAAAATACGAAGTCTAAGCTGCCACTAACAATTTAGAAATTGAATTGAACAATCACCAAATTGCCAGGATAATCTTCTTTTGCAATCATAATTTTCAATTAAATCGTTAATTAAGCAAATGTAATGAGTTAAAATAGCCGCAGCAACAACAAGAAATAGGCAATTAGAATAGCAACTTGCCTTTGTGACATCAAACGATTGAGACCGAGAACCTTAAACGGAAGTTTAGGAACACAACTACGGATGACGTGGGAACGTTCTCAAAAGAACCAGATTGCGGTTTGGTGCAAATTCCGTTTGTGGTGTTTTCTTAGCAGGGGTATAAGGGATTTTTAAATTCAGTATAAATAACCTCTTGATTTTCTCGGGTATCGTTTTGGTCCTTGATGTTACCCTGTTCTTCTTGAGTAAGTACATATTTAGGCGAGAAGAGATACTTACCAAGTGAAAGTAGAGGCAGAAGCTGACTCTATATTTAGATTCTAAAGTCGAACCTATGCGCAGGACGATAAAGTGGTTAGCACGTCGGTATTACAAAAGTCAGATTTAAAACAGGGTTTTTTGTTTTTCTCCGGAAACTAGACCTGAAAGACGCACGCCGATAAGTCTCATCTTTCTATTTGATCCAACGTAAGGCAGCAGCAGTTCTTTGGTGATTTTCTTTAGGTCTTCCACTCGGTTTGTTAGACGTGGCAGTGTTTTGCTTTTGGTATGGGTTTCAAAGCCTTGATAACGGATTTTAACTGTGACGGTTTTAAAGAGCAGTTTCTGCTCGGCGATTTCTTTGTGCAAATCCATGCACACCTCGTCCAATGACTGAAAAATAGCGGTTGGGTCGGAGATGTCCTCCTCGAAGGTGGTTTCGTGGCTGACGCTTTTGACGCCCACCCGCTCCTCAACGGGGCTTCGGTCTAAACCCTTAGCCATCAGGTGCATCTGCAGGCCCATAACACCGAACATAGCAACAAGCGCTGTTGGGTCGTAGTTGGCTAAGTCGCCGATGGAGTTTATGCCCAACGATTTGAGTTTGGTTTCGGTTTTACATCCGACCCAAAGCAGTTTCCGCACAGGCAAAGGCTGCAGGAACCGTTGGGCGTCTTCTTCTTTGACGACTGTTAAGCCGTCGGGTTTCTGGAAGTCACTGGCGACTTTGGCGACGAGTTTGTTGGGTCCAACGCCGATGGAAGCAGTTAGGTGCTGTTTTTCTTTTATTTCCTGCTTGATTTGCCGTGCCAACGCCTCAGCCTCCGCCCAGTCGTGAACCCTGTCCGATACGTCTATGAATGCTTCGTCTATTCCCCACTGCTCAAACGTTTCAGCATACCTGCGGGTAATCGCCATAATTTCGGAAGACGCTTTTAAGTAGAGGGGAAAGTTCGGGCGCAAATAGACAGCATTTGGGCACAGCAGCCAAGCCTGAGAAATCGGCATCCCACTGCGCACGCCAGCCGCCCGGGCTTCGTAGCTGCTGGTGCTCACTACACCGCGTCCTTTGCCCTCTTTAGGGTCGGAACCCACCACTACAGGTTTGCCCATCAAAAGGGGGTTTTCGCGGACTTCGACAGCGGTGTAGAAGTGATCCATGTCGAGGTGGAAGATGAAACGTTTTTTCTTCTTCATTGCGCTCACTAGGGTTTTACTTATTTGTGAATTTGAAGCTATCGACAAGGGTCAGGTTATGGTTTGGTTCCAGTAAAAAACTTGGCGGTAATTACCAATAATCGTAGCAGTTTGTTGTTCGTCGTAGAGGATGTCGAAGCGTGCGCCGTAGCGGTCCGTGAGGGTTTGGATGTCGCCGAAGATTTTCGCGGACAGGTTATCGTTTGGAAATATGCCCCAGATGCGGTCGTCTACTTTTCGGAAGCCAAACCCATAATCCGTTGGAACCACGTAGGCGACCTCCGCAACGTTGGAGCTTAAACTGGCGGGGTCTGACTGCAGGGTGCACCAGAATTTCTCAAGCGCCACAAAATGCTCCTCTTTCATTACGCCGTGAGATGCTCCAGTAGCGTTTGGGTAGTTGAAGATAACGGCGTATTTGGCTCCTGCACTATACGCCATCGCCAAGTCACTGTAGAGTTCGTCTCCGCTTTCAAGGTAAGGATCTTGGGTGTATTTCCAATTAATTATGACTCCCCAATCCTCATGAAATACGGTGGCGGCGCCCCTGTTTAAGGCTACGATTCGGGGTCTGCTTTCATTGCCCACAAACTCGGAGAGTATAGTTGTGTAGTTGGCTTTGTAGTCAAACCAGTACAGGGCATAGTCTGCGGTGAACATGCGGGGTGTGATGCCGCTGTAGTAGTTGACCATTGTTGAGAGGTTGCCCACATAGTTCTCCGCTGTTTGGGCGTAGGTGGCGGTGTCGTTAATGATTGCGGACTGGGTGAAATCAAGCTGGTTACCGCCAGGTTCATCTATTTTGTAGATTCCCAAAAACTCGTTGCCATACCGCTGTTGCGCCTGCAACATCCAGTCTGTGATTTCGCCGTCTGACCAGTTGTACATGTTTATGCCAGTAAAGAAAACGATGAAGTGCATGCCCGACTGGTAAATATAGTCGCATGACTCGTCTAGAGCGGTTCGGTTGAAGGATATGGCGAGTGAACCTACAACGAAGAGGTTGGTATAGTTTTCCACTTTATCAACTAGAGCTTTTAGTTGGGAGGTATCATCTGCGTAGGCGTATTCGACTCCGAAGTAAAAGGTTCTACTTTGGGGCTGATGCCTAAAAAAACCGTTTACTATGAAGATAGATAGGAAAATAAACACAAGTAGCAAAACAGCGGCTGCAAAGACGAAATGACGGTTCATCGGTCAACCTTACATGTAATTAGCGGGGCACAATATTTAACGTTAAATTTCTGTTTTATCAATAGAGGAATAGGTGTTTTTGTTCTGCTTGTACAAGCCCCTGCGACCAGCCAGCAACGTCCCCAGACGCAGAGACAAAAATAACCGCCTCCTCAAAACCCACTGGAAGATGATGAATAAGACAGGCATTTTTCTTCAAATAGTTTAGAAAATAAAAACCTCAAAATTTGATTTTCACAATACACCATATAGTCCTTGAGGCAACCAAAAGGGATGTTTTGAAGCAGTGCAGCGACGCAAGTTAATCCGAGCATACCAAGACATACCTGTTCCCGAGAAAAATTCGGGGGATTTTGGAGACAGGTAGACTGGCGTCTTCAGCCTGCAACACCGAAACAGGGCACTTCATAGCCGTCGCCACCGCCGAAAAACGCAAAGTTCTTACCAATTGGCGCTACGCCAAATTCGTAGCTCAGGCACCTCTGGCAATTGTGGTTTGCGGAGACAAAAAAGGCTCAGACAACGGGTATATAGTAAATGCTTCGTTGGCGCTGGAAAACATGGTTTTAGTCGCTGTCAACGAAGGACGTGGAACCTGGGTCGTAAGCAGCTTCAACGAAAAAGACATCAAAGCGATACTAAAGATCCCTGACAACTTTGAGGCAATCGCCATGATAGCAATCGGTTACACTGGAGAAGAAATGAATTTATCCATTAAACTGGTACATTTGGTACGTTCACGCAAATTCTTAACAGAAATAGCCAGCGAGGAATAGGTATGGCAGGGAATTTATGCCCCAAAAAGGTTTAGAACCATAATTTTTCTTGCCCCTGCGAATGCTAAATTACATCCAGTAACGGCTAAATATTACAAAGCCTAATCCGTTGATATTTAGCGTGGGGAATAAAGTTGAAAGATGTGCCCGAAATAGTCACAGAATTAGTCGAAGCGTCTGAGAAGCATGAGCAGTACCGCGAAAAAGAATGCATAAACATGATTGCAAGCGAAGGCATCAAGTCTCCAGCTGTTTGCCAAATGCTTGACATGAGCCATGACCTCGCCACACGTTATGCTGAAGGCGAAAATGACAGTGTCGGTCACGTTAAGCAGCGGTACTATCAAGGACAAAAATATATGTCTCAAATTGAGGACCTTGCATGCGACGCGGTTAAGAGCCTATTTGGCGCCGCTTGGGCAGATGTACGGTTGATTTCAGGCACACATGCCAACACAGCAACTTTTAAGGGTTTATCTTTAGCGTCAAAAAACAACAAAATGGTTGTCACACCGCTAAGCTGCGGCGCTCACATAAGCCATGATTACACAGGCTTGGCGGGAAGCATCCTTGGTATTGACAACATTAATCACGTTTATGACATAAATGAATTCAACATTGACCCCGAAAAATCCGCCTACGTCATCAGAGCTGCTAAACCAGGAATTGTAACCTTCGGCGGCAGCCTATTTCTGTTCCCACACCCAATCAAAGAACTCAAAGCGGTTTGCGATGAAGTAGGCGCATACGTAGCTTACGACGCAGCCCACGTATTGGGCTTAATTGCGGGGGGCCAATTCCAAGACCCCCTCAGAGAAGGCGCAGACTTTATCACTTCATCGACTCACAAAACTTTCCCAGGTCCACAGGGAGGCGTCATCATGGGCACCCCAGACACTGCAACCAAGGAGAAAGCGGTTCGAAAAATACAGCACTCCGTTTTCCCTCTAACCGCATCCAGCACCCATCTTGGCAGGCTACCAGCCTTGGGCATCGCCTGCTTAGAAATGAAGCTCTTTGGCAAAGAATTAGCAACCCAGATCATCAAGAACGCTCAAACCGCGGGGCAATACCTCTACGAGAGAGGCGTCAAAGTCATCGCTGAACACAAAGGTTTCACACGCAGTCACCAAATCGCACTCGACATTCGCAGCTATGGCGGAGGCAACAAAATCGCACAAGACCTCGAAGATGCAAACATAATCCTCAACAAAAATCTGCTCCCATACGATGACCAAGCTAGTAAAGAGAATCCTTCAGGTTTGCGTGTGGGCTTCCAAGATGTTACAAGACGTGGCATGAAAGATGGTGACATCAAGCACCTCTGTGACTTGATGCTGGATGTAATCAAGGCTAAACGTAAACCAGCCGAAGTTAATGTGGATGTTTTGGCGTTTAAAAAGGAATTCTGCGGCGTCAAATTTGGTTTCCAAAACGTTGAAGAAGCCCTAAAATACGTTAAGAAAGAGTAAGCGTCCTTTCCTTAATGGGACGTTTCTTTCATTATTCAAAAAACATTAATTAACTTACTATTCTCCTCTTAGAGTTGAGAAATATGTCTTTGGATCTCCTCTCGCTACTCTTCTTCGGTGTTGCTATAGGTCTTGTGATATTATTTATTCTGCTGCCACGATATGGTCCTCACTACACATCACGATTGATTTGCCCAAATTGCCGAAAAACATTCAACTTCCACTGGATACCTGGAGCAACCATAACCTCGCTAATCCGCAGAAATTATCGAGACCTGAAATGCCCGTATTGCCACGTTAAATCTACCTATGACATAGCATCAACAAGAGTCGTCACCCCAAAAGCTAAACGCAAAGCGTAGACAGAAAGTGTTTCACGTAGAGAACTTTATAATCTACCAAAACAACACAGTTTTACCTGAAGTTAAGGTGTAACTTTCATGAAAGTATTGTTAAATGATGGTTTAGAGAAAGAAGGCTTAAGCATCTTCCAGCAAACTGGCATAGAAACAGACAACAAAAAAAGAGACCCCTCGCAGTTGGTCTCAGAAATCGGCCAGTTTGATGCTCTTATTGTGAGAAGCGCCACAAAAGTTACCCGAGAAGTTATTGAGGCGGGCGCAAATGGAAAACTCAAAATTATCGGACGCGCAGGCGTAGGCTTTGATAATATCGATACTGCCGCTGCATCAGAAAACGGCATTGTCGTGAAGATTGCGCCGTATGGAAGCACAAATGCCGTCGCAGAACTTACCATCGACTTAATGCTATCCATCTCAAGAAACACCCCACAGGCCAATTTTACACTTAAAAATGGCGTTTGGAAGAAAAAAAAACTAAAAGGATACGAGCTTTCCTACAAAACTCTCGGGCTCTTAGGCTGCGGCAGAATCGGACAGAAAGTTGCCCACATCGCTAAACGGGGTTTTGATATGGAAATCATGGGTTATGACATTAACCCCTGCTTTGAGTCAGGTATAAAATTCGTGACTAAAGAAGAGGTACTCACTAAAGCCGACTATATTAGCATTCATACAGGTGGCAAAGACATTATCGTAGGCGCCAAAGAATTGTCATTGTTGAAAAAAACTGCTTTCATAATTAACACTTCCAGAGGCAACAACATAGACCAGCAAGCCCTCTACGATGCCCTTAAAGAAGGCAAAATCGCGGGCTATGCAACAGACGTATACAAAGAAGAACCAAAGAACGAAGGAGACGCATTCAACGACAAACTCAAAGAACTCGACAATGTAGTATTAAGCAGCCATCTTGGTGCATCCACTGTAGAAGCTCAAAAGGAAACCTCTACTGAAATCGCAAAAGTGGTCTCAGGCTACTTATTAGGCGGCGACTTCACCAACGCAATAAACGCAGGAGAAAACATTGAAGTCGAGGAAAAACAAGTCTACACACTCTTCATTCACCACAAAGATGTTCCAGGTGTATTTGCGAACATCGACAAAGTCCTCGCTGACAACAACATCAACATCCGCGCAAACTATTCGCGGCAAATAAACAGCGGCTATGCCATCTCAGTCTATGTAATGCACCAAGAAGTTACCCCAGAAATCGTTGCTAAACTCAAAGCAGTCCCCAACGTTTGCAACGTCAAATTTTAAACCCTGCTTTTTTCAAGCAGGCATATAAACAACTTTTCTTCTTTCTAGTTCCCATGCGATTAGGTGTGCTGTTTTCAGGAGGCAAAGACTCTACTCTTGCCCTACACATGGCGGCGGAAAAGGAAGAAGTAGCGTGCCTAATCACCTTACTTTCCAAGAACGAAGAAAGTTTCATGTTCCATACCCCAAACATCAACGTGACTACGATGCAAGCAGAGGCTTTGGGTTTGCCATTGGTCTCAGTGACGACCCAAGGGCAGAAAGAGAAGGAACTTGTCGATTTGGAACACGCGATAGCTGAAGCTAAGCGCGAATTCGGCATTGAAGGCGTGGTAACAGGGGCTGTAGAGTCAGTTTATCAGGCAACACGGGTGCAACGCATCTGCAACCAACTGGACATATGGTGCTTCAATCCGCTCTGGAAGTATAATCAGAAAGCACTGCTTGAAAGCCTTCTCAAAAAACAATTTAAAGTCATTATTTCTGGAATTTTCGCTTATCCTCTAGATGAAAAATGGCTCGGCAAACAAATCAACGCCCAAGTCATAGCGCGATTGGTGGAGCTTCAAGGCAAATATGGTATCAGTCCCTCAGGTGAAGGCGGCGAGATAGAAAGCACTGTACTTGACGCTCCAATGTTTAAGCAGGAAATAGAAGTCACTGAATCCATGGTTGCGGCTAAAGGCAACTCAGGCGTATATATAATAAAACAGGCTCGGCTGGTCATCAAATGATACTCGTTGTGGACATGAACTGGAAACAGGAATCGCTGTCGAAGAACGAGTTTGTATTGCCTATCATTTCCGTTGTGGAACCGCTTGAGGCATGTGTAGTGAAACACTATTTGGATGTTGAACCTTCGGAATTGGGCAAATACAAAGGCATAATTCTTTCAGGGACAACGTTGAAGGATTTTGAAGCACAAAAACACCTTGATCGCTTTAACTGGATAAAAACTTATGATAAGCCAATTCTGGGGATTTGTGCGGGCATGCAAGTAATAAGCCTAGTTTACGGCATTCCCTTGACGACTTGCATGCACATTGGAATGACAGAGATCGCAACAATAAAAGCCAATCCGATATTTGATGGCGACTTTAGTGCTTATGCTCTCCATACTCTCTCCGTTAAACCATCAGAAACATTCGTTGTGCTGGCCAAATCATCCAAGTGTATCCAAGCAATAAAACATAAACAAAAGCCAATCTACGGCATCCTGTTTCATCCTGAAGTGCGAAACTTCCAAATCCTCAAACACTTCATAGCATTAGCCTAACCACTATCAACTTTTGTAGCAAACCATCGCTAGGCGAAAAATAGTTTAACAAACGAACTCAAATAGAACACGCGGTTGATAAACCCAGAAAGAAGAATAAAAAAAGAAAAATTAAAAAAAGATTAAGAAAGTTTCTTTAAGATTTGCTACCAGTCTTCATTTTAGCCTTCAGAACAGAGTTTCTTTTTAAGATACTGTCTATATCCATAAGGCACTCACTTCTGCAAGCCTAAACGATTTACGATTGGTTATGTCTAAGTAGTGAAAAAAATTGACTTCAAAAAAGCAAATGATCCCAAAAAAATAAGTGTGTGGATTTTTAATCTGTATTCTAACTAATCAAAGCTTATCTAGAAAGCCAACAGAATAGGTAATCCAGGTGCATTTGGTGCCAAGACACGTAAATCGCAAACGCAGCAGATCACTAGTATTCATGCTACTACCAGTACTCGTTTTAATAGGCGCTTTAGGCTGGATATTATATACCCTCGGATCTGCACCAAAAACAACAAACAAACCCGTGCTTAAGACACAAAAGACCCAAAAACAAGATAGCATAGCCTTCATACCTACAATAATTGAAGAAGAAGACAAAATAATCAACCGATAATAGCTCCAAACTGGTCATTCGCGCATTTTTGTTGTTACCACGACACAGTCACAACTCCATTTATACCTCAAAAATAGTTGTTATAATGCAAGAAATAGCCATCCAAGAGGTACACCCATGCTTGGCGGGTTGGCAGTTAACCGGGTTTCGAGTCGCCTAAGACCCTAAAAAAGGAGTAGGATCTATTTTTGACTTGATTCCGCTGTGTTAGACCGCGGTCGATCCGCTAAGCCTACTTTTGGACTATATCCAAACAAAATCGATCTGTTTTTGGTTAGAATTTATTAGGCACGAACAGGCATTGCATACTTCTGTGAGCGCCCCTTGAGTTATAAAGAACGCATGCACCCTAAAGTCAGCAAAGCAGAAATCGATGTCTTCAAAGCACTCAGCAGTGCAAATCTAACAGGCGGCATGGTTACTCAGCAACCAATCATCTTAAAATCCACCATCCCCGATTTCTGCTGGATGGAAAAACGTAAAATAGTCTACCTAGACGGCAACCCAGTGCATAAAAAAGATAAGCAACTAGAAAAAGACGAGGAAATCACCGACCTTTTAACCGCTCAAGGCTGGAATGTACTTCGAATACCATACGACCCTCCGCTAACAGGGAAGGAACTTGAAAAAATTATGATAAAAATAAAGCAGTTCCTAAACTTCGACGAAGAAGATATTGCGTAACCACAGTCTATTCAAAAAAGATGATTATTTAAGTCAACTATCGATATATCCACCTTTCGTGAGGTATTTCGATTATTGACCAAAAATCAGAATTTTATTAGATTATGCGAGCTTGCGTTCAGGTTATAAAAAGAACTATAATTGTAAGTTCGTAAAAATGATGCAGATGCATGGCGAAACATTTTTTTCGAGCATCATGCTATATATAGTGACATTGTGTTAATGTAACAATGTCGGATTTTCAAGAAAGAGTCCAATCCTAACGGGATGACAGCTTGCCTTTTTGAAGATAACTCTGGCAAAGATAATAGGAAAAGAAGATCATGAACCACAAAAAACCAGCAATAATGGAGTATCTAGCTGTTCCTTTCAATAAAAAATAGAATTTACCTTGCAGAAATTTATCAAGCCTTAGTTGTAGCCAGAACAAAACAAAAAGTCCTCTGCCAAGATTTAACGGTTGAATACCGTGGTAGCGTAAAAAATGAAGCCATATTTCTAATTACCAAAGGCAAAAGCGTAATAGCGCAGTTTCGAGTAGGAGAAGAGTTGCTTTTAAGAAAAGATATCTGCTTTGAAAGCTGGATGAATACTGATAAGGTGCGTAAACAGTTGAACAGTCGATCACCTAAAGGGGCAGTTATGGTTCAAGACATGCGCCATGGAATGAAAAAAGTTAACTTGGAAGCTCAAGTGCTGGAAACTCCAACGCCGTCAATAGTTCAAACACGATATGGAAACAGTGCAAAATTGACTAATGCTTGGGTCGGGGACGAGACAGGAAAAATTAAGCTTTGCCTCTGGAATGAACAAGCAGACCTCGTTAACGTTGGCGATACTATACAGATTAAAGACGCTTCCGTTTCAACCTTTAAAGGTGAGCGGCAACTACGGCTTGGAAAAAACGGAACAATCATCATACTACAAAAACCAACGCAAACAATCAAACAAATCCCAGAAGTAGACAATAAAAATAGGATTATAGCTTAATTCTTTTAATAAAGCTACCATTTTCAAACAACTGGCAGTTCATAAATAGACAATCGGTAATCTAAAAAATCCTGAAAATAGGAAAAAATTTAGATGCAATGACGCTGAAGTATGTCTGTAAGGTGTGATTCCAATAGAAGATCTCCCACAGGTTGCTTTCAAGATTGGAAAAGGTGAAACCAAAAGTGACCGAGAATGGCTAAAGAAGAAAAAAGAGTATTTCGAAAAAATCTGGGTTAAAATTGGTCCTAAAATACTAAGCAAAATAGAAGAGGCTTGCGGTGAGAGATTTACAAACACTGCCAAGCAAGAAGGAATCCTAATTTTGCTTCACAAGAAGACAGCTAAGAACCAATATGGTTTCTTAAACGAGAGTAATCCTCTTGAAGTTAATGTGTTCTGGGCAAAAAATGATACTTCCAATTCTATGAAATCAGTTTTAATTCGTATGCTTGCTCATTCTTTCATTCAGCAGCAATATGAGTTTCACTTTAGGATTAAAGAGCAAACACTGTTTGAGGACATTTTGGCAGATGAATTTGTTACTTCTATGGTTAGTTTCATGGTACTGGGAAGAAAACTTGGTCGAACAAACTGCGCTAAAGCGCTAGATGAAGCAATAGAAGAGACAGTTTATAGGTTATCCCAGAAGACAGCGAGAAATAAACTGGTGGATATGATGTACGTTTTCTACCAAGCGCACTCTGGCAAAACCAAGAATCGAAAAACTGATATTTTGGCAAACCGTGAGGAACTCATATCAAGATTGCTGGAGTTCATGCCTAAGAACAATAACATGGACTAAATAATGGAGATTAAGGCTAAATTCTGCCTGATTTAAAATTGTTTGATCTTAATGAGTTAGATTGAGCCTCTTATAGTAAGTTAATAATGTACCAAATCAGACATAAATAGCATAATTTGTTACACAAAAGTCACAATATTTAAAAGATCTCGCCCCCTGTAGAAGGACATCCAAAAGTGAAAAAAATGATTAACCCTGCAAACTCAAATCTTCAAAATATGCAAACCATAGCCAAATGTCCTGACTGCAACATGGATTTAACCGTTCCCCGCGACGTAGAAAAAGGCGAAATACTAAGTTGCCCTGGTTGCGGACTCGAATTAGAAGTTAAACAGATTAAATGTGGATGTGTAGACCTTCAAGAGTTAACCATTGAAGGCGAAGATTGGGGCGAATAAAGGTAGCAACCAAACTAAACTTTTAACAATCAATTCCACTTTAGAAAAAAATTAAAAAACCTCGTAAGGTGATTAGTTATAGGATTTCAAAAATTTTATTGTAAATCAGACAAGAATCATCAATCCAAATTTTTGATTGGCGCCGGGAGGGGGATTTGAACCCCCGCGGCCCCGAGAGGCCACAAGCTAACAGGTACACTCCTGAAGAGTGAATCTCCAGGCTTGCTCCCTGCCGGGCTAGGAGACCCCGGCAACACAATAAACCAACATTGAAGACTGGTTTGCACCTTTTCTCTAACTATTGCAGAATTTAAAGCTTTATAGAAAAAACCAAGCCTCTACACGACTTAAAAGAGATAAATGTATACATTTAGAAGGAATATTAACAAATTATATACCCTTATCGGATAATCAACCGTTGACATTATAAATTAAGAGGTTAAGGAAAAAGGCAAAAAAATTAGATAATACCTGCCCAAAACGGAACCTTTTTGCGCATCACGTTAATGTACGCTTTAAGCACATCCTGCTCTTCAGAAGTCAAATCATCAACATGAGACGTCAACAACACCTTCGCATCCTTCTCTGGAACCTTCACATACAAGACATCGCGTTCGAACACGTGCCTTCCCGCGATGGGTTTATCCATCGAAATCGCCACCTGTGAACCGACTTTGGCTTCACCGATTGTTTTACCTTGGTCTTGAATCTGCTGAATTTCACCTAAATCTGAACCATCTTCAACGCGGATTAAACTAACACGAGGTTTTAGTCTGCCACCCTGAATTTCCACACCAAAAACTGCTGGTTTCGCACGGCGGAAAATACAGTTAGGCAACACTATAACTTTGCCAGGTTTAACGAGAGCATCGAATTCGGCTTCACTTTTAGCTTCCCGCTTGTTTTTAGCCCATTCAAGGTAATTGTCGATGAGATTATAAATTATTGGTTCTTTGAAAATTGGAATGTTACTTAATGCGGCTTCTTCTTCAGCGTCGGGCAGAATTTTTACACCAAACGCCAATACTGCACCAACTAATGGTTCATGCGTCTTTACTACTGACGCTTCTATTACGTCGCGTTTACTGATGTCGCCGATGTCTGCAATTCGAACCTGCACGTTGTTGGCTTTTAAAATTTCAGCAATCGCTTCAAGTGAACCCAACGTGTCAGCCTTAACTATCACACCATCAATTTGTTTGGCAATACGAATTCTACCGATTTCTTCGGTTATGAGGCTACAGTACTTGGCGACATCCTCGCCAGGGGGCACTGCAAACAACGGCGCACCAGCTAACGCACGCTCCAGATCAGGTGCAACCACCTTCACACCTGAACTTGCATAGACGCAGTCAACACTGGTAAATTTGTCGCGAGGGTCGCGCATCTCATCGAGCGGTTTAGGCACCAAAATGGTCCGCACACGAGCGGAGATCGGACCTTCTTTTCCGCCCACCACAATCAAATCGTCCTTGTGTAGGGTACCATCGTAAACAATCGCATTTAGAGTTAAACCTAAACCAGGTTCCTCTTTAACTTCCAGCACTGAACCTTTCGCTGGACCATCAGTAGTCTGCAAACGCTTCGCCAGGAACTGCTGGGTGAGCCCAACTAAAACCATAATTAACTCGGATAGGCCTTCTCCTGTTTTGGCGCTGGTAGGCACAAGTGCCAAGTTGATAGCAAAGTCTCTAATATGATCAAAACGATCGGTTTTGAAGCCTAGCCGAGAAAATTCACCCATGACTTGGTAGAGGCGGTTGTTAAAGTCTTCCTGCACAAAACTGTTCTGCATAGCGTAGGATTTCAAAAAAGGCGTAGACTTTTGAGCTTTCCAGCCCGGAACACGGTCAATCTTGTTAACTGCAACGATAAATGGCGTTTTGCGGGCTTTTAGAATCTCGATACACTCAAACGTTTGCGCCTCAAAGCCCTTTAAAAGGTCCACAACTAAAATGGCTATGTCTGCAACGCTTCCCCCTCTACGCCGAAGGTTAGTGAAGGCTTCATGTCCAGGCGTGTCTACGATTAGGAGTCCGGGGATTTCGATACCTGTTTTGAAATTAGTCATGTAGGGTCCAATGAGTTGCTTTAGGGTTTCTACAGGGAAGAAACTTGCGCCGATGTGTTGAGTCATTCCACCTGCTTCGCGTGCTTGAACAGAAGTTTTTCGGAGTTCGTCTAGAAGTGAGGTTTTGCCTGTATCAACATGTCCTAGAACGCATACGATTGGTTGACGTGTGGGCAACTCTTTTTTTTCTCCTTTACAATGATTACTTGGGGTGAATGTATCTGATTTGGGTTAATAAATACCTTGATTTTATTTTGTGTTTTGAGTAGCTAATTTAGTTTTGCTCGTTTGGTAACTTTATTATTCAGTTTCAAGCTGCTCTCCAAATGGTGTTTGTTTGCTTACTGTATTAAATGCGGTTATCAATAAAAGCAGACGATGAGTTCTGCGCCTTATATGGCGCTTCAACGCCCAAATTTACCAGTAAATAAAACAATGGTTAAGGCAAAGACATAGCAGACCGCGTTTGGTACCTCCTGCAGGAGGGGAACATAACACGCTAATGGTTAAAAATTATGCAAGCAAAACGTTGGAGATTACCATAATGGGGGTGGCTATTACTCCTTTGCTTGCAACGTTGGCCTTGATTACATTTTGGTTGCTAAATGTAGGAGTATATTTGGATCTATAGAATAAGAGCTTATTTGGGGGGTTTAACGATAACCAAGAAGATACCCAAGATAAGCATGATTACGCTTATAAACCCGAAGAATGTACCAAATCCGCCTATTGCTGTTGTGGCAGTGAAATAGAGCAGTACTGCTCCGATGATTATGAGGATTAAACCGAGTGTTCTTTCAGCTAAAGATACCCAGAATGTGTCGCCTTCTTCACTCATGTCTTACTTGTTCTCCTCGTCTGTTTTGTTTGTGTTTCTCTGATATAAACAAGAGGGGTTATTTTAAATTTTGCAGTGATTATTGCAGATAATTAAAAGCGCATCTATGAGTAAATTTGGAATATTATCAAAATTCAAAATAGAACTCAGTTTGAGACATGTGGTAATGTTAATTGAAAAATAGCGTTTAGTTAAATCTAGGCCAAGTAAGCGAGTAAAAGACTTTTTAGCGCCATTAAATGCCAATAAATAGGAAAATACAGCATTATTCATCCTGTATTGCTCTTTAGCCCGATTGTTAGAAAATAACGAGATAAATCGTTCTGGAGACCCCCAAAAAACGGATGTCGACTTCAAAGGGTTTTTCCAGCTTCTTAACTGTAAGTTTGGAATTCTTCAGAACTAATAGGAATGAACTTTGACTATGTTAAGATGTTTGAGTCCATGTTTGGATGCTTAGATTTAAATAAGCTTAAAATCGCCTGCTGCTACGGTCGTTTATTAATGTTAACAAATTAGAACCATCAAGAAAACAAATAGTAGCTCGGGTTGATTCAATCCTTTATTTCCTTACATGAACGTCAGTTTCTTATTTCATATGATTGCTTAATATTTGAGTGGAAGTTGCTTGAAAGCAAAAAATATTTAAGCAATATCACCTAATTTTTCCTTCGCATTTTGCGAAATCTTCTTTGAATTTCTTAATTCCGCTCTCAGTTAGTGGATGATTCCACATCTTTGCTAAAACATCGGCGGGTATTGTTGCAATATGTGCCCCAGCTTTTGCTGCTTCTAAAACGTGAATCGGATGCCTAATACTTGCAACTATAATTCTTGTCTTAAAGCCATAGTTTTTGAAAATCTGCATTATATCTCGAATCAAGTTCATTCCATCTTCAGATATATCGTCTAGTCGTCCAATAAAAGGAGATACGTAACTTGCTCCTGCCTTTGCTGCAATTAGTGCTTGACTTGCACTAAATACTAGAGTCACGTTTGTTTTAACTCCCCTCCCTTCGAGTATCTTCGCAGCTTTAATGCCCTCTTGAGTAAACGCAATTTTTACTACGATGTTTTTTGCCCATTTTGAATATTTTTCTCCCTCGCGAACAATCTCATCGCACGTATCAGCATTTCCTTCAACTGAAATAGGTCCTTTTATTACTTCTGCAATCTCAGCAATTATCTCTTGTTGACTTTTTCCGCCTTCTTTGGCAATAAGTGTTGGATTAGTTGTAACTCCGTCAACGATTCCAAGGGCAGCTGCTTTTTTAATCTGTTCAACATTTGCAGTATCTAAAAAGAAGTCCATAATTTCCATCTCAAATAAATAAACATATAATTGTCAATTAAAAACTTGCCTCACTAATCGGGCGGAATTCTTTTTTGTAGTTCTCTCGAACGAATTCGGCAATTCCGTCGGAGTCAAGCCCATATTTTTTCATAAGCTCAAGAGGTTCTCCTGATTCGCAAAACATATTTCTTATTCCATGTCGCCTTAAAGTGCAGGGGGTTGATTTTCCTGATTCGCTTAAAACTTCTGCAATTGCTCCTCCGAGTCCACCCGTTATTTGATGGTCCTCAATACTAATTATGAAGCCAGTTCTTTTTGCCCAAAATCTGATCGCGCCATTATCAATTGGCTTAATTGTATGACAATCAATTACTGCACATGAGATTCCTTCCGATTCAAGTTTCTCTGCTGCAATTATTGATTCATAGACTTGTGGTCCACAAGCAAAAATTGCTAAATCTTTTCCATCTCGATAAACATTTGCCTTTCCAATTGTAAAAGGTGTTAAATGTGTAGTAAATGCCGGCATTTTCTCTCGGCATGATCTAATATAAACTGGATTTTTTATTTTACTTGCTTCAATTGTTGCCTTTCTAGCCTCTTCAACGTCTGCTGGAACAATAACTACCATATTTGGAAGAACTCGAGTAATTGCAATATCTTCCAATGCTTGGTGAGATGCCCCATCAGGCCCAACTGTAACGCCAGTATGGGAACCATGCAATTTTACTGGCACGTTATTATAACAAATTGAAACACGAACCTGATCCCAATTTCTTCCGGGTGAGAAAACCCCATAGGCAGAGATAAAAACTGTTTTTCCCGTCGAGGCAATTCCTGCAGCTACTCCTGCCAAATTCTGCTCAGATACGCCAACTTGTACAAATCGATCGGGATATTTTTCCGCAAACCAATGCGTTCTCGTACTTTCAGAAACATCAGCGGTCATTACCCATAAGTTTGGATTTTCAGCTCCAATCTCAACTAGTGCTTTTCCAAATCCATCTCGACTTGGTTTTCTATTTTGAGGTGTATCAATATTAACGATCAGCCGCATTTGTACATTTATTTTTGATGAATTTACCATATTAACACCATAAAATCATTTCAGATAAACACTAATACTTTGCTATGTGTCTACTCCTTTTCGTCATCGCGATAAAACTTTCTCTCTTCTTCAAGATCTTCGAGGGCTGTTGTTGCTTCTTTATCACCTGGCGATTTTCCGTGCCAAGCAGTAATAAATTCCATGAAGGAGATATCTTTTCCAGGAACGGTATGTGCAATTATCATTGTTGGTTTATCGATTATCGTTTTCGCTTCGTCACAAGCTGAAATTATTTGTTGAATATTATGACCATCAATATTAATTACTTGCCATCCGAACGCCCTATATTTTTCTTCAAGTGGTTCTATCGGAAGAACGTCTTCAGTAAATCCATCGATTTGGATGTTATTCCGATCCATAATTGCAACTAAATTTCCAAGTTTAAATTTAGATGCTAAAAGGGCAGCTTCCCATATCTGTCCCTCATTATGCTCACCATCTGAGCAAACGCAGTATACTTTCCAACTCTTTTTTTCTCTCTTAGCAACAAGTGCCATTCCAATTGCAATCGAGAGTCCCTGGCCTAGAGGACCTGAACTACTCTCTATTCCAGGTAATGTTCCTCTATGAGGATGCCCTTGTAATCTTGAACCTAATTTTCTAAGGGTCATTAATTCTTCTTTGGGGAAATATCCTGCCTCAGCCATTGCAGCATATAATCCTGGACAAACGTGACCATTTGATAAAATAAATCGATCTCGACATTCCCAATCCGGATTTTTAGGATCATGATTTAAAACGTTAAAGTAAAGTGCTGTAAATACGTCGGCTAACCCCATCGAACCGGCAGGGTGACCTGATTTTGCTGCATGAAGCATCTTAACAATACTTTGTCGAATATTATTTGATAATAAATACAGTTTTTTTATATCTACAACTTTTGTTGATCCAACTCCAAGGGATGGACCTACCTCAAGAAGCGTTTGCTTTGGAGGATCGGTAAATAATTTTGGAACATTAACATCTGATGGCATTTTCTCACACCAACAACTTTGCGATTTATTTCTACCTCTGATTCCTGACTCATAGATCTTCTGAACTGCTTCTGAAATATTTTTAGCCATAAAAATTGCACTCGAAGCTGCAAGAACATTTGCTCCTGCTTCGCTCGCTCTCTCGGAAGTCTCTAGATTTATTCCGCCATCAACTTCAATTTCGAGTTCTGGGAATTTTGCTCGAAGATCATGAACTTTTGATTCGACGTCAGCAATGTACTTTTGTCCACAAAAACCAGGATTAACTGTCATAAATAGAACTTTCGTGACGTCCTTATCATTAATATAAGGATAAAGTTTTTCGATGGGCGTTGGCGGATTAATGGCAAGACCTATTTTTCCACCAGCAACACACGATTTCTTGATTTTATTCCAATCAGAAATAGCCTCAACATGAACTAAATGCATATGCTTTCCAGGAACTCTTGAAATCCAATTTTCAGGATCTTTTACCATCCAGTGGAATTCGTAAAGGATTCCCGAGGGAAGATTCGTTAAATCTTCAAGTCCGACTGTTTTGTTAGGGACAAAAATATTATCCATGATGTCGATATGAACACTAGTAACGCTTGTTTTGACTTTTTCGATGAGGGATAGCAATTCTTCTCGGCTTTTTACCAAGATTGCTGGTATTACTTCTACATCCATCTGAATCAACTGTCAAATCTATAGTTTTTAGTGTTTATCGTTTAACTCGCTAATTATTTAAGTCTCTCTCGGAGATTCTCAATGTATATAAACCTTATCACTTACTTGATAAAAAATGAACCCCACCAGCTTCAAGCTACCTGCATAATTGAGCTCACTTGCGACTTCAAATTCATTAATTATTTTAAAGCTCCTCAGCAGGTCTTCCAAACTATAGTTGAAAGAAAAAAATTATTTTGTTTCTTCACTGTAAAAAGTCTTTTAGTTGCTTCTTTATGCTTACTACTGCTGCAGGACTTGGCACACTATCACTAACAACTATTTCTTTTGCTCCGGCGGCTCGAATCTTATCAAACGCACAACCTACTAGTAGTCCGTGAACTGAAGCGCAAACGATTCTTTTGGCTCCTCCTTTTTTACATACCTGAGCAGCTTTAATCATCGTCTCTCCACTGATAATCATGTCATCAATTAAAATTACATCTCTACCAGCGATATCTGCATCGAGTTTTTCGGAAGTAATTTGCCTAAAAGCAACTGGTCCATGGATATATTCACCTAGGGTTTTTTCCATACTAACCCCACCTAATTTTTCAACGAAATGAGCAGCGCCTTGATCTGGGGCAATAAAAATAGGATTTAATAATCGTGGTTTAACATAATTTAGTAAATCAGGAACAATTGATCGATTTTCGATATTTAAGCCAGCGATATTTGTTTTGGTTTCACCCGACTCCAAGAAATGACAATTAAAGGTAATGAGTTCGTCGAGACCAGCACTAGACAATAATTTGATAATCATTGTTGCAGAATCAGTTTCTCCCGGTCTAGAAATTTCATCCTGCCTCGAATAAGGAAGATACGGAATAATTGCAGTTACCTTTGCCGCAACTGGTTTTACTGCGCTTAAAATTTGTAAAAACTGCAAAAAGCGTGAATCTTGGTCTGGGTAACATCTGTGCAGAATCACAACATGTTTTCCTTTCAACTTTTCAATCTCGGGAATGTAAATGTAATTCTCGCAGTCATGGAATTTCTTAATCTCTATATTTGATTCCGCGAGATCAGAACAATTCGGACCAACTAGTAGAAATTTTTCCATAGCCATAAGTCGCCAGAAAAGTATAAAAAGCCTACCATAAGTGATTGGCAAAGCTAATAGTAAGTAGGATTTATATTTCCTGAAAGATAAGATTCAAGCTCTATCCGGAGGATAACTTATAGCAAAGTATAGGTCAAAATATTCACGCCTATAGCATTTAAGAAGTGCCACACAATAACTTGTTTTTAATTGTCTAAGTCCAATTCGTTTCTAAAATGGCTACTATAGGAATAGAGGCAAAGCCATACAGTCGGCTCTAGTTATTGCAAAGAAATTACCGATCAGGTAAGAGGGGAAAAACAGCGCTATTCTCCAAAGAGTTATAAAGTTTTTTCCTTGGAATTAAGACTATCAATAAACCTTGTTGAATATCCAAGGTTAACTTAACCACACTCTTATAGGTCTAGCCAGTGCAGAACCTTCCGTTGTGGGGCCAAACTGCAGTTCCAGGCAAGTAGACTTCGCCCCACTTCCACTCTTCAACTACGGGATCCGCCTCCTTAATGAGCATGCGGATTTTGGCTAATGTTTCGCAACGCCAGTCACCGTATTTTCTTAAATTAGTCATGCTCTCGGTCAATATTGGAGTTATACACTTACTCTGGAAAAATCTGCTAATTCGATATGCTATGGTTTCATAGAGCCCCTGTATCTTGCAGAGCAACTCCTACATCGCTTCTGATGAGCAGGAATTTTTCTCCATTTGGGGGTCTTAGCCCTAGCGGATAGCCTTTTCCCACAATCGCAGCAGCAAAATTTTGTTTGCCTTACCCTAATCCCAAAAACTTGCAAGTAACAACAACTCCGTAGATAATTTTAGAATCTCACAGCAATACTTGCTCATTGATTTCTCAATTTCAGCCTTTGGCATAACTATGGAAGTTCCTCACTTAGTTTTTTAAGAATCATTCGCACAAGGGATTCTTTTAAGTTCAAGGCATTGGAAATACTTTCTATATCCTTATTTCTTTCGTCGAGGATATGGTGAAGAATTCTCCTTTCATCGTGAGTCTTAGCTTGTGCCTCTAAGTCTTTAGAGGCATTTTTCATGGCTAAGTTACGGATAAATAGTAAGACAGTTTTTTCTGAGTCTAGATCTTCCAGTTTGGCATCAATATCCCTTAGCAGATAAGAAAATGGTTCAATTTTGCTTTCCCGCGCACTACTCTGTATTTCTGATAGGCGTTTAATAAAATCAGTTGCTTGAACGGACAATTCTGAAGGCAATGCTTCAAAATTTAGACACTGCTCATTAAACAAGTGAGTACCAAAACTAAGCGATAAGGAAGCGGATTGTTTGAGGAAAAATATTTTTCTGTTTGGTCCACGAGGACTGGTTTCAGTAGTTGAGCTAACAATACCCATTTTTTCCAAAACAGCTAAATGGTTTGTTACAAGTTGTTGAGCTTCACCTATTTCTTTTGCCAATTCAAGCGGGTAACTTGGCTCCTGACTTAAGCGTTTGATAATCTTTCTACGAATAGGATTCTCAATTACGGTGAGTATTGAATCAATTTTATATTGTTCAACCATATCGTTCTGTCGCCCGAGAAAAAAATAGAATTAGCTTTTTTACTTTAGCTCTACTTTTCTTGGCTTTTCTTCTGGTTTGGGTTCTTTCTTGGGTACTTTTAGCTCTAGGACACCTTCTTTCATTGAACCCTCGACTTTTTCAGGGTCAACTTCTTCCGGGAATGTAATAAAACGTTGAAGTGAAGAATATGCTCGTTCGCGATGCAAATAGTTCGTCCGTGTGTCTTCTTTTTCTCCCCTGCATTCAGCCCTTATCGATAGCTCGTCCTTGTTAATTTGAACATCAACTTGGTCCTTAGTGAAGCCAGGAAGTTCAGCATTTACAAGAAATGAATCTTCATTGTCAATAAGGTCAACTTGGGCATATCCAGTTGGCAATATAGACTCTTGTTCTATCTCAAATACTGGGAAGAACGGTCGCATTAGATCATCGAAGGAACTACGGAATTCATTGAATATATCGTCTATGCCTCTACCTAGACCTTCTTGTTCCACTTTTTTTTGAAATAGAGGTCCCTGGTGTCGCTGGAGATACAGTTGATTTCCTTTTTTCTTGCCGTTAACCATTCAAACACACCTACACATTGCATACTTGTATACCCACAATATACAACTACGTGAATAAAAATTTTGTGCTTCCAAAACCTCAAATGCCTCAAAAAAAGAGTAATCACAGGCAGTTCCTTTAGGGATAATTATTCAATATATCTTAGAAGTTATTTACAATACTAAAGCGTTGTTGGAACGGGCCAAACACATTCAACAATGTTGCCCACGCCAAGAAGCCGCGAGATGATAAAGATAACTTTTTTTCTCAGTGACCAATAACACATTAGAGCTAAACATAGAGGTTTTATGAATGAATTTGAGTTTATCTAATGGAATTTTTAGCAAGTTACGAGTAAACGAGAATTTTGCAGCTATGAAACAGCTTGGTTTCCACGATATCGAATTCAACATGAAATCTATTAAGAAAGAGCACGATACTGATGTTTACCGTCAGCAAAAGGCATTGGCTGCCTCAGGTTTGAATTGTTTAACACTTCATTCCGCTGTAATGCATGTGAAAGACCCCATTGAGGTTCATCAGGCAGTTTACTATGGTAAGATCTCGCTTGAATGTGCCCGAGTACTAGATGCAAATCTAATGACGGTTCATTCTAATGTTTCAAAAAAACTGCCCCGACAAGTCAGAGAGCGGTGCTTGTTGGAAGTTTTTGGAGAAATTAAATTGTTCGCGAAAAAATTAGGCGTCAAATTGTCTTTGGAAAATTTATCATTTAACTCCATTGGTTTCGGCAAAAACGTTGAACAGTTAGAAGAAGTGCTCGGCGTCATTGACCCCGAATGTGAAATGGGGATAACGTTTGATTTATGTCATGCTCTGGAAACCAATGTAGTTGATGAGCTGCTTGATGCTTATGGCAGGCGAATTGCCAATGTGCATATGGCAAACAAGGCGCATCGCCCATTTACACATGTCACTACTGAGTTAGCTCACTTCCTTGTCCAACTACAGGATTACGACTATGAAGGGCCCATAACACTGGAACTCGATCGAAGGACGCCAATGGAAGAAATTGCAAAAAGCAAAAAATTCTTTGAAGATTTTCTAAGGAAGTTTAAACGCTAAAGTCTTTCAAAGTTTCTTAGCAATCTTATGAAAGAGGGCAACATTTTTTTAAGTCACCCAGAAGCTATCAATATGCAACTTTGCCGAGAGAGCGAGTATAAGCGGACACTGACTGAAGAACACAATTTGCATAACACCAACACGCCATGCGGAAAGGCAAGCATAAACAAAGCAGTTGAGAAAAGAGCAACTCTCATAAGAAGCGCTGCTATCGTTATAGTTTCAGCAATAAGCCTAGTTTTGCTTTATTTAATATCCGAGTATAGTTATTTGCTCTTCCACAATATCGTAGAAGTCTTCACCATAGTCATCGCCTTAGCCATCTTCGTAATTGCATGGAACACCAGACGTATCATCGACAACAACTATTTTCTATTCATCGGCATAGCATTTGCATTCGTTGCTGTATTGGACTTATTCCATACCTTAGCATACAAAGGAATGGGTGTATTTCCGGGTTTTGTTGAATCAAACTTGGCGACTCAACTTTGGATTGCCACACGATACCTTCTGAGCTTTTCACTGTTACTGCCCATAATATTTATCAAGCGTAAAATTAAAACAGGTATACTAATTGCAGGTTACTGCATCGTCACAACTCTAGTTTTGATGTCAATTTTTGTTTGGCAAAATTTTCCCATTGCCTATAACATTTATGCTAACCCACCGGGTTTGACAGCCTTTAAAATAGGCAGTGAATACGCCATCGTCATTATAATCGTTGTTGCCATTGGCTTATTAATTAAAAAACGCAAAGAATTCAGCAGATACATCTACTCACTCTTGTTAGCCGCCATGACATTGGGGGTCGCCACAGAAATGGCATTTACCCTCTACACTGACGTTTACGGCATAATGAACATAATTGGGCACCTGCTGAACGTCGTTTCGTTCTACCTCATTTATCAGGCGCTAATTCAAACCAGCCTTACCAAACCATACGACCTCCTATTCCGTAACCTGAAACAAAGCGAAACAAGCTTGGCAACTCATGTCAAGGAACTTGCGGAAGTTAATTCAAAGTTAGAGGAAGAGATTGTTCAACGTGAAGCTGCACAAGAAGCATTAGAAGAAAGTGAAGAACGCCTTCAACTAAAATTAGACTCCGTGCTTTCACCTGAAGTTGAATTAGGTGAACAAGAACTCACTAACATAATCGATGTGTCTTCACTGCAATCGACGATGGATTATTTGTACACAGTCACAAACATGGGTTTCGCCCTAGTTGACCTCAAGGGCAAAGTCCTCGTGGGTACAGGTTGGCAAGATATCTGCACAAAATTCCACAGAGTCAATCCCCAAAGCTGCAAAAACTGCATCGAAAGCGATCTTGAACTCTCCAGAAACCTTAAAAAAGGCGAGTTTCGGGCATACAAATGCAAGAACAAAATGGTCGACGTGGTTACACCTCTATTCATCGGTGATAAACATGTAGGTAACGTTTTTTTCGGCCAATTCTTCTTTGAAGATGAAAAAGTTGACCGTAACGTGTTTGTTGCACAGGCTGAAAAATACAGTTTTGACAAAGAAAAGTATCTAGCAGCATTTGAACGTGTACCTCGCTTCAGTAGGGACAAAATTGAACAGCTTATGTTGTTCTATTCTAGAATGTCTGAAATGATTTCTAAAACAAGCCATGCCAACCTTAAATTGGCAAAGCTATTATCAAACCAAAAGAAGTTGCAGTTAAAACTGGAGGATAGAGCCGCAGAAGTGGAAGAATATGCTTCCCAAATGGAAGAATTAGCTGAGGAAAGAGCAAGGAAACTCAATGATGCTGAAAGGTTGTCCGCGATTGGCGCGACTGCAGGCATGGTAGGTCATGACATACGCAACCCATTGCAAGCTATAACAGGCGAGTTGTACCTTGAGAAATTAGAAATTGATTCTCTTGAAGATAATATAGCTAGAGAGAATTTATATGAGAACATCCAAAACATTGAAGAAAACTTGTTTTACATTAACAAGATTGTTGCTGACTTGCAGGACTTTGCTAAGCCTCTTAACCCAAAGAAAGAACAAATTGACGGTAAAAAAGCCATTAAAGAAGCCATTGCAATCCTTAAAGTTCCTGAAAACATCAAAATAGCTGCAAACTTTTCTGAAAAATTGCCACTGCTCAAAGTTGATTCAACTATGATTAAGCGGGTACTCGTCAACTTGATGCAGAATGCGGTGCAAGCCATGCCTAATGGCGGAAACTTAACGATCAATGCGAAAGAGAATAGAAAATATATAGAAATTTCAATCGAAGACACTGGAGAAGGCATACCAATAGAGGTTCAATCGAAAATCTTTACGCCGTTAATGACAACTAAAGCTAAGGGGCAAGGCTTTGGGTTAGCGGTTGTTAAACGTATGACGGAAGCGATGGATGGAACAGTCAACTTTGAGAGCAAAATTGGAAAGGGTACAAAATTCACTCTTCAATTTCCAGTTTAGAACGTTATTTCTTGAAGCTAACTGCTGCGTAACCAACTACGCTTGAATGGTCGCCTGTAATGTCACCGCTGTTATGGTAGCTAAGAAGGTTAGCTTTAACATTGATACAAGCAGCATAGGTAATTAGACTGGTTATTGGTGCATATCCACATGCAGTGATGTTCTGGTTCTCGACGATTTTGTAGAAACATTCTGCGTTTAGGTCGGTAACGGCTTTTAGTGCAGCGTGGTCTTTGGTAGCTGCTACTTCTGCAGATTCGTAGTGAGTCATGTCTGATGAAGCAATAACTAAGGAATTAGTGGAATCCAAGGCTTTAACCAGCGACTGTCCGATTTCGACGGCTGAATCATAATCATGCATCTGATAACAGATAGGCACTATCTTGAAGGCGTTACCATAAAGAAACTGAAGGAATGGCAGTTGGACTTCAAGGGAGTGCTCAAAACGGTGTGCAAGTTCATCAACGTCTAAAATCTGGGTTTCATGCAGAAGCGCATCCGCCATCGCCGAATCTATTTCCACGTTGCCCAGGGGCGTTTGCCAAACACCCTCACGCATAATTGACAAGGCGCCGCCGTATCCAGTGTGGTTAGGTCCCAAAAGCACCACCGTATTAGGTTTACCATCCATGGCTAACTCGTAAAAAGCAGATGCCGCTACTGGACCTGAATACATGTAACCTGCGTGGGGACAAATTAAACCCACAATACGTCGGGGGCGGCTTTGAAAATTTACTGTTGGAAGCTTTTTTGGTCCAAGCTTGTGGAGGAAACAAGAGCTAAGTTGTGCTCTGAGCGCTTCGGCGTCACCCTCATAAAATTGAGAAGCAACTATTGGACGCCGAATCGGAGGCAAATTTTTAGGTGTCCTCCTCCTCATCGCGTGTAACTTTAGCTTCAAAGTCCTCAATGCTTACCGGTGGGTCACTGTCGGGTGCGAGTTCTCCTCTTTCACGGAGTACCTGCCGTGCTAGTAGCCAGAATATGACTGCTAAAGCTCTACGGCCTTTATTGTTGGTCGGGATGACTAGGTCGACGCCTGAGAATTCGTTGTCTGTACTGCAAAGGGCAACGATAGGTATGCCAACTTTGCTTGCTTCTTTAACTGCTTGGGCGTCTGCTCGGGGATCTGAGACGAGAATAATTTCAGGGTCAACGCGGTTTTTGTATTGTGGGTTACTAAGTTGACCGGGAATAAATCTACCTATGAGAGGTGTTGCCCCTGTGAGCTTGCAGAACATTTTAACTGGTTCATGAGCGTAAAGACGGGTTGCTGCTACGGCGACTTTAGAGGGTTCGTAGCGTGAAAGGAATTTGGCGGTTGTTCGAATACGATCATCTGTCTTTTTGACGTCTAAAACGAATAAGCCGTCTGGCCGGACACGGTAGATGAATGGTTCCATGTCAAGAGTTTTCATCCTGGTGCCTATGTGGATACCGGCACTAAGCATGGTATCTCTAGGCAGAAGAAGAGTCTCTTCTGGCTGGGTTGGTTGAATCTCCTCAGCCTCTTCAATTACCTCTTCAGCTTCCATTTCTGGTTCGACGGTTTCAGCTTGAGCCTCATCGCTGACTGGCTGGCAGGTTTCTTCTTGAGGAGCCTCTACAGTTTCGATTGGTTCTTCCTGGTTTTCTGATGGTTGATTTTCTTTAACTTGGTCTTTAGACATTCTGTTCATCTTCTCTTTTAGCGTATATTAAGGTCAGCCATTTTGGCTCGATCCCCAAGGAAATGTTCAATGCGAATGAGCTCGTTTAGTTTGGCTATACGGGAGCCTTCCACCACACCTGTTTTTATAACAGGGCACTTGTAGGCAACAGCCAAATGTGCGATGTGCCAGTCGCAAGTATCACCTGAACGGTGAGAGACGACGGCATTGTAACCGTTGCGTTGCGCTGTCTCGATTGTTTCAGCTGCATCGGTAAGGGTGCCTATCTGGTTGACTTTGATGATTATAGCATTTCCAGCGTTAATCTTTATCCCATTATTTAACCTTTCAGTATTGGTTGTGAATAAATCGTCTCCACAAATCATGCAATTCTTTGACTTTTTTGTGAGTTCTGAAAAACTGTCGAAATCATCCTCTTGGAAAGGATCTTCGACGTAAATAAGGTGATATTTTTCGATTAATTCAATCATATATTCGAGTTGTTCTGCAGTGTCGCGTTTTTTGCCTTGGTTTTCATAGATGTATTTTTCTTCTTTTGCTTTCCAGAAGCTAGATGCTGCGACATCAATTCCGAATCCGCATTCGAAATCAAGTTCGTTACCGATTTCTTCACATGCCCGGGCCATTACTTCAAAGGCATCATCGGTAGTTATGTTTGAGATCCATGCTCCTTCGTCGCTTTTTCCACCGTTAAACGCAGTGCTCTTCTTCTTCAGTAGATCGCCGATTTTTTTGTGAATTTTAGTGTTGGCGGTTTGGGCCTCAAGAAAACTTTCTGCACCATGGGGCAACGCGAGGTATTCTTGGATTACTGGTGCTTTGCCGCGTACGTGTGCACCGCCGCTTATACAGTTACCCAACGGGTAAGGCAGCGTGTTTGCGGCATTTCCGCCGATAAATTGGAAAAGGAGCAAACCATGTGAATTTGCTGCTGCTTCTACGTTTGCGAGGCTAATTGCGAATGCGGTGTTTCCGCCGATGTTCTTAAAGTCGGTGGTTCCGTCGATTTCGTGGAGCGTACTGTCGATTTCATCTTGGAAATCGGCGTTTAAACCTGCCAGTTCTGGGGCGATCAAGTCATCAACTCTTTTGATGGCAGCCTCAACACCTCCCTGCGGATAATACGCGACTTCTGCTTTACCGCGGCTTTTACCTGCAGGTGCACCTGCGCGTCCAAATCCGCCAGCGGTAATAACATCGACTTCTATGGTTTCTTCTCCACGGTTATTGAAAATTTTTCGAGCGATGAGGTCCTCGATGATTGATGACACGTAAGTACAACCTCAAGAGGCTATATTTTTGCCACGCGCCTATTTTAGGTTTCGGAAAATGTCTCCATACAATTTAGCATTCACAACATAAAAACAAACGCAGACCATGCCCTAAAAGAATAGCCCAGCAGATAACAAATCTATAAGACCTCTTTACTGAAGTTAAGCATGTTAAATTAAAAGTGTTGAAAAAGATAAAAAAAAATTCAGCTATGATATTCTGATAGTTTCGTTTTCTACTGCTACCTTGTTACCTGTTTTGATTTTTGAAATATCGATTTTGTCTACTGTTGGAATTTCGCTAATTATTGCGCCCACTGCGATGATAGTTTCGCATTCCCTGTTTATCATGGCTAAAGGAGCTACATTGTTCTTTTTTAGACGATACAGAGTATAGCTCCCCACGGTTGAGCCTTTACCTTGCGGAAATACAAGCACCTTACCTGTAACGCTTATGCCCTGCAGTTCGTGTCCTTTCTCAATAACGACACCTGTATTTGGGTCAACTCCACCATAGAAGCTAATCGGCATCGAAGTAACCAACGCCTCTGCTTCTGCGCTGCCTTTGTAGATTATTCTACCTTTCAATTCCATTTTCCCGTCACCGCTGAGTTAATGCATTCTTCAATGCTACCCATTTTGGTTTTCATAAGGTTCTGGCGTGAATAGAAGCACCCTTTTGCCGATGTCGTCGCCAGCGCCTTGAATCTCCCCTTGAGGGGTGCAACTGCCATGCATGTGTCGCATGCGAATTTGCCCCCCGCTGACTCGATGATTGCTGTGTAGCCACGTTTGTCTGAGAGCTGTTTGGCTGTTCGGGAGGTTGCGACCCAGAGTTCGATGCCTCCCTTGACTTTTTTGCCTCTGATTAGTTCTGCGATTACTTGAATTTCTTTAATCGAGCAGTGGGGGCAGCCGACGCAGACGAAATCTATAGCCTCTACCACATCGTTGATGTTGTCGTATGCATTTTGGATGTCTGCTCGCTCGATGACTACTGTTTGTTTAGGTTGGGTTGGGGCTTCTGAGCCGGGCGTTATACCTTTAATGTAGAAGAGAGGTTTTGAGCCGTATGTTACGACGGATGCGCAGAAGGTTTTGAGTTCATCAAGTTCAGCTATTTTGATGCCTGTTATGTAGGGAATTTTGTTTTCTGCTTTCTTCCCAATTGCATATCCCAATGCTCCCCAGTCAGAGAGCTTAGTCAATTGGGTATTTACTTGAACGTGGACTTCAGGGATACGGTTTTCGTCGAGATGCAAACCGTAGCATGGAGTTTTGCCCACAAACGCCGCCGCCAAAGCTGAAGGTCCACCTTCACGGTTGGTTTTAGCGCCCAAAACGGAGTTTGCGAACGTAACTGCTGAGCTTTCTGACCATGCAATGTGTTCACCGTAGAGAGGTAGGTTACCGATTAGATACGGCGTACAGGTACAGCTGACGAGTATGCCCATACGTTGAAAGGCATCTATGACAAGGTTTTGTTTTTCAGCGAATTCGGGGCTGATCCCGAGTTGCTGCCAATTTTCGAGGTCCATACCTGCGGGGTTGAGTGTGGTTAAGACCTTAACTTTGCCGTCTGCCGCAAGTGAGTTAAGAAATTCGAGGCCTGCATCACCTAGGTTATGGTATGATACACCTGCAACTTGTACGCTGCCCACGTCAATGAGTGTTTTTGCGCCGAAAATCTCGCCCAGCGCAACCAAAATCTCCATGCTTTTACGCACTGCGTAACCTTCGGCGCCGGCGAGCATTGCTTGTTCTTGCTTAGTCAGTTCCATAGTTATCACTTAGAGGTACTTGTTTAGGTCAATTTTGATGTAGTCTACTTTACTAAAGCCTTTGCCCGTCGAAACCAGCGGTGCTGTAGCATCTAAGCCAGCTTTGGCAGTGGTGGCTTTTTTGCCCTCCGAAAGGTCACCTGAGGGGTCAAGCGAAGAGCCGGGCTGTTTGGTGAGGATGACGGCATTTTTGTCAGCTTGGAAACGTGTGGCGATTGCCCATTCAATGTCATTAGGGTCGTAGATATTGATATCTTCGTCCACGATGACACAGTGCTTTAGCGAGCCGTGTCCTTTGAAGGTAGCGGCTATTGCCTTCTTGCCGTCTTCTGCATCTTGCTTTATGATTTGGACAATGGCGTGGAGCCAGCTACATCCACCAGGCGTTATGTAGACGTCTTTACACTGGCAGACTTTGCTGACTTCTTTGAAGATCGTGGGTTCTTTGGGCATGCCCATAAGGAACTTGTGCTCATTTCGACCAGCCAAAATCGTTTGGTAAATTGGGTTTTTCCTGTGGGTTATGGCTCTGATTTCAACTACTGGCTGCTGGCGGGTGCGATCCACGATACCCGTCAGGTCAAGAAATGGGCCCTCAGAAGCTTTTTCACTTGTGATGCGTCCCTCAAGGACGAATTCGCAATTCGCAGGCACCTCCAAATTTATGGTCTTGCATTTTACAAGCTCAGTCTTCTCAAGTGCATTTGCCATGCCAAGTTCATCAACACCTAACGGCATCGTTGTAGCTGCCGCCAAGAGCACGGAAGTTGAGTTACCAAGGCAAATTGCGATGTCCAACTCTCCGCCTGCTTTCTTGAGCGCCGTGTCGGTACCACGGTTCTCTACGATACGGGCGATGAAGTGGTTTTTATCTTTTAGCATTAATCGATGGAAACACATATTCCGGCCAAATTCAGGATCTTTGATTATAGAAACTGCTGAAGCGATGTATTTGCCGCCGTCTCTATCGGTGTAATGCATGATAGGTAACTTGGTTAAGTCAACATCTGTTTCCACGACTTCTTGGCATGCCCCTTCCCCCACTTGCTGTGGCGGAATTGGTTTTTCGATGGCACTTAGCAGCTTGGGAAGAAGTTGATCTTTGGTTATACCCATTGAACGACAAATTAGTTCTTTGGAGGAAACCAACCCAGCCACCACTGGGTAGCTGGATTCTTTAATGTTTTGGAAGTAGACTGGTTTTTCGCCTAATGCGTTAATTATACCGGCTATCTCGTATTCGGTTGATACTGGTTTAGTAATCCTTGTTAATTCACCATTCTTTTGGAGTACTTCTATGAACTCTCTTAAGCCCATCTTGGTTCGCCTTTAGGTTCAATTTACTTGTTTGTTTCTTAAAAAACAATCGCAACCCGTACTCATTATGCATCGTGCTGTTTTGAGGGTATAAGTTTGTGACATCAAAAAAAATCGTCGGCGCAAATTTTTGTTCAGCGAGTTTAACATATCTATAAGTTTATTGAAATTTACACGATATGAAAGTACATTCCCTTTTAGTTGTTATCCGTACTTTTTCTTCAAAGTCAAAGTCTGTCAATTTCAGCTTACTTGCAATTCCACAACTCATGCCTGTTTCTTTAAGAAGTTGAAGGTATGTTGAGATTCTTTTGCTTGTGCCCGCAATTAGTTGGTTGGTTTATTTCAGTTTCAGTTGGAATAAATGGATATTCGCCGGTTTGAGGGGCATAGAGAGAGGCGGGTTGTGTTGTTTTATTTTTTTATATATTATGACAAATAGTAAAAGCGGTAAATGCCTTTCTCTCTATGGGAGTAAAATGGCTAAAGCCTTCAAAAAGGTGGGCTCCGTTTACTGATAATTATCTGCTATTCCAGAATCACCATAAGCCTTCTATACCCGCAAACAAACAAATGCTGTAAGAAACTCAGTCGCTTGGATGTGTCTTAATTTGTCCCCCAAACAAAAAACTAAGCTAAAGGTCATTGCATCAGTGGCCGTAGTAGTTTGCGTTATTGTAGCCGCTGTTCTAATTGGAGCATCAATGTTAAATCAGAAAGCCATAAGCCCAGGTTCAGTCGATAGCTTAGTAACCGCAAATTCGCCGACTCCCATAGTAACAAGTTCACCAAGTCTTACAACTACAAGTACACCAACTCCAACGGAATATACAAACGCCAAACAGATTCTGCTACATACAAGTATGGGCGACATAACCATCGCGTTACGCAATGATATGCCGATAACTACAAGCAACTTTATAAAATTGGCACAAGATGGCAAATACGACAATACTATCTTTCACCGTGTCATTGAGGGCTTCATGATTCAAGGCGGTGACCCAACAGGCACAGGTTACGGTGACCCCTCGATACCTAATATCCACGACGAGTTCACAACTACTAACCATAACTACAACGGCACTATAGCCATGGCGAACACGGGTCAACCCAACAGTGGAAGCAGCCAGTTCTTCATAAACACTGCTGACAACGGCAACCGATACTCAGGCTTTGACAATGTGTATCCTGCATTTGGCAAAGTCGTATCTGGGATGGGCGTAGTTTTGGCAATATCACATGTACCGGTGGATCCAAACAATAACGATAAACCTTTACAAGACGTGACTTTAATCAGCGCAACAATCCTTCCATAGAGCAACAACTCCCGTTCAACAGATTGTATAGCTAATTAGAAAATGTTTTTCATTTTCGGGGTATAAGAGAAAAGAAGGTTTGGCTGGACTGCACGCTTTTTATTACAAATTCTTACATGACATAGTAGCTAGTTAACATGCGGCTAATAAGACAGGATTAATAGTCAAAATAACAGTGAAATTTCTTTCGGATCTTCGCCTTTTATTATTCTTTTTAAAACTTCTATACTTTTCCTATTTTTTCGCGAATTAGTCCCTTTTTCAACCGAATATAGCCCAAACTTCTGGCTAAAGCCCTTTGCCCATTCATAATTGTCGGTTAAAGCCCAGTGGAAGTAGCCTCGAACATCAATTTTTTCCTCATTAATAGCCTTATCTAAAACCTTTAAGTGCTCAACCAAAAAACGGGGTCTTAGAAGGTCCTCGGAATCTGAGATTCCATTTTCGGTTACATAAATTGGTTTTCCAAATTCTTTCATTGCTTTTAGGGCATCAAGCAACCCTTCTGGATACAACTCCCATCCTAAAGCCGAGGTCAATAAACCGTCAATAGATTTTGAACAAGGCTTAGAAGCAAAACCAAAACCTCGAACCACCGATGGAATTACAGTAGTTCCAGCAATATACTTTGCCAAAATAAACTCCCTTCCTTTAACCACAAGTCTGCTGTAGTAATTTACTCCCAACCAATCAAGTCTATTCCGAAGATATTCCTCCATTTCGCCCTTCTCTTTCACTTCGTTGAGGTTTTCATCTAGCCAACCTGTAGAAATAGCTTGAACAAATAACCGGTTATGTATCATATTCAGATAATTAGCAGCTTTTACGTCAGAAATTCTTTTCCGTGACAATGGCATGACTGGAATGACATTATTAATCAAACCAACATTTGCTGTCCTGCAATATTTCTTAATAATATCGTAGGAACGGGCATGGGCAATTACAAGGTGCAAGGCAACCCTTCTATAAGTTCTGAAAGCATCACGTAACCCTGGAGGGAAACCAGATTCAGAAATCATATACCCACCTTCAGCCACTACCATAGGCTCATTAAAAGTAGCCCAATACTTGATTGTGTCCCCCCACTTCCAAGCCATATATGCTGCATACTTTGTAAACTCAACTATTGTATTCTCATCTACCCAACCTTTTGGACCCATACGAAGGCGAGTTCGACGTACGGTAATTGGATCATGAATCCAAAATGGTAGAGTAAAGTGGTTCAAGCACACAAAGACTTCAAATCCGTTGGTTCGCAAATCTTCTATCACATCTCGATAGTGAGCAATAGCATCTTGATTGGCAAGTTTTTCAAGTCTATCTAAAGCGGACAAGTCAACATCTATCTTGGCGATGTTTCCATCAGAGGCTTTTTCAACTTGGACTTTAACTGAGGATGTGCTGTGTGGGAATATTCTACTCCATTCAACACCTAACCTGAAAGCGTTTAAGCCCATTTGCTTAGCGATAGCGTGGTCTTTCTTATACAAACTCCAATAGTCAACACCATTCTCAGGCAAGTCACCACTAACAAGTCCCTTTCGAATGTTAGAGTGATCATGTACCCAGATATACCAATCAGAGTTTGGATCAATGTTATCTCCAGTTGAATCACCCATTTCAAACTGAAATCCACTATTAGAAACTCCCCATAGAAAATCTTTGGGAAAGGTCATAATAATCGCTTCGATAGTAAGCTCCATGTTTCTATTAAGGCTAATTAACCAAAAAGAAACTTCATTTCAGGTACATCTACTCAGCGCTTAATAAAAATGGGAATGCCGTGATATAGCCACTTAAGGTAGGGATCAAATTCTTTGGCAGATTAAAAATGACCGAGTGCAACCAAAAAAGAAGGCCCAACGGAGTTTAGGCCCTAAAGAACCCCCTTTCCCTCGATAGAAAAGAGCAACAAGCTTATTCTGCCAACCTACGAACGCTTAATGTTGTTTAATGCGAGCTTCTTTTGGAGCCTTTTTGCCACTTCATCAATGAATTCTTCTGTGTAAACTTTTCTGTTACTTGTGTTCGGTTGAGCAACAAGCAACAAATCACCAGTCATAACCCCACTCTCGACAGTTTCAATAGCTGCTTCTTCAAGCGTTTCAGCGAATTCTATGACAGCGGGGGTGTTGTCCAATTCGCCTCTTTTTTTAAGTCCACCTGTCCAAGCAAAAATTAGAGCCATTGAATTGGTTGAAGTTTTTTCACCCTTCAAGTATTTGTAGTAGTGCTTCTGAACTGTTCCATGGGAAGCCTCATACTCGTAGTACCCTTTAGGGCTAACGAGTACCGAGGTCATCATCGCTAAGCTACCATAAGCTGACCCAAGCATGTCACTCATTACGTCGCCATCATAATTCTTGCATGCCCAAAGCAAACCACCGGCGGTCTTCATAATTCTGGCTACTGCATCATCTATTAGGGTAAAGAAGTATTCAAGCCCCACTGCCTCAAACTTTGTCTTCCAGTTAGCTTGATATTCTTCATCAAATATCTTACGGAATTGTGCGTCGTAAGTTTTAGAGATTGTATCCTTAGCACCGAACCATACATGAAGTTTCTGGTCATAGGCATATGTAAAGCATGCCTTTGCAAAACTATCTATTGATTTGTCGGTGTTATGTATACCTTGAATTATCCCTGCACCTTTGAATTCTTGGATCGTTCCGCGCCAAAGCTCTTTGCCAGTGTAATTAGTGAACACCATCGCTGCTGTTCCAGCTTCAGGCACACGGTATTCACAGTTCTTGTAAATGTCACCATAAGCGTGCCGTCCGATATGGATGGGTTTCTTCCAGGATCTAACCGCGGGCAGAATGTTCTTTACAAGAATCGGCGCCCGAAAAACGGTGCCGTCTAGTGCAGCTCTAATAGTTCCATTGGGGCTACTCCACTCCTGCTTGAGGCCATACTCTTTTATACGGTCCTTGTTGGGGGTGATGGTAGCACATTTGACGCCGACACCATACGTCTCTATAGCGTTGGCAGCTTCAAACGTTATTTTATCGTTGGTTGCATCTCTATTTCTAAGCCCCAGATCATAGTAAACAAGGTCCATATCTAAATGCGGTAATAGAAGCTTATCTTTTACCATTTTCCACATAACACGGGTCATTTCATCTCCGTCTATCTCGACAAGGGGCGATTTCACTTTTAGCTTATCCATTCAATTTCCTCTTCTGGCGGACTTGACTCTATAGGGAAGTAAACCATCCTCATAAAATGTATTCTTTTCCTTTTTTAATACAAATATGGGATTCTGAGTTTTAGCTCCGGGGTATAACCGCCAAGAAGGGTTCAGGCTCCATGTTAGCTGTCGCGTACACCGCCAATGCTATGCTCCAGAAGACATCGTCGTGCGTTCCTTGTGGATGTGAGAAACCTATGTTGCCATCTCTACGGTAATCATAGCGCTCTACGTTCAGTTCAGTGCATATATCACTTGGGTAGGGGCGTTCCCAACTAAACAGTGGATAAAAGAATCTTTTACTTTGCATCCTCTGTTTTAGCAGACTGGCCATTTCGCTTTTTCTTGGCACACTAAAATTGACGCCCTCAGCGTTATCAATCTCTGCCGCTTGCATGTCAGCAATAAAGCTGGGGCCCTCACGGGTAAAATCCACTCTGATACGTTCAAATCCAGCCCAACGATCCTGCAGAACTTTAATGTAACCTAAAACGTTGGCGTACATTGTTGGTTGCCTAAAAATATTGAGGTGACGCAAATAGATACTTTCATTTTGTTGCTCTACCACTGAGAAGACAGTATAGTCACGGGTTTGAGCTAAATCTAACCCAGCAAAAAAATTCCCTTTCCTTGAAACTTCTGGGTCAAATGCACAGAGTTCCTCGTTGCAATTTTTTTCTGTGCCAATGCAGGAAGCAATTAGGCTCTGGGGGAGCCAAACGTTATCATCTTCTACCCATTCGGCCTGCATTTCCCTTTGCCAACGCGAAGAATCATCGCCCATTTGGGTCCTTATTCGCCGGATAATGTTTGGCTTTAGAGGTCCGTTGGGAATTAATGCTTTCTCGTATGCGACATGCGAAGTCTTGAAGTCGCGAAAGTTCTTGTGGGTGAAGATTTTGTAGAATACGCTATCGGTGTGCCAGGGTGTGCTACTACAAACGAATTTGCCATCAGTTGTTCCGAGCGTATAGAGGATGGCGTCATAAAGGTCTTGATCATTAGCCACGAAATTGAATTCATCCGCATATACCACATCTAGCGCTGGGCCTCGGATGGTTTCTGGATTGTTGGGAAAAGCCTCAATGCTGCTTCCGTTGGAAAAGTGGATCTGCGTCTTTTGTGGCTTAAAGATAATGCTTGCGGGAAGCTTGTGGGCAAAATCAGCTATGCGAGATATAATTCTTTTAGTTTGACGCCAAGAAGGGCCCACTATACCTATTGCAACCTTTGGGTGTGTGACCGCGTACTTTAGGAGCAGGGCGGATATTGTTTGTGTCTTGCCGCTTTGTCTACACCAACGGGCAGCGGTTAACTGGTTGCTCTCAAAGAGGTCAATGAACTCTTTTTGGTACACGTAAGGTTTAAAACCTAAAACTTGCTCAAAGAAAACAGCCGGATCAGTGCTTAATTCTCCAGTCATTTGAGTAACAGTTTGCCTGAGTTGACGGTCCTCTTGCTCAAACTCACGCCATTTAGCCAGAAACTTGCTGGGACGTAGAGCTCGGGGTTCTTTCTTTGATTTCTTTGAGGGTCTGTAGTAATTGGGCATTTTGCTTTTCCAACTCCTCTAATTTACGTTCTATTTCCCGATAATGGGTATAGTCGGCAATGAGTTCTTTGTATAACTTGGAGATTTTTGCGACCACCTGTAAACGGTGAATCTCATTCCTGGTTAGTCCAGGTTCAACGGAAGCTTTTAGGACACCAGCCAATATTTTAATGGCTTCTTCGATGCTAGGAAGTTCGTTAGGAATAGCGATAGCTTTACTCACAAAACCTTCGGTTTGGAGTTGCAAATCTAACCGTTGAGCTTTTAACATTATAGCTTTAGGCGTTTTCTTAATTTTAGCAGCAATTTCATTGATGTTCAATTTCGCATCTACGAACGCTTTTAAGTCAACTTCCTCTTTAGCGGTCCAGTGTTTTCCTGTCATAGCCTTCAGTTGATTGCTAAAAAAACGAGCTTATAAATCCCATAGTTGCTAACGCATGAAAAGACAACTGTACAACAATTCATATCTTCCATGGTTGCCCTACAAAAGCCCTGTAAGAACTGTTATTTGTAGATTTAGGATTCCGTTTTTAACTGGTTTAATCAAGCAAACCCTCACTTTCACATAAAACCCTTATATATGCCAATTATATACCAGCTATACGCCTAAACGAGTGATCATAATGTACGACCAAACCAAAGTATATGTGCGCCCAAAAAGAAGTTGGTTTCCTAATATACGAAAAATAATTGCCATAGTAATAATTGTCGCAATAGTTATCATTGTTCCAATAACTGCAATGAGAACTGTTCCAGCAGGATACAAAGGTGTACTACTAAATTGGGGTGAAGCAATCAGCGTAGAAAATGAAGGATTACGCTGGGTAGTGCCTATAGCTCAAGACATAACACTGGTAAACATTCAAATTCAAAAGGCAGTAGCAACAGAAAACACAGCTAGCTCAGACCTACAAGATGTAACAACAACAGTAGCAGTCAACTACCGTTTAAAAGCAGATAGTGTATTGACAATTTATAAAGACCTAAGAAATGATTATGAAACAAGAGTTGTAACACCAAACATTCAAGAAGCATTAAAAGCAGCAACAGCAAAATATATAGCCACCGAATTAGTCACAGAACGCGAAGCGGTAAAAGACTCATTCTTCAACATCTTAAAGAGTAAACTATCAACATATGGAATTGAAGTCCTATCAGTTTCAGTAACAGAATTCAAGTTTTCCCCATCATTTAACCAAGCTATTGAAGCCAAAGTAACTGCTGAACAAGATGCTTTAGCCGCACAAAATAAACTAAAGCAAATTGAATATGAAGCTCAACAGCAAGTCATTCAAGCTACTGCTAATGCAACTGCATTAATTACAATTGCCAATGCAAATGCTAATGCCACAATTATTTCAGCAAGTGCAACAGCACAATCAGTACAGATAGTACAAGCGCAACTCACACCAGAATACATACAGTATCTCTATGCGATCGGGTGGGATGGCAAACTTCCGCTGTACTGGGTTAGCGATAAAAACGGGACAGCACCATATCTATTAGTACAAGGTCCAACAGACAACACAGCGGTACCCTAAATATGCCAAAAAGGGAAATAAGCATCTTGCATGCAAACTGTAAATCCGTTATCTTAGAGGGAACGGTAGGAATAGACTACCGTATTTCTATCCCCAAACAACTAAGAAAAATAATAAAACCTCACTCTTTTGTTAGGATAACAATAGAAATTCAACATGAGGGTCAACCGAAAAAGGATGAAATAGTGTAAAACCTTGGCGCTTCCAATTCAGTTAGTGCCCAGTAGATACCTTGGATATTTATTGACCAAATTTCTTTCTCAGAATTACCAACTGAAGTTGCCGATTAAACATCAAAAATTTTAAGTAATGATGAATCAACAGAAACAATACCAAGAACCCACCAAACTCTACAATCTCTAAATCTTTCAGCTACTACGCGAGAGCTGCATTATCATCTATAAAGCTCTTCAACTTTCAGCCAAGAAAACGTAAACTATCCAAACTGAAAACTATTGCAAATTGAATAAACAACTCAAACTTTGACAAAAGAAAAGCCACTAGCCAAGTAATACCCCTATGCTATAATTCAGCCCGATATCTCATCTCACCTCATCTCATCCTACTCATCCCAACATACATTTCAAACCAAAAACCAACTCATCTCATCCCAACACACCCCAAAAACAAGCCCAAACTAAAAAAGCAGACAAATCCATGCTCCAAGATGAGACGAGGCGAAAAAAAACAAAAACAGCACACACAAAGAAAAAAACAAATTGATACAGTTCCTTCTTCAACTACATTTAAGCGAGAACTAACTTCATCTAAATCATTGTACTAAGGCTGCAAATTGGTTTTAGTTTCCTCAGCAAAGGTTGCGAGCAACAATCGCCTTTCTGTTACTAACCCAAGTACGTTTTTGTCTTTAACGACTACAAGCCGCCTCAAATTATTATCTTTCATAATCTTGAGTGCATCATGAATTGTTCTGTCAAAATGTATTGTGATAACCGGCGAAGTCATTATATCCTGAGCGACTATATCGCATAAATCTTTTTTCTCAAGCGCCACTCTTTCTATGATATCTTTTTCAGTCACGATACCCAAAACTTCGATGTCTCTTGTCACTATAACAGCGCCTATGTTCTGTTTTGCCATTAAAGATGCAATCAAAGTGACATGAGTGGATGAACTAACTGAGGGAACAGGTATTCTAGCTATTGAGCCAACAATTCGATTGGACATTTCCATAGCTTCCTTGTTATTAATATTCTCAAAGCGCCTAATTAGTCTGAGGGAAACTTCGAAAACCCGAACAAAAGGCAAAATATACAGTTCGGAACATCTTAATGAAGAATTTAGCCAAAACGCCTCCCTAACGCTAGAACAGCAATAATGGGCTACTTGTGGCTAACATTCACAAATGATAAGTACAAATTCTTGACAGCTCTTAACGATAATTATCGATAGGTGAAATGTATAGGTACTTTAGTTACCAAACGGTGTATTAATTGCTCTACTTCTCAGCAAATAAAATGCTTCGGCATTGAAGAGGTCACAAAAGGGTTAAGCAAAAACAGGAAATGTAGCAAAAACCAACGAAACAAAAAAGAGTAAAAAAGATTCATGGACTGCAGTTGCAACTACAGTTGTCGGTGTTGAGATATTTTTTGTGCCATTTAAAGTTCTCGCAGCCCTCTTTGGATCCACATTTCATGCAAGGGTCTTCGCTGGAGGCTTCATTGAACATATCAATTAGCGTTTTCTCAAATATAGGGTCAAGTTTCAAATTTTTAACTTGTTTCTCAAATTCACCTGTCAAGCTTAGAGTCTCCTACAATTCTATTTGTAGGTAAACTATTTAAAACTCATAAAAACACTTTTCGCAAAAATAACTACGCCGAAGCAGGTGATTTAAACTACAAAATCGTGATGACATCTGGAAAATCTTCCATTCGTAAAAATAAGTTACTGGAAAAATTCGAAGAAAATCCAAGTCCATACTAAAGATTTTCCAGAATAATTAGAGAAATAACCAAAGACACAAATCATCAGATAGAACAAAGGTGAAACTAACCAAAGTTCAGTGTTGAGTTTGAAGGAGATGCCTATTTCTCAAAATTCTTCATCATTTAAGGACCAGACTACTCAATTTAATGAAGATGTTGCTGTTACATATACTTGTCTTTCAGGGCTTATTTTTCAGCAGAATTTGAAAATAAAGATTCTAAACCCTACAAGTTAAAGAGTCATTATCGCAGTTTCAACACTCTATTACTGTGCCACTAGGAAAAAAGCGGTATATATCAAAAAAATTCGTCAATTTTGAGTTTTTCAAACCGGCCAACAACCTCTAATTAAAGTCAAGATCCACAAAAATCTTAACTAAGACAAACTAATATAATGCGAAGTCGCATGAAACTCTACTGTCGGCATACACGGGTAATAACTTTACTTTCACTTTTCTTATTCTTATCGTTTAGTTCAGCCGCAGCCGAGTTTCAATTTGAAGTCGAAACAACAACAATCAAAGTTTACAGAGACGGATTAACCCATGTAACACAAACACTAAACACAGATGATCGGCTTGTTGAGATAGACTTGCCCATTCTATCTTCATCAATTGAGAACTTGATTGTTCTTGACGAAAATCATCTGGCTGTAGATTACCAGCAAAACGCTTCAAATCTAACTGTATTCACTTTAGGAGCCTCACACATTTTGGTTGAATATGACACAATAACACTTACGAACAAAAAAGCAGATACATGGACTATAATACTCAATCAACCCTACAATCTAACAGTCTCATTGCCTAAAAACTCAACAATCATATACCTAAACCAAGTACCAACAACAATAGTCACAGCTAGCGAGGAATTATACTTATCTTTGTATCCAGGGGAATGGGAACTTAGCTATATAGTACCTTTGCAGCTAGAAGCCCAAAACAACGGAACATGGGTAATTCCAATCGAATATTTGATCGCCACATCAATCATAGCCGCAATAGCTATTCCCATTGCGATATTTGCGATTAAACAAAAAAGAACAATTAACGTCAAAAAGATACTAAGCCGGCACTCGGATTTAGTGAAGGAAGACATAGCTGTAATTGAGTTTTTAGCTGAAAAAGATGGCAAAGCCTTTGAAGCTGAAATACGAGAGCGGTTTCCAGATATGCCCAGGACAAGTCTTTGGAGACTCGTCAGGCGTCTTGAAGGGCTAGAGGTTGTGGAGATAAAGCGAATAGGTCTTGAAAACCAAGTTCAACTTAAGAAGTATAAATAAAAGATAATTAAGGCAAATACTTTCCCTTTTCCTTATTGACCGCCGCCGTTACCCGACCCATGACCGGAACCACCACCAACCGAGCCATTACCTGAATTATCGCTCCCTCCAGGTCCGTTTTGCACTTGATACCTACCTATTTCCTGATTCAGCGACTGCTCCATTTGTTGAACCATTTGACTAAATGCTTCGCAATCTTGAATGGCGATTTTAAAGTCTGGTTCGCCTTGAGCTGTTTGAATGCGAGCCTGGAGGGCTTCCATGAATTGGCTTTCAGTTTGGTAACCATAATATTGCAGCACCCTAGTGAAGTCAACTCCTTGATTTTGGCCGTATCTGAATCTTTCTCGAATTCTCTCCTGAACACCTTGGCAATAGTTGTTTAATCTCCAAGTATTAGATTCTTCAGCTTGCTCTTTCAAGTAGTGGTAGACTTCGGAAATGCCTTTTTTAGCTTCTAGAAACACTGATCTAGCTACCGTTACATCACCATCAAGCAACAACGTTCGTGCCTCGTTCAGAAGTTCTTCGGAATCATCTAACAAGTCCAAGATCTCTTTTGGTGTTCCATCAGGCAGTATCTCTCTGAGAGGATTTATTCTTTGAAGATCACGCGTTATAGCTTCAAGCAACCCCTGATTTTCAATCAGGTCACCATTTTGGAGACCTGTTGTTTCGAGAATAACATGTATTGCACTGTAGACTTCTCTGAAAACGCTCAAAGCTTTCACCACGAAATCCACGGATTCTTCGTATTCAGAGTTTGCCAGTGCCGCTTTTGCAGCTTCCAAGTTACTCAAACCATCGGAAAACAACGCTACATTTTCATCGAACTCAGAAGTGAAACTAAAGGCTTCGATTTGTGCGAGTACGTCCTCGTCTGCGTTTATCTGGCCAATTAGGTTTTGGACTTGTTGGGCTGCTTTTTCAGTGAGTGTTACTATCTGTTGTGAGTTGGAAGTTTGAATCTGCCCTTGTGCTAAGAGCAATGCGGGTGTTGTTGCCAATATGAGCGATACTATTATTGCGATTACGGTAACTTTGCTTTTCTTGAGCATTTCAAATCACTGATAATGTTATTGATTATTCCGCCAATTAAGGGACACTTTGGAACAAGCGTTTCAAAACTTGGAACAACTGGTCCAAGGCATGCATTTGGATTTTGATGCCACAACACCACGCAAGTATAGAGGCTCTTTTACAGCAAAAACAATAAACCCTTAAGATGCTAGCCCATCAAATTAAGAAACCTTTGATCTATGATCTAATTGAATCTTTTTGCCCGGCAGTCAAGAGATTATACAAAAAAACATCCCATTAAAGGAACTATCTTTTTCTGTCAACTATAATATTTGAGTCGGCCGGATTTAAATGAGTCTTTAAATTATCCCTTATATAACTATATTTTCAAATTTGCTCGAAAAAATAGGATTACATCAAATTCTGAGCTAATATGACTACATGACTACAGCAGTATAAACATAATCCTATCCATTCAAACTCACTAAGAAGTTTGGAACTTAAATAATGGGTTTAAATTAGATTAAATTGCAAGCCATGCAGGGTACTCCTGAAGGTATTCTTCTGCTAGACGTAGGACTTGTTTTAACTTCAGTATCGAATTTACAATCTTATTCAGGAAAAAGGCCCTTGTTTGGAATGTAACAAAATTAACAGAAAAAAAGAAATAACATTAAAAGTGCATTACGTAGGCAAAGATAATGTTTTGGGGTTACAATGGGAAGCAATCAAGTATCCGCCTATAAAACAGTTGGAGAAAAAGAAGGTAGAAATTATCAGGAAACATTCCGGTTAGGTCTGAGATTAAGCCGCGGATTAGTTTCAAACTTGGTCGGCTTGAGGGCTCCCCTGTTTTGTGGCCACAAATTAACATATAATTGCAACCTCAAATGTAAAATGTGCCCTTTCTGGAAAAGATCCACAATAGATTTGAGCTTAGAGAATGAAAAAAAAGTGGTTAAACAAATTTATAATTCAGGTGCTTGTGCAATTGCTTTTGAAGGCGGAGAACCACTACTAAGAAAAGATTTGAGCGAAATTCTTGCTTTTTCTAGATCTTTGCCTTTGCAAACAAGTCTTATCACCAATGGTACTCTTCTTGAATCTAAAATTGACGAAATAGCACAATACATCAGTGGCGGAATCTATGTTTCATTAGACGGCTTGGAGAAAACTCATGACTCAATTAGGGGTGTTAATGGTTGCTTCAAAAAAGCGATTCAAGGCATAATTGCAGCATCTAAAAAAGTTCCGGTCTCAATCAACACGACAATAATGGCTGAGAATGTTCATGAAATTGAAGATTTAGTTAATTTGGCAAAGGAACTGGATATAAAAATATCCTTAGCAGTCGCTCATGAGTACTTTGAGACAAACACAGATACTCCGGCTAAACTCCAAATCAAAAGCATAGCTCAAAAACTTGTGGAGCTAAAGAAAAAAGGATATCCCCTGCTGAACTCAATAAGTTACTTTAAAGTCATTGCAAAAGAGAAAAAGTGGACCTGCAAACCTTGGCTAACAATTAATGTAAGTCCTGAAGGATCTTTAGTTCTCCCTTGCTATGTCCGCAATGGATACGCAAAAACCGTTTCAGTACTAAAAACCAATATAAAAACTGCGATGTCTGGGTTTGACTGGAAGGAAACACGAAAATGCCAGGATTGCAGTTTACATTGTTATGTAGAACCCTCACTTGCACTGTCTTACGATTTTGGAGCCCTTTTGAATTGGGCTTAATGAGAAAAAGCCCAGGCTCCCAAGTTAACACATTAATTAGTGAAAATCCAAACCATGTATACTGCTCACCACAACAAGGTACCGCTACAACAGACGAGATCAAAAAATGGACAAAGCCCAAGACAATACTACAGCTCAGCAGAAGATTCAATTTACATGTTTCTCAAAATAATAAATCAAAAAACCCAAATCTCTAATTGCAGATGGGCTATTTGCAGAAAAATAAAAAAAAGGTAAACATATGCTAAAAATGCCAGTTCATAGTACTAAGTGACCACGCCGATTTTTGTTGCCAATAACTCATATCCAGCAGTCTTAAAGGCAGACGCGACTCTACCCTGCAAGTCCTTGCCAGGTGTCAAAGCAACCATACAGCCTCCACCTCCGCCGCCTGTTAGTTTTGCGCCGAATGCACCTTGATTCCGCGCCATATCGACGAGTAGATCTAGTTCTTTGCTGGAGACACCGATTTCTTGCAGAATCCTGTGGTTTTCGTTCATAAGCTCGCCGACTTTCTTCAAATCACCTGATTCAAGTGCTACACGTCCCACAACCGCTAAAGATTCCGCCTGCTTGAAGAAGGGATCGTATTTGGCGGGGTTAGCTTTTTTGCGTTCCGCAACGCCCTCCACCATGGCTTTGGTGTTGGCAACCTTACCCGTGCTGCCAATAACGATTTCAACGGGGCGCTTAACATTAATTTTTTCAACAATGTCTTGTCCTCCCGCAGGGTTCTTCTTAAACCACATAAAACCGCCGTAGGTGGCTGCAGTATTGTCGATACCCGAAGGGTTCCCAGCGTAGGCTTTTTCCCCTTCATAGGCGATGGCATTGATTTTCTCGTTAGACAAATTAAGGTTGAGCTCCTCTGAGATGGCACGTGCGATGGCAACACTGCTTGCGGCTGAGGCGCCAAGTCCACTGAAGCCAGGAAGGGTTCCGCCTATCCATATGTCAAGCGGCAGTTTTGGATCCAAATTCATGGCCTTTAGCATGCGTTCGATGGATTCGATCTGCTGCAGACGCTTCTCCTCACCATAGCCCTTTGCGGTTTTACGTTCGTCTCTGATGTTGACTTTTTCTGCTTTTTTGACTTCGGCATCTGTTGAAGAGTCAATGGCGGATACAACACCAGGTATACTGTGCACAACGAAGTGTTCACCGAATAGGATAACTTTTCCATAACCTGAACCTTTACCCATTCTTACTTTTCACCTTAACTGGAAGCTATACAATAAGCCAAATAAAAAACATTCTTTGCCTAACCAATCAGCCGTTTTGCAGTTTACATCTAAAGTGCATAGTTATCGTGAAAAACGTACATTGAAATTTGTGCTTGCTAAAACTACCTCTCATAGAAGAAAACAAACAGCTACTAACACAAAAGACAACCACAGAAAACTGAACGTTAAAAAACAAGAACACATTAGACATAGTACGGTTATGATTACCGATGAACGATGCAAGACCAATTATACTCAAAATCGGCGGCTCAGCCATCACCGACAAAACTGGAGAATTAGCCGCAAAAACTGAAATAATCAACCGCTTAGCAGAAGAAATCAAGCGGGCAGACTTAGACAACCTTATAATTGTACACGGCGGCGGCAGCTTCGGCCACCCAACCGCAGCAAAATACGGCATAAAAGACGGCTACAAAGAAGACCCAACCCAGAAACTGGGCTTCGCCGAAACCCACCACGTCATGACAGTCTTAAATGGCTTAGTCATGGACGCGCTAATCTGGCATGAAGTGCCAGCAGTCAGCATTGCACCCTCCAGCTGCTTATTAACAGAGAATGGTAAAGTCAAATTCTTCGATGAAACCGTTCTCAAATCCATGCAAAAAATGATATTCACACCCGTAATGTACGGCGACGCAGTACTTGATGAAAAAATGGGTTTCACAGTCCTCTCAGGCGACCAACTCGTTGCATACTTAGCAATCAAATACAACGCAGAAAAAATCGTTGTAGGCACGGACACAGATGGACTCTTTGACTCTGACCCAAAAACTAATCCAAACGCCAAACCCTACAAGAAACTAACACTTGAAGAACTCAAAGAACTTCAGCCTAAGTTGGGCAAAGCCCAAGGCACAGACGTAACTGGCGGCATGGCAGGAAAAATCGCCGAGTTAATCCCAGCTATCGAGCAAAACGTCCACGTAACCATCACGGGAGCCACAAAAGGGTTATCAATCTACAGAGCCTTAACAGACCAAAGTGTTCTCGGCACTGAAATAGAGAAGTCGTAAAATGGCAGAAGAAACTGGCAAACGCAAAGTAGACCACATCCGCATATGCTTAGATAATAAAGCGCAAGCTAGAAAAGTTACAGCGGGATTTGAAGACATACAACTGGTACACCGTGCGTTGCCAGAAATCGACAAAGCCAAAATCAATCTTTCAACAACTTTTTTAAACAAAAAATTTTCTGCTCCAATCATCGTTGGAGCCATGACAGGTGGAACCAAAGAAGCAATCGAAATTAACACATCCATTGCCCAAGTCGTAGAAAAACTCGGGTTAGGCATGGGTGTGGGTAGCCAAAGAGCAGCCATAGAAGACCAAACACTCGAAAAAACCTATCGTGTAGCCCGCGAAAAAGCACCTCACGCATTTTTAATCGCCAATATCGGCGGCGTACAACTTGTCCATGGCTACGGAGTAAAAGAAGTCAAACGCATCGTAGAAATGATTGATGCAGATGCAGTTGCAGTACACCTAAACGCGTTGCAAGAGACAGTTCAGCCGGAAGGACAAACTAATTTTAAAGGCGTCCTATCAAAAATCGCCGAAATCACAGCCGCACTCGACCAGCCAGTCATCGTCAAAGAAACTGGTGCGGGAATTTCCGCTGAAGACTCCAAAGCACTCGAAAACGCAGGAGTCAAAGCCATCGACATCGGAGGCGTAGGAGGAACCAGCTTTGCAGCAGTCGAATACTACCGTTCAACCACAAAAGGTGAAGGCGTACAGCACTTTTTAGGCGAGGCACTATGGGACTGGGGCATACCCACTGCAGTTAGCCTAATCGAGGCAGCCCTAACCGTCAGATTACCTCTGATTGCATCGGGTGGAGTGCGTAGCGGAACCGACATTGCCAAAGCTCTGGCCCTTAACGCAGGCTTAGCCAGCATCGTTCAACCGATTCTGCAAACCGCAGTAAAAGGCACCAAGGAAACCGAACAAAAAATTATTTGCCTAATCGAGGAACTCCGCAACATCATGTTCCTAACGGGAGTAGAAAAAATCAGCGACTTAGCTAACACACCAGTTGTAATAACTGGCAAAACCGCCGAATGGCTCTCTGCCCGAGGCTTCAACCTGCAAAAATACTCAAAAAGAGGAGCCCCTTAACATGGACATCGAAAGTTTTCTCGAAGAAACAGCGGCAAAAGTTGACAAAGCCATAGAAAAATATCTCCCCAGAAATTTTAACAAGGATGCAATTCTCTTCAAAGTCAACCCACCCATGTACAGCTACAACCTCGAGCCACTCAACAAGTCAATTGCCGACCCAATTTGGGATATGCTTGACCGCGGCGGAAAAAGGTGGCGCCCTACCTTGTTCTTGCTCATCTGTGAAGCTTTGGGCAAAAACCCGAAGTACTGCATAGATTTTGCCATTATCCCAGAAGTTATTCATAATGGCACCCTTGTTATTGATGACATCGAAGATTCTTCAGAGATGCGCCGAGGCAAACCTTGCAGCTACAAAATTTACCAACTCGATATATCTGTTAATGCGGGAAACGCCATGTACTACTTGCCCCTTCTACCGCTAATAGCAAACAGGGACAAACTCTCAGCTGAGTCGCAACGGGATTTTTATGAGATTTATGTGCAAGAGATGATTAACCTTAGCATTGGCCAAGCCATGGATATATCATGGCACAGAGGGATAGCCAACGCCGACTCACTCAGCGAACAAGATTATTTGCAGATGTGCGCCTACAAAACAGGCACGCTTGCCCGAATGGCGGCAAAGATGGCAGCTGTTCTCGCAGGCGCGGAGCCCAAACTTGTTGAAAAACTTGGGCGATTAGCCGAATGTATCGGTATTGCCTTCCAGATGCAGGATGACATCTTGGATTTGACTGGCGAGGAATTCGCCAAGAAGAAAGGTGGCGTTGGAGGCGACATATCTGAAGGCAAACGTTCCTTACTCGTAATTTCCACACTCCAAAAAGCCTCAAGCCCTGACAAGCAACGTCTACTAAAAATCCTCGGCATGCATACCTTCGACCAGAGCCTTCGAGATGAAGCTATAGCCATAATAAAGAAATACGGAGCATTTGAGTATGTCAAAGCTACCGCGGAACGAATGGTAATGGAAAGCTGGATCGAAGTTGACAAACTGCTCCCTACTCCTGAAGCTAAGGAAAAATTAAAAGCGTTCGCTGAATTCTTGATTAAACGCAATAAGTAAAACATCAAGCGGTAATCACTTTGGCTTTAGAAAACGATAATGAACTACGTGAGTTTATCCGTAAAGCCGCACTTCTAAACGCGGTTGGACATGAGGGGAAAGCGCAAGCAGGCGCCATGGTAGGCAAAGTTCTGGGCGAAAGAAGAGAGCTCAGAAACCGCGTAAAGGATCTTTCAGTTGTAATCAATGAAGTTGTTAGCGAAGTTAACAGTTTATCACTCTCCGAACAAAAAGCAATTGTAGAAAAGAACTGGCCGGAAACCCAAAAGAAACGCGAAGTTGAGGAGAAAAAACTCTCACCACTTCCAAACGTGGATAAGTACAAAAAAATCATTACCCGCTTTTCACCCAATCCCGACTGCGTGCTCCACCTCGGTTCCGCTCGAGCAATTATCCTAAGCCATGATTACGCCCGCATGTACAGCGGCAAATTCATCCTACGCTTTGAGGACACTGATCCCAAAATCAAGAAGCCAGTGCTGAAGTTCTATGACAGTATAAAACAAGATTTGAAGTGGCTAGAATGTAATCCAGATGAGGAGTATATCCAAAGCGACCGTCTACCCATTTACTACGAGTGGACAGAGAAGTTAATCGCTGGTGATAACGCGTATGTCTGCGAGTGCGCTGTGGAAGAGTTCCGTAATAAAACAATCGCAAAACAAGCCTGCCCATGCAGAGACTTACCCTCAGAGGAACAATTAGAACGTTGGCACCGCATGTTAGATGGCTACTACAACGAAGGCCAAGCAGTGGTACGAGTAAAAACTGACCTTAAAAACCCTAACCCAGCCGTCCGCGACTGGCCCGCGCTACGTGTAATAAATACAAAGAAATATCCCCACCCCCGCGTTGGCAGCAAATACATCGTTTGGCCGCTCTACAACCTCGCTGCAGGTATAGACGACCACCTAATGGGTATGACGCATATTATCCGCGGCAAGGAACACTACACCAACATGGTCCGCCAAAAATACATGTACCAACACCTCGGATGGGAATATCCTGAAGCCATCCATTACGGCAGATTAAAAATTACAGGTGCTGCATTGAGTAAATCAAAAATCGTTGCAGGCATAAAAGAGGGTGACTTCGCTGACTTTGAGGATCCAAGATTAGGCACTTTCCAAGCACTTAGAAAACGAGGTATATCGCCTCAAGCAATCAAAAAAATAATCATAGATGTCGGCATAAAATCCAATGATGTCACTCTCAGCTGGGAAACACTCAACGCGTACAACCGGAAAATCCTCGACGCTACAAGCAACAGATACTTCTTTGTGGCAACTCCAACCGAACTGAAAGTCATTGGTTTGCCCAAAGTGTTTACAGCTAAACTTCCGTTGCATTCTGAACATCTGGAGCGAGGCTTTAGAGAATACGTCATAGCGCCAAGCGGAGAAGAAAAAGTCACAAATCTCTGGATTGCGCAACACGACGCTGAAGCCATGCAGCCATTACAAACAATAAGACTCATGGAACTCTTTAACATTAAAGTTGATGGAAAAACTGGCAACGAGGTAACAGCAACGTTCACAAGTGAATCCTACGAGGATATAAGAAAAATCAAAGCCCAACTTATTCAGTGGGTCCCCAAAGGTACAGAATACCAGACACAGGTAGTACAGCAGGACGCATCAGTGATTGAAGGGTACGCTGAATCCGAGTGCAAAAAGTTAAAGCCAAACGACATCATACAATTTGAGCGGTTCGGCTTTGTGCGGGTAAACGAAGCAGGCAAAAAACTAATCGTTTACTACGCTCAAAAATAAGGTGAAAAAATATGCGTAAACTCGATAAAGCCATAATCTGGCCAATATACTTTGACCAAAACAAGACACGAAAAGAAGGACGGCGCGTTCCAAAAAACCAAGCCGTAATCTCACCAAAAATACTGGAAATAAAAGAAGCCGCAGACAAGCTGGGACTTGAAAATGAAATTAGAACTGAAGCGCATTTTCCCAAAATACACTGGTCAAAAACAGGTATGCTACTAGTTGAGAAGAATGAAGCTAAAGAAGCCATTATCGGAAAATTAGCTAAACAACTTGTGAAGATTAAAAGCCAACAACAGCAACCAACAAAAAGATATACATAGTAATTGGTATTCCCGAATCCATAAAATAGTTATAACTGGCTAAAAACAACTTTCTCTGCAAAAAAGCATCAGGATTAAAAAGAAGTTAGTTAGGCTTTTTCTTTACCTATTAAGACAGCATTGATTATGCCATCAATACCTGGCCGACTGGTAACTTTTGCTAGACCCAATTCGGTTTCGATTTCGGCGCCCTTAGTGATGACCCCTCGACGGTTGAAATCAACATTGGCTATGTTGCGGACCACGCGAACAATCTCGGTTTTTTGGGTCGAACCACTTTTAGGGTCAGTTACAGAGGCATACTTGTCGGTTAGGACTTTGACTTTTTGGTTACCGCCTAACCCCCGGGTAATTTTGCGTTTAGGTTCACCAAGAATGGTTTCAGCTGCATATCCGCCTGCTTCATACTTTTTCTTGCTACGGTAGACGCGTTTTTTGCCGCCTGTAAGTTTCCTTTTGCGTAAATGGCTTTGCGATGACATATCCTACATTTCCTCGATTCGAGTAGTCACTAAAACTGTTAATTTCAATATAAACGTATCCGTTTATAGATTAGTGTTCTGGTGTTTGTTCTTGGAAAAGTTATTCCCGAAAATACTTTCACACATAATAAATTGATTATATTGTTTACCCTGTTTTAGCGCCTAAATTTCTGTTGGGTTCAAATGGGATGTGGCCGTTCTCTGAAAACCAAATCATTTTGCATTGCACAAGATATGATGTTTTTCAATTTAACTATAAAAAAACGTGGAAACATCGATTATATTTAGTTGCCTATCGCCTTCTCTGAATTATTATCTTTGTTTTCTTGAGGTTCTCGCATGGCTTCTTTTTGTTGTCTAACAACCAAATCCTCCTTGATGGCTTCGCCGAAAATCTTGCGCAAATCTCTCTTTAGAAGAGACATATCCTGAGTTAACCCAAAGTAATCAGCAAAGTAATCAGTTGTCTTGAGCGCCAAGGAACGCCCGCTTCGCTCGGACAAAATCAACCCCATGTCCTTGAGTATCTTAACGTGACCATACGCGTGTTGCCCACGAACTTGGACTACGCGTTTCTGGGTGATGGGTTGGCGATAAGCGATATAGGAGAGCGTTTTTAGCGGACCCGAAGACAGCAACGGTCGGTTAACGAGTTTTTTAATTAAGGGTGTGAATTCTGCCTTAACTTGCAGGACGTAACGTTCGTCTTTTAATGCTAAAATCTCTATTGCACTGCTGCGGGCCTTGTACTCAGCAATAAGCTCTTCAAGGTAGGAAAAAACGCGTTTTTTGGACCGGCTGCTAAGGACTTGACAGAGCTCATTTAGGTCAAGTGGGCGTCCTGCGACATAGAGGGCCGCCTCAAGCAACATTAAAGCATGCGCCCGACGCGTGTTTTCTTGAGGTTGCTCTGCCTCAGACGAGCTTTTTTCATCGGATTGTTTCGGCTTTGCCAATGTTTAATTTCCCCACAGCTATGTACAGTTCCTCTGTTTCCTCGTTCTGCCAAAGACTAACTAAACCATCCTGAGCAAGGAACAATAAATAGATAAACATCCTGAGCGCCTCAATACGGATTGCTCCCTTGGAGAGTGTTGTGAAGTCGATTATGCCTTGGCCATTCACTTTTTCGCAGATAATCGCATATAGTTTCTCGATTTCAAATTCAAGTTCAGCAATGAATCTATCAAATTTCGGCAGCAAATCAGTGACCGCAGGCAAAACTGGGTGCTGTTCAACTACATGATGGAGGGCAAGCAGTTTTTCGCCCTTTAGCACATCATCTAAAACCTCAAGCAAATGCTGAATAGTCGTTGAAGTTAATTCGTGACGGAGAGGTAAAAACAGGGGCGGCGGAACAAAATCCGTCGGAACCTTAGGCGGTGCGGGCGGTGGTTCTTGCAGAGTAAGTAAAAGTTTAGATTTCATCAAGTAAATCAAAGCTGAAGAGTCCAATGCAACACCAGATGCACGGAAATCGACCCTATCCGGTGCACTTTTCTCCATCTCAGTAAGAAAAGACCTAAGCAAATAGGCTATGTTAACGTTCCATGGCGTGAGCTTTTCAAGTTTGCTGATTTCAAACAGGATATTCCAAGGCGGACGAAGATAGAAAGGTCTTCTCATCTGAGTCATCGATGAAGCCATCTACGCAGCTACCTCCGTTGGAAACTTCGCAGTCACCACATTAGATATTCCATTACGTTCGTAGACACCATAAACTTTCTGGGCTTTGTTAACCATTTCAGGGCGCAAACTGATGACTATAAATTGAGTTTGCCCAGCTTCCTCGAGCAATGTTTCGGCGAGTCGCGTTGTATGAAACGCGTCTAAGTGTGCATCCACTTCATCTAGGACATAGAAAGCAGCAGGCGAAAACTCTTTAAGCGAAAAAATGAAGGCAACCGCTGAAATAGACCGCTCACCACCGCTTAGCTCCGCTGACCACAATGGCGGGTTTGTTAGGAAACTGAACAATCATGTCGATACCGCCTGAAAATGGCTCTTCAGGATTCTCCAGTTTCAATGTGGCTTCTCCACCGCCGGTCATCTTAGCAAAGTAAACGGTTAAACTTGCATTGATTTTGTCAAACGCATTCATGAATACCTTACGTTTTTTAGCTTCGATTTCATCCATAAACGCAACTATAGCCTGTTTTTCTCTTTCCAATTCGTTTAATCGCACCGACAACTCACGATAACGGGAAATCTGGTCAGCGTAGTGCTGAGCTGCTAGTTGGTTAATGGCACCGATGCGCTCCATCTCAAACTGCATCATGCGTATGGTGGTTTCGGCTTCTTGCACCTGTCGCGAACTCGTCTCCAAAGCCTGCTCAAATCCAAACTGACGAAGCTGCGCTTGAAGTTGCTGCAAACGCAATTGTGTGGTTTCCAAACTGAGGTGCAACTGGTTCTGAAGCCTGTCTGCCTGTTCATATTCCACATCGAGAAGCCGCAACTCAGAATCAATAGAATCTATTTGAGAAGTGAACTTCTTGGATTCCTCACGTGCGGAGAGCACCGCAGTGGAGAGAGCAACACGACTTTTGTCAAGATCGTCTGCTTCTTGCTTGATTGCGTCACGCTCTAGGATTGCAGCATCAACTTCTTTCTGTAACTTCTCTTGCTGCTGCTCTATTCTAGTAACCTGTAGTTTGGTGTTCTTGTAGCTGATACGCAAGACACGATCGAATTGGGATTGGTTAGTGTTAATTTCCGTCTCTATCGTACCAAGCCGCTGACGCAATGTGTTAGCTTCTTCCCCGAACTTTTCGCGTTGAACCTCGAGCTCCTGGATATGCGCCACATCAGTCTTCAACCGCAACGCAGAAATTTCGGCATGAATTTTTTTGAGGTTTTTTCGGATGGAGTTGCGTTCGTTGCGGTACATGCTCATGCGACCCTTGTAAGCTGCCGCTTCCCGCTCAAGCTTGCCCCCTAACTTGCCGATATGACGGATATTAAATTGAGTTCTTTTGACACCGCGTTTTATGCGAATGATTTCGCGATCAAGAGTTGTTATGCCTTCAGCGAGGCGGGTCATCTCTATTTTGCTGTTTTCAAGCTCTTCATCTATGCTTACGATATCGCTACCGCGGGAGCTCAGGTGATTTTGGAGCGCCTTCACAGCTTCATCGAGACTTTTTAGTGCGTTTTCGCTCGGGATTATAGTGGAGAAGTCAATTGGGGCTCGATAGTAACCACTTTCAAAAGCACCGGGTTCATAGAGGTCACCGCTGACTGTGACTACGCGGTAACCCTCGTTGGAGAGTGTAAACGCGATTTTATCGTTAGATACTGTTATAGTGTCTCCAAACACATAATTTACGGCAAGCTCAAAGTTACTATCGTACTTCATAAAAGTAGAAAGGGATCCCATAATACCTTCACGTTTGGGCAGTAACTTGTTTTTAGGGTTTACTGCACCTTTCAGAGGAATAATTTTAACTCTACCCAACTTCATTCGCCTAAGCGTCTCAGTACAAGCAAAAGCCACATCAATATCCTTCACCACTAGAGCGTCAAGCCAACCTGTAGCTGCAGCATCTATAGCTTTCTTGAAATTTTTATCAATTTTTACAAGGTTACGTAACCTACCATGGATACCAACGATTGCTCCAACGTCACCCATTTCCTCTATTCGACGCAGCGCTTTCTCTTCAGCAGCGATGGTTGCGGCAAGATCCCGCTGCGTAGCGAACTCAATAACAGCGTCTTTGGCGGAGCTGGCAATTTTTTCGGCTTCCTCAATTTCTTGGTGGGCTGTTTCTTTCTGAAGCTTCTTGCGTTCGATAGTTTGTTCAAGATTTTTGAGCTGTGCTTTCTGATCGCGCTGTACCTTTTCAAGCTCAAACAAAGATTTCTCGATTTCTGCTTGACTTGCGATAAACTTTTCTTTTCGGACAGTCAGGTTCTTTATTCTCCCAGTACACAACCTTAGTGCTGCCTTGACCTGCTTGTATTCCGAACGCAAATATGCAACACGCTTAACGTGACTCTCGATTTGAGAACTAAGAGTTTGTATTTGCTTGTTGTTGCCGTCCAAGCCTTCCCAAAGCTGAGATGTTTCATTAGCTAACTCTTCATGTTCCATTTGCTTCTGCAACAAAAGCAACTTGAGTTTTTCGTGATCGCTACGAAAACGCCGTATTTTAAGGCGATTTTCGCGAATTTCCTTCTGCAAACTTTCACGTTGGGTAACGTTGTTTTCTTTAACACGTTTAAAACTTTCAAGACTTGACTGCGCAGAATTAATTGTAGAGTTCAACTCGGTAAGCTTGGATTTTAGCTCACCAATCTTTATTTGAACTTTAAGGACTTCAGAGCCGCCCTGCTCTAAGCCTTCCCCGCTAAGCTTTCGCCAGTCACCTTCAATTTCATGACGTTTACTTCGACGCAGATCCCGCTGTTCCTTTAACTTTTCAACTCGTTCATTCACCTTTTGAGCTTGCACTGTATTTTCACTTATTTTTGCCTTTTGCTGAGCGATATCGCTTGAGATTTTGATGGCTTGGAACTTTCGGGTTTCAGATTGGATAAAAGTGTAACGTAAGAGTTGGTTGCGTTCACGCTCTAAGTCATCGAGACGTTTTTGCACTTCGTCGATTCTACCCATTGCAGTCCGGATGGAAATGTCGGCAGCGCGCAGTTTCTCTTCTGCATCAGTTTTTTCTGAGTCATACTGGCCTATACCAATGAGGTCTTCAATGATTTTTCGGCGTTCCTGTGCAGTTAAATCGGTTAATCTTGTTATGGTGCCCTGAGGAATAATGTTTTGGCTCATACTACTAATTGCAGCCATTGATAGAGTCTCAGTGATGTGGGTACGAGACATTCGACGGCCATTGAGCCGATATATGCTTTGCCCGTTACGGTAAACTTCCCGCGAAATCGTAACTGTAGTAGTGTCAACGGGCATTAATCCGTCAGTGTTGTCAAATTGAACAACAACCTTAGCCATTTTTGCTTTATCTTGCCCAGCCTTTTCAGAGCCGTGAAAAATCAGCTTCGCAGAGTTTTCCGCTCTTAGTCGCCTTGTGCTAAGTTCACCAAGCGAGAAAAGCAGAGCATCCATGATGTTGGTTTTGCCGCTCCCGTTCGGTCCAGTTATAGCCGTGAACCCCTTGTCCAAATTAACCTTTACTGTTTGCGGCCCAAAAGACTTAAAGCCCTTTAATTCGATTTTTTTTATGTACGGCATTTAGTCTTTATCCTCACGGAAGTGATAATTGTCCTTTTTAACATTCTCTCAGTAACATACGTATAAAAGCTTATACCAATGTGTTGAACCTCTATACGACTACCTTATAATTGCCAGAAAGCCATAAAACTGTTTTTATATACTCGAAAATCGCTGAGGTCCATTACAGATGTGCATTGTTGAACCTCTATTCTCATTTCCGCCTATTTTAGCCAATTCAAATGATGAGAGTTTCCTAATTTCTTCATGAACAGTTACACTAATGCTTCATTGTGCTCTCTATTCATTTTGCCTCAATGGCCCTTTTGCGAAAAGAAAAATACAATTAGTTTAATGTTCAACCATGCTACAACGTATATCACTAAAGATTCAAAAATCCATTAACAATAATTGAGAAGTTTTGTGGATTCAAATAAATCTTTATCTCAAACCGATTGCAGATAAGTGGTTTATGCTATAGTTTATTAAGAAGAAATATTTCGGAAGTTTTGGCCGACCTTAGTGTGAATTATACCATTGCTCTATTGTACGCGCCAAACGCTCCGTATATCCAGCCTCGACTAGCATCGCCTTGAATTCTTCCTCGCTCATTCACTTTGTCCCTAGAGTATATGGAGCTTTAACATATTATAAATATAATTCCATATTTACCAGTATATCAAGAAATGCAATATCCCCTAATAATCCACGGCTAATTACTGATTTTCAACAAATAATGAGCTATAGAAAGAGACAATATTGCCGTCAAGAATTTATTCAGCATGACATATAAAAATCAAAAAATACTATCCAAAACTACACGTCCCCAAAGATTAGGTTTGTGTTCAGAACTTAGTAGCAAGTCTGCAATAGACGCAATATAGTATAGACCTTTCCGCATTCGATTTTGCTATCTGGGTATTTATTCAGGAATAATTTTAACGCATTGAGAGCGATTAAGTAAAGTTTTGTTCAATATCCGGTTGCTATTTTACTAAATATGCAATGAAAAGAGAGCTTGCGAGCAAACCCTCGAGCCCGAACCGATTGCAACTCAAAGGTTTCAGAAAAAAAGGAGAGAAGCAGACCCAAATCCTAAGTCGGGCTTAGGGTTGAGTAGTTACTTTTATGACGCTAACTGGGCAGGATTCTTCAGCTTCTTTTGCTTTAGCTATCTTTTTATCGTCAAAGATGCCTTCAGATTTTTCATCGATCATTCCACCACCGACTACTTTTGATTTGCGGTCTACGCTAGGTTCAAAATGAACTGGATCTAAAGAGTAGCATGTTCCACAAGCAATACAGTTCTCTCTATCAATTTCAATTTTATATTTCAACTAAAATTACCTCCAAGGCTATAATAGCTTACCAACTAGTAATTTATAACAATTTCATGATTTGGAAATATTCAATCAAGTTTGTGCATTAGAAATCGGTCTTGCGGAGAAATTTGGAATGTGAAAATATGGTTCAATATTCATCAGTTGAGAGCCTTTTAGAAATAGTTTAAGTATGCTAAACGACTATTCTATAGTGGTGTCTTGAATGCCTTATGAGGACCGAGCTCGCTTCAAGAAATCGCTAATGGAATACGGTTTTACTGAGGAACAAGCAGAGCTTCTTGCACAATCTCTTGACGAATTTGTTGAAGAAGAAAAAGACCTCACAGAAGAAGCAAAAGAATCATTATACAAAGAATAAAAGTAACACCCATTATTATTGTCACACGTATACATAGTCTAACTAAGGGATTCAAAATTCGCGTTAGCAATAGCACACGTTATTAGTCGTATTGGAAAACAGTTCAACCAACACCCAAAGAGAGGAGTATAGGTGGAATCTCTACTTCAAATTATCAAATCAACGTCAGGAGCTAGTTGCAACGATTAATTAAGCGATCTTTCATGTTAGTTCTATATACCAAGATTGCTGTTAGCAGACCAATAAGGATGATTACAAATACTAAAGCTATGGACATTTGATCTAAATCCTTTGATTGTGGTTGATTCACCGTTTGTAGCTTAGGTGTAGGTTCAACTTCACTATTGTCTTTGGGATTTATAGTTAGATTTGGAGTAGGATTTTTTGTTTCAGGTAGAGGACTTGGTGGAGTAGGAGTGTAAGTAGGTATTGGAGCAAAGGACTTGCCGTCAAAATCTCTAAGCACACTCCTTGGCATGGTGCCATCAATCGATATGGATGCCGGGGCAACAATTACATCACTGCTCAAAGAAATAGAAACAATTTGGCAAATCCAAGACGCTCCATTGTAGCCGGGCAACACCAATCGAAGGCCTTCAAGCAGAGGCACACCATCTTTTTGGTACGCGATTATCGTTTGAGGCGACACTGCCACTTGCAGGGGGATAGCTATTGAATATAAATCAGCGGCTGTAAATTGCACCGAGTTTACATCAGGACTTACACCTATCTGATCCAGTAGAATACTAAGTTGTATTCCAACCCATTCACCACTGGTTACTAAATTACCATAACAGTAAAGCTCAGCATACTCTGTTATTTCGGGCATTTCGGTAAGTTGTTGATATGTAAGATAGGTTATAGTTGAGAAACTTGATACTTTGAGAGGCTCAGCGGCAACTGGCGCTATAGCTAACGTTATAACCATAATTGAAACGATAATAAAGGTTAAGCTAAGTCTATAGTTCATTTCGGCATCCAATACAACATATATGACGCATGTCATACTTTTAAGCTCTTCGCAAATAATCTAAAAAGCACGAGAGATAGCTATTACTTAACCGCAGACTTATTTTTCATAAGTATCTACCGAAAAGTCTCGAGTTCTATTAACCATTAAAAACTTAATTTAGAATAAACATTGAAGAAAATTATTTTTTAGAAAAAACAGAATCGAAACATCGTAATATCGAACCAGAATCTACTCAGCTTAGTGTCACTATGCAAGCATGAGATAATAAAAGGGAATACCAATAGCATAACAACTTTACGGAATGGTCAACGCCGGTCAATTACCCAAGAAAACATTTAACCCGGTCAATAGAAACATGTCCTTTGAATCTTTCCGCTGTGCACCTGTCTTGAACCATTCGTGCAGTTTCCCTTTTCCCCACATACTAAGTAGGCTACCTTAAGATATTCTTCTTCACCGTTTATTTGATATGCCATACATTTGTCACCTTTCACCCGAATATTCATAAAGAAATAGAGATTAGGGGGAGATACCAGAATATCGCAAAAAAAGGAACTAAAACATACAGTACTACTTGCGCATTAATACTGGTTGATAGATCTTTTTGAACTCCAATAAAAAATAGTTTAACTGTTAGCTACAAAATACAGCATCATAGCATCGAAAACCAGTAAATACATCGAACAGATATCGTTGATTCAAAAGTTAAATAACAATCAGAATTTTGAATTCATAAGCCTTTACTTTCCCTTCGACATCTTACCGCTATAGTCGTAACGAAAGAGTTAGGACAAGAAGGTACCTTCGTAGGATGAAGTTTATGGCTAAAACAAAAACTGAGAAAAAATTTGCAGTTATCTTGCTAGACTCCATAGATGAAGCCTTCTCGGCCCTAGGAAAAAAGGTGCAAGTATCTATTTATTTCCATCTTGAAACCAAATTTGCGCTTCCGAAGCAAGATATTCCCGACAGAAGCGATGATTTTTTAGATGCCCTCGAACAGATTTTCGGGCAAGCTACAAGACAGGTTGAAATTTTAATTATGAAAAGTCTAAACAAAAAAGTCAAATGTAATTACGAATGGACAGGCCCTAAATGGCTTGTTCCAGAATTAACTTTTGAAAAATACGTAAAGTTAATCAGACTTTGTATTGAAGACTCTGGAGAAAATGGAATGGTAGAGGTATTGTTGGATAATGGAGAAAAAATTGAACAAAAAACATAGCCATTCATTGCCATCAATACTAAGGTTTATCGAAGATCCAACGAAAATAATGGATTCCTCAGTGGAGGTTTTAAAGATTGAAAACAGATTCTTGGATATGTTAACCCTAAGGGTTAACAATGAAAACATAACAACATCCTCCATAAATCTCGATGAAAACGCTTTTAACGCAATATCATACGGAGACAAAATCACAATTAAGGACACAGAAGCAAAGGACACTATAGTGAATTCCTTCAACGATGCACGCATCGGCATAAGTGAAGAAGCATTGGCGAAGCTATTTTCGTTGAAAAATAAATTAACAAAAATCGCACTAACTCTACCAATGAACCCAAAATTTGAAACTGGAGGTGAAAAAGTATGGACAAACAGCCAAAAATACTCGTTGTAGACGACGATGAAACGATAAGAACAACCATGAAAGCTATCCTTCAAGACGAAGGATACATCGTGGATTTGGCAGCTACTGGAAAAGAAGCAATACAGAAAACACAAGAGAAAAACTACAATATTGCACTCTTAGATATAAAACTGCCCGACATGGAAGGCATAGAACTGTTGAAACTCCTTAAAGACGGCATTCCTAAAACACGCAAAATAATGGTAACAGGCTATCCTTCAATGCAGAACGCTATATCAGCTGTAAACAAGAACGCAGACGCCTATTTACTTAAACCCGTGGACGTAGAGAAATTACTACAGATGATAAAAGAACAGTTGTACTCGCAGGAAGCTGAACTTAAGTTCAGTGAGCAAAAAGTCGCTGATTTCATAGAAACCCGAGTAAAAGAAATCTCTACAAACACTCTTTAAATCCACTGCCAAGGCAATTTCTACCTTTTTACATATTTCTGCATTAAATGTTCAACTATTAGAAGTTGTTGATTAATTTTTTAATTCGACAAATCAATAGATTCCTGAATAAAACGCTATTCGGGGGCAGAAAATTAATATTCTACGTCTGTGCAGAACCATAACATAGTGGTGAATCAATTGAGTTTTGGAAATATTAAAGTCTTCAGTGGCATTCAGCAAGCACTTGTATTAGCCTTAATGATGATTACTATGTTGACGCTTTTCTATGTGGATATAGACTTTATGTACAAAATAGAGATTGCCGTTTTCTCTGTTACGATTATTTTCTTGGCGACCTTAGCAACAGCAATTCTTAGGCAACAAAAAGAAAATAGGGAAAGTCAAATCAAACAAGAATACGCATAACATTTAGCTTTGTTTTCAGCGACCACTTCCTGCATTGCAACATCGTTGTTTCAATTCTTTAAAAGGATAAACTACCAAAGACCTGAATTAGGAAAAAGGAGTACAAAAATATGATTAAAAATTCTGAATATTTTAAATTCGTTTTTGGCAGAATTTTCCGCGATTAATACAAATTTGCCTATGCAAAAATGGAGCGCCAAAGAAAGGTTGTTCATTATTTAAAGTTGAAATTAAAAATATGAAAAAAGTTTAGTAGAAGTTACGCGCTTCTTTACGTTTCTCTGCCTCTTCATAGAAACGGAGAACTTCGTCGATTATTTCGACATTTGAGAGCAGCATACGTCTACAGCAATAACGTTTTAAGCCAAGGCTGTCAAGTACGTCACTTGCGTTCTCACCGGTCTTTATACGTCGCGTGAATTCGTCCCATTGGTCTCCAACCAACTTGCCGCAGGTGAAGCATCTTACGGGAATAATCACTTTGTTTTTCTCTCCTACCTGTAACTTTTCTGTTCCTTAGAGCGTGCACCAGCTCCACCGACTTTCTTGGTCTCCTTTGTTCTAGAGTCGCCGGCAATCATAGTGCGATCGTATTCGCTGAAAACTGTGCGCAAATGAGTGCTCTTTGTCCATTTTAAAATTCCGTTGGCAATTGCCATGCGGGCTGCTTCTGCCTGTCCCATGTAACCTCCACCGCGGGTTTTGACTTCCATGTCGAGTTGATGCCAAACGTCTCCACCTGCTTGCAAGAGAGGCTCCATGATTTTGGCTTTGGCTATATCTGGTTCGTAAATTTCAACTGGAGTTAAGTTTATTCGGACTTTACCTACGCCTTGCTTGATTGTAGCACGGGAGGTTGCGGTTTTTCGTTTTCCACTTACAACTAATACTTTCTTTGCGGGCATAATTATTCCATCCTGTTTCTCCATCCGATATCTGTGGCCAATTCTCCAAGTGTAAAGTGCGGACCTTTGAGGTTGGCTAATAAAGCTTCTTCGAATGTTATCATTTCTTTGTTTTTGAATTCTAAAGGTACTCCCATATAGGCTTTCAGGCGTTTGTAAGCGCTTTTGCCTTTGGGCTGCTTGTAGGGAAGCATACCGCGAACGGTCTTACGTAGAAAACGATCTGGCCTACGATAGTGGAAGGGGCCGCGTTCTGGTGCGCCGACTTCAAGGAATTTGTGGGCTTCTGCAACTTTACTTTTGCGTTTGCCTGAGAATACTGCTTTCTCAGCGTTAAGTATTATTACTTCTTCGCCGTTGAGCAGAAGTTTGGCAACTTTACTGCCCATTCTGCCCACGATTAACCCTTCTGCGTTTACCAGAGTGACTTTTGGTGACTTTATTGGTTTAGTGGTGGTTTGAGACATTTCGTTTTTTCACCGAATAATTTTTACGTTTGAGCCTGTGGGATTTTTCTCCATAAGCTCTTGAATTGTGAGATATTTTGCTTTTGCCGATTCAATCTTTGCTTTCGCCGAGTCTGATGCCTCAAATGAAGCTATAGTCACGGCGTGGTCTAGGGCACCTGAAGCAAGGATTTTACCTGGAACAATCACTACATCTGCTTTTTCGGTGTTCCTGTTTATAGTGCTCAGGTTTACAGTAACACGTTGGCTGCGAGTTTTGGAAAGGTAATCTGCCACATCTAACCAGATAGCAGCTTGTTTTTCTCTGCTTTCTTTACGCAGAAGCCTGATAAGTCCAATTAATTGGGGGTTGGTAGTTTTGGTTTCTCTCATTGTTGTTCAGCCTTGATTTGTTCTTCAAACTCGTTCAGTTGATTGCCTAACAATTTAGCTGCTTCTTTAAGCACCCTCTCTGGGGGAAGCGCACCTGTAGATTCAGTGTTCATAACGAAAGCGTTTGTTTCCCATTCAACCTTTAATGGCGAAGGCTTTTTTGGGCAAGCTTCAACGCAGTCCATGCAAAGATTACACGCTAAGAGATCGCTAACAACCACTTTCGCGTCTTTCATTACGAAAACTTTCTTGGGGCAAATATCAATGCATTTCGAGCAACCTTCACACTTTTCGGCGGGAGTTGTAATTTGAGGGTAGTACTTATATGCACACATAGATACTGGTTGCCATTTGGCATGAGATTTACCTCGGCCAAGCCGAGCATAGGCTTCAAGTTTTAGTTTCTGGTTTTTTGCAAGTTTGACGATCGGGATTTTATCAGAAACTGGAAGAATCGCAGGATTCTCCGAAACAATTTCACCAGAGTAAACGGTTCTTGTACCATCCTTAGCTTCTGCATCTAAGGTTAAAGTGACACGACATTGTGAGCAGCCAAATTCGCTTTGGCACTCGCATACCTCTGGAAGATTGTACGCATCTAAATCGGTTCTTAGCGGGGTAAGTCCAAGTCGGTGGGCAATGATTTCATCTTGAAGAATTGATGAGTTTTCTATCATCACAACTTCTTCAATTGCCATACATGGAACCTCAGCAAGCGCTAATCGACGCAAAGCGTTCATTAAAGGTACATCCGCATCTCGAACAATTATGCGGAGGTTGGTATCGTTTTTTTCCAAGATTTCAATTTTCACTTGCTGAAACACTCCAATAAAGTTACTATAATGGCTTTGCGGTCAATAAGGTATTTCGGTGCATTATTTGTATTTTTCTATTAATAAGTGAAATAATGAGAGATTAGACTCGTCTACCTCTTCTTCCACCGGGTCTTCTTGTGCCGTCATGGGGAATTGGCGTGACTTCCTCGATGCGTTCAATTCGAAAACCGAACCGTGCCAAAGCTCTGATGGCTGCTTGGGCGCCGGGTCCTGGAGTTCTAGGTCCGCTGCCACCTGGAGCACGAACTTTAATGTGTATTGCTGTAATTCCCTTGTCACGTGCTACTTCTGCTGCACCTGTGGCTGCACGCATGGCTGCATATGGTGATGATTCCATTCGATCTGCCTTGACGAACATGCCACCCGTGGCACGTGCAATCGTTTCTGCGCCAGATATATCAGTGATGTGAATTAGGGTGTTGTTGTAGGAACTAAAGATATGAACAGATCCCCCATTTCTCGTTACGTTTACTGTTAGCGCTCAAAATCTGCGGCCTCCGCGTCCACCTCTACGACCTCTGCTGGGTTGCCTAATTTCCGGTTGTTTAGCCACAACTGTTAGGCCAAGCCGTAGTGGGTGTTCCTGTTTTGCAATGGCACTTTTGAGTGAGTAAAGAATTGTTGGTTTATTCTCTTTCCGCACGATATAGCCAGGGATGGTTACTCTACGGTTGTCTATAGTTATGTGCCCATGAGTTATTAGTTGGCGTGATTGGAAAGTAGTTCTCGCGAGGCCCTTGCGAAAGACAATCGTTTGAAGCCTACGTTCTAGGATGTTGTCAATGGTTAAGTCTAAAACGTTGT
>CAWEOM010000028.1:0-60623 GCA_963810665.1 Candidatus Bathyarchaeota archaeon | reverse complement strand
AAGAAAAAGTAATCAGACTGGTTTATGTGCCTTTTTGATGGAAAAGTGTTTTTTCGAGAATTATTGTGGGATAAACTTCTTGGTCGGGTTATTGTTGAGGACTTCTTCGAGTTGGCTGATGTTTAGTCCTTTTAGTTCGTCACCAAAGGTTTCACATCTCCGCTTCTTGCTTGCTTCCTCGCGGGTTCGCGAAACGATTTCCAGTCCCCCATGCTTATGCCCAGTTTCGGCGTATATATGAAAGGATTCCAAAGTAACACCCTTCTTGTTGATTGTTGTCCAAGCCTTCCGCAGAACCCTGACACTACCAGCCTCAAGCGTATTTACTAGCTCTTCAGGGTCATCGGTGTAGATAGCAATATCTATGTCACTACCCGGTTTTATTGTTCCCCGCCAAACGCTGCCGATGAGAACTGGACAGAAGCAACTCAAAAGCTGCATAACACTCAAGGCTTCTTTGCGCATTTCAATGAGGCGCTCTTTACGTTTGTCGCCCTCGTTTTCCTCCGCTATCTTATCTAGTTCCAAAGCAACATCGAGGTTAGATGGTAAAAAATGGGTGCCCAAAATTTGGGCTGCTTTAACTTTAGCTTGTTTGTATTCTTTTTCTGCTCCAAAATAGAGCAAAGTAGCGGCTTCCCGTGCAACGCGACTTTTCGAATCATCTTTTGGCAACGCATTTACCGTTTGGTGATTGTTTCATAGAGTCCAATTGTGTGCTTTGCGATTTTATTCCATGTGAACTCTGCCAACACACGTTTTCTGCCATTTTTGCCCAGAGTCTTTCGCGATTCAGGATTCTCCAGTGCATTTACGACGCCCCATGCAATATCTGAGGGATTGTTGGGATCAATGTGGTAGCCGCATTGTTCGGGTCCGCAACAAATCACGATTTCGCGCATGCCGCTCACACCTGCGGCGCCGACTACCACGGGTTTCTCCATACTCATGGCTTCAAGTGCCACAATGCCGAAAGGTTCATAGAAGCTTGGGAACACGGCTATATCGCATGCGGCGTAGTGTAGTATGCGTTCCTCTTCGGGGATAAAGTCAAAGCAGAATTTAACGTATTCATCCATTTTCGTCATTCGGGTTAAGTTCGTTAAATATTCCTGCAGGTCGCCAACGCCTACAATAACCAGCTTTGCCTTGGGTAGCTTTCTAAGGATGTGAGGCATAGCCATAATTAATTTATCCACACCTTTCACAACGACCAATCTGCCAAGAAAAAGAATCATGTATTCATCGTCTTTAATGCCATATTTTGCCCTGATTCTATGGATATCGGCTTTGGACACAGTTTCAGGATTGTACTTTTGTGGGTCAACCCCATTGTAGCTGACCTGAATCTTATCTCTGGGAAAACCCAGCCCGATAAGCTCATCTTTCATCGCGTAAGAGACAGTGACTACCATATCGGCCATTTTACCAGCTCTCAACTCAATATTGCTAACTACACCTGAACCGTTGCCCAATGTACGTCCTTTCTCCGTGGAGTGCACATGGAAAGCAAACGGCAAGTTAGTCTCACGCTTCACGGTGATGCCGCCCATTGCGGATAACCAGTCGTGAGCGACCACGACATCGTACTTCATCCCTTCTCGCTTGATTAATTCGTTGATGAGTTTAGCAGCGGACAAATAATTGTAAACCATCAATTTCCCAAAAAAGTGTAAACCTCTGCCCCATTTGCGTATGTCCTCTGCAATAACGTCTGGGAGCGAATCGGAGATGTCTATGTGCAGAGGGCGATGGATTTCGATGCCACGCCAAATCTCACGTGTCGGTAAGGAACCTGCGTCATCATTCATCGTGAAGACGGTTACGTCATGGTCGTTTAAAACGAATTTGCGTGTGATTTCTGCAGCGTAAGTACCTAATCCACCAACTATTTTAGGCGGATATTCATAGACGAAAGCAGCAATTTTCATTCGCTGTGTCACCATTATCAGTTAGGAGTGGGAGCCACGATACTAAAGCTTTACCTAATCCAAAGTCAACTGTACAAACCTGCAGAACCCATCAACTACATAATTTCCTAAGGAAAACTTTGATTAGCCCGAATTACATAACAAAATGAATAAGGTGCGCAATATGAGTTTATCACCTACTAAACAAGAAATACTGGAATCTATGCTTCTATGCGAGATACCGGAGAAAGCCGTGGATATCGCAAAAGCAGCCAACAAAGAGTTCCAACCTGTAATGATGCACCTCTTGGGACTCACCAAAATGGGTTATGTAACGTCGCCAAAAAAAGGACTCTATATAATAACTGCAAGGGGAAAACAAACTCTCGGCATACTTGAAATCACCAAAGAAAAAGCAGCCGCCATCTTAACCTACCTACCCCACGACAAAGCCTTCCACTTCTACGCAACAGTTGACAAGCCGCTAAGCATGCACGCCCACAATCTGCGCGACTTCACAAGCAAAATAGAAAAAGCCGACTGCCTCTCATTGGAATTCCATCTTAAACGCGGTGACTTCGAAGCATGGTTCAAAGGCTTAGGAGACGAAGAACTCGCAAAAAAGATGGCTTTGCTTAGGACAAGAAACCTACAAGGCAAAGAACTCAAGGATCTACTGAACTGCATTGTGGATAACCGTTACCGTTCATTGACGAAGTTGACGGGGCAAGTTTTTCCAGAGAGCGAAGCAAAACCTGACAATGAACATGAGCATGTGCATACTCATGAGGACGGAAGCAGCCATATGCATCTACATTCGCACTCCCTCGGCAACCACGTCCATAATAGCGCCTAACAAAAACCTTCCTTCTATTCGCTATTTCTAAAAAAGAGAAAATTAAGTCGGCTAAAAAGCCGTAAGTTAAGTTATTTGGCTATAGATTGGGTGCTCTTTGAACTTGAGTATAGTCTGCGACCACTCAAGGGTTCCACTGGGTAACCTTGTACAGAGCGATTGGACTTTTGCCCCGCCTGCAATGAAACGTACACCGTCAAGCATTTCACCTTTAGTGATGCCTGAAGCAGCAAAAATCATTTGATCACCCTTCGCCAACTCGTTTTCAGTGTAGGTCTTTTTTACGTCAACGCCTGCGGCTTCGAGCCGTTTCAGTCTGTTTGCGTCGTCTTTTTTGTCTTTCCAGACTTTTACGAGCATAGTTCCGCCGAGGCATTTGACTGCGGTGGCTGCGATGGTGGCTTCTGCGCCTGCTCCTGCACCGATCAGCAAATCAACTCCTGAGTCAGGTAGGCAAGTTACGATGGACCCTGCGATGTCGCCGTCAGAGATTAAAATGATTCTCACACCCATCTTTCGTAGCCTCTTCAGCAAATCGTCGTGTCTGGGGCGTTCCAGCATGATAACGGTGAAGTTTGCTAATGGGCGGTTTTTGAGTGAGGCTACTGTGGTGACGATTTCTTCTATAGACATGTCGAGGTTGATTTTGCCTTTAGCTATACCATTAGCTGCGACTTTAAAGTAGTAGCCGTCGTCGGGTAAAACTTGAAGGCACCCCGCTGGGGCACATGCCAATGCGGATATGGCGTCTTTTTTGCCTTTGCTGGTAGCGGTTGTGCCGTCCACTTGGTCAATTACGAATTCAACTTTGGGTCCGTTGCCGGTGCCGACTTTTTCTCGGTTATTAAAAGCTGGAGCATTATCTTTTGGTCCTTCACAGCAAATAACTTCACCGTCAATTTCCATTTGGTTCATGACTACACGAGAGAAATCTAAAGCTGTCTGATCCACCATGTCAGGGTCGCCTTTGCCAATGTGGAGTGCTGCCCCAACTGCGCCCGCGGTAGTTATTCTGATTAAAGATGGTCCTAGAGATCGTAGCGATGCCATGTTAACTCACTTTCCTCTCGTTTTGCCATAAACCTACAAATTCCATATAGTTCTGAGCGATTTTCTCAGCGGTAGCTTTCTTGTCCGCTTTACCTGCTCTATACTCAACTATGGGATCCCAGAAGATAGTGCGCCCAACTGCGAAGCCGATTATGCCGGGGATTTTAGCTCCGACACTAAGCCATTCTTTGACTTTGTCCTTTGATTCGCCGCGTCCCAAGGTGATGACGCCTACTTTTCGTCCGCCCGCTTGAGCCTGAGCCACGATAGCTTTTGCATCTTCTGGTTTGTCAACGCCTTCAAGCTTCCATATAGCTGGTTCAACGCCAGCATCTTGGATTTGCTTGAGGCTTTCACACATAAGCTGAGGGCGAAGCTGAGTATCATAAGCTGTTTTAACTCCGCCTACCTTTTCGAGTTGCCCTGAAGTAGCAGGAACGATGAGTTCAAACAAAAATGTTCGGTTCGCACCTGCGAGATAATCGCTGAGTTTCTTCAATCTATCAAGCTGACGCTTGTTAAGTACTGCATCGCTTTCAGGGTTATAGCGGACCAAAACTTTTAGGAAAGTAGGGTTAAAATCCTCTATATGTTTAGTGAATTGGTCGCCGTATTCAAAATCAAACTCTTCTTGCCCCGATTTCTCGGCAGGCATCGCAAAGTTGAAGCCCTCCTTTTTAGCTTCTCTAAGAACACTGGCGCCGAATTCTTCGTCAACCAACAATCCAGCAATCTCTTTAGGGACCTTCGTATTAAGGGCCGATTTGAAGCCATCAAAAATTATTCGCTTAGCTTCCTCAATTTGTTGCTTTTCCTCAACTGTTGGGGGGCGTCCTTTAATTCCGAAGAGTTTTTCAATAAAAGATGCTCGATGATCAAATGCTAAAATCAGTAAATCTTTCTTTGACCAATCCGTCAACGTTTTCACCTGGCTTGTATTCTTGTTTTTATCCTAATAAAACATTATTGCTAAAACCATTATAAACCATGTTAAGAAGTTCCTTGGCGAACAAGTGGTTGGTTCGTCTCATAGAAACCAAGAAATAACTAAAACGCTCATAATGGATACTTGGGGCGAAGACTTGACTGACCCAAGAATAGTCACCGTTAAACTTCCCGAAGAAGTATACCATGAAATGGCGCTACGTATCCCAGAAGGCGACCGAAGCGACTTCATAAGAGAAGCCATAAACGAGAAACTGCAAAAAACCCCAAAACCAGACAAACTCTTAGCCCTCGAACAACGCATGGGGCAAATTGAGGAGCAATTCGGACAAATCAAAAAGTACCTCTCAGACCTTGACATTCTCACTTTCCAACACGGAAAAATCAACCCCTACCAATTCGCCATCGACGAAGTAGACCACAAAATCATCGAATACCTGCTCAACTATAAATCCGCAACCACCCCTGAGTTGGCGCATTATCTCAAAACTAATCGCTGGCTAGTTCTAAATAGGCTACAGAAAATCGAAAAAAACAGCAGGAAACAAGCGGGCAAATCCATCATCAGATATTATGCCGGTGAAAAATCGGGCAAAAAGAAGGCTTGGTGGATAGATGAAGAAATAATCCAAGAATAGACACGGTTTTTAGCTTTAAATCATCAGGTATGTTTGGTTTGTGAAGTTGGGGCTCGTATTCTAGGCACGAAATGACCTCGAGTGGCCAGCTTTCACTTCCAAACAGCAATAGAAGCTCAGAAATTTACTTATCTTCAAGAGGGTAGACGTAGCTGACCGCATATTGGCACTACTGGGATTAGAGACGCTTAAGGAAAAGCAGGATTAAAAGAAAAGAGCAGGGTCAAATAAAGAGAAAATAGCGAAAAGCGAAATATTGCTAGAAGCATCTAAGCTCTAAATTGCATGGCCTATGTCTAAACAAACCCTTGTATGTTTTATCATACTGGTGCAAGGTGGGTGGGGATTCGAACCTCTACTCCGTAGAGATGTCACCTGCATCGCCAATTTTTAAAACCTAAGAGACCTTTGCAAAATATGTCTTTAACAAAAGTGTTCGTTTTAAAAATAATTTAAATTCTATCGATAGCCACGATGGTCTTGACCACCAAGAGCTCTTATACGGCAGAATTCTTCAAAAATGATATATCAATAGTTTGCTATTTATTTTGGGGGTAGCTATGAGATTATTGACTTTGATTGTTGGAGAGTTTATTCTTCTTTTTGCATCTGTGTTAGTTTTTAGAAGTGCATGGTTGTTACTTGATGAGTATTTTGGTTATTCTGAGTTGTGGCTGCTTTTGGTTATTGGAGTAGTTTTGACTATTGTTGGCTTGGTTTTAGTAAACTATGAAGTTAAATGTGAACTACAGAAAAAGTAAACAAAATAGCATTTTAAAGCTTGAGGAACTATGGGTCAAATATTTTGCTTCTTGAAATGATTTTCTATTTTGACTTTATTTTTTCTCTTAACTGATTCAAAGATGCACAATTGTTCTCTTTAAGCACATTTGCAACTAGTTTGTTTGAGCGGTAACCAAAATGTTTCTGAATATCAGGCGCAACATTTCCTATTTGGGCATCTTTGCGAATCTGCCTAATATGTCCATCTTTTCCAATTTGTCCAGGCATCTTTAATGTCTCCTAAGATACAATATAATTAACATTTGCCTAATAATTCTTTCTAAATGTTTTCGTTATAATATCTGTTTAATTTCTAATTAATTTTGAAGCAGCTCACATATTAGCCGAGATCTCACTCGGTTTCGACTTTTTTTTATTTGCTTAGTTTAAGTTTTTTCGATTACCTTTCTTGAAAAAAACCAGTAAGCCCACTCCAACAGCAACCACAATTACTATAACAATTCCACTTAGAGCTATGACTGGATTTAAATCTTCTGAAATTGCTAGTGTAGAGGTATCAACTGTAAATTCAACAGTTTTAAGGGAAGACACTTCAAATCTTTCTAAACTTGGATTTTCTGGAATCCCCAAATATTGCCATCCATAATAAACTGTGACATTATGGTTCCCATCAGATAAGGCTGGCAACAAAACGTTGGCTGAAGCTGTTGTCTTATAGTAATACCAACTTCCATAGTCTGTTTTGTCATCAACTGATTTAGTCATATTCCTTATGCTATTGATGATTCCACCATCTAAACTATATCCAACATTGCCAAATTGTCCAAACACCCCAATTCTTTCAATAGTAAAATTCAGTTGAATCTGATTAGAATAGCTACTTTGGTTTTGAGGAGAAAAAATTTTGATGTCATTTCCACTATAATCTGTGTAGAAAAATGTGACAGGACCTAAAGTGGGAACATCTGGTGGTGTTGATTGTGCTATTGCTAATGATGGAGATAACGAAATTAAAAGCAGAACTGCAATTGTTAGTGCTTTCTTCATTTTTGGCATTAAATATAGTAGACTTTGATTCGTGTTAAAAACATTTTTTGTCAGCATTCCTATACTAAACTCTGATTTTCTTGTCAAAGCTTCTGGACTAACAGCATAGGTTGCCCTCAAAACCACCGGCGCACCAAACCGGGAAAAGCATTGAACCCTCCAAACACTGGAGACCTTACCCGCGTTCTCCCATTTTTTATTTTTTGTAGAGCAAGCAACTTTCTGAGAACTGATTTCTGCTAATGTTTTTCTTACCAATAAGTATGAGTTGACTAATCTGCCGAAAATACTACAGCAAATAGTGCCATAACATTTTCGAATGAAGCAACCAAAAAACCCCATTGAGAAAGTACCCAGAATGGTATTATTAATACAAGTTACAGAAAGCTGAGATTAAGAAATATGTATTTTGTTTCCTCTGTTCCATAGAAAACACTCTTTAAAATCACCCCGATAGCAAAAAGACAGTAGGTTATTACCGTTTTTCGCCTTTCTGTAGGAAAAAGAAAGTTTACATCAAAAATGTCAATTCATTCGATTCTATCCAAAGATGATACTGCTACTGATGAGGACACTTTTTTGATTAAGCGATCGTCTTCGGTTATTAATTTCAGTTCGTTTACCTTGGCAAAATAAGTATAAGAGGCATCGTAGAAAGTTATTTTAAGTTTTGTTGAAGTCTCCAAAATCTGCTCTTCATGTCCGGCTATTTCTAACATAGTCATTATGCCTAAAACACGCTTGACCGTTTTAACCAGCATTTTTGATTCTTGCTTTGAAATCTTTGCTTGTAAGGCATATTCTTTCCATATAATGTTACCCAACTCATACCTTTCGAGTTCTAATGTGTATTTTCCATTCAAGAACTCGATTTTGTTTTCTTTGATGGCTCTAAATATAGCTGAAGAATCGAAAAGACCATTCATCGGTTTTCCCTGTCTTCCCTTATGCTTTTCACAACGTCTTCCATGCTCACCTTCTCAAGTACAGGCTTTAATCTATCTATCTCTTCTTTTAGCTCTGCCACTTCTCTTCTTTTCACCTCATCTTCAAGGGCTTTTCGCAAGATTTTAGAAGGCTTGATCTTGAACTATTGGATTTTCTCCTTAAGTTGCTTGGGAATCTTTGTAGAAACTGTCACAGATTGCTGCACCAAATTTCTTACCGCCAGATACTACTTAAAAGTAAGATTAAAGGATTTTCTAAAATGGATGCCAAAAAAACTATGCGTTTGAATATTCACGAGAAACCCTAAAGAGCGAGTGCTGAATTTTCAAAAACAAAGTTCATAACTTATAGCGGGGATGAGTTCGTGACTGAATGTCAACAACCTTTTCGCGGTCAATGATATAGGTGACCGGTTCTCAGTCTTCTATAGCTTCATCCTGCCAGTCGTGATCCATCTGAACAAAAAGGTTAGAAGTACAAAGCCGTTAACAGATCTCAAGGTTGCGCTTACAGCTAAGAAGCTATCAATTCGTTCTGGCGTTTCATCTCTGAAATTATATACAATCGAAATTGGTTTCAGCCTTTCAATAAGTGCTCGGAGGTTTCATGCGCCAACTTGAATTCCCTTGAAGCATTTTAAAGCCTATTTGCCTATTTGGTTCAAACCGCAAAGAGCGAAAGGAGCCCAAATAACAAAATACTTTAAAAAAATCAAATGGAAACATTTCTAGGCGGGAAATAGGCTGACCAGATTCGGACCAGCGGCCTTCTGCACGTCAAACAGCCGCCAGGAATTCTGGGTGACTACATTTCTGTTATTTGTAGTCACCTATTTGAGGATTCTTTTTAGCGCCCGATATTCTTTTAACATGAGTACCAACGTTGGACGTATGTTATTTTCTTTTTCGTATGCTTGCAAGGCAGCGTAGTATTGGGCTCGATTTTTTAATTCAATGTTTAACGGTGGCAGATTATGTTTAAGTAATATGTTATTTAGAAGCAGCCGTCCAACTCTGCCGTTGCCATCCTGAAAAGGGTGAACAACCTAAAATTGGTTATGAACTACAGCACCCAAAACAAGAGGCTGGCATTTCGTTTTGTTTTTGTTATACCATCGCACTAATTCTTTAAGCAACGGCTCAATATTTGCTGACGGCGCTCCTCGATGAACAAGATTGCCCAACTCTGATCTAACAGTTAAAGTTCAAATGCCAGAGATGATTTTGGCATAACCTACATCAATACTCTATGATCCCAGGTTTTCTCATTGTGACTCCATTCGAGTCTTTAAATTTTAGAAAGGGGGAAAATTTTTGCTCCAGCGCTGGATCAAAACCGATGTTGTCTGGGAATTCATCTAAAAGTGATAGAGCTATTCCCATCCTTCGTCATCGAATTCTTCATCTGCAGGTTCCTCAAATTCCTCTTCTTCCTCAAACATCATGTCCTTTTCCACCTCACACAAAACTTGACAAGATACCTACATTGAAAGTTTTAAGCGTTTACTTTCATTGGAACATGCTTTACTCGCTAAGAACCATTTCCCCAGAGTGTATTCTAGTTTTGTCTAGAACGTCGGTGGATAGATCAACACACACGTCTTCTTTTAAGGATAAATTCCGTTGCACTTATTCTTGCGTTGCTCTTGCCCGCAGTCAGGACAAAAATTGGCTGTGACAGGGATTTTAGTTTTGCAACTTGAACAGATTCTCAGTAGAAGCGGCTGTCGTAGAGGAGTTCCGCAGATGTTGCAGTAGTTAGAGTTTGGGGGTACTTGTGAATGACATTGGGCAGAGTAAATAATTTGAATAAGATGGAACTGGAACGATGATGAAGGCTGAAAGAATGGTTTTAAACCCCCCCCCCAACTCGTATTATGTGGAGGCTTTCTCTTTTTTCTTTCCTGAGCTGTTTGTAATTTGCAGTGCCACACGCCAATTTTTCTCTGCAATTTTTAGTCTTGATATAAATCATATCTAAAAGCATTTACTTGGAACCAATCTCATGGATCTCTGTCTTTAACCCTTGTTCTATTAAATAGGCAATTTTGCTTGCCACTGTCAAAGTCTTACCTGAACCAGCGCCTACAATGATAAGGAGAGGCTTTTCGATTTCACTAACAGCTGCTTGCTGCTTGGGATTTAAATTATCGAAAAGATTATTCATCAATTAACACCAAAGCCCAGTCAGGTAACATACAAGTTATTGGTTTTAAAAAAGATTTAACATTGATTAATTAACAATCCGAGTTGCGCCTTTCTATAACACCTTTTTTAACGAGAATTCCGTAGAAACTAATGAAATTGAAATCAGGATTTTGATTAAACTTCAATAATGAATCTTTTGCTTGAACCGTTCGAGTTAGCAATGCTGTGTAGATTGCCATTAGTTGTGACTAGAAAACTAAATTATGGAGACACTTGTTTGCATAGATTCCGCAAAATAATCTCGGCCACTTTCTTGTTTAATGGTCGGTTTTCGCTTCCGCATTTTGGTGAGTATATGCATGAGGGGCAGCCTTCTTTGCACTCGCAATTTTCAATGAGTTGGAGAGTTTTTTGCCATAACTGTTGGATGTTTGAGTAAAGGGTTTCTGATATTCCAATTCCTCCTTCAAAGCCGTCGTAGATGAAAATAGTTGGTTCCCCCGTATCAGGGTGTAAAGGGGTTGAAAGTCCACCTATGTCCCATCGGTCGCACATTGCAAATATAGGAGACATTGCAATCATCGCATGCTCAACTGCGTGAAGTCCTCCGTCAAAATCAAGCTCTTGCGATTCAATTTCTTCCCTAATGTCCTCTGGAATTATGAACCACAAACCAATAGTTGAAAAAGAAAGAGGCGGCAAACTTAGAGGCGTTCTTTTAATCACTTCATCGTATGATTTGGTAAGGTAGGTGTGGTAGATTTCAGTTATAGATAATTCGCCCAGTCCAACCTTAACTCCACAGTTATTCTCTTCATGTGTTTTCTTGATTGCGACATCAACGTCTTTTAGTGCCTCTGTGTAATAGTTTACGTTTTCCTGCCTTACTTTAGCTACCAATTGATCCAAGTCAAGCTCTTCACAAAGGTAGGTTTCGCCTTGATGCAGTAAAACTGCGCCAGCGTGGGCTTCTTCATAAGCTTTGTTTAATGTGAGCGTTTCCAGTAGATTTCCGTTGCAGGTAACAGTTACGGTTTGATGAGATACACTTTGAAGATTAACAACTTCTGTTGTTCTTGCTGTCCCTGAGTAGACCCATCCTCTGGGAGTTTTTCGGACTAGGTTTTCTTGTTCAAGCGCCCGGATGCTTTCCGAGAGCATTTCTGGGAAAAACTGTCTATCTGATTCGGTAATTGGTAGTTCGCTTGATCCGCACATTATGTGCCCTAAAGAGATGTATTGATTGTGCAGGTCAATAATTGCTTGTTCGTGTGGTCTTCCAAAGAAGTCATCTGGTTGTTTCATAAAGTATTGATCAAGGGGGTTTTGGAAGGCAACTAGAGTTACAAGTGAATCGGAGCTGTTTCTGCCTGCTCTTCCCGCTTGTTGCCATGCGGAGATGATAGTTCCTGGATAGCCAGAAATGATGACTGAGTCAAGTGAGCCTATATCAATTCCTAGTTCCAATGCATTGGTTGAGACAACGCCAACTAAATTTTTGCTTTTTAGACGGTTCTCTATTTCCCTACGTTCTTTAGGCAGGTAGCCTGCTCGATAAGCCGTTATGATATTGGGTGATTTTTTACGTCTTATGAGTTCTTCTTTTGTCCATCGAGTTATGAGTTCAGCCAGTTGTCTTGAAGTGGTAAAGCAAAGAGTTTGTAGGTTTTTGAGGATGTTGAGCGTTAGGATATCTTTGGTTTCTTGGTGGGTCGAGCGTCGAATTTCGTTAGCCGCATCGATAAAGGGTGGATTCCAGAAAACAAAGGATTTTTGTCCCCGTGGAGAGCCATCGGTTGATACTATTTCAAAGTCTCTTCCGGTTAGTCTTTTTGCATGTTCTTTGGGGTTGGCGATGGTTGCTGATGAAAGTATGATTTGGGGATTTGCGTGGTAAAAGTTGCATATTCGCAGTAGTCGTCTGAGAACCATGGCAACGTTTGAGCCAAAGACCCCACGGTAAACATGTGCTTCATCGATTACGATAAATTTGAGGTTCTGGAAGAAAGTTCGCCATTTATAATGCCAGGGCAGATATTGATGGAGCCCATAAGGGTTGGTTAAGATTATTCTTGAATTTTCCCTTATGCTTGCTCTTTGAGATTGCGGGGTGTCTCCATCGTAGACATTAGCGTCTACCTTAACACATATGTCTTTTTCGAGTTCTCTTAGGACTTTTAGTTGATCGTTTGTTAGCGCTTTCGTTGGGTAGAGATATAGTGCCGTTGTTTTCTTTTCGTAGGTTAGCGCTTCAAGAACAGGGATGTTAAACGCTAAAGTTTTTCCAGAAGCGGTTGGAGTGGCAATTACCACATTTTTGCCTTGTCTGGCTATGTTTATGGCTTCTGCTTGGTGTGAATAGAACGTTATTTTCCTGTTCAGTAGGCAGTTCTGGAGGTTTTCAGGGAGAGGTTTCTCTAGTTTCCCGTAGGATGCTTCTTGAGGAGGAATTTCTTCTATGTGCACAATTTGTTTTTTGTAAGATGAATTGTGTTTTATTGATTTTATGAAGTCATCTATCAAGGTTCCATTCCTCATAGAGCTTGGAGAATAGGGTTCCAAGTGTTAATAGGTCTTGTTTGTTATGTTCAACTATTGGTACGAGTGGTCCAACGTTTTTTGTTCTAAGATAAGAGTCGTAGAAATGGGGAACTAATGCTCCTGGTATGTTGACGTCTCTTTTAACTCCTAAATAATGTTTCTCAACGGTGTCTAATCTGCAATCGGATAGTTTGTCCTTCAAAGCACGTCTAGTAAAATGCAGAACATCAAAATGGGGATTAGCTAAAGGCGCATCTAATCCGTAGTAAGCTAATCTTTGCTTGATGTAGGGAATGTCAAAGCTTCTTCCGTTAAATGTTATGAGTGATACGTTAGGTTCAAGTTGCGAGACTAAAGCCCAGATGGCACTTGGTTCATCCTGAATGTCCCTTAGCAAAAACTGGCTAGTGCAAATATGGTCTTTTAACGGCTTTGCTATTCCAAGAAGAATTATTGGCCTCTCGGATAGTCCCAGTGTTTCAATGTCTATTATGGCGAAGTCTTGGTCTTGACAGAACCCAGCTAAGTAATGAAGTAATGGGTGGGATTTTGGAAAGCGCTGCCAAAGCCATTTCCGCGTTAACTCAACTTCTTTGTTATTGACCATTTTCATGTAGTCGTGAGCTTGTTTTTTCCATCGAGGATGATGCTCTAAATCTTCTACTGTTTTGTATCCTTGTTCTATTAGTAATTGCTCACTTACCGGTCCTATTCCAGAAAGCACTTTGAGGTCAGATACGATGATTCGCCTGCTTTCGTCATAACTTGCCTTTTTGAAGTTAGAGGTACATGAGGCTGAGATGGCATAGCAATCGCCTTGTTCGTTAGAAATCACTTTTCCAGGCAATGCCTCTTCAAGGGTTTTGCCTTTGTTCTGCTTAAGGACTGTCTTTTCAAGCTTTAAGGCTTCATCGAACTCTAAGCTCCATAACCAGCTTTCAAACACTGGCGCTTTCGGATGCTCTTTTTCTGTTTCAGGTACTATCTCATACTCTTTCGAGCGACCAATTCTCTCGCGAAGGCTCTCAGCTGCCCTAAACAAAGCAATTTTCTCTTTGGGCAAACTATTGGTTGTTTGAGTTGCCCTCCTCGGGGTGGGTAGATGTTGCTCTGTTTTTTGGAAGGTAGCCAACAAAAATGAACCGCAAGCTGGGCAGAATCTGCTCTGGATGTACTCTTCTTTTGAGTGGTTTTTTCCACATTTTCTGCAAACATACGTAATTGGCACTTATCGATCAAACAACAATCAATTCAATGGTTATAAAAGCCCTATGTCGTTTGAGCCAAAAGCCATTCTAGGTTTGTTGAAAGTAAGTGCAAAAAAACAAAAAAAGAAAAACAAAAAACCGAATCCACCCCATAACGACAGGTAAACAACTACACACTCAAAGAAAAAAAGCTACCACCCAAAAGAACCAAATCCACAAAATAAGCCCAGAAAACCCATATTAATCAGTACCCAAAATTTAAGATAGCCCCACTAGAAAAGAACAGAAAAGGGCTCGTAGTCTAGCACGGATTAAGGCATCGGCCTCCGGAGCCGAGAATCCTGGGTTCAAATCCCAGCGGGCCCGCCACTAACTCACACCAAAGATTTCAATGGTTAGGCTACTTCTTTTCTAGTTATCGGCAACTTAAGCAACCTCTTGATTTTTAACAATTTTTGACACATTTATCAATGAAGCGTTGGATCTGCTTCTAAGCATTACAGAGTTGATGATTGCATTTGAATTCGTTTTCTGACGTTTGTATCCTTTTAAATCTATAGTTTCTAAAAAACAGCTAAAGTATTTTCTTTTAGACAGATTTTATGGAGCAAAAAGCAGCTACTGTACCAAACCTTTGAGATACTTTAAAATGAGCTGTGGTTGCTCAAATGCCGTCCTAAGCGCCTTCCGTGGATTCTTGAGGTGGTTTATCAACGAGAGTTTTTTGTATTCTACAAGTGCCTTAGATGCTATCTCCTTGACTTCCTGCGGCGTAAAATCGTCGGTGGTTATCAGCGGAATACCCTTAGGTTGCCTTGCCTGCGCAAAAGCATTCCAAGTCAAGTCTTCCATTAGGTACCCTTTAACTTTACACTCCTCATATAGACGTGTACCATAAGACGGCGTCGCCATGAACAAATGCATTCCCACATCATAATCACGCTTAAGTCGCAACGCAAAATTAACAGTTTTTTGCATGTCCTTCTTCGTCTCACCGGGAAAACCGATTATATAGAAGGCCCCTGTCTTAAGTCCAATTTCCCTGCTATTTTTAGCGAACTCGACAACGCGGTCAAGGTCCAAACTTTTACAGATAACCTTGTCAAGGATTTGCTGGTCACCCGATTCAACACCAATAAACACGCTTTTGCAGCCTGAACGCTTCATTTTCTTAAGCAAATTCAAATTCAAACAATCAGCACGTACGCCATTCGGGGTTTCCCAACCGATTTTCAACTTCCGTTCAATAATACCATCGCAAATGGCTTCAAACCGGTTCACATCCAAAGTTAAATTGTCATCTTCAAAAAATACATTTTTAACTTTGTACTTATCAACGACATACTGTATGTGATCCAAGACGTATTTTGATGAGTGTGCTCGAAAGCCCTGCCCCATGTGCAGATGAACCGCGCAAAAACAGCAGTTAAAAGGGCAGCCACGACTAGTAATCATGGACACGGCACGGTTTTGGAAGCTACGGTAACCAATCTTTTTTGGGTTCAGGTACTGTTCCATATCTACTAAATCGTAGGCAGGATAGGGCAACTCATCAAGGTTCACAAGAAAGGGCCTGGATGGATTAACTGTTACTTCATCGTTTTGTCTGTAGGCGATGCCGTTGATTTCGCTTAGCTGCATTTTGCCTTCAAAGTACTGGGCGATTTCCAGCATTGTATATTCACCTTCGCCCACCACAGCAATGTCAACAGTGAGGTTTTCTTGGAGGAACTGCTTTGGAACCAAAGTAACATGTGGTCCACCCAACACTACAGGGAGATCTGGATTGGCTTCTTTAGCAGCTTTACTTGTTTCGACAGCGTTTCCTATTTGGCAAGTAAAGGGGCCAGCTATACCCACAACATCTGGTTTTCGGCGTCGTATCTCCTCGACAAGTTGGCTGTAGGTCAAGCCGACCGTGACAACTTCGCCGGTTTGTTCAAAGTCTGAACCTACAAAGAAGGCATCTAAAATCTCCACCTGAACATTCGCCCTTTGAAGCACCGCAGCTATGTACATTAAGCCGATGGGCAGGTTGCCTGCAGGCAGATCAGAGCCCGGATAGAACGTCTGCGGCGGATTAATCAGAAGAACCTTCATGCCATGCCCAACAGCTATATCGTTGGCTTTCCCGATATTTAAATTACTAAAAACATATGGCCCTACCTTTCGAGCAAGTTACTGCTCTAGAAAAAGCCAAAAAAGAAGTCGTCAGCGAAGTCCGCTGGAAAAAATGAATAAAGGCCTCGCTCACTTCTTCTTAATACTAAAAAACCAAATCCCTTGATCAGCTATAAAATAGCTAGACTGCATGCGGAAGCCCCCACAACCAACCTATAAAAGCCGTCATTCATCAACCACCAAAACAGACACTAAAACACAAGCCGCTATTTGTTGTTGAAAAAAGAGAGACATGACACCAACTAAAATAATAAAAAACTTAACCCGCCAAACATAAAGAAACTTACGTTCTCACTGTCAACCTTGATGTTAGCGTTTTCTGTTTAACTAATCATGCATATGCAATATTGCAGAGCTTATTCGGCATGTTACTGCCATACGACAACAACATATGTTTATGAGCGATAATTCGGTTGTATAATCGTTTCTTTTCAGTAGTTTAATGGGAGGTGAATTTTTTGAATACACGATCTGAAGAAGTAAGAAAGGGCAAAATGACTGTTGCAGAAGCCGGAAGAAAAGGCGGAAAAAAAACTGCTTCAACGCACGGACGCGAATTCTATGAAGAAATCGGCCGCAAAGGTGGCCAAAAAGTTTCATCTGAAAGAGGCCCAGAATTCTATAGTGAAATCGGCAGCAAAGGAGGGTCAGAACGAGCCAAACAGCATGAGGGGTCAGCGGAAGCAGAAGGCAAAACCAGCATAGAAGAAGCAGGCCACAGAGGTGGACAAAAGGTTGGGCGTCTAATTAAAGCTGAAAAAAACCTAAATGAGAATGAGTAAATGCCTTTTTCTGTTAAGGCTTGTTTTCCCAAATTCCTTCGCATTCAGTTTTTAGATGAGTCGAAATTTCGAAAGAAAAGAAAGGCAAGATCACTGTTAAAGAAGCCAGGCGGATGGGTGGATAAAAAACCTCAAATTCACAGTGAAAAACGCTATTGTGACATTGCTTGTAAAGGCGGTCAAAAAGTTAACAAGCTCATCGAAGAAGCAAAGAAACACGAAAACAACAAATCGAATTCAGCAAATACGTCTTCAAATTAAGGCACTTAAACCAAAGAGAAAAAGTGGCTCTTTAAACAATGGAGATTTCTTGCTTAAAATTTTTTGGAAATCAAGCAAAATGTGTAAATATTTTCGTACTTATATTTAGCCTATGAAAAAATTACTTGTTCTTTATTATAGCCGTAGTGGGAACACCGAAAAGATGGCTAAAGCCGTCGTTGAAGGCGCCCAAAGCATAGAAGGCGTTAAAGTGGAATTAAAATATCACGTAGAAAGCCAAGAACTGCTTGCGTTTGATGCTATAGCAGTCGGCGCACCAACCTACCGTCATGTAATGCCTTTAGATTTCAAGAATCTCTTCGAAGAAGCCACCTCACATGGTATAAGCCTAAAAGGCAAAATTGGCGCCGCATTCGGCTCTTACGGATGGAGTGGCGAAGCCCCAAAATTAGTCTTAGATATCATGCAAACAAAATTTGATATGCAAATCATTGAATCACCAGTAGTCGCAAAGTACATACCAAACGAAGCTGCGATAGATGAATGCATAAACTTGGGTAAAAAACTCGCCGAAACATTGATGAATTCGGCTTAGCATAAACAAGATGTGAGAAATATAATGGAAAAAAAGAATGAGCTTACTCTTCTTGATTTTCTTAGAAATCAGGTGTCTGTTGAAAAGGAAATAGTGGAATCCCTCGAGAAAGCACTTGTCGGCATGAAGAATCCCGCTGTTAAAGGCGTCCTAAAAGGCGTTTCGCTAGATTCTGTGAAGCACGCTGAACTGTATACTTCAGCAATTACCCTGTTGACAAGCGCATCTACAGCTTTAGCTCAAGAAGACCTTGATGAACAAAAAACTCTGATACAGAAACACATAGACATAGAATCCAAACTCATAAAAGTCTTAAAAGAAAAAATCCCTGAAATCAAGAACGAAAAAGTTGTTTTCCTCTTAAAAGCCATACTCGAAGACGAAATAAGACACCATGCGATGCTAAAAATGGTTCTGGAAATAATTGTTCACGGCGAAACCATAACTGAAGATGACTGGTGGAAGTTACTCTGGGAAGGCGTTCCATTCCATGGTGCACCAGGCGGCGGGTAAAAGAAAAAGACAGTATAGTTAAGCGTTTTCGTTTGCCTGAAAAACCTTCTTTGAGGAAAGCCACGTTTCCTCCACTATTTGCGAAAGCCCATCTAGCACTGAAGCTAACATTTGCCCTTTGCAGGTTAAGCTGTATGCTTTGGGATTTTTCCTTATGAAAACTAGTTTCTTACCTTTTAATCCTCGCAGACACTTATAGGTAAGTCTTATGGACAAGCCTGTTTCTACTGATAATTTGCCTGCAGAAATACCTTGTTCAAGAATGGCATCGTAAATTTTTTGCTCAGTTACTGTGAGGGTTTCCTTATCAGGATTACGCTTAGACTTAAAGAAGAAAATGTAATCGCGCTCTTCAGGAGTCTCTATCAGCCCAACTTCTCGAAGTCGTTTGAGGATTCTAGACGCAACTTTTGGTGAAACGACGCTTTGTATATCCTCAAAAGTTTTGGGCCCCCCCAACAAAGTACTTAACAAAGTCTCTTCGTAACATTCAGAGTGAGCAGGCAGAACATCTGCAAAATCTGGAAAAGCAGTTATGATTTCTGTTAGGCGTCCTCCAAAGGTAGTAGCGTAGTATTGGTCGCTTGATTCTGATGCCAGTCCCACTGCCAATAAAGGTCGTAGATACTCTTCGTTTATTGTATCTTGACTGTGCGTGTGCCCAGTTTTTTTGAGCTCTTGTTGAATTTGACTGACAGAGTATTTGCCGTTTACTATAGCCTTCAAAATGTGGAGACGAGTTTCATTTTTTAGAACGTTGAATAATTCTTTGATGTAGTTAGGGTTATCCATGGTTTCGCGGAGGTTTCGGAGTTCATTTTTGAGTTTATAGACTTGACAGTGGTTTATACACTCAAGGGGGGATGTTGAGGCGCAGTTACGACATTCAGAGTTAAGTGTATTGAGCATTGTTGTGAGGTCGCGTTTTTCGCCTTTGTGGGTTGATTGGAGGACGTTACCCATATCTTTTATTCTCCTTGTCGTTGGCTGTCAAGACGAGTGGAACAGGTTTGGTAGAATTGTTTTCGTGTTGAAGTATAGTCTTGACACGCGTCATAACTTATGACAAGCGTCATACTTAAATAAGTTACCCTGCAAAAATACTCTAACCAGGGTGTAAAATTGATACTACCATGCGAAGTAGGAGTAAAAACAGTATTGCCAGCAGTAAAAGCCATTATGGCACGTTCTATCGTAGAAAAACACGGCTACAACGAAAAACAAACCGCCAACCTTTTAGGGCTATCACAATCCGCAGTCAGCCGCTACGTTGGGCGAGAAAGAGGCGCTAACCTCTTAGCCATCGAAAACACCAGCGAGATCCTCGCGCTTATCGATCAAATGGTTGTTTCCCTCATAAAAGAACCTGAAAATAAAATATTGATACTGACGCTCTTTTGCAAAACATGCACTGCTATAAGAGAAAAAGGATTGATGTGCCCCAAATGTCAAGAAGGTATGCAAAGGGAATGGGCCGAAAAATGTTTCTTCTGCCGCTAAACAGCACCAATTAAACTCATTAAAAAAGTCTTTCAACTTTTTTTAATCCGAAACTAAGCGAACCAAACAACCTGAGGGGGTGGTTAAAATGAGTCAAAATGATATCAAAAATATCCTAAACAAATACAAAGTAATTGCAATCGTCGGAGCATCAGACAAAATAGGCAAACCCAGCCACCGCGTCGCTGCTTACCTCAAAAAACACGGGTACACAATAATCCCAGTTAATCCCCTCATCGACAGACTTTTCGGCGAAAAAAGCTACACATCACTAATAGAAATTCCAGAAAAGATTCAGCGCACAATAGACATTGTTAATATATTCCGCAAAAGCGAGGATATACAGCCGATTATGAAACAAGCAATTAAGATTAAGCATGTGGTTGGGCGTCCGTTTGTGGTTTGGATGCAACAGGGCATTGTTAATAATGCAGCGGCGGAGGCTGCAAGGCAGGCGGGGTTGTTTGTCGTTATGGATAAGTGTTTAATGGCTGAGCATATGCATCTGCATTAGGCTGCGCCAAGTATCAGGGAAGCTACAGTTGCGATGATAACAATTACTAACGTTTCGGCAAGGGTGACTTTCCAGTTGACCCGAGTTTTTTTGCTACGGTAGCGAACTAAAAATACCCCAACTATAGTGCTGACCAGTACCATAGAAACTGCAATGTTGTAATATGGTGGTAGCGCGAGATATGTGGCTATTGGAATTATACCAGCTATGAATGTCGTAACTCCGCAGATAATGGCTGCATAGAGGTTAGATCGGTGTATTTCTTTACTTAGCACTGTAAAGAGTTTCTGAACCAGCAGCAGAGATTTATCACGTTCTTTCTTGTCTGGAATGTCGCTTAAGCTATAGTTCATAAGGTTTTGCAGCGTCATAATGTCATTAAGGTCTTCTGTTATTCCCCCAAGTAGAAAGCTTGAGAAATTGGTGATTGAAACTGCGCTAAGCGTTAGGAACGCAGCGAATATGACTGCTGGCTGGTTTGATAAAAATGAGTTTGCTGTCAGCGTTGCTATGAAAGCTGAGAGGATAACAACGAGGCTGGTGATTGAACCATCGACTAGACCAGCAACAACTTCCATAATTGGTTCTTTTTTTAAGAGAAGGCTTTCCCATTCTTTGCCGAGTTTTTGACCCTGCTGGGTAAGGTGAATATATTCGCCTTTTTCTTCGATGAGTTTTTCAACCACCATTTCTTTGAGGGCTTTGTCGAGTTCGTTCATGTCTATACAGGCGTAGCTGACGCAAACACGGTCAATTCGGTTTTTCAGCGTAGATTTTTTCAGTTTGGCACCTTTGGTTAGATTCAAAAGAACTATGACACGGATAACATCAGGCAACTCTTGGATTTCAAAGGACACTTAAACAGTCACCGTTACAAATAACATTCATTCAAGTATCCATTTGGGAAACTTATAACTTTTTGTTCCTAAAAAGAGAGCCCATAGTCTGAAAACATGAATAAAAACCCAGTTAAAACATATGTATGATGGTAGCAGCTTTTTCTATCGCTCTCTTATTTAAAAGCAAACAACAACTATGTTGAAAAAGTGAGGTGCTCTGTGAGACGATAGCCCCTATTAGTAACAAAACAATCAGCATATCAGCCGAAAGATCTCACACCACTGACCCAGCTTGCCTCCCATGATTAATAAGACATAATATTTTTGTAAGATGAAGGAGTTAACGCCAACGAGGGGTTTAGCAAACAGTTTAGCTCGATATTTTATTGATGAACTTTTCACAATGAAATTTCAACCGACCTGATTATAGCCACACAATTAACTGAACAAATATCAATATTCAACTTTTTAATATGAACGCTATTAAAGTATCATTATTTTAACAAAAATTTTTTACGTCAATTTTAAAAAACAAGTTTAAAAAAAAGACTAATGGAAAAAATCCCGGACAAATAGCTACAAAAAATTAAAAGGGATTTATTATTTTTTTGCATCTTCGAGAGCTTTGCACAGAATCTCGGCCTTGTCTATCCGCTCCCATGGAAACTCAACATCATCTCGTCCGAAATGGCCAAAGCAAGCGGTTTTTTTGTAGATTGGCCGCAGCAAATCAAGCTGGTCGATAATGGCTTTTGGACGCATGTCAAAGTTTTGTTTGACGAGTTCAAGGATGCGCTCTTCTGGAAGCTCACCTGTTCCATAAGTGTTCACCAAAACCGAGATGGGTTTGGCAACACCAATAGCATAGCTGATCTGCACCTCGCATTGCTCCGCTAAACCAGAAGCAACAACATTCTTAGCGATGTATCTCGCCATGTAGCAACCGCTACGATCAACTTTAGAAGGGTCTTTGCCACTGAAGCAGCCCCCACCGTGACTTCCAACTCCTCCGTAGGTGTCCACTATGATTTTTCTGCCAGTTAAACCAGAATCCGCTAAGGTTCCTCCGATAACAAATCTACCTGTGCCGTTAATAACATAGTTCACGTCTGATGCCAACATATCTGATGGAATAACGTACTTTATTACTTTCTCAATGATATCCCGTTTTAAGGTAGCATCGTCAACAGAACCATTATTTTGTGCAGCGATAACAACTGTTTTCACACATTTTGGTTTACCACAGTCATACTCAACTGTAACCTGAGATTTGCAATCAGGACGCAAATAAGACATAAGCTTTGTTTTACGGCAATCCGCCAAACGCTTCACAAGCCGTTGCGCAAGCAAAATAGGCAGAGGCATAAGCTCCTTAGTTTCGTTGGTTGCATAACCAAAAACCATACCTTGATCGCCCGCACCCTGCTCGTGTCCAGCACCCTCGTCAACACCCATAGCTATATCTGGCGACTGTTCAGTCAAGGAAACTAATATTCCGCAGGTCTCCCAGTCTAAACCGTCCTTAGCGTTATCGAAACCGATTTCTTTAAGAGTACGACGAACGATCTGTGGAATATTGACGTATGTACAGGTTGTAATTTGACCTGTAACCAAAACTGTACCCTGCATGACAAGAGTCTCGCAGTCAACACGCGCTTTAGGATCGTGCGAAAAAATTTCGTCTAAAACACTATCGGATATTTGGTCGGCAACTTTATCAGGGTGACCTTCTCCGACTGATTCAGAAGTGAATAAATATTTTCCGTCTCTTTTCATGAGATATCTATCCATCCAAGTTACAATATCCATACGTAACTCGTCGTTTTTCTTAAAAGGCTTTCTGCCAAAAATATTCTAAAAGAAATATCAAACGATAACTACCCTCAACATTCTCAAGCCCAAACGGTTGCAAACAACAAAACTCCTAATTAGGAAAACAAATCAAACCAAAATACTACAAACCTTCGAATTCTACAGGCAAACATACTATACGCAGGCAATTTCCTTATTGGACATACAACTCACAGTCAACCCCAAGAGAATGGACAAAATAGTCGCCGCAGATCACGACCTAGAACATCAGGTCATAAGGACAAAAATATTATTCTGCAAACTACAGATGACAGCTCAAAAGATTTTGGGTAGCCCGCAAGTTACCTATTTATAAACTTATAACGTAAATACTTTGAATAATTCGAGGACGACTTTTGGTGTACGCCAACGTCGAACACAGAGCTTAAGGTAGAAGTACATTTAAAGTTAGTGATTGCTTACAAATACAGTTCAGTATCCTTTAATAAATTATAATAACCCAGGCGCTCCTAAGTAAGTGAAGGGCGAGAAAATGGCGGTATCCCTAAAGAAATTTATGCAACAAATCGCAGGAAAAAAAGCTCCCGGGCCCTCAACTACCTTCACTATATTCCATGTATTCTACGCTCTGGAACTTCTTGCAAAGAAACCGTTGGGAAGAAACAAACTCGCCGAGAAACTATCTGTAGGCGATGGTGCAGTCCGTACAATTATTAGCAGACTAAGAGAAGCTGATTTAATTGAGACATCTAAGGCAGGCTGCAACTTGACTAAGAAAGGTAGTGAAATCTGTCTGCAATTCAAAGAAATCTTCCCCAAACAAATCGATTTAGCCAAGTCAGATTTGAATCAATCAGACTATAATCATACTTTTTTAGTAAAGAATTGCGGCGAGAAAGTTGAGTCAGGAATTGACCAACGGGACGCGGCAATCATTGCAGGCGCACGCAAAGCCCTCGTAATCGTTTACAAAAAAGGGCATCTTTGCATCGAATCCGTGAGCGATAATGTTGAGAAGCAGTATCCTAAATTCGCAAGCCAAATTTTTGAGCAAATGAGGCCTCAAGAAAACGATGTCATCATAGTCGCCGGCGCCGAATCTGCTTTAAAGGCAAAAAGGGGCGCCTTTGCCGCAAGCTGGTCACTAATCAGCGCTTAAGTTGTGTATTTTTCACCTTGATTAAGAATCCGCTCTAGCGTAGTATTGATGTTAACCATCCCTTCGTTTGTTTTCGAGGAAACGGGCATTAATAGAAATTTTAAGCCGAGTTTGTCGATAGCTTGCATCATGTTACGGCTGAAAAGGCGTTTGGTTCCTTCAAGTTTCATTTCGATGGCTTCTTCGAGTTCCCTTGGGTTTGCTGACCAAGAAGCAATTGACTGCACATCCTTCTTGGGGATTAGATCGGTTTTGGAGAGTACATGCAACTGCGGCTGGAAGAAACGGTTATAAACTGCTGCAGAGAGGAACATGTTAGAAACGTAGTTTAAGGGATTAATAGAGAAAACAGCGTCGAAGAGGTAAATCAAGGCTTTGGGTTCTTTGGTTAATTCGTTGACTATATAAGGTCCGCTGGCACGGAAAGCAAAAAGTTCCATCTGTCCTGGTGTGTCAACTAAGACAAAGTCGGCATGGACTTCTTCGATATCGCGGGTTAAGTTCTCGATTTCATCTGCAATCAAATCCGCCGCCATAATCAAAGCGCCATTGGGACCTAAACCATACTTCTCCATTATATCACCTACATCTACATAGTTTCGAACGTCAACGTCTGGTTGGTAGGGAAGTTTGAGTGCTCCCGGATCTAAGTTAACTACTGCGATGTCTTGTTTGCTCATTTTTAGCCATTCGGCGAAAGCAGCGGTAAATAGGGATTTGCCTGAACCCGCTGTCCCAATGATAAATGTTAACGGCACGTTACTTTGTCTCCGTTTACGATGTGCTTCAACAGAAGTAATGAATCTTTCTGCTAACGCAAAGAACTGCGCACTCAATCAAAAGGGCGTTTCGCTATTATTTGTGCTTTAAGCAGGAAGTGTAGCCTGATTTTCTACAACCTTTCTAATGAAGAAATGTTTTGTCTATTTGATTTGCCCGAGGGCTTTTTGTACTTCCATGTAATTGGGTTCAACCGAAGGGTTCACAGAAACCCACACGTACCGCACGATCCCTTCTTGGTCTAAGACAAAGATGGAACGTTTAGCAACAACATAGCCGCTTAATCCAGTAGAATCCGCCAGTTCCAACCCATACTGTTTGATTACAGAACGGTTATAATCGCTCAGAATAGGGAAGGGCAAGCGATTTTTTTCCGCAAATTCCTTATTCGCAAGCGTGTCATTTACGCTTATACCGATAACCTGTGCTTTCAAATCAACGAATCGATCCATAGAATCTCGGAATGCACAAGCCTCCTTGGTACAGGTAGTTGTAAAGGCGCCGACGAAAAAAGCTAAAACAATTTTTTGTCCCAAAAACTCATGAAGGCTTCGACGTTTGTTGTTTGTGTCGTTTAAAGTGAAATCTATTGCTTTTTCTCCAACCTTGACGTTTACCATAAAAAACAATCCTCTATAAAAGAGGGGGAAATGCGGTATAAATGGTTAATGGCTCACTCGAAGGTAAAAGCGGAGGGGCAAATTTTGTTTAGGACACAGATGCCGCAGCGGGGTCTCCTTGCAGTACAAACTTGGCGACCGTGAAAAATCAGCAGGTCTGTTAGGGGCATCCACTTGTCTTTAGGCGCAAGTTTCATGAGGTCTTGCTCGATTTTATCTTGGTCTTTTTGCCGAGATAACCCAAGCCGTTCTGAGAGCCTACGGACATGAGTATCTACTGCAATACCAGCGGTTACGCCATAGGCATTGTAGAGTACTATGTTTGCGGTTTTCCGCGCCACCCCGGGCAATTCCACTAACTCGTCCATAGTTCTGGGCACTTGTCCGTTGAACTTCTCAATTAAGAGGTGACAACATCCTTTGAGGTTTTTGGCTTTGTTATGATAGAAGCCTGTAGAGTGAATATCTTGTTCGAGCTCTAATATATCGGCGTTTGCGTAGTCTCGGGCGCTTTGGTACTTTTTAAAAAGCTTTTGCGTTACGAGATTAACTCTAACATCGGTTGTCTGTGCAGAGAGTATTGTGGCAACAAGAATTTCGAGGGGTGTGGTGTAGTTTAGAGCAGTTTTTGCGTTGGGGTACAGGCTTTCGAGAAGCTCAATTATTTTTTGGGTGCGCTGTTCTGGATCGAGGTAGATTTCAGGGGTTTTCACGGTGATGTCTCTTCTTGGGAGGTTCTGTTAGTGCTTATATATGCAGGGAATAAAAAAAGTTTTATGCAACAGACATTCACCATCAAACACATGTTTAACCATCAACTATAAATTTTAAAGATGTAAACTAAAAATTACTTAAAACAAATTCTCAAAAATAAACACAGTTAGTACCCAATTTCTTAACGGTGCTAAACATTTCAAAAAATTTTACTGTAAACACAGTTTTTGTAGCAACCTTTTTGACCTGCCCATCCACTTAAACCAAAATAGGTGGAGATGAGTTGGGCGTAAAACTAAAAGTCGATGGAAAGGACATCCTCATAAACGAATTCGTTGAAAATATCCTGACTGGAACTGTAGTGGGCGCAGTTACAAGTTTGCATGGAATAGAAGTGAATTGGAAAAAAATAGAAATACAAATTGAGCGGTAATCTAACCGCTGAGCTCCAGCGTAGTTTCTATCTGGGTAAACATTTCTTTCTTTGCTTTGCAGATCGGGCAGACGTAGGGTGGGTCTTCACGGAACACAACATAACCGCATTGCTTGCAGTACCATAACTTTTTTTCTACGTCAACCTTCTGCGGCGGAGTATTCTGCGGAGTCGTTTTTTGTTCTTTGGGATTGCTCCCCGTGGCTGCTTGTTGGTTGGCGGTAGCTGTTCCATACGCTCTTCCCTGTTTCTCTAGTGGCCTTCGTTCGGGAACATCGGGGAGATTTTTACTTTCATTCACAACTTTGTTGACATACAAACGACAGTAGCAGGCACCGTATTCCGCAACGTCTGGGTCGCGATAGTCACAGGGACAGATGATATCGCGATCCACATTCAAGTTACCTGTAGCTAAACGACACGGACATGAGGGGTAACCATAGCGATCTTCATTGGATTTTAAGCCCTCCAAAAACATCTGTAGCAGTTCCGGCTGCGGGGTCAGATAATAGCCGTAAGTTTTTGCGTCAGCTTCTGCACGTTTACGAACTTGCTCAATGGTTATGGTCAAATACCAATAACCTCTTTGAGTTTGTCTTTGCGAAAACCAGTGATTACTGTTTTGTCATCAATTATGGCCGTGGGGTAACTAAGGCTTCCACCTTTGTTTAAGATTGTTTCATGCACTATTTTCTTGTCTTTTTCTTCCAGTAGATCCACGTCAACATATTCGTATTCCACATCACTATCTTTTAGAAACTGCTTGGTCAACTTACACCAAGCGCAGGTGCTCAGTGCGTAGAGGGTTACTTTGTGGTCTTTTTTTTCACCAGAAACTTGGGAAAAATGCATCTAAAAATTCACCAATTAAAAATTGGTTTAAGAATAATATAACTGTTTAGATTTTTAATATATGAGAGCGCTAGAAAATCTTATGCTTTAATGATATAAAAACCAAATAAAACAACACAATAACAGAGGAGCCTATAAAGCGTGGGTATTCAAACGAGTTTCCTATTAATTCTCTCCAACACTATTGGGTTCTCTATGAACTTTTTTAAGGGCCTTGACGATACCCGAAGGGGGCGTCATCAAATTCTGGACCTAATCAGCCTGTGGTGATGATTGGGGGTTTTCGCGGACTTCGCTGATCATATTCGATTGCGTTAATTCTAAGCGATCATGACTAAATGAGTTGTTGTCTGCATGGATGGCAAGTGGACATATTTTTTTCTAAGTTACCAATAAAAAGCTCACTTGTCCATAGATATGATTTTTATGCCACCATCATGGCATGTCATTCTGTAGGGCTAATGAATAAAGGTTTTTTTTAATTAGCTTTTAGAAAAGATTGTTAAAAAAACAACGTACAGAGTTAAAACTAAGAAAAAGTCAATTTTCGCTATGACATGAGCTTATTTTTTGCTAAGGTACCATTTAAGGTACTCTTTTCGGCGGGACTCCCTGATTTCGGCATCGGTTTCCTCGGCTGGCCGGTTCTTGTCGTGCAAATCGTTCAGTTCCTGCCCTGTACACGATAAACCGCAACTTTTGCAAACGTAATGCTTAGTCAAAGATATGTAATGCATTTCTCCGCCGCATTCAGGACAATAGTTTACCATTTTTCATGCTCTTTCCGGGTTTTGTAAATAATCGATTCTACACAAATATTAGTCTTCGTATGCAATCAGTGGCTTTTAAGGGTTAAACATGATTATACATTTTGTCGCTGCTGTATTTACCTGTAGCCATTTCCTGCTCAATTTCACGCAACAGCAAAATACGCTTAAATGTTGCGGGGTGGGTTGCAAATAGGCTATTCATCTGCATCCACGTTGATTTAGATTCTTTCTCCATCGCCAACTGCAACTCACGCTCATCTAAAACTCCGTCTTTATCGAGATCATACTGGTTCTTCTTAGCCATTATCTTGGAAATCTCCTGCTTTGCCATACCAGGATCCTCAATGTAAAAAGCCCTTGCGCCCTCAGGGGGCTTAGGTGAGATGGATAAACCGTAGGTGATTTTCGCCAGAGCACTCTCAAGTTCACGTGGCGTACCGGTTAGGTAGGCTGAGAAGGCATCAGCATAGTGCTCCCGAAGACGACTGAGGCGCATGACAATTAGGAATGTAACAATGTAAACCGCAAAAGAAATTGCACCAATAACAATCAGCAACGCCCCACTGTTGTCCTTGTTGTTTCTTCGGCCGCCACTAAAAGCACCTGCGTATAAAGTGACTTGTGCAATATAATAAGCAATCAGAGGTAAAGCTGAAAGCACGGTCATGACAATGTAGTCTTTGTGCTTAATGTGTCCAAGTTCGTGGGCTATTACACTTTTGATTTCAGTTTCATTTAATTGTTGTAAAAGACCTTCATGTACAGCTAAAGTGGCGCTGTTGGTGGTTCTGCCAAACGTGAAGGCGTTGGGTGTATTGCTGGGGACCGTTGCTAGCTTGGGCATGGACAAACCCGTTTTGTCTGCTAATTCTTTAACAGTTTTTTCAAGCCATGTATTCTCGCCAAGTTTTAGATAATGCAACTTTGTTGTTGCCGCAACTATGGCGGGTCCAACTGCGAATTGGAACAGTATGAAGAGAGCTGAACCGCCTACAACGATGAGCAAACCCGTGAACACCTCTAATTCCAAGAAGTACACTATTGCAAACATAAGCAAACCAAAGATGAACGTTGATAAGAAAATTGATGTTGTCATTGCAAACTTGAGTTGTGACAGATTAGCCAAGTATTAATCCCTCTCGATGGGAGTCACATGAGTAGAACTAGAGATTAAGGTTTTCCCGAAAAGAGAGAGCGTTTCAATCTGACGACAAAAGCAATGTTTCTTCACCCTGTTGATTGCTGTTATGTAGGGAGATTGCCAGTGACAACTTCTATAGAAGAAAGCAAGTACTCAACAAAGCTGAAGAAAAAGAAAGAAAAAATTAGATGGGGTAAGCTCCGCAGACCTTGCAGAACTGAATCTTGGTTACAAGGTGACTCTTACATTTTGGACATTGCACTGCACCTTCTACAGCAGGGAACACATCTTTTGGTTTACCGAATTTTTTGCGGAAAACCTCGTAATAGAGCAGTTGTTCTTTGTCTTGGATTTCAACGTCGTCTTCTGCCTTGATAGCTGCTTTCTTTTCGTTAAATTCCGTGTCTTCTATCATGTCGTTGAAGTAGGTACGTAGAGTTTCTGTGCCTGTGCCAGCTTCAAGTGGTGCTTTAGGTCTCCATATTATGTCATTAGGTATGACGTCTGCGTATGCTTTACGTAAAATCCATTTACCGTATTTCACGCCGTTGTACATGTTAATCTTGTATTTGATTGGCAACTTCATTGCCCAATCCATGAATTCTGGGTCGCGGTAAGGTGCTTTGATTTGCATTCCAAGAGATTCGGCCATCGGGAATGAGGAGAACCCCATTTCTGCCCACATTTCCTGCTGTTTGACTGCGAATTGTTCTTCTGATAAGTGGAATTGCCAGGGGTAACCGAAAAGTTCGTCTAATGCATCACCAGTGAAGACGGTTTTTATGCCTTTGGGTTTTAACAAAGTTAAACCGATGTAGACGGGTAAGCTATTTCTGATTTCCATTGGGTCGTATTTTTTGAGTGCTTCTACAACTTTGGGGAAGAATTTCATTACGTCTTCTTTGCCGAATTGATAGGTTTCATGGTTGAGATGTAGTAGGTCAACCATTTTCTTGACGTATTCAGTGTCTTTTGGTTGTCCATGTTTGAATGCTAGGGTAAGGCAAGGGATGTCGGGTTTGTATTTAACTGCTTCGTAGGCAATAATTTGGGTATCTGTTCCAGCAGAAAAAAGGAAGCCATCAGCTAGATTTTTTTTGACAACTTTGTTTACAAGAGTTCGGATGTCTGGTAAGAGTTTACTAACTTCAGTTTCATTAAGGGTCAATTTTTCTCCCTCGATATTACAGTGTCTGTCGTTAGCCACCTATATAAAGTTAACCGCATGATTATAAAAGAGGTTAATTAGTAAACATCTGTGCTGCAATGAGCTTAAAACCTGAACAAAGTAATATCCATAGAACAATTATTCCTAAACAAAGTCAATTAAACCCAAAACAAAAACAAATCCAAAAGCAACCCCAATACAAAAAGTATTAAACAGTAAACTTTAAAGGAATTAACCATAGCAATACACAATACAGCCTAAGAGGCTCAACATTTGAAAGTCAGCATACTACATATGGGAATCCGAACCAACATAGAAAACAATCTTTTAGCTGCAAAAAAGGCCGTTCGAAAAGCCTCTAAAGAAAAACCCGCCATAATTGCTCTACCAGAATATTTCACTGTCCCTAACTGCATGGCAAACTTCACCGATGCTTTAGAAATATCCAGCGAAACCTGCAACAAAACGCTGGATTTTCTCCAGAGCATCTCCTTAGAAATTGGAAATATATACCTTCTCGGCGGTACAGTTCTTCAAGAAGAATTCGGAAAATTCTACAACACAAGCACTTTATGGAGAAACGGTGAACTTTTGGCTAAATACAAGAAAAACAACCCAATAGAAGCAGAAATCAAAGCCGGTGTCTCCAGAGGAACCCAACCGGTTGTGATAGATACGGACGTTGGCAAAATTGGGTTAATCGTATGCGCTGACACTTTTGACCCTACATTGGTTAAAAGAATTGCTCAAATGGGCGTAGAAATCTTGTCACTGCCAGTCGCTGCCATGGGAACACACCCCGCCGTGAAAGGTCACCCTTTGACGGAAGCAATAGCTCGGGATTATGGGTTGTTTATTTTAAAAGTCGGTAACGTTTCCTCAAACATGCGAGGCGGTAGAAGCGCCTTAATAGCACCGTGGGGCATTTTGGGCGAGGTTTCTGATGCAGTCGAAGATTCGGTACTAACCGCTGAGTTAAATATGGAACAGCTAAGGGAATATAGAAAGAAACTCAGTAAATCTTAGCCCATAAGTCGACAATTCTACTCATTTCTTTAAACCCATATTGATCAAGCCATTCCCGATAGTCATTGCTCTGAACAGCAAAACGTGCGATTTGCCGTGCGTTCTCTGAGTCATGCACCAGCAGCAAAACCGCTTGCAAATTATGACGAGAAATATAAGCCACGGTCTTGAGTAAAGCATCGAGTTTCTCGTCAGTGGGTATTTCTGCGCTAAGCTCCACTACTACTGGTTTTTTAAGGGTAGCCACAAAATCCCTAACTATAGTATCAACCCAGTAGTTAGTGAAATAGTCGCGAGACGAAAGCGGCACATGGAAATAATCCACCAAATCTGCAATCGCGCTAAAATCTATGCCGAAACGTTCTTTTGCCAATAAAGGGTCAGGAAACATTTCAACCGCAAAAACACCTTTAGTATGGATTTTGGTCTTTTTTAGGAAATTTGTAACTATTTGAGCTCGCCATTCCGCCCAACCAAGGCCGCTATTTTGGCGTTGCGTTGTACATCGTGTGCATGTACAGTATTCTTGATCTGGGAAATGATAGAGATTTAGTGTAATGCCGAGTATGTCTTCTTTAGCGAGGCTATCGATATAGGTGAGGACTTTGGCTTGGTAACTGGGATGGGTGGGACAAACAAAGTCAAAAGGTAGGTTAGAGCGCCTATTTCGGCGTAACGCTGGACCAGTATCTGAAACAGCAACGATTTTGGGATCTTCGCGGATGGCTTTGGCATCGCAGAAAACAGTGACGTCGTTTTGCATGCCCTTTGCTGCGGGGAAAACTTGCCCATCTGCCCATTTACTATAGTAAACATGGAGGTCATAGCCCTCAACGAACTCAGGTTTGTATGTGACTAAGCCAATTTGCATGTTCAATATCTGTGCTCGCAACAAATATATTCTTGGCGCTTGATTAATTATTGATTGATTCACATGGACAAACATAAATCGCCCATTACCATAGATGCCACTAAATGCCCTCCCTGCACGGGACAAATCTGCATTGGTGTTTGTCCACAGGGCGCATTAGAAGAGGGCAAGAACCGTAAACCCCAATTTATCGAACTCGTCCATTGTACAAAGTGCGGTATATGCGTTAATTTGTGCCCAGCTAAAGCCATCACTATAAATGATAGTAAACCCCAAAAATAGCAAAAAGGAAACTGGTAATTTGGACCAGCAACATAACTTATCAGACAAAGTAAAATTTACTGTGAAAGATAATGTTTTAGCAGTTACCTCTGAGGATGGATTATCAACTGTTAGTTCAGCGATTTTTAATGGTGGCACCAAACGCGTCAAGGCAGTGTTAAACGTTGGGGTACCGAAGGGCTACAGCGACTATACCTTGCATATTGACCCCCTCGAACTCATCACCACCTCATCAGCAAAACTCAACATAACACAAGATTATCTCGCGATGGTTACAGCCGCTAACGTACACAACTTCAGCTTGGTCACAAAAAAAACTGATGCTTACACAGTCAGTGTAGCCGCAACCGCCGGTTGCTCCCATAGCGAATCCTCAGGTGAGAAGATGGATGTAGACGAAATCGCAGGAACCATAAATATAATCGTATTTATCGACGGTAATCCCACAGAAAGTTGCATGGTCGCAGCATTAATCACTGCCACCGAAGCTAAATCAGCCGTGCTCCGAGACTTTGATGTGCGAAGTCGATATACTGGCGACTCGGCAACGGGTTCGATTACTGACAGCGTTACTGTTGCTGTTACGGGTAACGGCAAAATCGTAAGTTTGGCGGGTCCAGCCTCGAAGTTGGGCAAAATGGTCGGTTTTTGTGCTAGGCAAGCTGTTACGGAGGCATTACTGAGGCAGGAACCAATTTGGGCAAACCGCAACGTGCCCGATAGGCTAAGAGAGAGGCATTTACCACTTGAGAAATTAGCAGCGGAAGTTTCTAAGGTTGAGAGTTTAGCTATTGACGCCGAGGAGCTATCTGGAATCCTGAAGAAGAACCCTTCAGCCAGCGCGTTTCTCTTGGCGGCCGCAAAGATGGACGATGACTACAAAAAGAACCTGCTACCCACCGACATTGACGGTTGGGAAACTATTACCAACTGTTTTAACATGCCTCTGTTCGGTGAGAAAAAGTGCGCAAAGCTTCCAAATTATGATACAGTTAATTTGCCACCCTTCGTAAAGTACGCCTTAATTAAACTAATCAAGGAAGCCCAAAATGGGACTTAACTGAAAAGACTTAAATAACCTGCACTTCAATTCCTATAAAATTAGGACAAAAAATAATAATGGTGTAATAAACTTGAAATTCGGCACATTTCTCTATCAACCCGAGCCTGCTGAAGGCGTCGATTACAATTTCTACCGTCAAAAATCAGAATCAGGAATCGTCGGAAAAGCCAACCCAGAGATGTACACAAACATCGCAGTCTTTGGCGACAATAACATGGCAGCAAAACGCCCTGACTGGGTATCTATAAGCTCCTTTGGTCCAGCACTCCGCACAAACAAACGCTTCAACCTCCGCTGGGATGTAGTATGCATGACTAACCCTGAAGCCAGAGAATACAACTTAAAAATCATCTCTGAAAGCGCCAAACTCACGCCAGGCATCAGCATCAGTAGCCAACACTTTGCTGACCAGGGCTTTTGCACTTGCCCAAGATGCATTGAACAACAACGCAAAAGCGGCCTAAGCTGGGTTGAGTGGAGAGCAAAAACTGTTACTGATTTTCTCGCTGAAGTTAAAGAGATAGTGTCAGGTAAACCCCTATTCGTTAACCTCCTCCCAGATCCCTTGCTTGGCAAAGTAAGATTTGGCTACGACTTTGAAGCACTAGCACAATACGCTGACTACTTCGTTATACCAATGTTCAGCAAATCATACCCAACTCCTTGGTACTGGGAAACCATCGCAAGAGGTTTCAAGAGCCAACTAAAGAAGCCAATGTTTGTAAACTTCTACGTTCGCGGACCAAATGAAACCTGGGACACAGTTGCAACAACTAAACAAATTATGACTGTTGCTACCCGTGTTGCAAGACAAGGTGTAGACGGCATAATCTTCTTAGCTGAAAAAGCAGAATACATTCAAAAGTTCCAGAAGGAAGCTGTTGCCGACAAAGAAACACGCGAATTCCTAAAGGGTCACGGCGGCGATGAAGTCTTAGACCTTTTTAACCGATGGGAAAAAATGTTCTAAACTTTTCCTTCTTTATTTTTTTTAATTTTTGTTTCAGCCGTTTTCTTTTTTAAATCAGAATTGCCCAACTGATCCTGCATCTTTAAAAGCCAGCACACCTTTAAAAGGGCACCCAAATGGTGAAATATCTTTGTCACAAAAAATTTACGGAAGAATAACCAATTACCGAACAGGACCTAAGTCACAAACCTCAAAGGAATGCCTCATCGAATTTCAAGGCTTAACTTCGGCAGCTCTTGTAGGCAAGATAGTAGGACAAAAGGTCGCTTGGAAGGGGGCAAACAGAACACAAATCGGGCAAATCATGGGTGCTCATGGCAGAAACGGCATGGTTCGAGCAAGATTCAACCAAGGCGTACCAGGCCAAGCTATAGGAACAATAGTTGAACTACTAAAGTAGTTCTTTTTCCAAAAAGGTACTTTTTTTAATTAATAAATTAGTTGAACTTATTAAAACTCTGAATCTTCATTCTCATATACAGAGTCTTCTAAAGACGTCTTTCCATCCTTAACCGACACTTTGTAACCAGCATCACAGATTGGGCAAGCCAATATTTCACCATCTTTAAGACCGTCACGTTGGAAGGTGTTTCCGCACTCAGTACATTTCAAAATCATGTTTTTACCACTATTCCATCTTAAGGTAGTTATGGCTTCTAAGCCAGTCAGATTGGTTTTTACGATAACGCCAGAAGATGTCTCCCCGCGTTTCCGCTTGAAAATCCCACGGCGATACCAAAACTATGTCGCCTTCACGTATCCAAACGCGCCTTTTCAGTTTGCCTCGTACTCTGCACAATCGTTCCTTGCCGTCTTGGCATTTAACCATAATTCTGTCTGCGCCTAGCATTTTGACTGCTATGCCTAACACGTCGTAAGAGGAAGGCAAAACCATACCGTCGATGTTGCTCTCATTTGTAATTTTTCTTTTACCCATATTTTCACCTTAATTGGCGGGAATACCAAAGTACACCAGAATAGTTTGAGAGAAAAGCAAAACGTTACCGACGGTCTGTCTCTTCCTCTAAAGAATTCTAACGTTGAACACTAAAAGCATTTGCAACTATATTAGTGTAGCTAACTTTTGACAACTTTTTACCTATTTACAAGATGATTTGTCATTATATTTTTTTATAAACCTTCTTTTTGCAATAAACACGGTTTTCATACCTTTTTTGGAAAAAAAAGTATTTTTTGGTATCGTATTTATAAGGTTGATGGGGCACATACATAACCGAAGAGTTTCTTTTATCCTCTGGGATACGCCTATCTGTATAAACGGATTCTTTTCGAAGCTAAACAAAAGAGGTAAAAATCATTGTGCATATTAAGAGCAGGCCTAGTTAAAAATTGTCGCAGATGCAAGTCGTCTGTACGAACTAATTGTACAGTAAAAAAGAAGACAAGACAAAAAGTTTTTGCAGACAACAAGAAAAAAGGCGAGAAATCCAGTTAAGGCTCATTCCTCAATAGAATCTCTTTAAATAATTAGAAAATGAGGTGAAAAAAAATTCAAAGAAATGTTTACGAAACCAAATGTTCTAGCTGCAATCAAGCAACTACTGTCCCCTTCAAACCTACTCCGGGTAAACCAGTCTACTGCAAAACATGTTTTGCAAAACGCGTAGCAGATAGACCTATAAGGGCAACCTCGAGTTGCAGCAATTTTGAGCCCAAACAAGCATGGGCTCGCCGAAGATAAACAAATGGCACATTAAACCAAATAAGGCATAATCATAAGGGTAGGCTAAGCAAATCAAGACAATTGAAGGTTGGAAAAGACTAAGCAATAAAGGCGGGTATATCAACGAACACACAGGTCAGACTTTAATCGTTTCAAAAAAAATATTCAGCAACAGATATCATGTCTTGCTTTTTGCTGGAGCTCAAACCAATAAAGAAGAAGGCAAAAAAATATCCCCCGAGTTCTCAACTGAGTCAAAAGCGGAAGCCGTGGCAGTGAGCTTGATGAATAAGCACCCAAATGGATTGAATTAATATTGTTTTGTACCTTGAGATATTAAAAGGCAGTAATAGTTTAAAGTAAGGGCAAGACTTTCATATTCTTTACGTTTACAACTTTTTTATTAAGATTAACTTAAAACGCCCCTATTAAACAAAAGGAGTTAACTTTCTTCGAGAAGCCTTTGTTTAGGCTTATAACTATTGTGCCTTTTAGCGTCATATGTAAAAGGTTGGAAAATAATTTGGTTGAAATCAAAAAACGAAAAAAAACTCTCCTGTAAGGATTAGTCCATAAAACTAATAAAGGTATTAAATGAAAATAATGAAAAGTAATAGGAGAAAATTAAACCTTTATTTGCGCGTCGATTTGTCTTTGCTGCTTCTTAAGGAATAATCGTCGGCTAAGCTTAGTCTTGGGTTTTACACGATAAATTTTTCCGTGTGTATTTTGGTAAAACCTTTTTCCTTTAGCTTTAAGTTTTGTTTTTTTCTTCAAGTATTTAATCCCTCCCCGATATTGCGAAAGAGCTTGGGGTATACAACCCCAGACGGGCTATTTGAGTATGCCTATTAACCACTCAAAATAACCAAAATCTCTGTTTATGAATTGTTGTTTGAGCAGTCTCTTGTTTTAATAATCTTTTCCGTTTAGGTAGAACAAAAATACTTTCAATGACGTGTAAAAAATCCGCTGCCCAAGATAGAAACCTCAGAAGGTGAACGCCGTTTCGTTTAATTACAAGAGTATCTACGCGAAACCTATAAATTTAGGAGGGCTCTGCCCAATTCAAAAATCCAGATAACCTGCGAACACCGACAATAGTTATGTTTAGAGCTTTGGTATACTGATTAAAAGCAGTCTAAAATTTTTCACTTTTTTCTTTAATTATTTCTTTACGACAAATTAGTTGTGCTTCTCACGCCATAAAAGCAAAAGTAACTAAACCTCTTTTCAGCAACTAATAACAAAATTAAAAGGGAACCGCTAACACAATACCTTAACTACTGGTGAAATGTGCTATGAGCAAGACTGAAGTCGCAGTTTCTTATGAACCCTTCAAAGAAATCGTGATAATGGAAAAAAACCATTTTAACAGTCCTGAAGAACTCGCAAGGTTCACCTCCGTTGTAGCTGGCGGCAAACTGGCGGGTTTATACTGGGTTGACGGAGTAGTCTTCCTCTATTTCCCACTTACCGCCTCCAACTCCACAGTCGCCAAAGAGCTACTCGAGAAACGTCGAGTTTACTGGACCTACGTGGGTTACGCATTAATGCCAAAATATGCACAAATCATTGAAACAAAAGAGAAAATGATTGTCCCAGTCGTGGACATATCCACTGACCCTGTCCTGGAATCAGTTGCACATTGGCTAAAAGAGCAACAATAAGCCGTCAAGGCTGGGTTTTACTGCACCTTATTTTTGAAGGCACAGTTTTTTCAGGCACAGGCACAGGAAAACAATTCATCGAATTGCCCTGGATTAAGCAACAGATAAAAGAAAAACTCGGTTTTACACCTTACTCTGGAACCCTAAACATACACCTAACAAAACTGGACACAAAAAAGAGAAAGCTATTGGATGCTGCAGAGGGATTTGAAGTTTCACAACAGGCAGGGTATTACCCTGGAGTGTTGTTTATGGCATCAATTGATGCTTTAGCATGCGCAGTTGTTGTTCCTATGGTTCCAGATTATCCAAACAATGTTTTGGAAATTATTGCACCTGTCTATTTGCGTGGAAAATTAGGATTGACAGATGGCAAAGCGGTAACTGTCGCTGTTACCGTTTAGATTTGCAGTTCTTCTTGAATTTGACGATATACTCGGCTAAACAACCGTTCTTACCCAGGTATTCACCATACCTAACCAATGATTTCATTGCTCTCGCAGCGTCTTCAGGAGACTCAAAAGATGGAACACAAAGTCTATCGAAACGTGAACGCGTATAGAGCGCCATTTCCGTTTCACCTATATCCACCATAACAATTGGTTTAGTGTATTTCTGGCTGATTTTTACTATACCATCAATATATTTTTCTTTCAGACCGGGCATATGGTGAAGACCCAAAAGGATTATACCATAAGTGTAAGGATCCTGAAACATAATATCAGCAGATAATTCAAACTGTTCGTCAGTGACAGAACCGGTTAAGTCAACGGGGTTATGAGTAGCCGCTATTTGCAAGATAGCCCCTTGCTTTTTGAGTTCATCGAATTTGTTGTCAGTTTCTTGACAAAAATGCTCAACAGTTAAACCTTGAATTTCTAGTTCGTCAACAGTCATAACACCTGGACCGCCTGCATCAGTTAGGATACCGATGTTTCTCCCTTTCGCTGGAGGCTGCATTGCAAGAGCTTTGCCGATGTCAAAAAATTCTTCCATATCATGAGCCCTGATTACACCACATTGCTCAAAGGCCGCATCATAAACTTTATCTGACCCTGCTATTGCACCTGTGTGTGAAGCTGCGGCTCTTGCACCTGCTTCACTGCGTCCTGACTTGATAACGACAACGGGTTTTTTTAGCGTGACTTTCTTAGCGATTTTAATGAATTCGCGTCCACCTTTGACGTCTTCGAGGTATACCAGGATGACTTTGGTTTCTTTATCATGCATTAGATAGCTAAGTATGTCAGATTCGTTAACGTCACTTTTGTTGCCAAAGCTTACGAATTTGCTTACACCCATCTGGCGACCAGTCAAATAGTCTAACGCGGCACACCCAAAAGCACCACTCTGTGTAATCATAGCAATATTACCAGGCAGAGGTCGCGGTGTCGCAACCACTTCTTCGCCGGTGGTGAGAGTCTTCATCTCAGGTAGAAAGAGAGTATCAATACCTGTTTTTGAGTAGTAAACGCCCAAGCAGTTTGGACCTAAAACTCTTATCCCGCCTTTCGTGGCAATAGCGATTATCTGGTCTTCAAGTTCTTTGTTGCCAACTTCTTTGAACCCTGCAGTGATGATAACTGCAGTCTTAACTTTCTTTGCAACAGCTTCCTCCATGACGGAAGGCACAATTTTTGCTGGAACAATAACAACAATTAAATCAACTTCTCCAGGGACCTTGCTCAACGTTTTAAAGCATTTGAAGCCCAAAATGGAGTCTTCACCGGGATTAACGGGATAAAGTTCGCCTTTGAAAACTCCCCGTTGCTTGTTAGTAGCTAAGTTTTTGAATATAACGTGTCCTGCTTTATCGACTTTTTTGGTGGCGCCTATAACTGCGACTGAATGCGGGTTAAAGAATGCGTCCAACTTTTGTAATGCTGCTTCCATAGGTATCCCTTCGTTTTGCTAAGTGCTTGCGAGTCTCATTTTTATGTGTTACTCTTCATAAACTTTGATTTTATTTCATTTACTATTTATTTTCTATTCTAATTAAACTTTAAGCAGGATTTTTTCTGACGATAACTATGGGATTATGCGTGATCGTACCGAGCATTTCCCAGCTCACGCCGTTGATGTCAACATTGAATCTTGCCGCCATGTCCCAGACGGTGGCACCTGAACCGGGTCCACGTGCCCGGTCGGCGATGTTGGTGATTTTTAATGCTTCTCCAGCGGGTATGTTACAACTTGCAACCGATAACGGTGTCGAACTCCTCTTTAAATGAAGAATTCTTCCCACAACATATGTGACTGTTCCGCCAAAAGAATGTATTCCTTCCAGAGGATTTGGACGCGAAGTAAAGTAGAAGTTACCAAACTTGTAGGTTTTATCGGTGTCGGCGATTATTACGTATACATTTTTGCCTAACCTTTTGAGAAGATGGATTTGGATTTTATCCGCGAAATCCTTAGCGTTACTTAGTGGTAAACTCACGCATGAATAAGCCAAATTTGAGCCGTCAATGCCTCCCTCCGAGCCAAACATTAGTGCCTGTAAAAGACCCGCATGCTCCAAGGCAATCTGCTTGTGTTTGCTTCCCGAATCAAGCGGGTACTCACGCAGTCGTTTCAGAAGTCTCTGCCCAAAACCGCACAAATACCCAAGGCAGTAACCCCACACAATATGCATCCAGAAGTCTGCGACAAATTTAGCATTACGGCTGGGCTTAACAGTGGCTTCGTCCACTACGTTACCCGCAGCTACCGCAAGTGCTTTTTCTGAAAGCACCACAAAGTCACCGTCTCGAATTCGGCCATCCAAAGCATCAGCTACCCTTTCAAGGTAGTTTTCTTTTGGTTTCCAATAGCTTGTTGAAATCGCCAAAGCACAATACTTAGTCATTGGTTCCGCTTGATTTCAAGTTAAGCTTTAACCTAATAAGAGTTAGTTAGGTTAAAAAAGGGCGTAAGGGAAACGTTGGTTGTTTTTGTGCAGTTTGCCTTTTATAGGGATTTGATTGTTGCAAACGGGACAGCGCAAGTCGATTGTAAGGTTCCACTGGGTTATATCGAAGCTGTAGCGCTTGATAACGACGGTGCCACAGTTGGGGCAATAAGTGTTTTCGGCTGGATGACCCGGGACGTTACCGATGTAGACATAATTTAAACCTTGATTTTTGGCGGTAAGATAGGCTTGCTCCATCTCCTGTATACTGGTGGCGGGAATGGTTGTCATTTTGTATTCTGGATGAAAACGCAGCAGATGAAAGGGTATGTCGGGTCCCAAGTAGTCTTTTATCCATTTAGCCAAGGCACGGATGCGGTCGGGTGAATCGCCTGTTTTTGGAACGACTAGGTTGGTGAGCTCTATATGGACTTCTTGGAGTTTGAGTTCCTTTAGGCTTTCATAGATTGGTTCGATTTTGGGAACGCCCATTTCAGTTTTGTAGAACTCTGGGTCGGCACCGCCTTTGAAGTCAACAGTTACTGCATCTAAGTAGGGTGCGATGGTTTTGACTGCTTCTGGTGTCAGGTAGCCGTTCGTTACAAATGTGTTAAACAACCCTGCCTCTTTGGCGAGTTTGGCGATGTCGTAAGCGTACTCCATAAAAATGGTGGGTTCAGTGTAAGTATAGCTTATGCCTTGGCATCCGGCATTTTTGGCGGATTTAACTACTTCTTCCGGGGGAAATGGTTTGCCCGCGACTTCGTGGTCTTGGCTTATCATCCAGTTATCGCAGAATTGACAACGGAAATTGCAGCCAGCTGCGGCCACTGACATCACTAAGGCACCGGGGTTAAAATGTGAAAGAGGTTTCTTGCTGATGGGGTCCACACCTGCGGAGACGACTTTGCCATAGTTTAGAGTGTAGAGTGTGCCTCCTTCGTTTTTGCGTACCAGACAAAAGCCGGGGGCTCCGTCGCTGATTAGACAACGGCGTGCGCATAGGTTGCATTTAACTTTGGCTTCACTTTGACGAGTATAAAGCATGGCTTCATGCAGAGACATAAGAATTCACAAAGAGTATAAGAAAGATTTTGTTTAAAAGCATTAACTACGAGAGCTTATCATGAAATCTAACGGTTTATTTTCGGAAAGAAGTTTCACACTATCTAAAGAAAAAATGATGCGCTTTGGGACAAGAAGTTAAGGAAAAAAAAATTACTATAAAAAATGGCGCTCTTTTTAGAGCATTTTGTTGAAAAAGCAGCTATTTTCGCCCGTATGGCATGCGGGACCTGTCTGTTCAACCACGTAGAGAAGCGAGTCGAAGTCGCAGTCGGTGGCGACGGCTACGATTTTTTGGGTGTGACCCGACGTTTCGCCCTTCACCCAGATTTCGTTTCGGCTGCGGCTCCAATACGTGGCTTTCTTGGTTTTCAAGGTTAATTCAACTGCTTCTTTGTTGGCGTATGCCTGCATCAAAATAGCCTTGGTGTTGGTGTCTTGCACTATGACGGGGATTAGTCCGTTGCCCTTTTTAAAGTCTAACTTTTCTATCAATTCGTTTTGTGTCATGTTCGAATAGTCACCCCCATCACGCGCAAGTACTCCTTCACAACAGGAACAGGGTAATTGTTGTAGTGAAAAATCGAAGCCGCCAACGCTGCATCCGCCTTTCCATGTATGAAAACGTCGAGAAGATGCTTTGGTTCTCCCGCGCCACCGCTTGCGATGATTGGCACGTTAACCCGCTCGGATATTGCACGCGTTAATTCGATATCGTAACCGTCTTTTGTGCCATCTTTGTCCATAGAAGTTACCAAGAACTCGCCTGCGCCAAGCTTCTCCGCTTGCAATGCCCATTCCACTGCGTCGATACCTGTGGGTTTTCTGCCGCCATAAGTTACTACTTCAAACCAGAGCTTTCCGTCTTTTGTGTCAACCATGATTTTGCCTTCGCCCGGCGACCGGTTTCGTTTTGCGTCTATAGCACAAACAACGCATTGACTACCAAAAACTTCGGCCAATTCAGTTATTATTTTGGGTTTCTCAACTGCTGCCGTGTTAACCGACACTTTGTCGGCTCCACTGCACAAAACCAACCTTGCATCCGACACAGTACGAATTCCTCCGCCGACAGTGAAGGGTATACTTATGGCTTTTGCAACGCCTTCCACGTATTTACGCATGATATCGCGTTTTTCGTGGGAAGCGGTGATGTCGAGGAAGACGAGTTCATCGGCGCCGTCGTCGCTGTAGCGTTTAGCCATCTCCACTGGGTCACCCGCACACTTTGGATTGAGGAAGTTAATACACTTGACCACTTTTCCGTGGTCAACGTCAAGGCAGGGTACGATTCTTTTGGCAAGCGGCATCTTTTAAGCTCCTATTTTTTCTAAGGCTTCTTTTAAGGTGAATCGTCCCTCATAAAGGGCTTTTCCGATAACCGCGGCCTCGACCCCGATGTCTTTTAGAGCAGCCAAATCTCCGATTCTTCCGATTCCGCCTGCAGCCATGATTCTGGCACCGGGGTACTCGGTGGCGGCACTTAACGTTTGTAGGTCTGGACCATTAAGCATGCCATCCTGAGCTATGGAGGTTATCAAAAAATGGCGAACACCAAGAGCAGTGTATTTTTCAAGTGCGCCATCTACGGTCATGGCGGTTGCAGTTTGCCAACCTTCAACCATTATGCGGCCTTCATGGTTGTCTAAGGCAACGATAACTGAGTCTGCGCCAAATTTCTTCTGAATTTTATCAATAGCTGAAGGGTCACTGAAAGCTAGTGCGCCGAGGATAACTTGAGTTATACCTGTTTGGAAAAGTTTCTCAGCTGTTTCGTAACTGCGTATTCCCCCGCCGACTTGGATGGGCACCCCTACGCGTTTTGCGACTTCGGCTATGACGTCTTGGTTGCTTCCTATCCCAAAAGCGGCATCTAAGTCGATAACATGGAGTTTGCCTGCGCCTTCGTCGCGCCACCTCTTCGCCGCTTCCAATGGAGCGCCGAATTTGTCTTCGTATGTTTTCGCGGTTTGAGCTTTGCCGCGTGTTAAGCGTACGATTTTACCGTTCATTAAATCTATTGCGGGAATCAACTGCATATTTATCACCTGACCACTACTTTAGCAAAGTTTTGCAAGATTTTTAGCCCTATGTCTCCTGATTTTTCTGGGTGAAACTGAGTCCCATAGATGTTCTTTTTGGCTACTGCTGAGGTGAAGGTTGTGCCGTACTCTGTCCTAGTTACCACGATGTTCGGATTTTTAGGTTGGGGGTAAAGGGAGTGTACAAAATAGACATAGGTGCCTTCTGCGATGCCGTCGAAAAGTTCGTTTTGGCGGATAATATTTAGGGTGTTCCAGCCCATATGGGGAACCTTAACAGCGTTGGGTAAGTGCATGTTTTTACCTTCGAAGAAAACTAAACCTTCTCCGGGGCCTTCCTCGCTGGCTTCAAAGAACAGCTGTAGTCCAAGGCAGATCCCAAGTAGCGGCGTGCCCTCCGATACTTTGGTTTGCAGCGCCTCTTTGATAGTACCGATTTTTTCTATTGCTGCTGTGAAGCTTCCTACACCCGGCAACGCTATGGCATCGGCTTCCGCCAAATCCGCTACGTTGGTGCCGATTGACGCGTTTAAGCCGGTCTTTTCCAGCGCAGTTTTAAGGCTAAAGAGGTTGCCAACGCCGTAATCAAAGATGACTATGTTTGCCAATTAGATTACTCCTTTGGAGCTTGGTACACCTTTGCGTCGGGGGTCCAGTGCAGTAGCCTGGCGAAGTGAGAGGGCGAGGGATTTCGTGGCGGCTTCTGCTTTGTGGTGGTCATTACTGCCGTATTCCACAAAGATGTGCACATTCGCTTGCAGAGCAGATGAAAGAGATTCAAAGAAGTGCACGATGTCTTCTGTTGGCATGCCTTCTACTTTCTTGCCACGGAGTTTGAGGTCGATTTTGAAGTAAGGGCGCTTGACCAAATCGACGGCGGCGAATGCCAATGAGCAGTCCATGGGTGCAGCAGCGTTTCCAAAGCGCGTGGTGCCTTCACGTGTGCCCAGCGCCTTGTTTAGGGCTTCACCTAACCCCAATGCGAGGTCTTCGACCAGATGGTGCACCAAATCGCCCTTGACTGATGCGTCTATGTCGATTAAGCTGTGCGTGGCAAGCGAAGTAATCATGTGGTCGAGAAACGGCACGGATGTGGCTACGGCTATTTTTCCTTCGCCGTCCAAGTTCACTTTGATTTTAACTTCGGTTTCTTTGGTCTTACGGTAAACTTCTTGTGTCCTCAATCTTGTTCACCTTGAATATCATCCAGCGCTTCAACTAATTTTGCGTTCATTTCCGGTAACCCTACGGTGATGCGGAAGCAGTTATTGTACTGGAGGATTTTACCCCATTTTTTCACCATTATACCTCGTTTTATCAGTTTCTCATAGACTGCATCGCAGGGTTTGGAAGTGCTGACCAACAGGAAGTTGGCTTGTGACTCGAATGCTTGTACGCCATCTATGTCGTTTAGGGCAAAGATCAGCTTGGCTCGTTCTCTTTTCATATCTTCCACTGAGTTCTTCATCAAATCGCTGTTGTCAATCATTTTGATACCCATGCGTAGGGTGAATTCGCTAACTGGATAGGGTAAGGGTGTTTTTTCGGTTAATATCTTGGCTAATTCGGGGTTTGCAACTGCATAGCCTAATCTGAGTGCAGCTAAACCGAACGCTTTGGAGAAAGTCCGCAGAATAATCATGTTTGGAAACTCACGGATTCGAGGCACAAAGGAGTAATCTGCGAATTCGCCATATGCTTCATCTAGGATGACGATGCCGGGGAAGGCTTTGGCTAAGGTTTCTACGTCTTCTTGTTTATACTGAGTTGAAGTGGGATTGTTTGGGGAGCAAATGTAGAGCAGTCGTGTTTTACCCGAAAATTTGGAAAGCATACCTTTAACGTCAAGTTGTAGGTTGCCTAGGAGCGGCACTGTAATGTACTCGCCTTCTTGCCGTATAACGCATAACCGGGGAATGGAGAAAGTTGGCGTAAACGAAATTGCAGCGTCGTCTTTTTCTACAAAGAGGCGAATTATGCGGTCGATTAATTCGTCGCTTGCGTTTCCAACTACAAGATAATCCTTCGGAACCTTGATGTAACCAGTAATTTTCTCACGTAACTTAACTTCTTCATTTTCGGGGTACATACGCAAATCGATTTCATCAGCTAACTCCCGAATCAACTTCGCCTGCTTTATTCTGGGTAAAAAAAGGTTTTCGTTAAAATTAAGCTTGATTATTTGTTTTGTTTGGATACCCAGCTTCTTTGCTACCGACTCAGCCGTAGAACCAGCCGAATAGCAGTCTATTGCTCTTAGCTTTTCGAGTTTCTGTTCTAGCCAATTATTGTATGATTCAGTCATTTTTCAAACCTTGCCTGTATTGATTTGTAGTGGTTAGGAAAGTTCTCTGCTTCCGTCATTACTTTGATACTGTCCTTTACTCTTTCTAGTCCCGTTCTGGTGCTTTCAACTATGCTGACTCGCCGCATAAAATTCAAAGCAGATAACCCTGAGAATGACTGGGCGAAGCCACCTGTTGGCAATACATGGTTTGTTCCGCTGCCATAGTCACTTAATGCAACTGGGCTGTAGGGACCTATGAGGATGAGGCCTGCGACTAATTTTTGGGCTAATTCTTTTGCGTTCACAGTGAGGACTTCTAAGTGTTCCGCAGCAAACTGGTTAGTTAAATTTACCGCTTCATCGATGTTTTCGCAGACTATGATGAATCCGTATTTAGCGAGTGATTCAGAGATTTTTTCTCCTCGCTCTGTGGAAACAGATATTTTTGAGAGGTTCTCTTGAACTTGCAAAGCTACCTTTTTTGAAGTCGTTATCAACCCTGCAATGCTGTCGCCGCCATGCTCTGCCTGGGAGATCATATCATAAGCAATTAACCGTGAATCAGCTGACTCATCGGCTAAAACAAGGACTTCGCTTGGTCCAGCAGGCATGTCAATGGCAACATCGTTTGAAACCTGGACTTTTGCAGCAGTCACGTACTTACTACCGGGTCCGACAATTTTGTGTACGGGTGCTATGATTTTTGTTCCATAAGCTAATGCGGCTATAGCTTGGGCTCCACCAACCTTGTAGACCTCATCGACACCGCAGATGTCGGCGGCAACCAAGACTAGTGGATTTACTTTACCCTTTGCGTCTGAGGGAGAACAAACAACTATCCGTGGGACTCCAGCGACTTTGGCAGGTACAGCTGTCATGACGACGGTGCTGGGGTAAGCCGCTTGCCCACCTGGGACGTAGCAGCCGACACTTTCGAGTGGAAGTAGAACGGTCTGAACCGATATTCCCTCCGCTGAGGTTTTCACTTCAGTTTGGCTGAGCAGCTGCTTTTGGAATGCACTGACTTTTTTCTGCATGACTTGTAGAGCATTAATTTGGTCTTTGCCTACTTTCATATAGGCTTCCTTGATTTCTGCTCCTCTCACTTGAAGGGTCCGAGTAGTGAGTTCGGCTTTGTCAAATTTTAGCGCAAACTCCAGCAGCGCTTTGTCGCCGGATGTTTTGACTTGGTTTATTATGGCTTTGACGTTTGCTTCGAGCTCTTGTGTGGTTGATTGGTCTACTCGCTGCCGCTTAAACCAGTCTGTTGGTAGCTGTTCTAAGTTCCAGACTTTTACGGCTGATCCTTTCTGCATTGACCCTCGCTTCTCCGTGCAATCTCATCCAGCGCTAGCACCTGCCGCGGCTCATACACCACTAGACCCTGCGCAATTTTGCGGATCTTAGGCAGCAACGCAATCAGGCAGTCCTTCTCGATGACTGTATTCACGCCTACCCAACCCTCATCGGCTAGGGGTGAAATCGTCGGATTTTTAAGCGCTGGTAACTCGGTTAATAGTGTTTGAAGATTTTCCTTCTTTACGTTTACAAATATGTGTATCCTCTTAGACCCATCCACAACGCCCTTAAGTAATGCGACTACGTCGAAGATTTTTTCGCGCTTCTCCTGGTCCTCCATCGTTTTCTTGTTGGCGATTAGGATGGCAGCAGACCTCAGGACAGTATCTATGATGCGCAAGTTGTTAGCTTCAATGGTGCTTCCTGTCTCGGTTACGTCCATAATACAGTCGCTGTTTTCCGGTGGTTTTGCCTCGGTTGCTCCAAAGGATAAGAAGATTTTTGCGCGTTGGTTGTCGCCTTTTTTCCACCACGGCGTCACAAGCATGGGGTCGGCTTTGCCGAAGCGTTGCTTATATTGGGGTTGGCTTTTGAGGTACTCTGAGGCGATGTTGAGGTATTCGGTGCTGATTCGGAAGTTTTTGCCTTGAACCCAGATTGACTCCATAAATTCACCTATGGTGGTACCTTCTGGGACGCTTTTGGGGACGGCTATGACAAGGCGAATTTTGCCGTATTCTAGGTTCTGCAGGATTTCTACGTCGGCATGATTTTCCTTCACCCAGTCTTCGCCTGTGATACCTAAATCCTGTAAGCCTTCGCTTACAAACACAGGGATCTCTTGGGGGCGTAGCACTTTCATTTCAATTTGGGGGTCGTTTATGCTTGGGCGGTAGGTGCGATCTGATGCACCGATTTTGAAACCTGATTTGGAGAAGAATTCCGCTGTTGCTTTTTCTAGGGAGCCTTTTGGAATAGCAAATTTTATTTTATCCATAAATTATCACCTAAACTTTCAAAGAAACATCTGGGGGTTTTTTGTTCTGATAAAATGCTCTGTTGTGGGAATATGCCTAATACTAAATAACTAATCGTGCCTAAATTCACGCTGTTGCAGTTGCTTTTAGCTGCAATGAAGGCAATCGCCTTGGATGAACACAATTCCTCATCATACGTCACTAAACGACACCACAACTACTGTCTCCCATATAAACCTGTTCACTAATATTTAACTGTCGAAAAAATACAGACCTAAACTTTGGTTGCTTTGTTTGTTTTTATTTCAAAAACCAGCGGAGGCACCGAATTACGCGTCTCCAAATCAACATCTAGCAAACCCTCCATTAGACCTCGCCACATCTCGCAATCATGGATAAAAGGGGTTTTGAGCAGCAGGAATTTGTCTTTAAGGTAGAAGTCGCCAAACCCTTGCACCTTAAGCCTTTTGAAAATTGCTTCCCAGTTTTCCATTACGCTAGCGTCAACTCCAAGCGTGGATTGAATAGAAATCTTTAGGGCATTCCCCATTTGGTTGCCGACTTCACACAACTGCTCCTTGGGGACCTGCTGAGTTAAAATATTGATCAACTCAACGTTAACAAAAACGATTCGGCTTATACCCCAGTAGTATTCGCCGGGAAACCGCCAATCCTCGATGTTCATGCTCCTGTATATTTCCAGCATCTTAGATATGAGCGGTTTGATGCCGGGTTCCTTACCCTCGGCGATTAAGGATTCGATGAATTCACGTTCGCTCCGCTCCAAAATTATGGTTGTGCGCTTAATTTCTCCCTTGATATCATCAGGGAGTCGGGGTTTGCTGTCTTGCATAGCAAATGTATTCTTTTGGATATATCTAATATGCCTTATGTATTATAGAAGCATATTCAAACTAAACTTTGTCAGTTGAAAGAGTCTAACAAATCATTACGGTTTCTCAAAAAATAGAATTATTCTGCTCAGGGCATAATCACAATTAACCTAAAACCCAAACTAAACGCAGACATCAAAGTTAATTGGCATAGATACCCGTTAATTGTTGTGCTAAATGGCTCGTCGGCAAAACTACTAACTAAACATAAGAATGCTTAATAAAACAGATTCTGCCCTATTGGGTCGCCGATGAAGAAATTAAAAAGCTGACTTGATGATGCACTCTAGGGTATCTGAGGCAAAATTTTGGAAGTTTATGTTATGACTTTTTTGCGGATGAGGTAAATCAGCATCATTAAGCCTACGATGAACAAGGCTGCGCCGACGCCTATGGAAGCATAGTAGTCCACTCCGACAACTTTGGATAGAAGGTATGGCATATAAGTTGGACCGATAAAAATCAACAGAACCGCAACGATAGTTAAAGCTACTTTAGTGAACTTCGATTCCATGCCGTAAACCTCTACATCTTCATTAGTTTCTGTCATCCGACACCCAACTTAAGACTCTTCAGGTTGATTGTTCTCCACCAAACCTTCTTTTATCTCTTTTCCCAATGCCTTCATCAAAAATTTAAAAACCAGAAAACCTGCGCCCCTATCAGCCTTGAAACCCAAGGTTGTACCCAGCAAACCTACACCGTCGATATTGCGTTCCTTAGCCAACGCCAAAGTTAGGCCTGTACCACCAACAATTCGACCTTTACTGTAGATAACTCCACCCTTCTCCATAAACTCGGTTGCTAACCGTGGCGAAGTGGCAGCGATGAAAACTTGAGTTTTATCTTCAGATATAGGGACACCACCCATGGTAAATAGGAAACGACAACCTAATTCTTCAACGAAATTAACGACTGACTCACAAACATCATAATGTGCCACCACATCGTCAAAGGAAGGCTGAATCTCACCCGTCATTATGATCAAATTATTCTTTTCCATGGGAGCATAGAAAAATTCGTAGCGGGGCAAATTGGCGATACCCTTTGTTGTTATGGCGACGTAATCTGGAAATGAAGGCGAATATAGTTCAGCAAACGGTTTGGCATCACAGAACTTGATGAGTAAATGAGCCGCTATCCGCCCTACGTTACCAAAACCTGGGAGCCCCTGAACGAAGATGGGATTATCTAGAGGCGGATTTGAAAGTTTACGCAAATACGGCTTATCCATCGGGAAACCATCCGCCATATGGAGATATGTTCGATACTAAAATCCTTTTGCTGAAATAAAAAAGAAACTATTAATATTCCACGATTGAAGTAATAGGTTGCATCAAATACGTTTTTTAATAGACGTAGCGGGGTGGGGTAGCCAGGATTAACCCGCTGGGCTCATAACCCAGAGATCAGTAGTTCAAATCTACTCCCCGCTACCAACAAATTTTATTTAATCCAAAGGTAGCTCATGAGTTGACTATCTATATAGTCGAGGAGGAGGTCTTCTCTAAAAATATCGGCTTTAAGGGACTATACTCGTTGTTGTGATTGACAAAAAATTACAATAAACAAGCTTGTGATGATATAAAGTGACCTACTCGCCCCTTACGGGGCGAGGACCTCCAATTAAAAGCGGTTGATAAATTCTTCGATTTTAGCGCTAATAACAACACCATGAACCCTAGCAGCAAGCAGTTGGAAACCACTCTCAATAGCAATCGTTTTAAGTACTTCCAGCAACCTAACCTCAACTGAGCCCAAAAGTACCTTGCGCCGGTATTTAGTGGCCCAGATAAGGTGGTAGTTGACTTGGAAAGCACAAGTCCCTTCTCCAAGTCGATCACCTCCCCTTATCGTTGGTGAACGATCTATCGACCTTTGGCGTTAATAGAACTACGGTTGATCGCATTCATCCTGCCGCTGACGCGGCAGGTATTCTGCTAGGTTTTTTATAAAAAAGCAGTAAATTTTGAAACTATGAATAAGAGGACTACCAGAAAAATTTGCAGCTAAACCCGCAAAACTGATTATAGCCGCATTTTTGGGTCTTTTTGCTAAATACTAAATATTACATAGTCTTCAGTAAAAGTAAATAAACAAGTTGACCTAACATACAAGAAATGCTCGCTGGGTGAATACGTTGAAACGAACTATTGCAGTTCTCCTGCTTTTAGTTTTCACATTAATTTTGGTTTTCCCAGTTACCTTGCCATTCGGCCAAGTTTCAGCCCAAAGCGGAAGTTACAACGTTGACAAAGTAGACCACCAAGTCATAGTCATGTATTCCGGAGAAACGATTATTCTAGACACAGTCCATGTCTCAGGACAAGTTACCGATGGATTCATGATTGGATTACCTTATCAATATAGCGCATATATTATCAAAGCGTTGGCCTACGACACAAGTCACATTTACGATATTAACATTGGAGTCCAACTGGGGAACCATAGTGGATTCTATGGGGCAGAAGTAAACTTCAACGGAAACTCACCTAGCGTATTCACAGTGGCATTTGTGCTAACCAATAGTTTAATGACCGAGAGCAATACGGGCAACTTCACTCTCGATTTTCCAGCTTACCCAAGCTTAGTGAAGCAAGTGGAAACCTGTAACGTAACCATTTCTTTGCCGAGTTCACCTACAACACTCACAATCAGCAAAGACGATGGAGACGTAAACAGCTTAAACTACCTAAAAACAAGCCTAATGGCATATACTTATTCCGTAGCAACAGCCACCTTTAAAGTGCCAACAGAAACAATACAACTATGCAACATAAATAGCTTAAAACGCGACATAACCCTTGACCCAACAGGAAAAGTAACTGCCCAAGACAACTACCGAATTACAAGCAATTCTACTGCGCCATTGAGCGAATTTGTTCTAAGTTTACCCATTGAAGCAAGAAATATCATTGTCAGGGACCAATTCGGTGGAGAACTACCAATCTATCAAAATCCATCTCCAAACAATAATATGCTACTAGTTAATGCTACATTATCCAGCTTAGTAAACATAGGACAATCAACCGTACTAACATTACAATATAATCTTCCGGGAGCTAACCTTAGAGGAGCCCAATATGATTTAGGAAATTTCCAACTTTTTCCCAATTTACATTACCTCGTCCAACATGCCACCCTGACGTTTAATCCTCCCGAAGGCGCCACAATCATAATACCACAGGCAAATTCACTTGATTCAACAGCAACTTTAACACGGAAAACCTACCAAGACACCCTAACGATTTCTCAAAACAACATATGCTACGTTGACTACCTTGGACCGCAACAAAAAAACATGCAAGTATCATACGACTATAACCCCGTTTGGGTTTCCCTTCGTCAAACATTTTGGGCCTCTTTTGCTGCATTAATCGGATGCATAGGCGCCGTGGTTTATAGAAGACATTCGCCTAAAGAGGATACCTACGAAAATAGAGTGGAACGGTTAGCAACCCAAAAACTATCTCCTTCGGCACTGGAACATGATAGTAACCAAGAAGCAGTAAAAACAGGACAACCGATAAGCGTGAGTACCATCAAAGATTTTATTGACACCTATAAGGATAAAATCCAGTTGAATGCAGAATTAAAATCGCTGGAAAAAAATGCTAAGAAAGGAAAGATTCCAAGACGACAATACAAAGTGCAGAAAAGAGTTATAGAGACCCGAATAGTGGGCTTAACTAGAAGTTTAGAGCGGACAAAAAACTTATTCCGCGCTTCAAACCGTACCTATCTAGACTTGATTAGGCAAATAGAATTAGCTGAAGCTGACCTATTGCAAGCAGAAGAAAACATCAAAAGAATTGAGATTCTCCAAAACAAAGGAGAAATCTCTCTTGAAATCTACAAGAAAAACATTGGCGAATACCATAAACTCCGTAATAAAGCTGAGTCAGCTATAAATGGAATTTTGCAGCGGTTACATGAAAAAATACGCTGAAACACCTAAACCCTTTTATTTTACTCAACAGCTTTTCGTAAAATATTACGTTGAGGTAAGACAAAAATGGTAAAAATAGTTGTCGATCCTAAATGCACCGGATGTGAAACTTGTGTCAACACTTGCCCAGTTGGCGTCTACGAAATGAAAGACGGCAAATCTGTTCCGACCAAAGAAAGTGAATGTTTGGTCTGCAGAGCATGTGAAGCACAATGTCCCGAAGGTGCAATTCAGGTAATCGAGTAAACCAAGTTTATGCAATGATTTCTCTCATTTGTTGAGAGATATTTCCCTTTTATTAGTTAAACATTTTTTAATAAATCAAAATCTTAAACACTTAAAAAATTCACAGTTCTTTGAAAATCGGAATTACTACCATGTTTAGAAGGGAAAAACACTAAAAAAGCAAAAAGTTATTCTTCTATATTGAGCAAAAACTCGATTATCTTAGCTAACTGCTTGACGGTTCCGCGGTCGAGGTTCTGTTCTTTATCGATGTTTATGAGCGTATTATCGGTTTGCATAACCACAGGTAGGGACTTTTTTTGTTATAACAATATCTATATGTTTACTTCGAAGTTCGAAATGGGAACCGGCTGCAAAGTTTGTATTTAACAGTTTTATATAAATTCACGGTTACTGGCTGACTACGTCGAATGTAAATATTTAGATAAATAAATTAATCAACAAGATTTTTCCATAAAATACATTTTGATAACCAAGTAAGAGTTATATGCCCAAACAACGCTAAAGAAAGTTATGTCAGCCAAAGTTCACTGTTGCCACATACTAGTCAAAACAGAAACAGAAGCAAGGAACGTAAAAGCGCGTCTCGACAAAGGCGAAAAATTCAGCGCCGTAGCCCAAAAAGTCTCAATCTGCCCATCAGGTAAAAAAGGCGGCGACCTCGGCACTTTCACACGTGGCAAGATGGTTAAGGAATTTGAGAAAGCCGCGTTTGAGCTTGAAAAAGGCGCTACTTCTGGCCCTGTTAAGACGCAGTTTGGGTATCACATCATTAAAAGAGTAGAGTAAAGAGCAAACAGTTACTGATCACTTTTGCTTAAGCCTACCCTTATGCCAAATTAGTGGAATACCGAAAATGCAAATTAAAAAATCAAAGTTATCTCAAAATCAACGAACTCTTTCTGCCGTTTGCATAATGTTATTTGTGTGCTCTTTGCTTCTCACTCTTTTTCGGCCAGGCTTTCACGCCGTTGATGTTGAGGTTAATCTTTGGATTCCCTCTATCCAATCAAGCACAGCATCTATTTTTGCTGAAGCAATTGCTTTAATCTTTGACTCTACCAGTCTAGTCCTTATTTCATTGTTAATTTCAGGCGTCCTTTTTCTAAAAAACCTCAAACCACAAAGTCTGCTTTTACTTGGTGCAATGGGCGGGGATGCCGTCATCGTTGAAACCACAAAAATACTCAACCATGTCACAAGGCCAACAAACGGCATTATACTCGATACGGGCTTTTCTTACCCGAGCGGTCATAGCGCAGGCGTCATTGTTTTTGGTGGCATACTTGTTTATTTTGCGTGGCGCCAGTGGCGTAGTAAACGCCCAAGAGTATTAATCGTTACTGGTTTGGTTGTATTGGCAGGGATCGTGGGTTTTGACAGGCTATACTTGAATGTTCATTGGTTGAGTGATGTTTTGGGCGGTTGGTTGTTTGGGATGTTTTGGTTGTCGTGTATTGTTTTGTTTTTTGAGCAAATGGAGGTTGCTGGAAAGTTTCAGTCAAAGAGGTTTAATTTGGTTGCTAATTTGCTTTATGTTGCAGCGGTTGTGGTTTCGGTCCTAGTTATTTTGTCAGGGTTTGTTGTGTAATTAGCCATAATTTATACACCAAGATATATCTTATGCAGACATATTTATATGTGCCCGAAACAAACTATCACTGAGCACAGTGGAGACAAGGTTCATGACCCAGGAAAAAAATAAAAAAATCGTACTCAACATCGGCGGGATGAGCTGTGTAAATTGTGCACGAGCCATAGAAAAAGCTCTCAATAAATTAAACGGCGTAACCAAAGCAAGCATCAACTTAGCCGCTGAAAAAGCCATTGTAGACTACAACACCGAGATTATAGACCAAAAAACAATAGAAAAAACAATAATCGACGTAGGCTACCAAGTGATCCACGAAAAAGTCAGCATCCAAGTCGGCGGAATGACCTGCATAAACTGCGCTAAAACCATCGAAAAAGTCCTAACCACCAAAGAAGGCGTCTACAAAGCACAAGTCAACTTCGCCGCCGAACGCGTATTAGTAGAATATAACTCTGAACAAATCAGCTTACCTGTCATCAAAAAAACTATAACCGACGTGGGCTACGAGGTTATAGAGCAACAAAAAAACGTAGAGGATGCCGAAGGCAAAGCCCGCCATCGTCACGTACGGCACCTCAAAATTCTTTTGGCAACTAGCATTAGTCTTACAATCCCGATTATGTTGTTGATGTGGTTCACAGTTTTACCAATGGAACAAAACAAGATTTTGCTTTTCGGCCTTGCCACGCCCGTACAGTTTGTAGTGGGCTGGATATTCTACGTAGGCGCATACAAGGGATTGCGTAACAAAACCGCTAATATGGATACCCTAATCGCGATGGGTACCTCCACTGCTTGGATCTACAGCACCGTGGTTACGTTTTTCCCAGAGGTGTTCCCTCCTAACTCTGCTGTATTTTTCGACACAGCAGTCATGATAATGACTTTCATATTAGCAGGGAAATTACTGGATGCCATTGCGAAAGGCAGAACATCTGAAGCCATCCGAAAAATTATGGGGCTCCAAGCAAAAACCGCCCGCGTTATCCGAAGCAGCGTCGAAATCGAGTTACCCGTAGAAGAAGTCCAGGTGGGCGACATTATTGTGGTTCGTCCAGGCGAAAAAATTCCCGTCGACGGCAAAGTCATCGAAGGTTACTCAGGTGTGGACGAGAAAGTCATCACTGGCGAATCAATCCCTGTTGAAAAGCGTAAGGGCGACCAAGTAATCGGTGCAACAATGAACAAGACCGGCACCTTCAAGTTCGAGGCGACCAAAGTCGGCAAAGACACTACCCTTGCTCAAATCATTAATTTAGTCGAAGACGCCCTAAGCTCGAAAGCTCCCGTGCAGCGATTAGCCGATATTGCAGCAGGTTATTTCGTGCCCATAATCATTGCCACGTCGACGTTGTCGGCTTTTGTATGGTACTTCCTGTTTGGCGCCACATACATCTTCTCTCTGACCGTGTTCATAGCCGTGCTCATAGTCGCTTGCCCATGTGCTTTAGGATTAGCGACGCCGACGGCAATAATGGTAGGTGTCGGAAAAGGTGCAGAAAACGGAATCCTAATCAAAAGTGGCGATGCTTTAGAAACAGCCCAAAAGCTTCAAGCCGTCGTATTCGACAAAACAGGTACTTTAACCAAAGGCGAACCCGAAGTAACCGACATCCTCCCCACCAAAGTCTTTACCGAAGCGCAACTGCTAAAGTACGCTGCGGTTACAGAGAAAAACTCTGAGCACCCATTAGGAGAAGCCATAGTCGAATTAGCTTTAGCAAGAGGACTTGCTTTAGAGGACCCCGACGACTTCAACGCTATCCCAGGACACGGAGTCGAAGTCCAACACAGGGGCTCCAAAGTCCTACTTGGTAACCGCAAACTCATGGCTACCAATAGCGTTAACATCGGTGAGTTAGAGGCGAAAATGACGGCGTTTGAGGCCCAAGGCAAAACCGTGATGTTAATGGCTGTTGATGGGAAAGCCGCAGGGTTGATTGCCGTTGCTGACACCTTGAAAGAGCACTCTAAAGAGGCTGTGTCTGCGCTTAAAGCGATGGGGCTTGAAGTTGTTATGTTGACAGGCGACAACCAACGCACTGCGCAGGCGATTGCGGCACAAGTCGGGGTAGATAGCGTTCTCTCTGAGGTCCTACCCGGAGATAAAGCCAAAGAAATCAAGCGAATACAAAGCGAAGGGAAAGTTGTAGCGATGGTTGGAGACGGCATAAACGATGCACCCGCGTTGGCCCAGGCTAACATTGGTATAGCAGTAGGCACAGGAACCGATGTGGCAGTGGAGACAGGAGACATCGTGCTTATCAAAAATGACCTGCGCGATGTAGTGGTAGCTATACAATTAAGCAGAGCCACCATGCGCAAGATACGCCAAAATCTATTCTGGGCGTTCTTCTACAACATAATCTTAATTCCGCTGGCAGCAGGCGCCTTCTATCCCATACTGCATGTGCTCTTTGACCCCGTATACGCGTCGATAGCGATGGCAAGCAGTTCAGTCACCGTCGTAAGCAACGCGTCGCTGTTGAGACGGTTTAAACCAAAACTCTAAGTAATACCGCGCGAATGTTTTGGAGGTGAATTATGAATGGCAAAAGACTTAGTTTGCAACATGGATGTTGACGAGAAAACAGCCAAATGGAAATCTATCTACAAAGGTAAAACCTATTATTTCTGCGCTCCAGGATGCAAGAAAAGCTTTGAAGCTGAACCAGAACTCTACTTAAACGTTGAAGTCTCAGAAGACCAGCATCACCAGCACCATCACCACCACGAAGGCGAAGATACCAAGAGCTGCGGATGCGGCTGTAACCACAACCACTAAACTAGCCGGTTCCTTTTTTAATTTCTTAGAAAAATATTTTTTTTTAAATTGCCCCCAACAATACATGTTCCGCAAAGAGGTCCTCGTTAAATTCCCCTACAAAATCAACTTTGTCATTAATAATAATTTTAGGGACCCCTATAACGTTATATTTCAAGGATAAATCGGGGAATTCGCTTCCTTCGATTACATCGGCTTTAATGTTTTCATATTCTATGGCTAATTTATGCGCAATCACGGCGGCGCCGGGACAATGCGGACAAGTTAGGGTAACAAAGACTTTAATTTGTACAGGGGTGTTTACCTCTTTTAAGAAGTTTTTGGTTTTTTCTGACAGATCTGTAGTGCCTTTCGAAACGTTGATTATAGCTTCAACGAAAGTTTGTAATTCGTAGCCAAAAGGGATTCCGTAGATACGCACGCCATAGTCCTTTTTGCCGATGACGGCTAATGCAGGTATCCGTTCTATGCCAAATTCTTTGGCTTTATCAGCGTCTTTAACGAAGTCGTAGACTTCTGTGGTGATTTTTTCGCTTAGGTCTGCGATTTCTAGGGTTAAACGACGAGTTTCACTGCAATAGCGGCATTCCATTTCCTGGGTGAACATAACGATTCTAATTGGATCAACTAGTTTCGTTTTGAAGTCGTTTTGCAAAAGCCCTTTTTTGTCTTCTGGGAGTAAACTCAATTTTTTGCCTCCAAAAAAGTTTTGTATTCAAGTAACTTCTGTATTCTCCAACATATAACCTTAAAGCAACCGAGAATTTTAGAACGAAACGATTATAAGAGTACAAAACAGTTTTTTTAGTAAATTATTGTTTTGGAGCAATTAAAATGGTTAAAGTTACTCTTAAAGACGGAATCTATTGGGTTGGCGTTGTTGACTGGAACTTACGTGACTTTCACGATTACGTGACTAGGCGCGGCTCCAGCTATAACGCCTACCTGATTCAGGACGAAAAAACTGCGTTAGTAGATACAGTAAAAGCCGCATTCTGCAACGAACTGGTTAACCATGTTTCGGAATTAACAAGCTTTGAAAAAATTGATTACGTAATAGTTAATCACGTAGAAATGGATCACTCCAGCAGCTTACCCATAATCGCCAAACTGGCTAAAAACGCCAAAATCTACGCAACCGCAAGGGGCAAAGAAGAACTAATCAAGCACTACGGTAAAGAATTCGAGCGCATTGAACCAGTGAAAAGCGGAGACAAAATCAGCCTAGGCAAAAAAACCCTCACCTTCCTCGAAGCACCAATGTTGCACTGGCCGGACAGCATGTTCACATATGTTATCGAAGATAAGGTGCTAATGCCCAACGACGCCTTCGGCCAACACCTTGCCAGCTCTGGACGCTTTGACGATGAGGTGGACCCAGAAATCCTAATGGAAGAAGCCATCACTTACTACTCCAACATCCTCACACCCTTCGCACCTCTAATTGTGAAGAAAATCCAAGAAGTCGTTGCCATGAACATCCCAATCGAAATGATTGCCCCCAGTCACGGAATAATCTGGAGAAAAGACCCCATGAAAATCGTCAATGCCTACATGGACTGGTCCACAGGGAAATCTGTGAAAAATGAAGTTGTCATAGTCTTTGACACGATGTGGGATAGCACCAACAAGATGGCAAGGGCAATCGGCGACGGAATCGCAAGCCAAGGCATCGAAGTTAAACTGTTCAAACTACGCGCAACTGAGAGCGCAGACATAGTCACCGAAATCACCAACTCCAAAATCGTTTTGGTGGGTTCCCCAACACTCAACAACGGTATGTTCCCCCCAGTCAGCAAGTTCCTAACATACATTACTGGACTTAAACCCAAAAGCAAACAGTGGGGATTCTTCGGCTCATTCGGTTGGGGCGGCGGTGCCGTTCGGAGCATGATAAAGATTGCTAAGGAAGCAGGCTTCGACGTTATGGAACCAACCATCGAGTTGAAATGGGTACCAACTGAAGAAGAAATCAAAAAATGCTTTGATTACGGTGTTCAAATTGCCCAGAAACTCAAAACGTAATCCTTTTCCAATTTTCAAAATTTTTGTTCAGCAAAAAATTGAGAAAATAGAAGCTTAAGCTATTTTAGTAAATTTCTCTTTGCTTGTTCCACATATAGGGCACATATCGGGCTCTTTACCCTCAAACGTGTTACCACACACGGGGCAAACAGAAATTTCTACACTCAATAGGTCTTTTTTTGTTTTTACCGCATCGATTGCTTTCTGGTAGAGATTTGCGTGGATTTGTTCGACCTTGTTTGCGTAATCAAAACTTTGAACAGCTTTTTTGTTTCCTTCTTTTTTGGCATCCTCAATGAATTGGGGATACATCTGCTTGAATTCATAGGTTTCTCCTGAAATTGCAGTGCTAAGGTTTTCGGCTGTAGTTTTAACT